>CADAQM010000001.1 GCA_902790135.1 uncultured Coriobacteriaceae bacterium
CGTCAATGACGTCGCCCTTGGCAACCTTATACTGCTTGCCACCAGTAGAAACGATTGCGTACATGTCCAAACCCTTCATTGCTGATGTTAGTGCAACAGAATTTATATTACTCGTAGCCATTCGCCCGGTCAATGACAAAACAGCATGTCCGGAGCAAAAAACTGCCTAGGAGAGGATACCGTCAACCACAAGATATGGGAGTTACATCTCCTAGCTCCACAAGACAATCAGAAACGCGGGACGCCTGGTGACGGCCGCTCAGACACGCAGGTCAAAGGCCATAGGGTCGATGAGCGTCCCATCCTCGTCCTCGTGCCACTGGCCCACGCGCTCCACCCTGAGGGAGTCAAGCAGGCAGCCCTCGAGCTCCTCACGCTTGAACGCGGCCTCCAGCAGCACCGCGGGACGCAAGGCGCCGAGGTTGGATGAGCGGGTCTCCAGGCGCAGGTCAATGGTGGAGAAAGGGCCCTCTGCCACGCCATCCGCAGCGTCCCATGACACGAGCGTCGTATCCAAGCCAATCGTGCGCGGCTTGTCCCCGCGCATGAAGTCGATCGATCCCACCTCGCGGAGGGCGTCAAGGACCGCATCGAGCCGTGAGGCAGTGAAGCCCTCGCCGGTACCGAGCAGGCGCACCTGCCAGCGAGAGCGCGTGAGCCATGCCTCAAGGGCTGGCATGCGCGACTGCACGTAAGCGGCATCGACGGGAGCCATGGCCGAGGGGCTGGCCTCGGCAAAGCGCCTCAAGGCCTCATCTGCATCGATGCGCTCCGTCAGGTAGATGTCCACGTACTCCGCACGCGAGGCGGCTCCCACCGGCAGTGCCTGGGAGAACTGGATGCGCATGCGCTGGGCGAAGCCGTTGCCCACCGAGAAGGGCAGCTGAGCCCTGCGTATCGATCGTCCGATGGTGTTGATCACTTCGAGGTGGCCCAGGTAGGCAAGGCGCCCGTCCTTGCGAAACATCACCCTCAGGCGATTGAGGTCAGGACGTCCGATTGGGGGCTTACCCGACATGGCGATCACCTGCAATCTGGTTGTCCACGCCCAAGGTCGGGCACACGCCACAACCGGTGCAGCTCGTCATGGTGCAGTCAGGGGTCGTGACGCCCGCCACGGCACGTCGCCACTCTCGCTTGAGGAAGCCCTTTGACACGCCGGGGGACGTGTGGTCCCACGGCAGATGGGCATCCAGGTCAAAGGCCTCCGTCGCAACCTCCTCGAGGTCATAGCCCGCGGCTTTTCCCGCCTCGGTCCAAGACTCGTAGTCAAACTCACTCGACCAGGCATCGAAGCGGCAGCCACGCTGCCATGCACCGAGCACGACCTCGAAGCCCGCACGACCCATCTTGGAGAGCGCCCCCTCTATCACCGAAACGTCGGAATCGTGATAGGAGATATGGATGTCACGGTCCTTGTTTGAAGTCAGAAGGAGCTGCTGGCGACGACGCACCTCATCACGCTCAAGCTGGCCGACCCACTGGAAGGGCGTATAGCACTTGGGGACGAACACCGCAACGGAAATGGTCACACTCACGCCGTTCTTGCCCTTGCGCGAGCGACCACAGATCTCGCGACCGATCTCGAGCACGCGTCGAGCCGTGTCGGTGATGGCCACGATGTCCTCGTCGGTCTCGGTAGGGAGGCCCATCATGTAATACAGCTTCATGCGGCGCCAGCCATGCTCGAAGGCGTTTCGCGCGGCACGATAGAGGTCATCCTCGGTCACGTTCTTGTTGATGACGTCACGAAGGCGCTGTGTACCCGCCTCCGGTGCAAAGGTGAGGCCTCCCCTCCTCGCTCCTGAGACCGCAGATGCCATGTCGACGCCAAAGGAGTCGAGGCGCTGCGAGGGGATGGACACGCGCACGCCGCTCTCCCGCGCCTTCTTGTTGAGGGCGGTCAGGATCTCGGCGCACTGTGAATGGTCGGTGGTCGAGAGGGACGATAGCGAGCACTCGTCATAGCCCGTCATCGCAAGGCCCTCCCCCACAGCCTCGATGACCTGCTGGGCGGGACGCTCGCGGACGGGGCGATAGGTCATACCAGCCTGGCAGAAGCGACAGCCACGCGCGCAGCCACGAAGCACCTCGATGGCAAAGCGATCCTGCACGATGCCCATGTAGGGAACCATACGCTGCGCCACCGGCTCGGTGTCAGCCAGGCTGGGGATGCAACGCTTGTAGACGATCTCTGGCGCTCCAGTGCCCTCGCGCGGTACCGCATAGCCCCAGCGCGTGGACTCGTCATCAATGACGATGTCATAGAGCGACGGAACATAGATGCTCTCGATCCGCGACAGCCTCAGCAGGATCTCCTCACGGCTAGCTCCCTCGTCACGTGCGTCACGGACGCAGCGTGCGACGTCGACGATCTCCTCCTCGCCGTCACCGAGCAGGACGGCATCGAACATGGGCACGAGTGGCTCGCAATTCCAGGCGGAGGGACCACCGGCGATGATGATGGGGTCGTCCTCGTCGCGGTCCGCGGCGCGCACGGCAATGCCTGCGAGGTCAAGCGTCTCGATGATGTTGGTCGCCACCATCTCGTGTGCGAGCGTGAATCCCACGATGTCGAAGGAAGCCACCGGAGAGGAGCTCTCGAGCGACAGCAGGGGCACTCCCCGCTCGCGCATGAGCGCGCTCATGTCGGTCCACGGCAGATAGGCCCGCTCGCAGGAGATGCCTTCGGCGGCATTGAGCGAGTTGTAGAGGATGGCGATGCCCAAGTTGGGCTGACCAACCTCGTAAGTGTCGGCATAGATCATGCAAACTTGAAAGGGACCGTCCTGCTCCTCGACGGCACCCCACTCGTGATCGAGATAGCGTGCCGGGTGCAGCACCTTGCCCAAGAGCGGCTCGAGCTCGTGAAAGCGGTCACGCCGCTCCAACCTCATCGGGCATCCCCCTGCCCGTAGACGATGTCACCGCTCGGGAGCATGCGCGCCTCGGTCTTTGATGAGCCTTTGCCCGCGTGAGAGATGACGGCAGAGGCGAGACGATACGCCATGCCATGCTCGGGCTCCCCGCCCTCTGCGATGCGCTCCTTCTTGTCGAAGCGGCGCTGGAGCGACATGCCCGTGGCTTGCGTCCCGAGGTAGCTGACTCCGGCCTGAAGCATGAATCCCACGATGGGAACCTTGCCGAGCGTCTTGTTGGAGAGCATGCGCGAGCCGAACCCCGCGCCGATGGCAGAGAGGACCTCGGGGATACGACCAAACGCCAACGGCTGGCCGTTGACCGCAGCTATCGCAAGGGCGAGACGAGCCTGGGAGGCCGTCATCGAAGGCGCCTTTGAGCCAGGCCCCAGCTTTGCCGTCTTGACGGCGGTGTCCATCGCATACTCGTTGATGAGCGAGCGAACCTTGGCGCGGCGACAGAAGGGGAAGTTTGCCGCCATGGCAATACCCTTGTCGGTGGCAGAGATGATCCACTCCGCGAGGCGGTCAGTGAGCACCTCGGGATTGGTGGCAGATATGACGCTCACCCTATGTGCGGCCGTAGCACCCAGGGGAAGCTTTGGCGCATCGAGGGCAGACTCGCAGACCAGGGCCACGGGCACTCCCGCGGCGGCCAACTCGCAGACTCCGGCGGAGATCACATGGGCATTGCGCCCGAGCACGGCGACGCACACGTCGGGGACCGTAGGCGCCAACAGGTCGGTATCGGAACCCGCAGCCACCACGCGCACCTCTGAGCTCGGGAGGCGCGGGTCAAGGGCGTCACGAACTGGAATGGCCAGCGAGCGCGGGGCGGTGACGTCAACGAGCGCGACGACGCAGACATAGTCGCAGCGACGTTCCTCCATCTCGCGCCCAGAGAGCACCAGATCGGTCGTCTCGTTGATGATTGAAGAACCAGCCATGAAGCTCACACCTCCTTTGTTGCTCGCATCATTCTACGGCATACGTCGCACGTCGCAACGCGACGTCCCTCATTACGCCGCCTTGGGACGATGCCGCCAGATGGACTGCACCATTCCCACAGACATGAGCTGGGCAACCATCGATGACGAACCAAAGCTGATGAAGGGCAGTGGGATGCCCGTGATGGGCATGAGGCCGATGCACATGCCGACGTTCTGCAGCAGCTGGAACGACCACATGGTTGTAATGCCCACCAGAATCAGCTTTGCGAAGGGCGAGTCGACGCGTTGCGCCAGCGAGATGGTGCTGAAGAGCATCCAGCCAAAAAGACCCAGGAGCACGGTCGATCCCAAGAAGCCAAATTCCTCCGCCATCAGGGCAAAGACGAAGTCGGTGTGCGCTTCGGGCAAAAAGCCGGAACCGGACTGCGTCGCATTGCCGATGCCCTTGCCGAGAAGGCCGCCAGAGCCAACGGCGATCTTTGCCTGCGTGAGATTGTAGCCATCGCCCGTCGGGTCGACGGAGGGGTCGACGAACACGATCAGACGATTGAGCTGGTACTGCTTGAGCACGTGGGGCAGGCCCGGTGTCATGGAAGTCACCACTACGAGCGTGGCGCCCAAGACCACGATGCCTATGGTCACCAGCACCCAGCTGCGCGGAGCACCGGCGCAGATGATGATCGATGCACCGGCGACCAGCACGATCAGGCCCGTGCCCAGGTCGGGCTGGGTGAGAATCAGCAGGAAGGGAATGGTGAGGATGCCACAGAGCTTGAAGTAGTCGCGCAAGGTCTCAATGCGTCCATTGTACTGGGCACCCAGCGAGGCCATCAGCAGGATGGTCACGAGCTTTGCCGGCTCGGACGGCTGGAACCTGAATCCTATGAGCGGTATGCGCACCCAGCCCGTCATGCCCATCGCCGAGTAGCCGAGGCCAGGTATGCGAGGCATGATCATCAGGACGGCATCAAACACGAGGAGCGCCGTCGACAGATTGGCGAGCGTCCTGTAGTCATAGCGCCAGACGAAGAAGGCGACGAACAGGCCGAGGAAGATGCCAACGAGGTGGCGCACGAACGAGGCCTCGGGGATGGTGAGCGAGGCCGACCAGATGATAAGGGTGCCAAACACAATGAGCAGCAGCGTCGGTGCGATCTGCGGGAGAAAGACCACCTGCGAGATGCCGACGTTGGTCATGCGGGCGCCCTTCGCGCTTCCCGCCCCACGAGAGAAGGTGGTATGCGCCTTCTCGCCAATGCCTTCCGATGTCGAACCACGTGAGAGCATGCTCTCTACCACCTCCTACCTTACGCCTGACGTATCGACCGCTTCGGACGTGTCAGGCTCGTCGTAAATGGCTCCCATGATGTCGCGAACCACATACATCGCGCACTCGCTACCGTATCCGCCGCGCTCCACACAGGAAGCCACCACGTAGCGTGGGTTGTCTGCTGGTACGTAGGCGACAAACCAGCCGGTCGGTTCCTCGCCGGAGCGCTCGGCGGTACCGGTCTTGCCCGCCACCAGCTCCTTCATGTTGGTGAAGTGCGACGCCTGGGCCTCGGACTCCTCGTAGATGACGCCCTGCAGGCCGTCCTGGACGAGGTCGTAGGAACTGTCCTGCTCCTCGACCGTACGGGAAATCTCGCTCTTGTAGTCCATGATCGAACCTGAGCCTGCATGCGAGGAGACGCTGCGCAACAGATGGGGCCTCTGCACCGTTCCCCTCGTCGCGATACCCGCATAGACGGTCGCCATCTGCAGGGGCGTGACCAAGAGGTCGCCTTGGCCGATGACGAGGTTGGTGGTGTCACCGCCCTGCCAGCTGCGTGCGTACTCGTCTGCCTGCGTGAAGTAATTCCACTTCCATTCGGCATCGGGCACGCGGCCGACGGACTCGGCAGGAAGGTCGATGCCGCACGCTTCCCCCAGGCCCCAGCGACGGTAGGTCTCCTGCAGTCCCTCCTTGTTGTCAGAGAGGAAGAAGCCCTTGCCGATCTCGTAGAAGACGGTGTCGCAGGAGTACACGATGCCCTCACGAAGGTTGACATAGCCATGGCCGCTGTGATTCCAGCAGTATTGGCCGTACTGCTGGCCGAATCCCGTCCAGTAGCCCGTGCAGTCGTAGCCCGACTTGCTGCTTGCAATGCCATAGTCGAGCGCTGCAAAGGCAGAAAGGGGCTTGATGGTCGAGGCAGACGGATACTGGCCGGCAATGGCACGGTTCATGAGGGGGTTGCCCGCCTCCTCGGAGGAGAGCAGCTCCCAGTCGTCGTTGGAGATGCCGCCAACGAAATCGTTGGGCGAGAAGGTGGGATAGCTCGCCATCGCGATGACCTCGCCGTTGGTCACATCGATGCAGACGGCACTGCCGCTGTCGCAGGTCGCGTTTCCCTTGCTGCGAATCTTCTTGATGATGGAAGCCAACGACTCCTCCGCGACCTTCTGCACCTTGCTGTCGATGGTGAGCACGATGTCAGAGCCGGGTTGCGCCTCTATGGAAGTCGCGTAGTCAAGCACGCTGCCGTCCGCGTCGACATAGACCGTCTGCTCGCCGCGCACGCCCTGAAGCACGCTCTCGTACTGGTACTCGATACCCGCCTGACCGATCGTGTCGCCGGACTCGTAGGCGATGCTCCAGTTGGAGGTGTCCTCCTCGGCGGCCTTCAGCTGCTCGACGGTGGGGCTACCGGTATAGCCCAGCACATGCGCGCAGGTGGAGCCCATGGGATAGTGGCGCTGCGCGCGCTCCTCGACGTTTACGCCCTCAAAGAGGTACTGGTGCTCGTCGATGTAGGAGACAACGCGCCTCGAGACGTCCACGGCAACCGTGCGGAGGCTCTGTGCGCCTTCGGTCTGGTCCTGTATCTTGCGACGCACGGCCACCATCGGCATGCCGAGCACGTTGGCGAGATGCTGCACCATGATGTCATCATCCGCCACCTCGGAGCTCGCCATGACGACGAGACTGGGGCGGTTGGTCACCAGCTCGACCCCGTTGCGATCGAGGATGCGTCCTCGTGGGGCTACCGTCGAGATGGTGCGCGTGCGGTTGAGCTCGGCCTGCTCGGTGTACTCGTCGACCGAGACCAACTGCATGGACCACAGCTTGGTGAACAGGACCGCGATAATGCCGCCCGAGAAGATGCTGAGACCCGTGAGACGAGTCTTGAAGCCCTTCTCGCTCGAGTTGTCGGCGCCACCAGAGGCTCGCGGAGCCTGGCCGCCGATGTCAAAGGTAAAGCGCGCCTCGCCCCTGTTGATCAGAACAAGGAGCACGAGCGCCACCAAAACGATGGCGAGAAGCGTTGCTATGACGACAACGGGATTCATGAGGGTGTCAGCCTAGAGGTTGCCGAGGTCGTAACGCGAGCCATGGCTACGCGCAGACTTCGATGGTTTTCCGCCCAGCGTGAGTGCGCTGCCAGTGGCATGCGAGATGACGTAGGCGAAGGGCGCAAAGCCCAAGAGCGTGAGGGCAAACGTGGGCAGGGTGCGCAGCAGGACGACATCCATGACACTCGTCGCCTCGCCCACCAGAAACATCGCGACGTGATAGGCGAGCGACACTATGAAGGCCATCTGCGCAAACTGGCGCATGGACCCGACGAAGTCATCGGCTATGCGGTTTCTGGCCTCGATACCCACCACATACGATCCGATTGTCAGGAGAAAGGACATGAGACCAATGGGCCCTGTCGTGGAGAGGTCGAAGATGAGCCCTGCCAGAAAACCGCAGAACACACCGAACTGACCACCAACAAGGAGCGAGGCCACACCGGCAAACACCAGCCCGAAATTAGCACGACCATTGCCCAGCGCGATGTTGGGCGCGACAGCCACCTGCAGCACGAGACAGATGGCAGCCAGCGTAAGAAAGTCCCGGCGATTGCGGTTGGAATCCTTTACTTGCATGCAGCCACCTCCTAGCCCTCGTCCTGGCTTTGGTCTTCGCTCTCGTCCTCGGTGCCATCTCCCCCGGCAGACTCGTCAGTCTGTTCGGCGCTGCCGTCACCCGAATCATTTGAGTCGCTAGAGTCATCGCTCTTCGTGCTCTTTGCACCGCTTGAGGCGCTGTCCTGCTTGTCGGCCTGCGCGACCTCCTCAGCCGTCGGCTTCTGGTCCTCGGTGAGCGAGGTGATGACGAGAACCTCCTCGAAGCTCTCCGTGGAGGACAGGGGCTCTACCTCGATGTCGTAATACAGGGCCCCGGAGGTGCGCTCCACCGATGTGACCGTTCCGAGTGGCAGCCCCTTGGGGAAGACCCCGCCAAGACCACTCGTCACGACCGTGTCGCCGACCTCAACGTTCTGGTCGGTACGCACGAGGGTCAGATGCAGCGTACCGTCGACAGAGCCTCGCAACACGCCCTGCGCGCGACTTGACTGAACCATGGCAGACACGGACGAATTCTCGTCGGTCACCAGGCGCACGGTCGACGACGCTGCCCCACAGCGGATGATCTGTCCGATGGCGCCGTTGGAGTCGGTAACTGGCATGCCGACGGCAATACCTGCCGCCGTACCCTTGTCGATGGTCACCGTGGAGCTCCACGAGTCCGTCGAACCCGATATGATGCGGGCACCGGTCGACTGCAGGTTGTAGAGGCTTTGCAGGCCAAGCAGGCTCTCCAGACGCCTGGCCGTCTGCTCGGACTCCTCCAACTCGGCGTTTCTGGCCACGAGTCGCTCGTTCTCAGCCTTGAGCTCAGAGAGACGCTCCTGGTCTGCCGTCAGGTTGGCGAAGATGTTGCCGAGGCCTTGGAACGGTGCGGTCACAGCCCCGCCCACCCAGCGGATGGGCGTGGTAATCGTCATCCATGCGCCGCGTGCAGTCGTGAAGACGCCAGGGCCGTCACCCTCGCGCACGCTCGCGGTAAACATCACGAGCGACAGCACTACGAGCACGATGCATATGCGCAGTCCGCCATCGGCATCCGTCCGACGAAACCTTGTGGACGGAGGCGTGGCTCCTCCCTTTTGGGGCATTGTGGTCCCCTGTTACTGAGCAGAGCTCTGGACGAAGCCACCGGAAAGGGCGTTAGCCTCGAGGACCTTTGCGCAGCCGTTGACGACGTTCTCAAGCGCCGTGGGACTGACGTTGACGGGCACGCCCGTCTCGTCGCGAAGGCGCTGGTCGAGTCCACGGAGCAGACCGCCACCACCGGTAAGCAGCACGCCATAGTACATGAGGTCGCTTGCCAGGTCGGGCGGGGTCACGTCGAGGGCGTCCTTGACTGCCTTGGTGACCTCGTCGAGGGGCTTGTCGAGTGCGCGGCGGATCTCCTCGCTCTCGATGCGCACCGTCTTGGGCAGGCCGCTCATGACGTCACGGCCGTTGACCTCGACATCGAGCTCCTCGGCCAGCGGCGCTGCTGAACCGACCTTGATCTTAATGTCCTCAGCCGTACGCTCGCCGATGGAAAGGTTGTAGGCGTCACGAACGTGCTGCAGGATCGTCTGATCGAACTCGTCACCAGCCGTGCGGATTGACTGCGAGACAACGATTCCGCCCATCGAGATGACGGCCACCTCGGTGGTGCCGCCACCGATGTCAACGACCATCGAGCCAGTCGGGTCCTCGATGGGAAGGTCAGCGCCGATTGCCGCAGCCATCGGCTCCTCGATCAGGTATGCCTGACGTGCGCCTGCCTGAATGGTCGCCTCGAAGACCGCGCGCTTCTCCACGGAGGTGACTCCGGAAGGAACGCACACGACCACGCGCGGGCGCGGGGACCAAGGGTAGCGGTTGCCACCGCGCGCCTTCTCGATGAAGTAGCGCAGCATGACCTCTGTCACGTCGAAGTCTGCGATAACGCCATCCTTGAGCGGGCGCTCGGCGATGATGGAGCCAGGGGTACGGCCAATCATGCGCTTTGCGTCAGCGCCGACCGCGAGGACTCGGTCCTCGTTGCGATCGATGGCCACAACCGAGGGCTCGTTGAGCACAATACCCTGCCCGCGGCGCGCTACCAGCGTGTTTGCGGTGCCCAGGTCGATGGCGAGGTCGCCATCGTATTCTCCGAATAATGCGTCAAAGAGCGACATGGGTTTGAATCTCCTGCGTTTGATGCGGCCTCAAGAGCCACGATTGCGGTTACTGAGAATCAGGGGTGGATATGGCGCCTCGCTGCTTACAGGGATCCCGAGGTGGTGTCGGTGCCGTCGTCGGCAGCCTCGCCGCCGTCGGTTGCCTCGGCGTCAGCCTCGCCGGCATCGGTAGCCTCGGCCTCGCCAGGCTCGCCCGTGTCGATGGCGGGCTCGCCACCGTCAAGGGCGGGGTACTCGACCGTCACGCCATCGACCTTCCAGCCGAGACCGTCACGAACGAGCGAGACGCGATAGCTCTGCTCGCCGCCCGCGGACAGCGTCGCCGTGACGAGCACGGAGGACTCCGTCATGGAGCGATCGACACCGGCAACGGTGACACCGGTCGCACCGTCAGGCAGGACCGCATCGATATCCGTTGCCTCCTGATCGGAAAGCGTGCTGGCGAGGAAGCCAGAGATGTCGGAGCCAGAGGCGTTGGAGGTAAAGAGGTCCTCGACGACCTGCTCCTGAAGGGGCCAACCATAGCCGCTGTAGTATGCGTACACGGCGGCACCGGCGATAAGCAGAACGAACAGCAGGAAGATGAGGAAGCGACGCAGGCCGGAGTGGCCATGCTTGCGCTTGATCGAACGGTTGTCCATGTCGATCTGGGCCATCTCCTGCTCGCTGATGTCAAAGAAGCCCGTATCCTCGGCAGAGGGGATGAACTCGCCAGACTTGCCGAGAGGGTCGAGGGGGTCGGCGCCAGTGGCATAGCCGGCGGCGGCCAGGAACGCATCGGTCGAGCCCGTGGAGCCAGAAGAGCTGTTCATCGCAGCACGCGCGGCAGCAAGGGCGGCAGAGCCTTCGGCAGAGAGCGTGTGGGTGCCATCCTCGGTCGCATGACCGAAGGAGTCGACAGCCTCGCTCCAGCGACTTGCGGCAGCATAGGCCATGCCGAGGTCCTCGTAGATGGCATTCTGGCTCTCAAGCGGCGTGGAGAAGTCGAGGGCGGTACGATACGCCTCGACGGCGTCGACGGCGCGGTTCATCTTCATAAAGCACCCGCCCAAGCTGCGGAGGGCGCCCGAAGGATCGGGGTTGTTCTCATCGATGGCGGCGTTACGGTATGCCACGCCCGCCTCGCGGAAGTCGCCAATCTGCGAGTAGGCATTGCCCAGGGCCACATAGGCTTTGTAGGGCGTCGGATACTCGGTGTCCTTGGTGGCCATGACCAGCGATGCCACAGCCTCCTGAGGCTTGCCTGCGGCAAGCAGCGCACGGCCGCGGTTTGTTGCCAAGGCGCCAGAATGGCCATAACTTGCGTCGCCAAGGGCGTCGCCATAGGCAATGGCAGCCTGATCGAAGTTGCCGAGCTTCATGAGACAGTTGCCAAGGAGATGGTCGATGCGACCAGAGACCTCGCCGGGCATCTTTGCCTGCTCGAGCCACCTTACTGCGGAAACCAGGTCGCCCTGACGATACGCGTCTCGACCTGCATCAAATGCCTGTTGATTCACTGTTGCACCTCGTTTCGTGTCGTGTGCGTTTTCTCGAGGTTGTGTGATGACCTAGTTTGCCTGGTGCTCGATACGCACCGAGTGGATGACGTCGCCGGCGCGCAGCTCGGAGATGACATCCATGCCCTCGATAGTCGTACCAAACACCGTATAGCCAGAATCGAGCCCATGCTGGGGACCGAGGCAGAAGTAGAACTGCGATCCCGCAGAATCGGGGTTCTGCGAACGGGCCATTGCCAGGGCACCGTCAACATGGCTGTTGTTGGGATTGGTGGTGTACTCCTGGCGAATGCGATAGCCGGGACCGCCGGTGCCAGGCATGCCGAAGGGACCCATCTCTCCAGCTGCGACCTGCTGGGACGTCATCTCGCGCGTGTTCGGGCAACCACCCTGCACGACAAAGCCGGGGACATAGCGATGGAACTTGAGCCCATCATAGAAGCCCTTGCCAGCGAGCTCGCAAAGGTTGGCAACGTGAATGGGAGCGCCCTCGCCATCGAGGCGCACGCGAATGGTGCCCTTGCTGGTGTCGAAGACAGCAACCTCGTCACCTATCACCTGATAGGTGGGGGTATATAGCATATCTGGAAGAAAACCCACGATAGCCCCTCTCAACCTCGTCCCTCCGACGAGGATAACCGGACAAGGCGATTATGCCCATGTCCGAATCGTACATACGCAACCATTCTAACAGCAGCGCTTATGGTTCACAGATTCGGCAGACGCAATCGGGTGAGCGGATTTTGAGGCTGTCACCCAAAGGCTCTTGGTTCCTCTCGGCATCTACTCCTTATGCTCAGGTTTCCACTGCTCGTAGTTGTCATCGAAGAGCTTCTCGTACGCGTTCTTGCCATCCTCGCCGTTCTCGGCTTCGAGCAGTGCCATCAGGCTCGCCTCGTCGGCCTTGGGATCCTTTGACGAGAGCGCGGCGTCCCATGACAGGGAGATTCTATCCACGCGATTGCGCAGCCAGTTACCCAGCGTGAGGAGGTTTTCGAGCTCCTGCGCATAGGTGCCGGACGTCACGTCGACCCGATTGAGCGTGTCAATGAGGTTGCTTACGTCGATGGCAAGCGCGGCGGCGTCGCGCTTGCCCTGCGAACGCTCGTCGAGAGTGCCCGCGACAGCCTTGTCGTAGAAGAGTTGCGTGCTCTCGTCAGCGCGAGCCTCGTAACGGCCAAGCTTCTCGTATGCCTCACTGAGCTGCGCGAAGGTTGCGTCGTCACCAGACGGCACCTCGACGACGGCATCGTCCTCGTCGTCCTGACCGCTCAGGGACTCGACGGTCCCAGGGAAGCCCGCCATGGACGTGTCACGCTCCTCGGTCGCCTTGATCGAGTTCGCGTTCGGATCCCAGGGATGCGTGATCCACAGCGCAAGACCGATGATGAGCATGGCCGAGGCAATCGATGCGAGCAGGAAGGCACGCGTGCGCGGCATGCGCTCCTGTACGGCGATCTTGCTCTCAGGGTCATCCTCTGCCGGGATGGCGCTCTCGATGCGAGCCATCGTACGCGTGTCGGACGTCTCGTCTACGACGGGCTCTGGCTCCTCCTCGGGAACCGGGATGGTCTGGGCCTCGCTGGCGGCAGCCTCCGACCTCGTCCTCACCTCGATGGGAGCGTCCCACGGACGCTCGAGCGGAAGCCCGCACGAGGGGCAGACCTCATCTTCCCAGGCAACGGCAACGCCGCAGCTCGGACACCAGCGGCCTTGCAGCACGGGCATCATCTGCGTGACGCCCACACTGGCGTGGCATGCGGGACAGCGCAGCGAGCCATCAGGAATATGTGTTGAGCACGTAGGGCAAATCACCTGAATGCTACTCCCCTGCCAATTGGCCAAGCACGTAGGGCAGGATTCCGCCACTCGCCAGGAACGCGCCTTCCATCGGCGTGTCGACGCGCACGACGCAGGCAAACTCCGTCACAGACCCGTCGGCGCGGGTGGCGCGAACCTTAACGGTACGGCTCTTAGGCAGGCCCTCCGATACGTCGATCGGGTCGAGGTCGTAGGTCTCCGTACCGTCGAGCCCGAGTCCCTCGGCACTCATGCCTTCCTCCAGCTGGAGAGGCACGACACCCATCTGCACCAGGTTGGAGCGATGGATGCGCTCGAAGCTCTCGGCGATGACGGCACGCACGCCCAGAAGCGCCGGACCCTTGGCCGCCCAGTCGCGGCTCGAGCCAGAACCGTAGAGCTTGCCAGCCACGATGACCAGCGGCACGTTGGCATCCGCATAGGAGACGGCGGCATCGTAGATGGGCACGATCTCGTCGCTTTGCATGTCGCGCGTCCAGCCGCCGTTGCGGCCGTCGGCCATCTTGTTCTGCAGCTTCACGTTGGCAAAGGTGCCACGCATCATGACCTCGTGATTGCCACGGCGCGCTCCGTAGGTGTTGAAGTCAGCGCGCTCGACGCCATTCTCGACGAGGTAGCGGGCCGCTGGTGAGTCAGCGGCGATCGATCCTGCCGGCGAGATGTGGTCAGTCGTGACGAAGTCGCCCAGACAGGCCAGCGCACGGGCACCAAACACCTCGAAGACGTCAGAGGGGCATGCAAGGTCAAAGTACGGCGCACGCCTGATGTAGGTGGAGTCCTTATCCCAAGCGAAGGTGTCCGAGTCGGCAGAGTTAATCTGGCACCAGGACTTGGAGCCATCCATGAGGCCCTTGGCACCCTCGGCAAAGAGGTCGGCCGTGAGCACCTCGTCCAGCACGGCATCGATCTCTGAGGTCGAGGGCAGGAGCTCCTCGAGCATGACCTGGTGTCCATCGGCGGCCGTACCGACGGGAGTCGTGGAGAGGTCCACGTCCATGGTGCCCACAAGGGCGTATGCGACCACGAGTGCCGGCTGGCAGAGGAAGTTCTGGGCCACGTCCGGAGAGATGCGGCCGTCGAAGTTGCGGTTTCCGGAAAGGACGCTGGTGAGCTCGAGCTCGCCCGCATGACACTTGAGGGCAGCGGCGATCTCGCCGGAGTTTCCGATGCATGACATGCAGCCGTAGCCGCAGGTGTAGAAGCCGAGGCGGAACAGCGCGTCGGTTAGGCCCGCGCGCTCGAGCAGAAGCTCGGTGGCATGGCTACCGGGCGCAAAGATGCGCTTGATCCAGGGCTTGGTCTCAAGACCGAGATCCACGGCCTTCTTGGCGAGGAGGCCCGCTGCGACCATCATCGCGGGGTCGGTGGCCGTGGTGCAGCTCGTGATGGCGGCGATTGCCAGCGTACCGTGACCGAGCTCGAAGGTCTCGTCGCCGATGGTGACGGAGCGGGTCTCGTCCATGTCGGCGTGACCGTGCTCCGCGCTGGCAGCGCGGAAGCGGTCGCGCAGACCGGACGGCGTCACGTAGTTGTGCGGGCGAGAGGGGCCGGCCAAGCAGGTCTCGACACTCGCGAGGTCCAGCTCGATGGTGCGCGCGTAGACGCGCTCGCCCGCCGCCCCAAAGACGCCCTGTACCTTGAGATACTCGCGCGCGAAGGCGAGCTCGGCCTCGTCGCGCCCAGCCAGCTCGAGGTAGGAGAAGGTAGTGTCGTCAACCGGGAACAGCGTGGTGGTGGCACCGTACTCAGGGGTCATGTTGGAGACGCAGGCGCGCTGCGTGGCGGAGAGTGCAGCAACGCCCTCGCCCGTCACCTCGACAAGCGTGCCGACAACACCGGCCTCGCGCAGCACGCGCGCCACGGTGAGGGCTAGGTCCATGCCCGAGACGCCATCCTGAAGCTCGCCGGTGAGGTGCAGCTCCACGACGGGCGGCACCAGCATGGAGACCGGCTGTCCAAGGGCTGCCGCCTCGGCCTCGATGCCGCCAACGCCCCAGCCGAGCACGCCAACGCCGTTGGCCGTGGGCGTGTGGGAGTCGGTGCCCACCAGCGTGTCGAAGCAGGCAACCTCGGCGTCACGCGAGAGTGCGTCGGTCATGACCACGTTGCAGAAGCGCTCGATGTTGAGCTGGTGGCAGATGCCGCCGCCAGGCGGGACGATCTCCACGTTGTCAAAGGAGCGCGAAGCCCACTTGAGGAAGGCGAAGCGCTCGCGGTTGCGCCTGACCTCAAGCTCCTCGTTAGTCGCGGAGGCACAGGAGCAGCCCGCCTCGTCGGCAATGACGGAATGGTCGACCACAAGCGTGCAGGGAATCTGCGGGTTTACCAGCGACGGGTCTCCCCCGCGCTCAACCATGGCGTCACGCATGGCTGCGAAGTCCACAAACACCGGCACGCCCGTGAAGTCCTGGAAGAGCACACGAGCCGGCATGAACTCGATCTCGTCGCCCTGCTCCCCCGAGAGGCCGGCGGACACGATGCGCCACGCAAGCTCGGCAGCCTGCTCGTCGGTGGCGGCGCGGCGAACGCAGTTCTCCAAGAGGATGACCAGCGCGCGAGGCAGGCGCTCGGCACCGGGTATCTGCATGACGTCGTAGGCGAGGCGGCTGATGCCACCCGCCTCGATCATGCGCGGCTTACGGGCCGCGCGAACGGCGGAGTCAAAGGAGGCCCTCTGGTTGGTCTGGGTCATATCCTTCCCCTATCTCTTAGGCGCGCTTGTCAGGAGCGCGCAGCGCATCCCAAAAGTCATGCGCCTTTGTCGTCGAGTAGTTATAGAGTGCGTTGAATCCAATGACAGCGGCAATCACGATGACTGCGCAACTGAGCGCGTGCGATGCCTCAAGGGCAACGACACCAAAGAAGTCGGTGAAGAGCGTGCATCCGCCCACCACGTACGCCACGCAGAACACGAGCAGCGCGGTGCGCAGCGGGTTGAGCGGCTGTGCGATGCGGTAGATGAGCATGATACCCACTGCGGCAGTGAGCAGCATGCAGCAGGTGGACACCTCCGCAAAGGTGCCACCCAGGCCGCGCTCTACGAGCAGCATGACGAACATCCCCACGGCAATGGCAATGGAGGCTGGCATGGAACGCGCGAGGACGTTGGTGAGGAAGCGCCCGCGGACCAGCTCGCGATTGGGCTCAAGCGCCAGGGCGAACGACGGAATGCCGATGATGGCCGTGGACACGAGGGTCATCTGGATGGGAAGCAGCGGGAACGGCGGCATGACGACGCACACGATGGCGAGAAGCGCCGAGTAGACCGTCTTCATGAGGAAAAGCGATGCCGAGCGCTGCAGGTTGTTGATGGAGCGTCGTCCCTCCGCCACGACCTCAGGCATGTGCGAGAAGTCGCTGTCGGCAAGCACGATGTCCGCCACGTTGCGCGCCGCAGCGGATCCCGACGCCATGGCCACCGAGCAGTTGGCCTCCTTGAGTGCGAGGATGTCATTGACGCCGTCGCCGGTCATGGCAACGGTATGGCCCTCGGCACGCAGGCAGCGCACGAGCTCGCGCTTGATGGTCGGCGTCACGCGTCCGAACACGCGACGGGACTGCACGGCCGCCTCGATCTCCTCCATGCTCTCGAGGAAGGTGGCGTCCACCCACTTGCCGGCATCGGGCACGCCCACCTTCTCCGCAATGGCGGAGACGGTCATCGGGTCGTCGCCGGAGATGACACGGATGTCCACGCCCTGCTCGACGAAGTAGGCCATGGTCTGGGCAGCCGTGTCACGGATCTCGTCGCGGATTCCCAGGAAGCCGATAACGCGCGGACGGCCCATCGGCACGCCCGCATCGGTGAATCCATCGGCCTCAGCCACTACGAGCACGCGCTCGAGGCGGTCAAAGGCGCGGATCTGCCACTCGTGCTCAGTGTAGAGCGGTCCCAGGACGAACTGCGGCGCCCCGAGCAGGTAGGTCCTGCCCTCCGTGGTCACGCAGCCAGACAGCTTGGTGGCAGACGAGAACGGCACGGCACGGGAGATGGCCTTGGGCTCGAGGCCCTCCTTCTGGCCATAGGCGAGAATCGCGCGTGCGGTCTCGTTGGCATCGGCCTCGTTGGCGGAGGCCACGGTAAAGGCCGCTACGGCCACGTCGCGCTCGTCCACCCCGCGCCCGGCTCGGATGTCGGCGAGCTCCATCGAGCCAGTGGTGATGGTGCCGGTCTTGTCCAGGCACAGCACGTCAACGCGCGCGAGGGTCTCGACGCAGTAAGCCTGCTGCACCAGCACCTGGCGCATGCCCAGGCGCGTGGTCGCAATGGCAAAGACCGACGAGGTGAGCAGCACCAGACCCTGCGGGATCATGCCCACGATGGCCGCGACGGTCGTGAGGATGGCATCGTTGGCGCTCATCGAGTCGGAGAGGAAGCTGCGCAGGAACAGCGCGATGCCCACCGGAATGAGCGTGATGGTGGCCATCTTGATGATCCAGTTGAGCGTGTCACGAATCTCCGAGGTGATGGCCTTGACGAACTTGGCCTCGTCGTTGATGCGCGAGGCGTAGCTCTCGATGCCCACGTTGGTGGCCCTGAAGGTGAGCGAGCCGGAGTCGACGAAGGAACCGGAGAGGACCTCGTCGTCGATGACCTTGGGGATGGCGTCCGACTCACCGGTGAGCAGGCTCTCGTTCATGGAGGCAGCGCCTGCCACCACCACGCCGTCGGCAGGCACCTGGTCGCCGTGCGACACGACCACCAGATCGTCGACGACCACTTGGTCGACGGGAATCGAGCACTCCTTGCCCTCACGGATGACGCGAACGTCCGAGGCGGTGATGATCGTGAGACGATCCACCATGCGCTTGGCGCGCAGCTCCTGCACGATGCCGATGGCCAGGTTGGAGAACACAACGCCCATGAACATCATGTTGCGGTACTGACCGGTAATCATCACCAGCACGGCCATACCAAGGTTGACCATGTTGAACAGGGTGAGCGCATGCTCACGTACTATCTGCGAGACGCTCTTGGTCTTTACGTCGGCGTTCGCGTTGACGCGACCTGCGGCGACACGTTCGGCCACCTCAGCCTGCGTAAGACCCGTGAGAGCCTGGGGCGCCGTGTGCGCGTCTGGCTCTGACGTCTTGGGCATCTGTTACCTCCGTCGACATTGTTGGGCAGAACTGCCATAGCTTATAATTGTACGCGATACGAGGTCCTCGCATCGCAACTGTGGCAATCTCGCAACTTTGCCACGCATCACCCCACGGCGGAGTTTTGCGGCTATAATGCACTAGCACACGCCCTCTTAGCTCAGTGGATCAGAGCGTTCGCCTCCGGAGCGAAAGGTCGCAGGTTCGAACCCTGTAGAGGGCACCACGTATTACCCAGGCAGGCTCAGTCCTGCCTTTTTCTTATCAAATCGCCGCTTGCATCCAATCTGGCCACGTCTGCCGCACAATGCGGCCAGTCCACCGAACAAAGCGCTCCTCACGTACGGATATGAGCACCCTTAGGTGTCAAAATGCGTCTACGTACAGGCCATCGGGCTTGCGCTGCGGCATGCCCAGACACGGTGACGCACGCCACCAATAGACACAAGGAGCACACCATGGCAGAAGCAATCCGCAAGGTGAACGTAGTCGGGCACCAGCACCCCGACACAGACAGTATCTGCGCCGCCATCAGCTACGCCTATCTCAAGAACCAGCTGGGTGGCAGCGTCTACGAGGCGCGCCGTGCTGGTGCCATCAACCGTGAGACCGCCTTCGTCCTCAAGCACTTCGGTTTCGACGAGCCGCGCCTCATCACCACGCTCACCCCGCAGATCAAGGACGTCACGTACCGCAAGACCCCGGGCATCGATCCCGAGACGAGCCTCTCCACCGCATGGAACCTCATGCGCAACCAGAACACCTCCACCCTGTGCGTGACCGATGACGATGACAACCTGCTCGGCCTCATCGCCGTCAAGGACGTCGCCAACGCCAACATGGACATCCTTGACAACACCGTGATCTCCGAGGCCCACACGCGCTACAAGAACATCGTGAGCACGCTCGGCGGCGAGATGCTCGTCGGCGACGCTGACGGCGTCGTCCCCGAGGGCCATGTCATCGTCGGCACCTCCCCCGAGATGATGGAGGACAGCATCCAGGAGGGTGACGTCGTCCTGTGCACCAACCGCTACGAGACCCAGCGGTTTGCCGTCGAGGCCGGGGCTGGCTGCCTGATCGTGTGCCACAGCGCCAAGGTGTCCGGCGTCGTGCGCTCTGCCGCCGAGGAGCGCGGTTGTGCCATCATCACCACCCCATATGACACCTATGCGTCCGCCCGCCTCATCACCATGGCGATCCCCGTGCGCGCCAAGATGCTGCCCGCCGACAAGGTCGAGCGCTTCTCGGTCAACACCGCCATCGACGACGCGCAGAAGGTCATGGCCCGCACGCAGCACCGCTTCTTCCCCATCATCGAGGAGGACGGCTCCTACGCCGGCGTCGTGAGCACCCCCGACCTGCTCAACCCGCGCAAGAAGCACGTCATCCTGGTCGACCACAACGAGCGCAGCCAGTCCGTCGAGGGACGCGAGCAGGCCGAGATCCTCGAGATCATCGATCACCATCGCGTTGCCAACATCGAGACCTCCAGCCCCGTCTTCTTCCGCAACGTGCCGGTGGGCTGCACCTGCACCATCATCTACGACATCTTCCAGGAGAACGGCATCGAGATCCCTGCCAACGTCGCCGGCCTGATGATGAGCGCCATCCTCTCCGACACGCTGTGCTTCCGCTCCCCCACCTGCACCCCGCGCGACGTCTTCGTCGGCAAGAAGCTCTCCGAGATCTGCGGCGAGGACTGCGACGAGTTCGCGGACAAGATGTTTGACGCCGGCGCCGACCTCACCGGCCGCACCGCCGACGAGGTCTTCAACTCCGACTTCAAGGTCTTCAGCCGTGGCAACGTCCGCTTTGGCGTGGGCCAGGGTTCCTTCATGACCGAGTCCAGCCGCAAGGCCGCCGAGGACCTGGTCGGTCCCTACATGGCCGATGCCGCCAAGGCCAACGAGCTGCCGCTGGTCTTCTACCTCTTCACCGACGTGAAGAGCCAGACCTCCGACATGCTGTGCTGGGGCTCTGGCGCCGAGGACATCGCCGCTCGCGCCTTTGACGTGCAGCCCGAGGACGGCATCGCCGTGCTCAAGGGCGTCGTGAGCCGCAAGAAGCAGGTCATCCCCGCCTTGATGGCCACCCTCCAGCGCATGCAGGAGGAGCAGGAGTAACGTCCTGCACCCATAGCGAACCCTAAGACGCAGGCCCTGCTGGATATCCGGCAGGGCCTGCGTTCATGTCGTGGTATGTGAGCGCAGCTATACGAGCTCCGCCATCTCCAGCAAGAGCGCCTCGGTCTTCTCCCAGCCCAGGCAGGGATCGGTGATGGACTTCCCGTAGACGCCTCCACCTATCTCCTGGCGCCCGTCCTCAAGATAGCTCTCGATCATAAAACCGCGGAAGAGCTGCGCCACCGTCTCGGAGCGCTTGGCCGAGTCGAGCACCTCGCGCACGATGCGGATCTGCTCGAGCGGGCGCTTGCCCGAGTTGTCGTGGTTGGTGTCGACGATGACTGCCGGATTGGCGAAGTCGCTCTCGGTGTACGCCTGTGCGAGATGCTCCAGATGCTCGTAATGGTAGTTTGCGTGCCAGCGACCATCCGAGCCGATGCGCCCGCGGAGCACCGCATGTGCCAGCGGGTTGCCAGTAGTCTCCACCTCCCAGTTGCGGTAGATGAAGGTCTGTGGCTGCTGGGCGGCATAGATTGAATTGAGCATGACCGACATGCTGCCACCGGTGGGGTTCTTCATTCCCACGGGCACCGGAATGCCGCCTGCCACCAGACGATGCTCCTGGTTTTCGACGGAACGCGCGCCGACGGCCACATAGGAGAGTAGGTCGACGAGGAACTGGTAGTTTGAGGGATAGAGCATCTCGTCGGCGGTAAAGAGGCCCGTCTCCTCGATAACGCGGAGATGCATGTGGCGCACTGCCTTGATGCCCTCGAGGACGTCATCGGAGGCCTCTGGAACGGGATTGTGCAGAAGACCCTTGTAGCCCGTGCCCTTGGTGCGAGGCTTATTGGTGTACACGCGTGGCACGAGGAGGAGCTTGTCCGTCACGCGTTCCTGGAGGCCAGCCAGGCGGGTCGCATAGTCGACCACAGCATCCTCGCGGTCGGCCGAGCAGGGGCCGATGATCACCAGAACGCGCTTGTCGACACCCGTCATGATGTCAGACACCATGCGGTCAAAGTGCACCTTTCGCTCGGTCATGGCATAGGAGAGCGGCATGCCCTCGCGGATCTCCATGGGGATGGGCAGGTGACGCCTGAAGTTGAACGACATGGGTGCCTCCATGCTCTGAAATCGGTTTGGCATTGCGCCAAGAACAAGGGGCAATTATGTCAAGCAGCCCGCCCAGTCGGTCATTTTGTGCACAAATTGTAACGTTTCATAGAGCTTGCCCGGCGTCCGTGCATCCAATAATTGTTGCAGTTTGTAACCACACGTTTAAGGTACCGCTAGGCGTCTTTCGGGAATGGTAGCATCATCCGGTATCTCTGCCGCACCGCGGCCAAAACCAGGAGGATCCGCCCATGATTGCCATCGTCAAACACACTGCCACCCCCGACCAGCTCGAGCACTTCGTCCAGTGGATCGAGGCTCGCGGCTATCGCACCAACGTCTCGCAGGGTGACAACGAGACCATCGTGGGCATCATCGGCGACACCACCAAGATCGACCCCTTCCTGCTCGAGTCTATGGACATCATCGACCAGGTCCGCCGCGTCTCCGAGCCTTACAAACTCGCAAACCGAAAGTTCCATCCCGAGGACACCATCGTCGACTGCGGTCATGGCGTGCTCATCGGCGGCGGACACTTCCAGGTGATGGCAGGGCCCTGCTCGGTCGAGGGCGACAACCTCATCGAGATCGCCCGCGCCGTCAAGGCCTCCGGCGCCACGATCCTGCGCGGAGGCGCCTACAAGCCGCGCACCTCTCCCTACTCATACCAGGGCATGGGCGAGGAGGGCCTGGACCTTCTGCTCGAAGCCTCCGCGGAGCTCGACATGCCCGTGGTGACCGAGGTCATGGACCCGCGCGACGTGGAGATCTTCGTCGACCACGGCATCGACATCATGCAGATCGGCGCGCGCAACGCCCAGAACTTCAACCTCCTCAAGGAGGTGGGCAAGACCACCACGCCCATCCTGCTTAAGCGCGGCCTCTCGGGCACCATCGACGAGCTGCTCATGGCCGCAGAGTACGTGATGAGCGAAGGCAACCCCAACGTGATTCTGTGCGAGCGCGGTATCCGCACCTTTGAGACCAGGACACGCAACACCTTTGACGTCAATGCCATCCCCGTGCTGCACCATCTGACCCATCTGCCCGTGGTCGGCGACCCGAGCCACGCCACCGGCTACACGCGCTACGTCAAGCAGGCAGCCTTTGCCGCAACGGCGGCTGGTGCAGACGGCCTGGAGATCGAGGTGCACAACTGCCCGCAGGAGGCATGGTCCGACGGAGCCCAGGCACTGGTGCCCGAAGCCTTCGACGATGCCATGCGCCGCATCGCGCTCATCCGCGAGGCCATCACGGCAGATCTGAGGTAGCACATGACCATCGAACATCCGAGCATCCCCGAAGATGCCACCTTCGTCCCGAACCGCATCGGCATCCTGGGCCTCGGCCTCATGGGTGGCTCCTTCGCAAAAGCCCTGCATCAGGGCGGCGCCGAGGTCTACGCCAGGAACCGCACCCGCTCAACCCTCGAGCTCGCCATGATCGAGACCGTCGATGGCGAGCTTGACGACGAGACCATCCCCACCTGCGAGCTCATCATCCTTGCTGGCTATCCTGACGTGAGCGTCACGTGGCTCGCGGAGATGGCCTCGCTCATCTCACCAGGCGCAATCGTCATCGACGTGATAGGCGTCAAGCGCTTCGTCTGCGAGAGGTGCTTTGCCATCGCCGAGCAATATCCTTGGACCTTCGTGGGCTGCCACCCGATGGCCGGCACGCAGTTCTCCGGATACGCGCACACGCGGGCAAACATGTTCCACAACGCCCCGATGGTGGTCGTGCCGCCCGCAATGGACGACTTCGAGCGGCTCGACGTCCTCGAGCGCCTCAAGAACCTGCTCAAACCCTGCGGCTTTGGGTCCTTCACGCTCTCGAGCGCAGGCGAGCACGACGAGCTCATCGCCTTTACCTCGCAGCTCGCGCACGTGGTCTCAAACGCCTATGTAAAGAGCCCCTCGGCGCAGAAGCACAAGGGCTTCTCGGCGGGCTCGTACAAGGACCTCACCCGCGTGGCCCGCCTCAACCCAACGATGTGGACCGAGCTCTTTCTCGATAACGCAGACTACCTCTCCGAGGAGATTGGCATCATCATTGCCAACCTGCAGCAATACAAGGACGCGATCGACGCTGGCGATGCCGAGCGCCTGCACGAGCTCTTGGCAGAAGGCGACCGCCTGAAGAGGGAGGCCGAGCGTCGATGAGCGAACCCATCACCGTTGCGGTCAACACCTCGTCACGCAGCTACGACGTCGTCGTGGGCGAGAACCTCCTCGACGGCCTCGGCGAGCGTGTCAGGCAGGCAGTGCGTGCCACGACTGCCTTTGTCGTCACCGACTCCAATGTGGGACCGCTCTATCTCGACCGCGCATTGTCCTCGCTTGCCACGGCTGGCCTTTCGACGGCCTCCGTCACGCTTCCCGCCGGCGAGCAGCACAAGACCCTAGCCTCCTACGGAACCATCCTCGACGCGATGGCCCATGCGGGGCTCACCCGTGACGACGTGGTCGTCGCACTTGGCGGCGGCGTCATCGGAGACATGGCAGGCTTTGCCGCCGCAACCTACATGCGCGGCATCGAGGTCGTGCAGGTGCCGACCACCCTGCTCTCCATGGTCGACTCATCGGTGGGTGGCAAGACCGCCATCGACGTCACGGCAGGAAAGAACCTCGTAGGCGCGTTTCTCCAGCCCTCGCTCGTGGTCGCCGACATATCCTGCCTCTCCACCCTCACGCCCTACGTTTTTGCCGATGGCATGGGCGAGGTGGTGAAGCACGCCGTACTTGCCGACCCCGACCTCTTTGTCACGCTCGGCGCGCGCCCGCTCACACAGGAAGCCGACCCATCCTACCTAGCTGAAGTCGTAGCGGATAACGTGCGAATCAAGCGCGACGTGGTGGCCACCGACGAGCGCGAGCGCGGACTGCGGCAGACGCTCAACCTCGGCCACACCATCGGACATGCCATCGAGGCCGCAAGCGGATACACGCAGGGCCACGGTCACTGCGTTGCTGCGGGACTCTGCTGCGTCGCCCGTGCCACCGAGGCGCTCGGGTGGTCGGAGCAGGGCATCGCCTCGCGCATAGAGCGCTGCTGCGCCGCCCAGGGGCTGCCCACCGACTCGGACCTCCCGCATGAGGACATCCTGCATCAGGCTGCTTTCGATAAGAAGCGACATGGCGACTCGGTCAACCTCGTGGTTCCCGTGCGCCTGGGCCTAAGCGAGGTCCGCCGCACGTCGCTCGATGAGTTCGCATACATAGTGGACCTTGGTTGCGGCACCGCCGCACAGGAGTAGAACCCATGGATGCCCTCATTCAGCCACACTCCCTCACCGGCTCCATCGCTGCGATTCCCTCAAAGAGCATGGCCCATCGTCTGCTCATATGCTCCGCCCTCGCTAACGGCATCACCGACCTGGTCTGCCCCACACGCTCCGAGGACATCGATGCGACCCTGCAATGCCTGCGCTCCCTCGGGGCACCGGCGATGCTCACGCGCACAGGCATGCGCATGGTGCCCATAACCGTGGGCGGCGCCCGCAGGTCCGCCAAGCTAGACGTGGGTGAGTCTGGCTCCACGCTGCGGTTTTTGCTCCCCATCGTGGCCGCCCTGGACAGAGGTGCCACCATCATGGGGCATGGACGCCTCGCCGAGCGGCCGCTCTCGCCTTTGGACGAGCAGCTTTGCGAGCACGGCGTCACCCTCTCGGAGAGCGGACGCTTCCCCCTCGAGGTCTCGGGCCGTCTCACCGGAGGCACCTTCCATCTGCCTGGCAACGTCTCATCGCAATACGTGAGCGGTCTGCTCTTAGCGGCGCCGCTGCTTGACGAACCAGTCGACATTCTCGTGAGCGAGCCCGTCGAGTCGAGGGCCTATATCGACCTCACCGTCTCAGCCCTCGCAAGCTTTGGCGTCAAGGTTTCAGAGCAGCGCGTCAAGAACGATAGCGGGGCTTATCGCATTTACAGCGTGAGCGAGTCGGCAACGTTTGAGAGCCCCGGCGTCTGCACGGTCGAAGGCGATTGGTCCAACGCCGCATTCTGGCTGGCAGCCGGCGCACTTGGCACCGAGCCGCTCTCGGTCACGGGGCTCGACTCCCAGAGCCGCCAGGGCGACCGCGCAGTCATGGCAGCACTCTCGCTGCTCGGCGCTCGTATGGGTCGCGGCCGCGGCATCGTTGCCGCCACGCGCGAATCCCTGCGCGGAAGGACCGTCGATGTCTCGGGCATCCCCGACCTCGTCCCGCCCCTCGCTGCCGTCGCTGCCTATGCATCGGGCGTTACGCGCCTAGCCAATGCCGGTCGTCTTCGTCTGAAGGAATCCGACCGCCTGGTCACGGTTCGTGACGCACTGCTCGCTCTGGGTGGCGACGCCCGCATCGAGCAGGACGACCTCGTGATCGAAGGCAAGCCCAGCCTTTCGGGCGGTACGGTGGACGCCGCAGGTGACCATCGCATCGCCATGATGGCCGCGATCTGCGCAGCCTATGCGGATGGCCCCAGCACCATCCTTGGGGCCCAGTGCGTGGCAAAGTCGTATCCGAGCTTCTTTGACGACTTCCGCTCCCTTTGCGGCAGCATCAGCGAACAGGAGGGCTGAGCATGGCGTCTTCTTTTGGTACCGCGCTGCGCGTCACCATCTTCGGACAGTCCCACTCCCCCGCCATCGGCTGCGTGGTTGAGGGCCTTCCCGCTGGGTTTGTCCCCGACATGGATGCTCTTAAGGCCTTCATGGCTCGTCGCGCACCCGGTCAGGCCAGCTGGACAACGCCGCGCAAGGAGGCTGACGAGCCGAAGGTGCTCTCAGGCCTCAATCAGCGCGGCGAGACCTGCGGAGCTCCTCTCGCCATCATGATCGAGAACACCAACACGCGCTCGGGCGACTATGACGACGTCCTGCACGTGCCCAGGCCGGGTCACGCCGACTTCACCGCTCAGGCCAAGTGGGATGGCCACCAGGACGTGCCTGGAGGAGGGCATTTCTCGGGACGCCTGACCGCGCCGCTGTGCGCCGCCGGTGGCATCGCCCTTCAGTTGCTTGCCGCGCGCGGCGTACGCATCGGCGCGCACATCCTGCGGGTTGGCGACGTATTTGACGAGGCCTTTTGTGCCTCCCGCTGCGATGCTGACTCCGCACGAGCCCTGCAGGCACAACTGGATGCCCTTTCAGACGGAAGAGCCTTCCCCACCATCAGTGCCAAGGCTGGTAGCGCCATGATCGAGACCATCGCATCGTGTCGTGAGGCCAAAGACTCAGTTGGCGGTTCCATCGAGTGCGTGGCCACTGGCCTTCCCGCGGGAATCGGCGGCCCGATGTTCGACGGCATCGAGAGCACCATCGCTCGTCTCGCCTTTGGCGTTCCCGCCGTTAAGTCTCTCGAGTTTGGTGCTGGCGTCCAGGTTGCCGGGATGCGCGCAAGCGAGAACAACGACCCGTTTGGTGTCGTAGACGGCCATCCCCAGCCTCTCACGAACAATGCTGGGGGCAACCTTGGTGGCATCACCACGGGAGCGCCGCTGTGCTTCCGCGTCGCCATCAAGCCCACGCCTTCCATCGCACGCGAGCAGGCCTCCGTCGAGCTCGACCGTATCTGCGACACCACGCTCTCGCTGCGTGGCCGCCACGACCCCTGCATCGCCCCGCGCGCCGTGCCCGTCATCGAGGCCGTCATGGCGCTTGCCCTGCTCGACAGCTGGCTCGCGTTTCCACCGCAGAGCACCTGACCAAAAGGATTACCATGCCTGACCTCGCCGAATGCCGCGCTCGCATAGACCGTATCGACACCCAGATCAGGGAGCTCTTTCTTGAGCGCATGGACGTGTCTGCTGACGTCGCCGCCTACAAGCGCGCGCACGGCAAGGCCGTGCTCGACCGCAGCCGCGAGCGCGCGAACATCGAGCGCGCCGCCGACTCCGTTCCGCCCGAACTCTCCAGCTATGCCACCGTCATCCAGACGGTGCTGATGGAGGCGTCCCGCGATGCGCAGCGCCAGCTGCTCGAGCATCGCAGCGCAGACACGGAGCGCATCATGGAGGCCCTCGCCCATCAACCTGCCTACTTCCCGCTGCAGGCGCGCGTGGCGTGCCAGGGCGTCGAAGGCGCCTACCAGCAGATTGCCGCCGACCGCATGTTCCGCCGCGTGGAGATCGAGTTCCACGACAGCTTCTCGGGCGTCTTCAAGGCCGTCGAGAGCGGCTCCTGCCAGTTTGGCATCCTGCCTCTGGAGAACTCGACCGCAGGCTCGGTCAACCGCGTTTACGACCTCATGCGTAGCCATGACTTCCATATCGTGCGCAGCTGCCGACTCAAGATCGACCACAACCTGCTGGTGCAACCGGGCGTCACGAAGGATCAGATCAGTATCGTTTACAGCCACGAGCAGGCCATTCAGCAGTGTGCGGACTTTCTCTCCAAGATGCCGGGCATCCGCGTCCACATCTGCGAGAATACCGCAAAGGCGGCGGAGCGCGTGGCCAACTCCGAGCGCTCCGACGTAGCGGCCATCGCCTCTCGCGACTGCGCACCGCTCTACGGTCTGGAAATCCTCGAGCACAGCGTGCAG
Source organism: uncultured Coriobacteriaceae bacterium (assembly GCA_902790135.1). GTDB lineage: Bacteria > Actinomycetota > Coriobacteriia > Coriobacteriales > Atopobiaceae > UBA1367. Next base: position 28,104 of record CADAQM010000001.1, read on the forward strand.
GACCAGAGCAATAATTACACGCGCTTTGCCTGCATAGCCAAGGACCTCACCATCTATCCCGGCGCCGATCGCACCTCACTCATGGTCGTGCTCAACCACGAGCCCGGAGCCCTCTATAAGGTACTTGCCAAGTTCTATGCACTCGACATCAACCTGATCAAGCTCGAGAGCCGTCCCATTCCCGATCGCGATTTCGAGTTCCGGTTCTACTTTGACATCGAGTGTCCTGCCGCAGCTCCGCAATTCCTCTCGCTCATGGACTCGCTCGCGGATGTCTGCGAGGAGTGCCGCTACCTCGGAAGCTACTCGGAGGTGATCTGATGGCGGTGACCCGCGAGATCATCTTCGGTCTGCTGGGGAGAAAGCTCGGGCACAGCTGGTCGCCTCAGATCCACGCGAGCCTGGGGTCAGCACCGTATACGCTGGTAGAGCGCGAGCCCGAAGACGCCGAGACCTTCCTGCGCGCGGATTGCTGGCGCGGTCTCAACGTGACCATTCCCTACAAGCGCCTCGCCGCTGAGGTGGCCGATAGTAAAAGCGAGCGCGTCGAGCGCCTTGGCGTTGCCAACACGCTCGTGCGCATGCCAGATGGCTCGATTCATGCCGACAACACCGACGTGCTGGGCTTCTCCTGGATGCTGTCCCGCTTCTGCGCACGGCGCCTCAGTGCCGAAGACCGCGATGCCCTCGCAAGCGGAGAGGCTCTCGTGTTGGGCACAGGCGGCGCAGCACAGGCAGTGAAGGCGGCTATCGAGGACACGCTGGGATGCCCCGTGGCGCTCATCTCGCGGCGCGGCGAGGACACCTACGAGACGATGGCAGCGCGTCACCCCAATGCCACGCTCATCGTCAACGCGACTCCGGTCGGCATGTACCCCAACTGTCCCGCAAGTCCCGTAGACGATGCCACGCTTTCATCGTTTCCGCAGCTCAAGGCCGTTCTCGACGCTGTCTACAATCCTGAGCGCACGGGCATCTGTCTAGCCGCAGAGCGCCTGGGCATCCCATCCGAGAGCGGTCTTGCCATGCTTGTCGCACAGGCCCGCTTCTCGAGCGAGCTCTTCCAGGGCAAGAGCCTCGACGAGTCCGCCATCGAGCAGATCGAGCAGAGGCTACGTCTCTCCCAGCGAAACGTCGTACTCATAGGCATGCCGGGCGCGGGCAAGACCAGCACCGGCAGGGCGCTCGCACGCTCCCTGCACCGGCCCTTCATCGACCTCGACGATGCCTTCGCCGTAGATACGGGCATGTCGGCGGCACAATACATCACCGAGAAGGGCGAGCCCGCCTTCCGAGAGCGCGAGACCAAGGTCACGGCCAGCTACGGTTGCCAGTCGGGTCTGGTCATCGCCTGTGGCGGCGGTGTGGTAACCCGCCCCGAGAACTACGATGCCATCCACCAGAACGGCACCATCTGCTTCATCGACCGTCCTCTCTACCAGCTCTCGACCAACGGGCGACCCGTGTCGCAGCTGAAGGGCATCGAGCGACTGGCCAACGAGCGCATGGGCCTCTACCAGTCGTGGTCTGACATCCACATAGTGTGCACGGGTTCTGCCGCAGGCGATGCCCTGCTCATCCGCGCAAAGCTAGGCCTTTAGCGTCTTTGCTGATTGGGGATACTCCCCCATCCGCAAATTTGCGCTTGTGCCATCCTCGTCAACCGCTTGCCGCTTTGGGAATGAAGCTCACCGCGACCGAGTATTTCATGTCGTAATCTGTATAGATAATGCCAGCAAACCTCTAGTATTTCTTTTCAGTTACCACGGGGAAGCAGAGAGATCTCTCATGTCGAACGACGACATCGCAGCAGCTGTACTCGAGTGTGTGGGGGGATTCCCCAACGTGACGGACAACTCCCTGTGCGCCACGCGACTACGCATCTCGCTCCGCGATATCGCCGAGGTCAATCACAACGCACTCAAGTCGATTGGTGGCGTGCTTGGCGTCGTCGGTCGTGGCTCAAACGGCATCGAGGTTGTGTTCGGCCCCAATCTCGTTCGAGGCGTGTATCGCTCGTTCAAGGAACTCACGGGCATCTACGACGAAAATCGATCGCAGGAAACCGCTGCGAGCGAGCCCGTACGCCCGGCTGGCAACTTCCAGGTAAACATCACGCCCGAGACGCCTGGCCGTCCGCAGGTCACCAGTGCTCCCATGCGCACGCCCGTCGAGCAGCCCGTCATCGACGAAGGCACCAATGCCCTGCTGGGGATGCTCGACGGTGACGATGACGACGATGACATGCTCGCTCAGCTTTCAGCGCTCGACGATTAGTTACCAGCTCTTTCTTACACGCTGACAACACGCACTGACTCTCTGTCGCGGTTTGCGTAACGTGAAGGGTCGGTTCAGGCCAAGAAAACCCGTTACTGTGTCACGCCACCTTGGTAGCTCGCCGGTAAGGCAAATACTCGAGAGTAAAAGCGCAGGTGGGCTTCGTTCGCATGCGCCGTCCCGAGGGCATCATTCCGGTCGGGCTACACACTAACGGAAAATGTTGGCCAATTCAGCCCCTCCCGCTTACACAAACCACCGACGCCTCAACCTCAGCAATGCAAAACGCGACCAGATCGAAATCTGGTCGCGCCACATGCAGCTGCATAAATGTTGACTATGCGTCGAGGGTGGCGCGGTCACAGACCCAGACGGAGCCATCGCTCACAAGCACGTCCATGGGCACGTCGTGATCATCGTGCGGCAGCGGGTTGGAGCTGATGCGCAGCGTGCGCACCAAGCCCACCTTGAGGCCAGGGTAATCGGCAAGGAAGTTGTCGTAATAACCCGCACCATAGCCGATGCGATAGCCCTCAGAGTCAAAGACCAGACCCGGAACGAGGCAGATCGAGCCCTCAAGCTCGTCATCGGCAATGGGGGTGCACTCGGCCGGATCGGGCTCGAGGACGCCACGAGAACCCGCGTGCATGCCCTCGAGCGTCGTGATCTCGTAGAAGCGTAGGGTGCCCCGGTCGCAGACAGGAACGGCCACACGCTTGCCGTCCTTCCAGGCACGCTCGATGAGCGGCTTGGTGTCCATCTCGTTGCGGTAGGTCACATAGGCGAGGACAAGGGGCGCTTTACGATAGGCGCCCATCGCCGTAAAATGCATGTGCACCTCACGGTCGACCCGTTGGGCGTGAGCGGGGGCCAGCTGCATCTCTACGGCCTCATAGGCACTCTGCAATGCGCTCTTGCTCGCGTCTTCGCCATAACTACTTGCCATGAGCACCCCCTTCTTAGCATTTTTCTCAGTTTAGCGTATAGCGGCTATCTCGGCGAGGGGCTACGATTTCCACACGGAACGTCATGCAACGATAATTCGGTCAACAGACAGAGAAGGCAACCTTGGAAGAGACCATCGTCATCGGAACGCTCTCGGTCCACCTCACCCGCAAGCGCATACGCAACATTAACCTGCGCATTCGTCCAGATGGCACGGTGCACGTGAGCGCTCCCATGCGAACGCCCCGCTCGACCATAGTGGCTTTCGTCGAAGGAAAGCGCTCGTGGATAGAGGAGAACCTGGCCAAGGTAAGCAGGCAGACCTCCATAATGGCCGTCTCCTGCTTGGAGGGAGACAGCCTCTGGCTCTGGGGGCAGCGCCGTACGGTCAGAATCGTCCCCTACCAGCAGGCAGTCCGATCTGCCAAGACCACGTTCGGGTGCCATGGAGACGAGCTCATCGTGCATGTCCGCGAACGCGACGCGGGCAACGACGAGCAGGCTGTCACCCGAAGGAACCGCGCACTTGAGCTCTGGCTGAGGACACAGCTCTCCGAGCGAATAGCGGCCCATCTCCCCCACTGCGAGAAGATCGTCGGAAGGAGCGCTTCGGCCATCCGCATCAAGTCTATGAGAAGCCGCTGGGGCAGCTGCAACACCAAAACTGGCACCATATCCATCGCGGTCCGCCTCGTGCACTTTGATCCGCGTTGCCTCGAGATGGTGCTCTACCACGAGCTCTGTCACCTGATCGAGCCCAACCACGGGCCCCGATTCCATGCCCTCATGGATGTCTTCTGCCCCGATTGGCGCGATAGAAACAAGCTTCTTGGTGGCCGCTGACAATCGCTCCGCTCATGACAGCAGCCCCGCCTGTGGCCCGAGACGGCCGCAGGTGGGGCTGCTTCGTAACACCATGCAAATGACTGACTAGTACACCATGCCCATTGCCTCGCGGACCTCCTGGAGGGTCTGGTCGGCGATCACGTTGGCGCGGCGGTTGCCATCGGCAAGCACGTCCTTGATGTAGTCGAGGTCCTTCTCCAGCTCGCGACGCTTCTCGCGGATGGGGGCAAAGTAGCCGTTGACTGCCTCAGTGACGACCTTCTTGAGCTGGCCCGACCCACCGTTGCCGATCTCGGCAGCAAGCTCGACGGGATCGCGATCGAGGCAGATGCCAGCCGTCGTGAGCAGGGCTGACACACCGGGGCGGTTGTCCGGGTCGAAAGTGATGAATCGCTCGCTGTCGGTGCGGGACTTCTTGATGAGCTTGGCGGTCTCCTGCTCGGTCATGCTGATGGAGATGGCGTTGCCGTAGCTCTTGGACATCTTGCGGCCGTCGAGGCCAGGAATGAGCGGCGTCGAGGTGAGCAGGCCGGCAACGTCCGGGAAGACCTTGCCGTAGCGCTCGTTGAAGCGACGTGCGATCTTTGCCGTGACCTCGATGTGGGGCAGCTGGTCGCGCCCGACGGGCACGATGTTACCCTTGCAGAAGAGGATGTCGCAGGCCTGATGGACCGGGTAGGTCAGGAGCAGACCCGTCAGCGAGTGGCCGGAGGCCTCCATCTCGGCCTTGACCGTGGGGTTGCGCTGCAGCTCGGCCTCAGAAACCAGAGACAGGAAGGGCAGCATGAGCTGGTTCTCCGCAGGCACGGCGGAGTGGGTGAAGATCATCGTCTTGGCCGGGTCAATGCCGCAGGCGAGGTAATCCATGACCATGTTGTAGACGTTGTCCTGGATGTTGGCCGTGGTGTCGCGGTCGGTGATCACCTGGTAGTCGGCGATGATGATGTTGGTGTTTATACCAAGGTTCTGCAGGCGCACACGCTCCACCAGCGTGCCAAAGTAGTGACCCATGTGCAGGCGTCCCGTGGGACGGTCTCCCGTCAGCATGGTGTACTTGCCTGCATTGCCCGCGGCGATGTCCTCTTGAATCATATTGGAGCGACGCAGCGCCGCCTCGTAGCTTCCCTCGTTCGGCATCTGAGCCGTCCTTTCCCGAGTTCCAGTTCACACAAGGTTACATACTATCGCAAACACGCGCGTAACCCTGCAACACATCAAAAAGGGAGGCCGCCCTTTCGGACGGCCTCCCTACAAGTCCGTATAACGCCGAAGCTTAGAGGACCATGAAGGCGATCGTGAGCACAATCATGCAGGCCACAGACATGGCGACGATGATCTTGGTGCAGAACTTGACCCAGGTGGCGTACTCGACGCGCGAGAGAGCCAGGCCGCCCATGATGGCGCCCGAGGTCGGGGTGATCAGGTTGACGACGCCGGAAGCGGCGCAGAAGGTCATGACCATGACGGACGGGTTGAAGCCGAGCTGCTGAGCCAGGGGCCCCATGATGGGCATGGAGACGCCAGCCATGCCGGAGGTCGAGGGGATGAGGAAGGACAGCAGGAAGTAGAGCAGGTAGGAGCCGATGGAGAAGACGACGCCCGAGGTTCCGGCCAGAGCGTTGGAGGCAGCAGAAAGCACGAACATGTCAAGACCAGTGGAGGCCATGAGGACGGAGACGCCGCGGGCGAGGGCGATTACCATGACGACGCTCATCATGTCGCCAGCGCCAGCCATGAACTCGTCGACGATCTCATGCTCGCTCAGGCCACCGACGATACCGATGATGATGGCAAGCAGCAGGAACCACGTGGTGGCCTCCTGGAAGTACCACCAACCCAGAGGAACACCAGTGAGGAAGCTGGACCAGCTGTGACCATCGGGGTCGAAGCCAGGGTTGAACCAGTCGATGCCGAGGTCCTCCCAGGGAATGAAGGAGATGATCATGATGACGAAGGCCAGGCCAAAGATGACCAGGACGCCCTTCTGCTTGCCGGTGAGCTCGGGGCTATCGGCGCTGCCATCGCCCTGGCCGTACTCGGCCTCGGCGTTGGCGGTCTCGGTCGCGCTCATGAGGGTGCGGCTGGGATCGGCCTTGACCTTCTTGGCATACTGCAGCACGAAGAAGACGGCGATGAGGTAAGTCACGACGAGCAGGATGAGGCCCAGGCCGATGAAGATGGTCTGGTCGCCCTTGATGCCCACACCTTCAAGGGCGGCACCAGCGGCGCCGACGGCGAAGGGGTTGACGGTGGAGCCGAGGCAGCCGACGCCAGCGCCGAGCAGGACGATCATGGCACCGGTCAGGGAGTCAAAGCCAGCGGCCATCATCGTGGCGGAGAGCAGGGCGTAGAAGCCGACGGTCTCCTCGCACATGCCGTAGGTGGTGCCGCCGAGGGCGAAGAGGGCCATCAGGATGGGGATGAGCTTGAGCTCGTTGCCGCCCATCTTCTTGACCAGCACGGCAATGCCATCGGCAATGGCGTTGGTCTTGTTGACGATGCCGAGGAAGCCACCGAGAATCATGACGAACAGGCACACGTCAATGGCGTCCGCGAAGCCGCGCACCGGCGACATCAGGAAGTCAGAGAGGGTTGCTGCGACGACGGCACCCTCCTCGCCATTGATGGAGTAGGTCTTGCCGTTGAGCACAACCGTGATCAGGGCAACGATTGCCAAGAGGATGAAGATGATCGAGAAGCTTGTAAGCATCTCCCTCTTCTTCTTGGGCTGAGCGGTATCTGCCATTTCAGATACTCCTTTCCTACGCGCGGCCCCCGATGGACCTTGCGAAATCCTACCGAAACACGATGTCGACACAAAGCACGTGCGACACGCAATCTAGGGTACGACCATATGGCTAACTTTACAAGTGTCAAATTGACATCTTATCCAATAGGTCTGTAAACGCGCGCTAGTGGTGCATTTCGTCAGCCAGCGGCGCAAGCGTGCGGGAAAAGGCGAAATCTGTTTGTCATAAAGCCATGTGAATTGGTATGTTTCCCGACTGTTCGAAGATTATATGCGCACGGTTGCACCTCTGTGCACACCATTTGACAACATGCATCAAGTTGGACTCTTATACACTTAAATCCGTATAACAATCCTTTTATGCAATCACCATAGAAAACGAGAGGTGCTTTCACACCCCTCGCGTATCCCCACCCGTCAGGACGGCGGGTCAGTCGAACTTCTCGTGCATATAGGAACTGAGCGTCGCGAGGCCTTCGCGCAGCACATGCTCCGGCGCGCAGTAGCCCAGGCGAGCGCCGCGCGGCAGGTCAAAGCGGCTGCCCGGCACCAGCAGGACGCCCGTGTCACGCAGCAGGTCGAGGCAGAAGCTCTCGTCGTCCTGCGGGATGCCCAGACGCATGTAGCTCACGCTCACGCCCTTCGGCGGAATCCAGCTCGCACGAGCCTCGGTGGCCATCCACTCGTTGACGATGGCGCGGTTGCGGCGGATGATGCCGAGGTTGCGCTCGACGACCTTGTCACGGTTGCGCAGCACGTAGGTCGTCAGCGCGTCGTTGAAGACGCCGCTGCAGATCATCGTGTAGTCGCGCAGGACGCGCATGCGGTCGGCAAGCTCCTTGTTGGAGACCGTCCAGCCACAGCGCGCGGCGGGCACGCTGTAGTCCTTGCTCACGCTGTTGCTGCAGACACCCTTGTCGTAGAGGTCCACGACACTCGTGCAGGCCTCGGCGTCCTCGAGCGGGAAGAACACCTCGTCGCAGAGGACCCAGGCACCCACGCTCTTGGCAATCTCGACGATCTCGGCCATCACGTCGGTCGTGATGACGGTGCCAAGCGGGTTGGACGCGTTGTTCACACAGATGAGGCGCGTGTCGGGCCGCACGAGCCGCTTCAGCTCGTCAAGGCGCGGCTGCCAGCCGTCCTCCTCGTGGATGACCCAGTGGTCGACCTCGGCGCCAAGCGCCGCAGGCAGGTCATAGAGTGGCTGGTAGGTGGGGTACTCCGCCACCACGTGGCAGCCGGGCTCGACGAGGGCCATGATGGCGTTGAGGTTTGCGCCCGTGCCGCCATTCATCTGCAGCACGTTGTCGGGATCCACGTGCTGGTAGAGCTTGGCCACCTCGGCCTTGAAGTCGGCGGAACCCTCGATCCAGCCATAGTTCATCTTCTCGCGGTTGAGCTGCTCGTAGAACGTCTCGCCGCCCTGGCCGTCCAGCTGCAGGATCTCGCCCATCGTAAGGCTTGCGATGGTGCTCTGCGCGATGTCGATCCTTGCCTTACGCTCATACTGGTTGAGGAAGGCCTCCACGCCGATGGTCTTGATCTTCATCGCAGTCCCCTATCCGGGCATCCCACTTCACCCGTTTGCATAAGTCATCTGCCACACCATAGCGCAAGTCAAAAAGAGGACCCCGCCTCATGTGAGACGGGGTCCCAAAGCGTCTATGCGCAAAGACTACTTCAGGGTCGCGTACATGACAGCCTTGATGGTGTGCATGCGGTTCTCGGCCTCGTCGAAGACGCGGGACTGCGGACCCTCGAAGACCTCGTCGGTGACTTCCATCTCGCCTCGGCCATGAGCTCCTTGGTGACGCGGTACGGGGTCAGGAGCTTGATGCGCTCGCCGAACAGGTCATAGGACTCGCCCATGGAGACCCAGATGTCGGTGTAGAGGCAGTCGCAGTTCTTGGCGCCCTCGTGCGGGTCCTCGGTGAGGACGATCTCGCAGCCGTTCTCGGCGGCGATAGCGCGGCAGGTCTCGACGAGCTCGGCCTTGGGCATGCGCTCCTTGGGGCCGCAGGCGCAGAAGTTGATGCCGAGCTTGGCGCAGACGACCATGAGGGAGTTGGCCACGTTGTTGCAGCAGTCACCAAAGAAGGTGAGCTTCTTGCCGCGCACGTCGCCGACCTCCTCCTGGAGGGTCAGGATGTCAGCGAGCATCTGGGTGGGATGGAAGTCGTCGGTCAGGCCGTTCCACACGGGCACGCCGGCGGTGTCCTCGATGGACTCCTTGTGGCCCATCTGCGAGCTGTTGGGGTCGAGGTAGGTGACGCCCATGCCGAGGTCGTAGGCGCCGACCTCGAAGGAGCTGCGGGTGCGGGTGGAGGTCTTCTGGAAGATCAGGACGACGTTCTTGCCCTCGAGGTAGCGGTGCGGGATGCCGGCACGCTTCATGCTCTTGAAGTCGGCAGAAAGCTTGAGGAGATAGCGAATCTCATCGGGGGTGTAGTCAAGAAGCTTGAGGAAGCTGCGGCCAGAGATATTGACGCCCATGCGCGGGCTCCTTTCGTTTTCAAGCACCAAATAGCAACATGTTAGGATACGACTTAATTGTGTCCAACGATTGCCGCGCCCGGGGACGAGTCGCGCGTCCCCGGGCGGGCGTGGAGGGGACCCTAGCGCTTAGATGTCCTCGCGCTCGAAGGGCATGCTCATGCAGCGCGGGCCGCCACGACCGCGGGACAGCTCTGCGGAGGGGATGACCAGAAGGTCGAGGCCCTCCTTGTAGAGGACGTCGTTGGTAACGGAGTTGCGCTGGTAAACGCAGATCTTGCCAGGCGAGACGCACAGGGTGTTGGAGCCGTCGTTCCACTGCTCGCGCGCGGCAGCCGTCGGGTCGCCACCGCCGCAGGGGATGAGCTTGACGGCGTCGATGCCCAGGGCCTTTGCCAGGACGTGCTCGAGGGTGTCGATCATCTCCTCGATCTTGACCTCGCCACGCTCGTGGCCCGGGGTGATCTTGAAGACCTGAAGGGTACCCATGATGCCCGGGTGGATGGTGAACTTGTCGTAGTCAATCTGGGTGAAGACGGTGTCGAGGTGCATGAAGGCACGGGACACGGGGATGTTGAAGGCATAGATGGTGTCAATCTCGGAGCCGTTGTCGCCCCAGAAGACGTTCTGGGCGAGCTCGTCGATGGCGCTTGCCTGGGTGCGCTGGGAGATGCCGATGGCCAGCGTGTGGGCGTTGAGGTTGAGGACGTCGCCACCCTCGACATGGTAGGAGGAGTCACGGCGGTACCACATGGGGCTATGCTTGTACTCGGGGTGATACTTGAAGATGTACTTGCCAAGCAGCGTCTCGCGGTTGCGGGTGACCGAGTACATGTGATGCAGCATGACGCCCTTGCCCACGACGGCAAACGGGTCGCGCGTGAAGTAGGTGTTGGGCATGGGGTCGATCAGCAGATCGGTCTCGGTGTCCTGATCCTGGCCGACGAGGTCGGACAGCAGCGTCGAGGAGGCGTTGGGAAGATCAACCTCGTTCTTGCGCAGACCGGCGATGGTCTTGTCGACGAACTCCTTGGTGTCGCGGATGGAATACATGTACTCCTTGACGGCCGCGAGCATGTTCTTGCCGCGAAGGCCAGACTCCTGCAGCCACTCCTCGGTGTACTCCTCGCGGGCGCCAGGCTCGGCGTCGAGGGCCTCGGCGCAGAGCTTCTCGAGGTAGAGAACCTCGACACCCTGCTCACGCAGAACCTCGGCAAACCTGTCGTGCTCCTGCTGGGCGACCTCCAGGAAGGGGATGTCGTCAAAGAGGAGGCGCTCGAGGTCGTCGGGGGCGAGGTTGAGCAGTTCCTCGCCAGGACGATGAAGCAAGACCTTCTTCAGGGGGCCAATCTCGCTGTGGACATAGAGTCCCTTCATGATGCCCTCCACTCCTTTCGTGCCGCTATGCGGCACACGAACCAATAGAACCAACTGCAGATGCACAAGCGATACAACTAGCGACTCTACGCTATATGCACTCTCAATGCAAACTATATCCAATATTTTGAAACACACCGACAACTGGCTTACAGCTTTGCGCTAACGGTAGCATTTGGTGTCCAAGCGGTTTAGCTGAGGGCAAAACTGGCTTTGCCGACTTACTTTACCTGCTAATACTTCTATCTGTATGCAGCTTGTCCCGTGATGCGATTCAACGTATGAAGATGGTCAAAAAGTGGCTCAAAGCGGCTGTAACACTTTTGTAATCTATTGAATATGCAATTCTTTCTCATATTTATGCTCAATTATTACCTTTGTGTACAAAGTGTTCTCGAATGCGCCCGATCAGCTTCGTCGCCGTGCCCCATCTACCTATGATTGGCTTGTTGGCACTCCTATCAAACCACCATGATGCTAAAATTATGAATTTGGAGACAACAACCGCCACAACAAACAGAGGCGACGAATGAGCAGCAAAAAGAAGAAGGAAAAGAAGATTCGGAAGCGCCTGGCCAAGGAGCTCAAGAAGACCACCGAGAAGCTTGCCAAGATCCCCGAGGATGCCGAGGTCTCGCGCGAGGCGCTTGCCAAGCGCGCCGAGAAGCTCGAGCGCAAGCTCGAGCTCGCCCGCCGCACCAACGAGAAGGTCCATGGCAAGCGCCAGGAGAGCAAGTCGCAACGCTCCTTCAAGTACACGCAGAACCGTGAGGTCAGCTGGCTGCGCTTTGATGACCGCGTCCTCGACGAGGCGCTGGACGAGACGGTCCCGCTCTTCGAGCGCTTCAAGTTCGTATCCATCTTTGGAAGCAACCTCGACGAGTGGTTCATGGTGCGCATCGGCGGGCTCTCCGACCTCTCGCTGCTCAAAAACCAGCCGCGTGACATCCGCTCCAACGAGACGCCTTCCGAGCAGATCGAGAACTGCATGGCGCTTCTCCCGAGCCTCATAAAGAAGCAGGCCCAGGCCTTCTCCGGCATCGAGGCCAACCTCGCCGGTGCGGGTCTCACGCGCGTACGCGCCGCCGACCTCACCGACGCCGACCTCTACCGCATCGCGCAGCACTTTGACGCGCGCATCGCCCCGGTCATGTCTCCCATGATCATCGACCCGCGCCATCCCTTCCCCAACCTCAAGAACGGCCGCCTCTACGTGGCCTGCTCGCTCGAGGGGCCTGACGAGAGCGGCCTTCTGGGCGTTGTCGAGGTGCCGCACACGCTCGATCGCGTGGTGCCGCTCCCCTCCTCGTCGCGCAACTACCGCTACATCCTGCTCGAGGACCTCATGCTCTTCCGCCTGAGCGACTGCTTTGGCGACTACTCCCCCACCAGCTCGGCCGTCATCCGCGTCACGCGCAACGCCGACATCGACCCCGACGGCGAGGGTGTCGAGGAGGACGAGGACTACCGTCAGCACATGAAGTCCATCCTGCGCGAGCGCCTGCGCCTGCAGGCCGTGCGCCTGGAGATCGACGGCGTGCTGGATGCGGACCTCGAGCAGTTTGTGACTGACTCGCTGCACCTCACCCCCAACCGCGTCTTCCATACGGGCATGCCGCTTGACCTCAGCTACGTCTACGGCCTTGAGGGCTGCATTCCCAACGCCTCGCGCTCAAAGTGCCTCTTCGAGCCCTTCGAGCCGCAGCCGTCGCCCGTCGTCGACCCGCACGCATCCATGCGAAGCCAGGTCGAGGATCACGACATCCTGCTGTGCTACCCCTACGAGAGCATGGACCCGCTGCTGCGCCTGCTGCGCGAGGCGTCGAGCGACGACGACTGCATCTCGATCAAGATCACGCTCTACCGCGTGGCAAAGCAGTCCAAGCTCTGCGAGAGCCTCATTGCCGCCGTCGAGAACGGCAAGGAAGTCACGGTGCTCATGGAGCTGCGCGCCCGCTTTGACGAGGCCAACAACATCGCCTGGGCCGAGCGCCTCGAGGATGCCGGCTGCACCGTCATCTACGGCTCCGAGGGCTTCAAGGTCCACTCCAAGATCTGCCAGATCACCTACCACGATGCCGGCCACATCAAGCGCATCACCTGCCTCGGCACCGGCAACTTCAACGAGAAGACCGCCCGCCTGTATTCTGACTTCATGCTGCTCACGGCACACGAGGGCATTGGCGAGGACGGAAACACCTTCTTCCGCAACCTCTCGCTCGGCAACCTCCGTGGCACCTACAAGCACCTGGGGGTCGCCCCCATCGGGCTCAAGCCGCTCGTCATGCGTGGCCTCAATCGCGAGATCGAGCGCGCTCGCTCCGGCGAGGACGCGCAGGTCTTCATGAAGATGAACTCCCTCACCGACCGTGACGTCATCGACAAGATCGCCGAGGCCTGCCAGGCCGGCGTGCGCGTCGTCATGATCATCCGTGGCATCTGCTGCATCCGCGCGAACGTCGAGGGTTACACCGAGGGCCTGATGATCCGCCAGATCGTGGGTCGCTTCCTCGAGCACACGCGCATCTACGCCTTTGGCACCGAGGCAGACACCATCTACCTCTCCAGCGCCGACATGATGACACGCAACACCGAGCACCGTGTCGAGATCGCCTACCCGGTGCTTGACGACACCTGCCGCAAGCTCGTCGTCCAGTTTGTCAACATCCAGCTTGCCGACAACACCAAGGCTCGCGAGCTCGCCTCGGACGGCAGATGGAAGGTCGTCGAGCCCGAGCTTGGCGAGCCCACCATCAACGCTCAGGAGCTGCTGCTCGCCGTTGCCTACCGCCGCGCCCACGGTGAGCTGGTGGACAGCGCAAACTCGCTGCTCTCCGATGGCATCCATGAGGACCTGCCGCTCGAGCACATGCGCAAGCTCGCGTCGCTGCCCAGCATGACCCATCCTGACGAGTTCCTCAATGCCGACGTCAAGGACGCTGAGGGCGAGGCGTCCGCAGCAGCCGAGGAAGAGACCGCACCTGAGGTCAGCGATGAGGCCGCAGCCGAGCCGGAGGCTCCCGTCGTCACCGACGACGTCGAGCCGGAGCCCGCACAGGCCGCCGAGCCCGCGGATGATGAGGCTGCGCCAGAAGTTGAGCCTGCCGCCGAGGCGCGTTCCGCCGACGAGCCTGAGGTGACCCACGTCGAGGCGCGCATCATCGACGAGGAGGCCGAAGCCGAGGCCGCCATCGAAGAGGTCGCAGAGGCCGAGGCCCTGGGTGACGTGGAGCCGAATCAAGCTGGCGAGAAGACCGAGCCAGAGCCCGCAGCTGCTGCCGATGCGGTGCCCGAGAAGGAGCCCGAAAAGGCCCCCAAGACCAAGGCTATCGAGCCGCGCACGCCCGGTCGTCTCAAGGTGGCTATCCGCCTCATCAGCATGGGAGTTCGCGAGCTCTTCACCGGACGCATCTCGCGCGAGGCAAAGAGGCGTGGAGCGCGCAAGTAGGGCTACCACCATATTCGTCTGATACACTGGGGCCGGCGGCATGACCGTTGGCCCCTTTTAGGATGTGAGTCACGTGACACAAGACAGTCTCCTGGAGCTTTCCATCGAACGCATGGCCTATGGACCCGATGCGATCTCGCACACGCCTGAGGGAAAGACGGTCTTTGTGAGCGGTGCCGTGGCGGGAGATGTCGTGCGGGCGCAAATCGTCTCCGATGGCGACAGTTTTGCCCGCGCGAAGGTGGAGGAGATCGTTGAGCCCTCCCCCAACCGCGTCACTCCCCCGTGCCCCTATGCCTCGGTCTGCGGCGGGTGCCCTTGGGCGGCGCTCTCGCGTGAGGCGCAACTCGAGGCCAAGCGCTCGAACGTGCTCGATAGCCTTGTGCGCATCGGTCACATGGAGGCCACGCGTGCCAACGAGCTCGTGCGTCCCTGCGAGGCACCAAGCGACGCGTGGGGATACCGCAACAAGGTCGAGCTGGGCTTCGCGCGCGTCAAGGGACGCGCACTTGTGGGTATGCACGGCGCAGACCAGGGCCTCGTGAAGGTGGACAGCTGCCCGCTTCTTGACAAGCGCAACGCAAAGCTCGTGAAGGCCGTGTCCGGCTCCCTCACCTACCTTTCCGGCTCGCAGGAGCTGGGGATCGAGCGCATCGGCATTCGCGCATCCCGTCGTACGCGCGACATCGAGATCGCCCTCTGGACCAAGACGGGTCCCTTCCCGCGCGCCCAGGTGGCAAAGGTGCTGGCAGATGCCACCAAGGCCAGCTCCATCGTGCGCGTGATGACCAAGGGGCCGAGCAAGGCTCGACGCGTATCGGGCGTCGAGCGCCTCGGCGGTAAGGGCTATTGGGAGGAGCGCATCGGAGAGGAGACCATGGCCGTCTCCGCCCCGTCCTTCTTCCAGGTCAACACCGCAGGCGCGGAGCGTCTCGTGCAGCTTGCGCTGGACGGGCTCGCCCTTGACGAGGACGACGAGGCCATGGACCTCTACTGCGGTGCCGGTACCTTCACGTTGCCACTCGCACGTCGCACGGGTTTTGTCTCGGCAGTCGAGTCGTATGGCCCTGCCGTACGCGACCTGAGGCGTAACCTAGAGCGTGCGCACCTCGACAACGTGGACGCCGTCGGCGGGGATGCCGGCCGGGAGTTCCCCGACACGGACGCAGACGTCATCGTGGTCGATCCGCCTCGGGCAGGCCTCGCCGAGGACGTCGTCCATCAGCTATGCGAACAACCGGCTCGGGCGATTGCCTATGTGAGCTGCGATCCCGCGACGCTTGCGCGCGACATCGCGCGCTTCGAAGAATCGGGCGTCTTTGTCCCCAAGAGCATCACGCCCGTCGACCTCTTCCCCCAGACCTTCCATGTGGAGACGGTCACATTGATGACCAAGAGATAGGTGATTTGTAATTTGAGGAAAAGACACTTTGATTTCAGGATCGAAAACCTGACAAAAGAAGAGGCCATCTACATCGGCGAAAAGATAAATGAAATCGTGCCGCATGAGGTTGACGCGGACGAAGAGGAATTCGTCCTCAAAGTCGAGAACGAAAACGGTGAGATCATCGGCGGGTGTATTGCCGAAGCGTACGAATATCGCTGGTCGAGAGTGCTTCTTGATACCCTTTGGGTGGATGAGGACTATCGCCATCACGGAATCGGCTCTATGATCATCCACGAGGTCGAGCGTATCGCGCGCGAAAAGGATTGTCGGGTCGTGACGCTCGGCACCGCCAGTTATATGGCGCGACCGTTCTATGAGAAGCACGGCTACACGGTTTTCACGACGCTGAAAAAGCCAAATGGATACATCAGTTATTCACTGGTAAAGCATCTGGACAAACACGCGCCAGATTATGTGCCTACAGACAACAGCGGCGCGCGGTTCAAGGTTTCACTCGGCAGCCAGGACGACGCAGAGGTGATCGAAAACGGCATTGAAACGTACAGCGAAGCCTACGAGCCGGAATACGAGAGCGTTGATTATTGCAAGAAACTTGCGGACAAGGACGGTACGTTTGTTGCGGGCGTGATCGCGGACGTGAACAAGGGCGCTCACGCGTTTGTCGAGGCCGTATTTGTGGAAGAGCCGCTCCGACGTCAGGGCTTGGGTACCTGTCTTTTGCGGGAGACGGAGGCCTTTGCAAAGGAAAACGGCGCGTCCATGGTGTTGACCACTGCGGGCGACTGGAACGTCGGTTTCTTCCAAAAGAACGGCTATCTGGTCAGAGGCGAGCTCAAGGATGTTCCCAAAGGGCACGATTGCTACGAGCTCTATAAGCGCATTTGAAGGAACAAGGGCTACGGAACTCAGGCAATCAAAATGATTCTGGATGAGATGAAGTCCCGCTTGGGGTGCAAGGAGTTCTATCTGTCCACAGACCCTGAAGATGCCAGAGGGAAACACGTTTATGAAAAGGTCGGCTTTCGGCCTGAACATAAGATGTTAGATGACGAGGAACTGTTCAAGATCGTCTTAGATTAACGTATTCCCACTCGCCGAGACCCTCAGCCCTAATGCGTGGCATGCGTAACAATGCTGTCAAAGGCAATGCCAGAGGCAGGGGGCAATCGTGTGCACGAATACCAGAAACCACTCCATCGCAAAGGTGCTGATACTGATTCCCATTGTGGTATTTGCTGTCACGGTGGTATGCCTTGGCCTTGCAACGATACTGGAGTTTCCCACCAACAGAGGCGTTATCTACTCCGTCTTGATGTGGATTGCCCTCTTTAACATCTTCATCATGCCGCTGCCCTGCCTGGTAATGTCCGCCGTGGGAACCGTGCTAGCCGCAAAGTCGGCGAAAGAGGGAGTCGTCCAATCCCGAAAGCTCATCGTAATCGGAATCATTGAGATTATAGCGAGCATCGGAATGGTGATCCTCACGTCATTGGCGTTCCGCGCTGGCATGAGCGTGTGAGGCGCGCAGACCTAAGACTGAGCTGTACGGAGGCACACATGAAGAGAGACGAGTCGCTTGCGAGATTCGAAGGGCAATTTGACGCCAAAGTAAGAGACGGGCTCTTTCTTGTAAAGCGCAGCATGGGCAAAGGAAGCGCAGTCTGTCGCGGCAGCGAGTACCGACTAACTGGTACACGCTATCTGGCATGGGTCGACTGCGAGACGAATGAGCTGCACAGCCAAACGGGAGGGCTACGCCTGATGTACAGGACGGGCCTCTTCTCTAACAGGCAGGACTTCGATGGGCTTGGCATCTATCACGTGAGGTTCAGAGTCAATTCCACCAGCCCGACGGACCGCATGATCGTAAAGATCCTAGGCAAGGCCGACGATCCAAGACTGGCTGCGATTCTGGATGAGTACACCAAACCCGTTGTCGTGACGAACGAGCTCGGTACGTTCCAGCTTGACCGAGACTTTGACTCCTACGAGGGCAGAATCCCCTATCTGAGCGGAGAGGCATCGGTAAGTCTGCAGGTCAAAGAGGGGTCTACCGATGCTGAAGTGCAGTTTGACAGCCTCAAGCAGGCTTGTCATGATCTAAAGCAGTTTGACGCGACGGTGCGACGCTACATTGCCGAGGATGAAGTGCTTTGGGACTGGTTGGATGAGGATGAGGGCGATCATGCGGGATTCGAACAGGAGCTAGGCGAACCAACGATTGCCATTGACGAAGACGGCGAGCTGGAAGCATGGTTCTATGGCGGAGAGCCCTTCGGCTATCATTCCATCGTTGTTTCGGTCGATGAGGACAATACCTGCACGGGAATCAATCTCGTAGGTTGAAAGCGAACGACGGGTTCAGGAGATGCTAACAGGAATCAAGTCACGAAGACCAGCCATAGGGACGCTGCTTGTACACGTCCTGCTCGTCGTTGTCTGTGGTTGTGGGTCCTTCCATGCTGGCGTGCCTGACGCCTTTGTCGGCCAATGGACCTGCGAGGAGTTAGCCTCGGACGGTAAGACGGACACCGGTTTCTATGAGCTGTACATTGAGGAAGATGGATTCTTCAGCCTCTACGATGCGGCAGCTGGCAACCCCGGTATTTCCGGTCAGATGGGAAACGACACGGGAAGCAGAATTGAGTGCCGATTCGACACGGACGACTTTGACGTCCCGTATTGCTGGGATATCAAGTCTGCGAAGGACGTCCTAGAGTATGAGCTCAATGCGGACACGCTCAAGCTCGGACACAACGATGCGTGGATGACGTTTCACCGCGTACGAGACGAAGGCATATGCGTGCCAGTCCCCGAAAGCCTGGATGAACTGATTGCCTTCGATCTGCCGCCAGGATTCCAGCTGGACATGGAGTATCCCTGTTACGGAGAAGACGGTCAGCCCATCGTGCAGAAGGGTTACGCAAGCGAGCGTGACGGGTACTTCTCCGCGGCAATCCTCTCCTACCGTGGATACGACTGCATGTCCGACGTCTCACAAAAGATTGATATTGACGAATGCATCGATAGCCTGAGTCGCCCCAGGCAGATCAAAATCGATGGAACAACCTGCTATATAGGCACCATCGAGTCAGACGACATGCCGGACATGGTGGCTGTCGCATATCTCCCGCTAGATGACTATGTGTTCGAGTTCAGACTCTCCAACTACGACGAGCAGCTTACCGACGAGCAAGCGGAGGCATTCGAAACGATTCTTTGGAGTGTGCGAGACAGCGATCAATGCGTACGACCCTAGGTCAATGCGTGAATATGCATCCTAAACGCTCGCCCAATACTCCCCCCAGCTTGTCCTCTTTCAAGAAAGCTAATGCTACCTTTTTATGTTGTAGCTTTACAGCATTTGCCTCAAAGAGCTTGGGAGGAATGAAAATGAAGAAGCAGGCATCGCTTTTGGCTTGTTTGGCCCTCTGCATCGCCTTGAGCGCATGCGGCAGTTCAAAGGAAGCATCGGATCAGCAGGCTCCCTCTGGAAGCAGCTCCACTGAGAGCGGCGCGGCAGAAGCTACGACCGAAGCTCCAGCAGACAGCGAGGAGTTCTTCTGGGACACACATGAGGCAGACGAGATGCCGTATGCAGGCTCTGACAATTACATCGCAGACGTTGTGATGTCAGAGGATCCCATCCCTGTCGCAGCTGATGACGACGGCAACTATATCGCAACGATGCAAGCAATCCTGCCCGACCCGCTAGTCATGGACATGGGCAAGAACAACGGCAGCGAATACACCGCCGCCAGAACAGTAATCGACAAGTATTACGATGACGATGACCACGAATACCTTGCACTCTCCTACGACTTCGAAGATAACGAGCTGACGCTGGAAGAGGAGCTCAGCTCCGTGCTGGAATCCCATTACGACATGGAGTGGGACGATTTCTCTGCGGATATCGTCCCAGAGACCTACAAGGTCAGCGGACTGATGAAGAAGACGGTTAACGGTTCGGAAGTCCTGTATGTATGCGAGCAGTTTGAGGAAGTAGAGACTGGTCCCAACGACGAGCAGATCACGCTATGCGGTGAGCGGTTTTATGCGGGCATGCCGTTTACCGCTCCGAACGGGAAGACGGTGCGCGTGTGGGTGGAAGTAAGCAATGCACGGCTGAACCCGGAGGACCTCGCGAATGATGGGATTCTCGACCTCGTCTTCGGGACATTCGAGGCATCCAAATAGCCAATTGTCGTAGGCCGCACCAGTTCTTGCTTTTGGTGCGGCCACGATTATGACGCAACGCCTGCAGTCTTTATCCTCCTCTCAAAAACAGGAGAAGCTACCGATATGCTGGCCTACCTGATACTCACCGCCGTCATCGAGCTCATCCTCGTAATGACGTTCAGGGACAAGCTCAATGCCCGCAAAGAGGACCCCAACGCGCTCTCATACACCGCCTGTAAGGACTACGACGAGACGCTCGGATATTGTCCCGGTATGAGCTACTACGACGAGAAGCACGGGCGATACGTGACCTCGTATCGTTATAAATGGGAGTACCTGGGAAAGAAGCACAAGGTCATGTTCACTGACGATCCCAACAACCAGTGGGAACACTACCTCGCGACCTTCCCTGAGGAAATCACTATCACCATTAACAGAAACACGGGCAAGCTCTATCGGGATAAGGGCGAGAGAGCCGTAACCCGTAAGTACCTTCTGACACTTCTCGCGTCGTTTGTCATAGCCGCCTTCATCATGTTCGCCCTAGCGGCGCCCGTCTTGATCGCATCCCTCTTCGTTCAAAACTGATTGAAACCATTTGGCTGAAGGCATCTGTCTCCGGGCACACGTGGACGGTAGTATTGGTCTATGCAGGTTGATGGTTATGAACCCGTCGCCTTACTCTCCGCACCCAACGAGTAGATGACTTCAGAATGGACGGTCGCATGAACACGCAAGACTTCAGGTGGACCAGAGAGCCCGCAGACTGCCTTATCGAGCCTGGACGAATCGAGATCACGACCGCGCCACATACCGACCTGTGGCAGCGGACGTACTATCACTTCCGCAACGACAACGCCCCCGTGCTCCAGATGGGAACCGACGAAAAGTTCTTCTCGTTTGTCGTGAAGACCGATTTCACCGAGAGCCATCATCGCTTTGACCAGTGCGGCATCGTCATGTACCTTGACTCGGAGAACTGGCTCAAGGGCTCGGTCGAGTACGAGAACGAGCAGTTCCAGCATCTTGGCTCCGTCGTCACCAACCATGGCTACTCCGATTGGGCGACCACGGCCATCCCCGCAGACGTCAAGGTGATGTGGTATCGCTTCAGTCGTCGGGAGGACGATTATTGCATCGAGTGCTCGATTGACGGAGAGAGCTTCTCCCAGATGCGCGTCTGCCATATGTGGGAAGGTGCGGGCACGATTCGCTTTGGCATCTATGCCTGCAGCCCTGAGGACTCGAGCTTCAAGGCAGTTTTCACCGACATGGACGTGACCGAGTGCGCCTGGAAGGCGCATGACGGCCAGCAGCCCGACGAATGATTGAACAATACAAGGAGCAAAGGTGAGCGACAACACGACAGTATCCCAGGCACGGGAGTCAAGCCGTGACGCCGTCATCATCAGGACCAGCATCATCGGAATCGCCGCAAACGTTCTTTTGGCGGCGTTCAAGGCAGCCGTCGGGCTTCTTTCCAATTCCATCGCAGTCATTCTGGATGCGGTAAACAACCTCTCCGACGCCCTCTCGTCGATCATCACGATTGTCGGCACAAAGCTTGCCGGCAAGCTGCCTGACAAGAAGCATCCACTGGGCTGTGGACGCATAGAGTATCTGAGCGCCATGGTCGTGTCCGGCATCGTGCTCTATGCGGGCATTACTTCTGTGGTGGAGTCCATCAAGAAAATCTTCCATCCGGAGAAGCCCGAGTACACCCCGATCTCGCTGATGATCATCGGGGTGGCCGTGCTAGTCAAGATCGTGCTCGGTCGCTATGTCAAGGCACGGGGCGAGAAGGTGCATTCGGGCTCTTTGGTCGCCTCTGGCTCGGACGCCCTCTTTGACGCAATCCTCTCCGCATCGGTCTTGGCATGTGCCGTTATCTTCATGCTCACCGGCATATCTCTCGAAGCCTTCGTTGGCGCAGCCATCTCCGTCATCATCATCAAGTCTGGCGTGGAGATGATGATCGAGACCCTTGACGAGATTCTGGGAGTCCGTGCAGACAGCGATCAGACCAATCAGATCAAGCGCCTCCTGTCTGAGGAAGAGCCCGTGCGCGGCGCGTACGACCTCGTGCTGTACAACTACGGCCCCGACAAGAACCTCGGGTCGGTGCACATCGAGCTTCCCGACACCATGACGGTGAAGGAGGTCGACCGCCTCACGCGCCAGCTCGAGAAGAAGGTGTACCGCGAGACCGGCGTCTTTTTGACGGGCATCAGCCTCTACTCATTCAATACCAGCAATGACGAGGCCGCGAGAATCCAAAGCGACGTGCGCAAGAGGGTGCTTGCCCACGACTGGGCAGTTCAGGTGCATGGCTTCTATCTTGACGGCAGCACGATGGAGATGACCTTCGACGTTGTGATGAGCTTTGACATCAGGCCTGACGAGGGCCTCAGGATCCTCTATGAGGAGATAGGCAATGCCTATCCCGACTACAAGCTCTACATCGAGCCAGACGTTGACGTCTCGACATCCGAGTAGCCAACATGACGATAGACGAGCTGCTGCAGACGCCCTATTGGGTCATCGACATCCTGCCAAAGCAGGTCCCGGCATCAAGCCCCGGACAGTACTTTGCCGTAGAGAGATACTTTCTCAAGGGCCAGCGTCTGGCCGACATCAAGCAGCGGCACATCAACATGGTACTCAAGCTCAACTGCTACAGAGATCTCTCGATCGACGAGGAGCCTGAGACGAACCCCTCCCCCGAGCGGATTGCCGAGGAGATGCTCCAGCGCTACCTCTGCCTCTTGGTGGACGACGCCATGATCGTATCCGAGCCTGACGACGTGACCATGACCGTCTTCAACCCCAACCGGGAGCTCCTGGAACTCATAGAGGCCCTCGCATCGGGCGAGGGCCTCTATGTCTGGCAACCTCCACAGCAATGAGAGGCTGTTGATGGTCCCGCTGGGGCGACCGTTGGGGACGGGACCGACCCTAAGCTCATGCAAGCTCGGGCATGAACGGCACGTCCTCTACAGGTCGCATGCCGCCGTGTAGCCGTAGGCGCTCACAGCCGTCTCTGCCGCATCCACGATGGCGTTCTCGAGCGCGGCGGTGGCGAGCATGCCCACCATGTCAACCTGCGCCTCGACCTCTCCCGTAGCCAGCACAAAGATGCTGTCACCATCGTTGGTGGTGTGCGTGGGGCGAATCGCATGTGCATAGGCATCCGCAGACATCTGCGCGACCTTGGTGGCCTGTGCCTTGTCCAGTTTGGCGTTGGTCACGATGCAGGAGATGGTCGTGTTGGTGCGCAGGGGCATCTCGGCGGCAGCCTCGGCGAAGGCCTCCTGCACGGAGATGATCGAGGACCCGTCGGCGGAGATTACACCGGCGACTGGATGTCCCGTAGCGGGATCCACCACGTTGCCCACCGCGTTGACGGCCGTCACGGCTCCGCATACCAAATCTCCCGCCTGCATGACACGCTCGCCGAAACCGGTCTTCATGGAGCGCGCAGGTCCGGCAACCTTGCCCACCGTGCAGCCTGCGCCTGCACCAACGTTGCCTCGCGGAAGGGGCTCATCCGCATGCTCGAAGGCGTCAGTCACGGCTGCGGCACCCATGGCTGCGTCAGGACGCACCGTGGCGCTGCCGCAGGCGAGGTCAAAGAGACAGGCGCCGCTCACGATGGGAACCTTTGCGACCATCACGTCGAGGCCAATGCCGCGGCGCTCGAGCTCCTCGGCAACGCCCGTCGAGGCAGCGAGGCCAAAGGCGCTGCCACCGCTCAGCACGATGGCGTGCACCTCCTGCACGGTCTCCTCGGGCCGGAGCAGGTCGGTCTCGCGCGTGGCCGGCGCGCCGCCACGAACGTCCACGGCACCCGTCGCTCCAGCAGGACAGACGATTACCGTGCAACCCGTAGCCGCCTCGGCGTCGGTTGCATGGCCGGCAAAGATACCAGGAATCTGACGAATGCTTTCGATCTTAGGCATGAGCCACCTCCAAGAGCTTTTCCACTATGTCTTGCTCGCCTTCTCTTGCAGAAAGGAGCGCCATCTCGCGTACCACGCGACAGACGGGAAGTCCCACTACGTTGGGGTAGTCTCCCCGAATTCCCGAGACCAGAAGACGACCGGTCCCCTGTATGGCATAGGCGCCCGCTTTGTCCGCGCACTCGCCACTGCGCACGTATGCTGCGATCTGCGCCTCCGTGAGCTCGTGGAAGCTGACGTTGGTCGTCTCCACAAAGGACGCCTCTCGCGTGTCGGAGCCGCTGCCGCCCCCATAGAGCAGGCTCACGCCGGTGGAGACATGATGGGTCTTGCCTGAGAGCTCGCGCAGCATGTGGCGCGCATCCTCGTCGTCTGCAGGCTTTCCGAGGGCCTCCTCCCCCATCCAAACGATGGTGTCGGCCGCGAGCAGGAAGCCATCAGGCCCGAACCCGTGGACCTTAAGCACATGCCATGCCTTCTCGTGGGCAAGGCGCTGCACCAGGTCGCGAGGATGCTCGCCCTCAAGACGCGTCTCGTCGATGTCTGCGGGCACAATCTCGAGCTCAAAGCCGAGCTCCTCGAGCAATTCGCGCCTTCTCGGTGATGCCGAGGCAAGTATCATGTGCCTCCATCCCCTTTCTCCTGAGCCTGCTGAGGCAGGCCACACGTGCCAATACCTTTCCTGACATCACGCGCCAATGACTCGGTCGTCGACGTAATACCTAAACGGGTCCTCGGTGTCGAACTGAATCATGAACCTATCTCCCACGTGAATGCCAGCGTATCTATAGCTTGATACGACCGCCACTCCGTCGTATCTGCCCCCGTCTGCGAAATACACAAACCTTAGATAACAGTCACGATTGGTATAGCCCTTCTCGGTCACGCGTGCCAAGGACCTGCCTACGTAGGTCTGCGCCTTTATCCTTTGATCGTGAAAATGGAGAGCGCAGAGGATGATCGCAAGGACCAGGCCTATCGCGTATCCAAACACGGATCCCATACGCACGCCTCATGTCTTCGATAGCAAGCGCGGCCTGGTGCCAAGCAGCCAGACCGCGCATGGTTCCACGGGTTGTCGCCACGAACCGCTAGTTGAACTTGACCAGCTTCTGGGCGACGTGATAGATGCCGATGGTGGTCTTCTTGCCCCACTCGCCCGGCAGGTTGGTGGCAAGTCCCATCACGCCCATGCGCGCGCGTCGATACATACGCTGGTCGAACTGCTTGAGGTCCTCCCAGAGCTGCTCGAGATTGGGCATGGCGTCGGGCTCCTCGCTCATCTTGGAGAAGATGGAGCTTACGGCCATCATGAGGGTGAAGTAGTCCATCATGTAGCTGCGGAGCTTGGCCTCCTCGACATCCTCGTAGAGGTGGTAGGCCTTCATCATGATGCGCGTGACGCGCAGCTGCTGGTCGATGCGGCTGATCATGACCGCCTCGTTGACGGACTGGTCGTCGCGACCGATGAAGTAGCGGTAGAGGTCGACGTCGAGGTAGTAGATGGTCTTGCAGCGCGGAAGGGGCACGTAGGCGTAGATGTTGTCCACATAGAAGGTGTGCGCGGGCATCGGAACGCCGCCATCGCGCAGGACGTCGGTGCGGTAGCACAGCGAATGCATGAGAAGGTTCTGGGTCATGTTGAAATGACCGATCTTCGACCAGGTGAAGATCTTGCCGCGCGGAAGCACGCCATGGTAGTCGATGATCGTCTGCTTCGCGTCCTCGACATGCTCATAGACGTAGTTGCTGATGACGAGGTCGACGCGCGTCTCGAACTCGATGAAGTGGCGCAGCTTGGCGAGCAGGAGCGTCAGCGCCTCGGCATCCAGCCAGTCATCTGAGTCGACGACCTTGAAGTAGGTGCCCTCGGCGTTCTCAAGTGCCTTGAGAACGGCCATGCCATGGCCGCCGTTCTCCTGGTGAACCGCCTTGACGATGGTGGGATACTCCTGCTCCCACTGCTTGCCCTTCTCAAGGGTGTTGTCCTTGGTCGAACCATCATCCACGACCACGATCTGCACGTCCTGGGCGTAGCCCGTTCCCTGCAGGATCGAGGAGATGCAATGGTCCATGTACTCTGCCGAGTTGTAGCAGGGTATGCCAAAGGTGATGGTCTTCTGCATGAAAGCCGTCCTTAGGTAAGTAACTCCAATAGCTGACTGATGACTATCCGTTGCTGCTGATGATCTCGTCGGAGAGGTCGAGCGCCGAAGCGACCACGCCGTCCATGTCGTAGTAGCGGTACTCTGCGAGACGACCGACGCAGTGGAAGTTGAGGATGCCGTCGACCCTCTCGCGATAGCGCTGATAGAGCGCCTGGGTCTCATCCTCGAGAATCGCGTAGTAAGGCGTCTGGCCGCTCTCGGGCTCGTAGGCCTTGCTGTACTCGCGCATGATGGTGGTGACGCCGGGAAGCTCCTGGCCCGTCATCAGCTTGAACTCGGTGATGCGGGTGAAGTCCTCGGTGGTGGTGTAGTTGACCGTGGCTACCGGCTGGAACTGGTCCTGCTGCAGGGTCTCAAACTGCATGTCGAGCGTGCGGTACGGCAGAGCGCCCAAGTCGAGGTCGAAGAGCTCGTCGAGCTGGCCCGTGTAGATGACCTCGCCACCATAGGGATGGTCGCAGACGTAGATGAGGTCGCCCTTGATCTGGAGCACGTCACGCACGTCGGTGCCCAAGAAGACATCGATGAGGTCGTGGTCGAGAAGGCGCTCGAAGAGCTTGGTATACCCCTCGGCCGGCATGCCCTGATGGGGCGCCGTCGGGAAGTAGCGGTCGTCGTCGCCCACGAAGACGGGAACGCGGCCTGTGATGGAGGGGTCGATCTGGTCGGGGGTCTTTCCCCACTGCTTCATGGTGTAGTAGAGGAAGACGTTCTCGTAGACGTAATCGGCAACCTCGGTGAGGTCGGGGTCGTTCTTCTTGCGCAGCTCCATGATGGGAACCTTCTTGTTCTCACCAAAGGTAGCCACCAGCTTCTGGTAGAGATACTCACCGCGCTCCTCGCCAAAGGCCATCTTGAGGGACTTGTGGTTGAAGGGCACCGGCATGAGCTCGCCGTGGATGTTGGCGAGGACCTTGTGCTCGTAGGGCAGCCACTCGGTGAAGCGCGAGAGGAACTGGTGCACGCGGTCGTTGGTGGTGTGATAGATGTGCGGCCCATATTGATGAACGAGCACACCCGCCTCGTCATAGCAGTCGTACGCGTTGCCGGCAATGTGGTTGCGACGCTCGATGACCGCCACCTTGGTGCCACACGCCTCGGCCAGCATGCGGGCGCACACCGCCCCTGCGAAACCCGCTCCCACAACGATCGCGTCGTAGCTCTCTGCCCCGAAGCTTGCCGGTAGACCCTTAGTGATGCTCATGAACGTCCTTTCGACGGATGTAGAGCCCGAACTACAGCCGATACATAAAATAATCGAGTTGTGCGCTCTGCGCACTGCTCGATGTTGCGCATGATTCTATCATTGCGCTCTATAATGGGACAGATGGGCAACTAAATGCCCAACTTACGCATATGTCACAGGGCCTATGTACTACCCAGCAAGAATGGAGACAACATGAGCGACTTCCTCAATCGTATGAAGGCCGCGGCCAAGGCCGACAAGAAGACCATCGTCCTGCCCGAGGGCGAGGACCAGCGCACCATCGACGCGGCACGCCAGATTGTCGCCGAGGATCTTGCCGACCTCGTCATCCTCGGCAACCCCGACGAGATCGACGTCGATGGCGTCACCGTCATCGATCCTGCCACCGCCGAGAAGCGCCAGGCATACGCAGACGCCCTCTACGAGCTGCGCAAGGCCAAGGGCATGACCCCCGAGCAGGCCTTTGAGCAGGTTGCCGATGCCACCTACTTCGGCACGATGATGATCAAGTGTGGCGACGCCGACGGTCTGGTCTCCGGTGCTTGCCACTCCACCGCCAACACTCTGCGCCCGGCGCTGCAGATCCTCAAGACCGCCCCGGGCACCAAGCTCGTGAGCTCCTTCTTCATCATGTGCACCCCCACCGAGTACGGCGAGGAGGGCACGCTGCTGTTTGCCGACTGCGGCCTCAACATCGCTCCCGACGCTGACCAGCTCTCCGAGATTGCCATCTCCAGTGCCGCAACCTGGAAGAGCCTGATGAGCGACGAGCCCGTCGTTGCCATGCTCTCCTACTCCACCATGGGCTCCGCCGGTGGCGACACCGCAGAGAAGGTCCAGGAGGCCACCCGCCTGGCCAAGGAGAAGGCTCCCGAGCTCGCCCTCGACGGCGACCTGCAGCTCGACGCCGCCCTCGAGGCCAGCGTTGGCCTGCTCAAGGCTCCCGACTCCAAGGTACCCGGCAACGCTAACATCCTCGTCTTCCCCGACCTTGCCGCCGGCAACATCGGCTACAAGCTGGTCCAGCGCTTCGCCAAGGCCGAGGCCTACGGTCCCGTGCTGCAGGGCATCGCCCACCCGGTCAACGACCTCTCCCGTGGCTGCTCCGCTGAGGACATCGTGGGCGTCGTTGCCATCACCGCCGTCCAGGCACAGATGGCGTAAAGCACATCCGCATACGTTGAGTCGAGGCGTCGTCGCTCGCAAGGGCGGCGACGCCTTTTGTTAAGGCAATCAATCAAAGAATTGGGTGTCAACCAGGTTTTGCGGAAGAGATGGGCAGAATCGTGCAACTTATCCCGTTACTGTGTAACGCGCATGGAGCACCGCCTCGAGTACGGTTTCTTCAAGTTTCGCTGACCTGCACTTTTGTACTCAGAGTCGCACCATTTTTATAGGACCTCTGGGTGGCGTGACACAGTAACGGGATAAGTTGCACGATACAGGGTCTGTCACCACGCAAACCGCGGAACCATTGGTAACACGGTCTCCTTCGCCCCTCCTTACGTGGGCGAGTTGGGCAGATTCGCCCCTTCATGAGACCCGTCGGTGGCACGTGACGGCCCATCCGCTACACTGGTGCGCGTTGTGTCATTACGACAAAAGCGAGGAATCATGAGCAACGAGGGCAAGAAGGTCAGCGTCCACTACGTGGGCACCCTTGATGACGGAACCAAGTTCGACTCGTCGCGCGATCGCGGCGAGGCTCTGTCGTTCACCTGCATGGCAGGCCAGATGATCGCCGGATTCGATGCCGCCGTGCGCGACATGGAGGTCGGCCAGACCGTGACCATCCGCCTTGAGCCGGAGGATGCCTACGGACCACGCCGCGACGACCTGCTGATGAGCGTTCCCATCGCACAGATGCCAGGCGCCGAGAACGCGCAGGTCGGTATGCGTGTCATGCTGGGTGGACCCATGGGCCAGCCCATGCCCGCCACGGTCGCAGCCAAGGACGACCAGACCATCACCTTCGACCTCAACCACGAGATGGCCGGCAAGGCCCTCACGTTTGAGATCGAGCTTCTGAGCGCAGAGTAGCGCAAACTAATCAGTCGGTTAAGCAAGGGAGGGTCCCACGGTTCTCGTGGGACCCTCCCTTCGATTTGCGAATATGTGGTACACCTAGGCAGCGGAGTGCGGACCAGCCGCGCGCACCTCGTCGCTCATGTCCGGATACTTCTCGGCAGCGTTGTCCTCGAACATCTTTGCCAGCTTGCGGGCCGCTTTGTCGTAGGCGTCCTTGTCAGTCCAGGTGTTGCGCGGGCTGAGCACGCGGGAGTCGACGCCCTCGACGCGCAGGGGAACGTCCACATTGAAGATCTCGTCATGAACGAACTTGCTGTCCTCGATCGAGCCCTCAAGGCAGGCGGTGACCATAAGACGCGTGGAGGGAAGGTCCATGCGCGTGCCCACGCCGTAGGGGCCACCGGTCCAGCCAGTGTTGATGAGATAGACGCGCGTGCCGGAGCGCTCCATGCGCTCGCCGAACATCTTTGCGTAGCGCAGCGGGTCAAGCGGCATGAAGGGCTCGCCAAAGAGCGTCGAGAAGGTGGGCTGAGGCTCGGTGATGCCGCGCTCGGTACCGGCAACCTTGCTGGTGAAGCCGGAGAGGAAGTGGTACATGGCGCCGTTCTTGTCCAGGCGCGAGACCGGCGGCAGCACGCCGAAGGCATCTGCCGTCAGGAAGATGACCACGTTGGGATAGCGGCCCTGACCCATTGCAGCCGCGTTGTCGATGAAGTTGATGGGATACGCGACGCGCGTGTTCTCGGTCAGACGGTCGTCGAAGTAGTCGGGACGACGCGTGTGACGGTCGACGATGACGTTCTCGCAGATGGCACCAAAACGGATGGCGTTGTAGATCTGCGGCTCGGTCGCCGAGCTGATCTTGATGGCCTTGGCGTAGCAGCCACCCTCGAAGTTGAAAACGCCACCATCAGCCCAACCGTGCTCGTCGTCGCCGATCAGGACGCGCTGGGGGTCGGCAGAAAGGGTAGTCTTGCCCGTGCCGGACAGGCCGAAAAAGACGGCCGTCTCACCCGTGGAAGGATCCATGTTGGCAGAGGAATGCATCGGCAGGATGCCCTCCTCGACGGGCATGATGTAGTTGAGCACCGAGAAGACGGCCTTCTTGATCTCGCCGGAGTACTTGGTGCCCGCAACGATGATGCACCGATCCTGGAAGTTAAGCAGGACGGCCGCCTCGGAATGGGTGCCATGCTTCTCGGGATTGAGCTTGAGGCCGGGGGCGCACAGCACGGTAAAGTCCTGGATGCCGTAGGCGTCGAGCTGACGGCGCGAGGGACGCACGAAGAGCTGGCGGGCAAAGAGAGCCTGGCTGGCGCGCTCGCAAACCACGAGGAACTTGCGGAACCAGCGACGGTCGGCGCCACCGATTGCACGCA
The DNA here is from genome assembly GCA_902790135.1 of uncultured Coriobacteriaceae bacterium. GTDB lineage: Bacteria > Actinomycetota > Coriobacteriia > Coriobacteriales > Atopobiaceae > UBA1367. The sequence continues at coordinate 58,570 of CADAQM010000001.1, forward strand.
CGACATAGAGGTCGCGCTCCTGCAGGTACTCGACGACCTCCTCCTTGACAAGGTTGTAGTTCTCAACGGAGAAGGGCTTGTTGACCTCGCCCCATGCGATGTTGTCATGGACGTCGGGGGTGTCGACGATGAAGCGGTCCTCGGGAGAGCGGCCAGTATAGCGGCCGGTCTCGACTGCCAGGGCTCCCTTGGACGTGAGGATACCTTCGTTACGGTTGATCGCCTTCTCCACAAGCGTGGCGGGAGCGGCATCGACTATGATGGCGCCGTGGCACTCGGCGAGGCCACAGGCGGCAAGCTGGTCCTGGATCGAACGCTGGCCGTGCGAACGGATGGAGTTCACAAACGAACCGATTCTGTCCTGGATGGCCATATAAAACCTCCTTTGAGAGAAACGTCATGTGAATGACGCACTATCCTTGGATAGGTTAGGCCATCTGGAACAAAAGGTAATAAGAGTTAACAAAAGAAATAACTATGTGGATGTATTGGGGAGTAGGCCAGCACTTCTTTGCCAATGAGCATGTCCTTCGGTGAACGTACCCGCGCTTTCCACGAGCGCATGGAGCATGGTTAAAGCCTACCCCTACCTTGTCCCTGCGCCGACACCTGACGCCGCTTTCCAGACTCCTCAAGCCACAGATGCGTCGACGTGCGACAATTACGCTATCAGTTTAGGAGAAGGGAGTCTTGTTATGGGCACGGTAACCAGCATCTCAGGTGGACGAGTGACGGCAGCGGTCGATTCCGCAGGCGCCCAGCTCATGAGCCTCACCCTCGACGGCGGCGAGTATCTGTGGCAGCGTGACGAGCGTTGGTGGCCTCGCTGCGCACCGGTGCTCTTCCCCATCGTCGGTAACATCCGCAATGACCGCGCCACCTCCGCCCAGGGCGACATCGCCTTCGGACGCCATGGCCTGGCTCGCAACTACGACTTCGCGCTTGTCGAACAGAAGGACGACTCTCTCACCTACGAGCTCAACTCCTCCGAGGACACGCGCGCGAAGTTCCCCTACGACTTCTGCCTGCGCATGACCTACCGCATCGTAGACAATGCCCTTGAGCAGGAGTTCTACGTCGAGAACACCGGCGACGTCACGCTGCCGTTCGTGGTCGGCGGCCACCCCGCGTTCAATGTGCCGGCTCCTGGCGACACCGCCGATTTCTCTGACTATGCCCTCAAGTTTGCTGAGCCGTGGAGCTACACCTCCCCGACCATCAGCACCGAGACGGGCCTGCTTGACTGGGGCACGCGCTTCACTCTGCTCGAGGACTCCGACACCCTGCCGCTCACGCACGAGCTCTTCGATGTCGACACGCTCACCTTCGAGGATGTGCCCGGTCGCACCGTAACGCTTGTTGGGCCAGCCGGACACGGCATGCGAGTCGACTTCGACGGCTTCGATTACCTGGGCGTTTGGTCGGCTGCTGGTGGCGCCCCCTTTGTCGCTCTGGAGCCCTGGTGCGGAACCGCGACACGAACGGACGAGGACGACGTGTTCGAGCACAAGCAGGGCATGATCTTCCTTGAGCCCGGCGAGAGCACCACGCGCACCTTCGTAATGCGTCCCTTCTAGTTCTAGCTGCAGTTTTCTTTGAGACGAGGGCTTCGCGTGACGGCGCGAGGCCCTCGTTTTGTGTGCATGCCTCCACATGATCACGCCATTTGGGTGTTGCCGTAGGTACACAAAGAGCGGATGCCCGCGCAGGTGAACCGCCTTTTCTCAGATGCGACCTACTGGACGCCTACCTGCGACCTACCTGGCGCGTATATCAATTCAGACAGCCATGCTCACCGTCTCCTTCGCAACGTAGCGTTGTATGCGGGTGGCATGGCAGCCTTTCGACAACGATTCTCATAGCCTTGGCCTGCTGCCATGCCCCTTCTCTCGTGACAGTTCTCAGGAAGGAGTCGCATGGTTACACACTCTAAAGATCGAAAGGGACTTCGCCCAATCGTTCTGCTCTTCATCACTCTGATGGGGTGTCTTCTGCTGGTGGGGTCAAACGGCAAAGACGCACGGGCCGAGCAAGGGACGCTCACTCTCGCGAGCTCTCAGGGCGACAGCTCCACCTATGATGCCTATCAGGTCTTTGCCGCTGATGTTGACGTTGACGGCGTAGCCACCAACGTCACATGGGCCACGGATGAGATGCGCGACCTGGTTCTCCCCTACCTGGACGATCAGGGATATGGTGATTGGCTTGCCCAAAATCACCCTGGTGACGGTCAGCGCGAGATGGCCCAGAACGCGGCAGAGTACATCTCAGCCACGATCGGTAGCCCATCAGCCGCACAAGACGAGACCACGCCATCGCAGGCGTCTAACGCTTCCTTCTCCAATGGGCTTGCCAAAACCCTTGCAGCCTCATCGGCAATGCAACCCCAACACGTCGTGGCAGGAGAGGCGTTTGCCGCCGAGCAAGGCTTGTGGCTATTGGTGAGTTCTGGCGCGAATGACAAAGATTCGGCTGGCACGGCTCCGATCTGGATCCCCGTCACAGAAGAGCCAACCCAGATTGCGGACAAAAGCTCGCTTCCCACCATTGACAAGCAGGTCAGAGAGGACTCGGACGGCTCCTGGGGAAGACTTGCTGACGCGAATCGTGGCCAAAACCTAGAGTTCAACCTGACAGGAACGCTTCCCGAGAACTTCGGCTCTTACAGCCACTACCACTATCGCATCGTGGACCATTTCTCAGAGGGAATCGAGCCCGCGATTGTCTCACAGTCGGGTCTCGCAGACGCAATCAAGATCACCATCGACGGCACCCTTGCCAAACCCGATGGCTCCAACCTCATCCTCTCCTATGACCAGGGAACGCTCTCCATCGAGTTCCCCGACCTTCTAAGTGACTACTGGGAGGCATACGGTATTAACGCTCAGAGCGCCATCTGCGTTCGCTATCAGGCACATCTCACGCAGGCTGCTCGCATCGGAGCTGAGGGCAATCCCAACGAGGCCTATCTCGTCTATACCAGCGACCCCGTCAACGAGCGGGACGGGCAGACCAACACAGTCGTGAACAAGGTCTTCGGCTACGCCCTTGAGCTGCAGAAGAAGGGAACGGATGGCGAGACGAACCTCAAGGGCGCCAGATTCAGCCTCAAGTCACAAGATGAGGATCTTTACGTCCAGCAAGACGGGTCGCTCGGATCAGACCCCTACGACTTCGTCACCGGCGACGATGGCCGAGTTCGCATCCCATGCCTAGACGAGGGCACCTACACGCTCAAGGAGAACGAGGCTCCCGACGGCTACAGCACGCTGACAAACGACCTCGTACTCACTATCACGTCCGAACTCGATGCCTCAGATCTGGCAGTCAAACGCATCGAATCCGAGCTCACCGGCAATCAGGCGCAGGTCGAGAGCATCGACGCAACGTCGGGACAGATCGAAATCTCGGTTACAGACGAGCCGCTTGGCACTGGAATCGAACGCCTTGCACAGACCGGAGGCGGCCCTGTTGCCGCAGTGCTTGGGGGTGGTGGGCTCGGCATACTGCTGCTCTCGCATGCACGCGAAGCGACATCCCACAAGAAGCGTTATCGCAGACGCCGTTAGGCCTAAAGAAAGAAGGAGGAGCTCCATGTACCATCACAAGCAACGCGTGTTGCACGCATCCATAATGGCTGGCCTGTCATTCTCCCTGGTGACGGGTACGGTGCTGGCACCCCAGCAAGCCCTTGCCGATACGGGCACCATCACCATTCGGCAGCACCACAACCAGGGAGCCACGTACGATGCCTTTCTGCTCTTTACGGCGCACATCTCGTCCGAGGACAAGGCGACCAACATACAGTGGGCATCCGAGGACATGCAGAGGGCTCTGCTCACCTTTATCGATGAGAACGGATATCGAGAGTGGCTCGCAAGAGAGCATCCAGGCGAGGACGCACACGACAACGCACAGGTTGCCGCAGAGTTCGTCGGGGAATCCATCGGCGGATCTCCTGCTGACGTGGGAGCTGCCACCACGCCTCGTACGACTGCGGCACTCAGCTTCTCGCAAAACCTCGCTCGTGCCCTCGCGAGCGACACCTCACTCGAACATGAGACTGTTGCAGCACAGACCAGCTTCTCCGGAGAGCAGGGCCTTTGGCTCTTTGTGACCACCGACTCCACGACCGATGCGGCAAATGAGTCCGGAACCGCCCCGCTTTGGATTCCACTTGGTGGGTCTACCAGCGAGATAGATGAGAAGAGCTCGGTACCCACCGTCGACAAGGAGGTCCGCGAGGACTCCACGGGCTCTTGGGGTAAGGTGGCAGATGCCAACACGACACAAGATCTCGGCTATCGCCTCACGGGCACGCTTCCCGCAAACTTCGGTGCCTATGACAGCTATCACTATCGCTTCACCGACACGCTAGAGCCAGGCTTGAGCATCACGATTCCCGAAGGCAAGAACCTGGCCGACGCTCTGACGGTACGCGTGGGTGACCAAGAGGTAGAGGTGGATGGCCAGAAACTCTCCGCAACATTCGAGGACAACGTACTTGTCGTCGACTTCGACAATCTCAAAGATCAGGCGTGGGGCGAGTTTGCCATAGGCAAAGACACCAGGATCACTGTCGAGTACACAGCGCACATGACCGACCGGCGCGCCATAGGCGGTACTGGCAACCTCAACAGCGTCTACCTCACCTATACCGATGACCCCGTTAGCCAGGGCGACGGTCACACCAACGAGGTCCCCGTCCGCGTCTTTGCATACCGATTGTCATTGTCGAAGGTGGACAAGCAGACGGGCGAGCCCATCTCTGGTGCTGGGTTCACCATCCGCGTAAGCGACAAGAACTCCGACGAGGAGTCGAGGGGACTCTACGTACAGGCAGACGGATCGCTCGCCTCCTCTGCTCATGAGTTTGTGACGTCAGGTGACGGAACCTTTGAAGTCCGTGGCCTCGATGAGGGCACCTACATCATCTCCGAGACAACTGCGCCCAAGGGTTACCTGCGCCTCAATGAGGGCATCACCATCGCAGTCAACTCGGAGCTCAACGGACAGACCATCTCGCTTGCCAAACTCTCGTCAAACATCTCCGACGCCGATGGTGAAGGACCTGATACCGCGAGAATCGCCGAAGTCAACACGGTCGATGGGGATGCTGGCTCAGTGACCATTCAAGTGACTAACGAACGCTTGATCCCGATGCCCCTAACGGGACAGACGGGCTTGAGGGGACCAGTCGGTCTGGGCACGGGACTTGTGGTGCTTGCGGCAGTGGGTCTTGCTGCCAGACGATCCTCGCGCCACCGCAGCTGAGTGCAGAAAGGAGAGCTCATGACAGAAGGACTTAGGAAGGGCATGTTGGCACTTTGGGCTGCAGTCTTGGTGAGCCTCGTCACGCTTGCGCCACCCACCAAGGCGTATGCCGCGGCTGCTCCTGGTGATGTGATAACCGTGAATAACGGATCCTATATACCCAAGAGCACCTACGGTCAGAGGGTGCGCTTCCACACTGCCGCCGATGGATCGGTCATGTATTGCATAGAGCTGCACGTGAATGGCGGCGGCTCGACCCTTCAGACCAAAGTCTCGAGCGACCGCATCACCGGTGCTCTTGGGTACGTGCTCTACCATGGCTACCCAACAACGCGCACTATAAATGGACGGGAATGGAGCAGCACGGAAGCGCGCTGCATAACGCAGTATGCCATTTGGGTCATGACTGATAATGGAGGCAATGCCAACTCGTCGTTCTGCATGGATATAAAAGAACCTTATCGTGAGGCCGTTCAATCTCTCGTAAAAAGAGCGAATAGCTGGGCATCCTCCTCCAATAACGTCGCCTGGGCCCCAGAAAACAACTATGCGCTCAAATGTAACCCAATCGACAGCTCAAAACAGAAGATGCTGCTGATGACTGGAATCCTAAAGGGGACTCCAAGTCTTAAGAAGTCTTCGAGTAAGCCTTCAATCACCACTGGTAACCCCAACTACTCCCTGGCGGGAGCAGCGTACTCTGTTTTCAAAGAAGACGGAAAGACCGGAACCGGGACATACTTTTATGTCGACTCAAGTGGCAACGGAACCCTTCGCACGTGGAGAAGCGGCACGAGCCCCCATCCAAATGATCCTGCAGCTTCCCTTCCCGCGGGGTCCTATCGCGTCAAGGAATACCGTGCACCGAAAGGCTATGCTCTTGACACCAAGACCTACACCCTCAACGTCGTTGGATTGCAGAAGAACAGCATCGGCGTAACCGATGCGCCACTCGAACCAGGAACCCTCTCTCTACAAAAGACGCCTTCATCATCGGACATCACTGACTCGAACGCGTGTTACAGCCTGGAGGGTGCCGAGTATGGGGTCTACAGCAACGAGGCCTGCACCGCCGTCGTAGGTACTCTCAAGACTGATGGAAAGGGCGCAAGCAACAAACTATCGATCTCCGAAGGCACCTACTGGGTGAAGGAGTCCAAGCCCTCCCCCGGGTACCTTCTCGACGACGTTGTCCACAAGGTGACGGTTGTCAAGAACAAGGCCACGGTACTCGAGTGCAAAGAAGCCCCCGCAATGGACATCGTCGAGGCAGTCGCACAAAAGACGGACGCAGACCTCAAGGAGGCGCAAGCACAAGGCAACGCCAGCCTGGCAGGTGCAGAGTTCATCATCTCGTACTATGCAGGCAACTATGAACGAGAGACGCTTCCCGAGTCTCCGACACGCAGCTGGGTAGTCAAGACCGATGCCAACGGATCTGCATGCCTCGACGAAGACCATATGGTTTCCGGCGACGACCTGTACCTCTCAGCTGATGGCAATGCTTGTCTACCCCTTGGGACGCTAACCATCTCCGAGACGAAGGCGCCCGAGGGATACCGCATCAACGATGACGTGCCTGAGATCAAGCATATCGTCTATGACGGCAATCTTGGCAGAATTGCGACGCGCTATGAGCCACTGGACATAAGCGAGAAGGTCATCCGTGGGGGGCTTAAGGTTCGCAAGGCAAACGCCGATGGCCAGGGCTTGGCTGGCGCATGCTTTTCAATCACCAATAGCTCATCTGGGCAGGTCGTCGTGGATGGCAAGGCATATGCGCCGGGAGAGGTCTGCCTCACCATCACGAGTGGCGAGGACGGCATTGCAGCGACCAAGGCCGATGCCCTCCCCTATGGCAGCTACACCGTCATGGAGACACAGCCGCCCGCTGGGTATCTTCTCAACGAGAGCTGGTCGAAGTCGGTAAACGTGAGCTCAGACGGGGAGCTACTGGACCTGACGGACGACCCCTGCGTAGATGCTCCCCTGAGCACGTCAGTGACTCTGAGCGCGACCAAGCTCTTCGATGGGGTGAGCCAGAACCTTCGACTTGAGGAAGGAATGTTCTCCTTCACATTGAGCGATGAGCAGGGCACCGTGTTGCAGACCAAGAGCAACGATGCCAAGGGCAACGTGGCGTTCGATCCCATCACCTACGACGTGACGCAGGCGGGCGGCCATGTCTACACCATCAAGGAGATTGTCGGCACCAACGAGCTGATTGTTTACGACAGCCATGAGGAGCATGTCACTGTAGATGTGAAAGTCCAAGACGATGGCAGTCTCACGACAGAGGTGACAGGCGACGAGGATGGCGCAGTCTTTAGGAACAAGACGGTTGACGAGCTGCCGATGCCCCTGACCGGAGGAGACGGAGTCGACATGCCCCTAGCGGGCATGAGTGGCTTAGCGTGCACAGCCGTCATGGGACTGCGTCGAAGTCGACACAAAGGAACCCACGCATGACTGGAGCGCGCAGGAGGGCCACGAGGCGCAAGGAGACGCGTAGGCGCTCTCGCAATGGTACGGGGATGCGCAGGCACATGATCGACCTGCTCCTGATGGCCCTCCTGTCCTTTGGCCTCGTGAACGCGCTCGAGCCCGTAGCTTGTGACCTGTACTCCTCCGCCAAGGCCGACCAGGTGATTTCGGGAATCACAGACCGCGTCGACGAGACCAATGACGAGAGGCGCCTCGTAGCGCTCGCCCAGGCGCAGGCATATAACCTGAGCCTGGGCGGCGAGGGGGCTTCCTTGAACAATGCCGGCATGAAAGGGGGCAACGAGGGACAGGATGACATCCTCGAGGTGGCACATCGCATTGAGAACGAATCGATCTCGCCTTATGAGGAGCAGCTCAGCGATACGCAGATGGCAGCCATGTGCTGGATCGAAATCCCGGCGATAGCGGTGCGAGAACCCATCTACCACGGCACGAGCGACGCAACGCTCTCCATGGGAGTCGGCCATCTGTCATGGTCATCGCTACCCGTAGGAGGAACATCCAGCCACTGCGTGCTTGCGGCACACAGCGCCATGGAGAAGACACGCATGTTCGACCAGCTCGACAGGCTTTCGGAGGGAGACGTGTTCACGCTTCATGTGCTCGGAGACGCATACAGCTACGAGGTCTATTCGACTGAGGTCGTCCTACCCAAGGACGCGCCAGACGCCTGTCAGATCGTAGGGGGCCAGGACCTCTGCACGCTTGTGACCTGCACGCCATATGCAATCAACTCACATCGATTACTGGTTCATGGAAAACGCGTCCCATACAAGGCAACTCCGCAACAGCCAACGCGCCAACTGCGCGCCGTTGCGACAAGCAGGCAGGCACGCCCCCTGCTCAGCCTGCTTGCTGCTGCGGGCATAGCCTTGGTGGTCTTGCTCATCGTGCGCACGGCCAGACTCATGGGTCGTCAGGTGCACGGACGTGAAGTTAGGGGACGGACGTGAACGCCATGCGATACGGGAGGACAACCGTTGCTGTCAGGCTTCTCGGCTGGCTGCTGCTCGTCTCTGGTCTTACGCTTGTGCTTGTTCAGAAGCGGGAAGCCCACGCGCTCAAGGCACTCTCCGATGAGGTGCACGCACAACGTGACGTGCGCGTCTACCACGGTCCCGACATCAACGTCGAGTCAGGGCTCGACTGGGAAAGCCTCAAGACGATCAACCCAGACGTGGCGGCCTGGGTTCGGGTGGAGGGATCAGACATAGACCTGCCCGTCATGGCGCCTTCGAATGGTGACATGAGCTATTACCTTCAGCATGACCTGTGGGGCAATCGTGCGCTCACGGGAGTGCCCTTCCTTGATCATCGCTGCACAGCAGATGACATCCACCGGTTGGTCTATGGGCATCGACTCTATCTCGGAGGACAGTTCAGCGCACTCCAAAAGGCATATCAACAGGAGGTGTTTGATAGCATCGGGGTCTGTCAGTGGAGCACGCCGTCGGGTGGTACAACACGCCTCGTACCGTACTGCGCTTCGCGCCGCAACGCATGGTATGCAGACATTCAACGCTTTGACCTGCGCGAAGATGGACTTGAGCCCTGGCTTAGGGATCTTGTGGCAGACGCGGGGGCAAGCTCGGCAGATGCCGAGTCTCTTGCTGGCCAAGCACGATCCGCAGTGACGCTTGTCACCTGCTCGTCTGAACTATCAGGACAGCCATGGCGCACGATTGTCGTGTTCGTGGAGGTGAGTGAAGATTAGCCGAACAGTTTGTCGAGCAAGCCCAGACGCTCGAGCTTGAGCCAGGCAACGTAAAGCGCCGGATAGACGGCAGACCCATCGTCAATCATCCGCTCGACCTCTTGACGACTCAAGAGCACCAGCTCGGTCTGCTCCCCACGGTCAAGGTTTCGTGCACAGGTGCCCGTGCTCTTACCCGCAAAAATATGGCAGCGCTCGTCAGTGGAGCCTACCGAGGGATAGACCATGCCAAGGTCGATAAGCTCGCCTGCGACGAGGCCCACCTCCTCAGCAAGCTCGCGGGTTGCAGCCTCCCGTGGGGTCTCTCCCCGCTCGATGCCGCCAGCCGGAAGCTCAAGTTGCCAGCTACCAACCGAATACCGATACTGGCGCACCATGGCGAGGCGCCCTTCCACCGTCACGAAGCAGCAGGAAAATCCACGCATCCGCACAATGGAATACGGCGAGGGGCCCTCGGGAGTGGTGAGCTCACCCAGCTCGATGCGATAGCGTCCGAGCTCCTGGGAACTGATCGTACGGTATTCAAACGGCTCCATGGCACCTCCCACAGCGAGATGCCCCGGAGCAGAGTGCTCCGGGGCATCAGAGTCAGCACAAATGCAGGTCGGACTTAGCCGAGCAGCTCGGCAACGTCGAGGGCGATCATGTACTCCTCGTTGGTGGGAACGACGAGCACGTGAATCTTGCTGTCGGCAGCGGAGATGTCGCGGACCTTGTCGGAACGGACGCGGTTCTTCTCGTCGTCGATCTTGACGCCGAGCCACGCAAGCTTCTTGGCGACCTCGGCACGCATGGTGGAAGAGTTCTCGCCGATGCCAGCAGAGAAGGCGATGGTGTCGATGCCCTCGTTGGCCTGAGCCATCTCGCAGACGAGCTGGGCCGTGCGATAGGCGAACATCTCAATGGCCATACGGGCGTTGTTGTCACCGTCGTCGGCAGCAAGCTCGATGTCACGCGAGTCAGAGCTGATGCCAGAGATGGCCAGCAGGCCGGACTGCTTGTTCATCATGGTGTCGACCTCGTCGACCGTGTAGCCGCCCACGCGCTGCAGGTAGCAGACGGTAGCCGGGTCGATGGTGCCGCAGCGGGTGCCCATGATGAGACCATCGAGCGGGGTGAGGCCCATGGTGGTGTCCATGTTGCGGCCGTCAGTGATGGCGCACAGCGAGGCGCCAGAGCCGAGGTGGCAGCTCACGAGCTTGTGAACGTCGTCGCCGAGGAACTCCTTGGTGGCACGCCAGATGTAGCGGTGACTGGTGCCGTGGGCGCCGTACTTGCGGATGTGCAGCTTGTCGACCACGTCGCGCGGAAGGGCGTAGCGATGCGCGCGCTCGGGAATCGCATAGTGGAAGGAGGTGTCGGCCACGACCACGTTGCCCTTGTCGGGGAACAGCTCACGGCAGACCTCGATGGCGTCAGCCTCGGCATAGTTGTGCAGCGGTGCCAGCGGGGCGACCTCGCGAACCCAGCCGAGCGACTCGTCGGTGACGACCTTGCTCTCGGGGAAGTACCAGCCACCCTGAACGACGCGATGGCCGATGCCGATGAAGTCCTTGCCAGTGGCATTGATGATGTCGATGACATACTGCATAGCCGTCTTGTGATCAGGCAGCGGAGCCTCGATCTTCTGCTTGCCCTCGACAGCGATGGACTCGTAGCCCACGAATGCGCCGTCGATGCCGATGCGCTCGCAGTTGCCCTTGGCGTAGACCTCACGGGTGTCCACATCGAGCAGCTGGAACTTGAGCGACGAGCTACCCGCATTGATGACCAGAACGTTCATGCAATTCCCCTCTCAGGTGATACCTTGTCAAAGCGACTGTATCTAATCATACGTCTGTTGCACAAAAACTAGGTTCCCAAATCCCCTGCCAACCGTATCCACGCAAGACGGGAACAACTCGTGCTACTCGGCCAAAAGCGAGCTTCCGAGGAAGCGGCCGCCGAGCACGTGCAGGTGCAGATGCTTGACCACCTGATCGGCGTCGGGACCTGCGTTGGTTATCACGCGGAAGCCGCTCTCGCTGACGCCCTCCGCCTTGGCCACCTCGTCGATGGCATGCGCCATGGCCGCGAGGGTCTCGGCAGGCACACCGTCCACGATGGTCTCGTGGTGGGCCTTGGGCACCACGAGCACATGGGTGGGCGCGGCAGGGTTCATGTCGCGGAACGCGCAGACAAGATCGTCCTCGTAGACGTAGTCGGACTCGATCACGTGATTGGCGATCTTGCAGAAGATGCAGTCATCCATGGGATTCCCCCTCTAGTTGAACCTACTCGTCGAGAAATGCGGTCGAAGGCGCTGAGGCGGTGTCGACCAGCTGGGCAGGAGCCTCTGCCTGGTCGGTCAGCTCCTGCACGCGCTGCTCGGCCTTTGCCAGGCGCTCGCGCAGGCTTGCAAGAAGCTCCACTCCCCTACCATAGCGCTCGAGAGACTCCTCGAGCTCGAGGTCGCCCTTCTCAAGCGCCCTCACGATCGTCTCGAGCTCGATCGACGCCTCCTTGAAGGTCATCTCATCGACATTGCGCAGCTCGTCTGCCATTACTGCCTCCCATTCCCAGCCGCACGTCTCGCGGCCGTATCGTCCGCATCGAAGGTGTCCGTCACCTGGGCATACACGCCACCGGTACCCAGCAACACCGAAATCTCGTCACCCTTGTCAAGCCTTGCCGCGTCTGATACCACATGCCCGTCGGCATCACGTGCGATGGCATAGCCACGCGAGAGCACCTTGAGCGGCGAAAGGGCATCTAGCTGCGCGGCCCCCTGAGCAAGCGTGGCCGCATGCTGCCTCAGGAGACGAGGACCGACATCGCGAGTACGCAGACCCAGCGTGTTCAGCTGACTTGCCAAGTTGGCCGTGATGCGCGGTCCCGCATCCGCAAGCCGCTCAGAAAGATGCTCCACCCTTTCGCGCCGCTCTTTGACAGGTGCCATCGGATCCTGCAGGCAGCGATGCGCCGCGAGAGCATCCACCCGCGTAGCGAGGAGCGCGAGCGAGCGCGGCGCTCCCTCGTGGAGGCGCTGCGCCGTAAGCTCGAGCTGGTCTGTACGATCCTGGATCATGGCCTCGGGCTCGCTCAGGCATCGACGCCCGGCTAGCGCTCGCACCGTGAGCTCGAGACTCGAGAGCTCACCACGAACCGCCTGACGCCCACGTGCGTCAAGGGTGTCGAGCAGCTGCCCATGCTGGGCGAGCAGCGCGCCCATGGAGTGCGCCAACCTGCGCCTTCGATCCTGGAAGCTACGCAGGATCTCGTCAAACGCAGGCGCCACCGACTCGGCCGCCGCCGTAGGCGTCGAACACCTGCGGTCAGCCACCATGTCGCAAATGCAAGTGTCGGGCTCGTGTCCTATGCCCGTGACCACCGGCACGGGGCAGGCAGCAACGGCGCGGGCAAGCGTCTCGTCGTTGAAGGTCATCAAGTCCTCGAAGGAGCCTCCGCCACGTACGAGCAGAATCGCGTCCGGCTGAGCGGCAGCGGCGCGCGCCAATGCATGGACGATCTGCTGCGGTGCGCCTTCACCCTGCACGGCGCAGCCCGAGACAAGCAATTCTACCAGCGGGTTTCTACGTGCGAGGGTACGCTTCACGTCGTCGATCACGCTACCCGTGGGCGAGGTGACCACGGCCACACGCGTACAGAAGACGGGAATTGCGCGCTTGCGGGCGGGGTCCATCAACCCCTCGGCCTCAAGGCGACGCGCCAGCGCCGCCACCTGCTGGCGCAGGAGCCCCTCGCCGGAGACCTCGAGGCTGCGAGCGACGAAGGAGAGCTTTCCGGTGGGCGCGTATACCTGGAAGTGTCCCGCCACCAACACCTGCAGGCCGTCACGCAGCTGCACGCCACTCGACTGGTAGATGCCGCGCCACACGATGGCATCCATCGCGCTCGAATCGTCCTTTAGCTGAAAGTAGCAGTGCCCGGTACGGGCGGGCCCCCGAAATCCAGAGACCTCGCCCGTAACGAGCAGCGTAGGCATGTTGTCCACGGTTGCCTTTGCAAGGCCAACGGCGTCACTTACCGAAACTGGTTGAGCCTGAGCCATCGGCTAGTCACGGCTCCTCGTACGGCTCATGTAGTACATCAGCTGCAGCACGGAGATGAGCGCCGCGGCGACATAGGTGAGAGCAGCCGCCGTCAGGACCTCCTTGGCGCCCGCCTGGTCGACATCGCTCACCGTGCCCAGATACTGGACGGCACGGCGCGAGGCGTCGATCTCAACCGGGAGCGTGACCAGATGGAACAGCACGGACACGGCGAAGAAGGCAATCGCAAGCTTGAGCAGGCCCATGATGTTGAACATGATGCCCGCGATAAAGAGCAGGCCCCAGGTGCGGGACGTGAAGGTGACCGCTGGCACCAGTGCGGTGCGCAGCCTCATGAGACTGTAGCCCGACGCGTTCTGAATGGCGTGGCCAGCCTCGTGGCATGCGACGGCGACCGAGGCCACGGTACCGCGACCATAGTTGTCCGTCGACAGGTTGAGCATGTTGCTGCGGGGGTCGTAGTTGTCGGTCAGGTGGCCACCGATGCGGGCGATGCCCACCTCGCTTGCCCCGTTGCTATCCAGCATCCTTCGAGCCACGTCTGCGCCGCTGCCCGCCAGCGACGTGGGCACCTGTGACCACTTGCGGTAGGCGCTATTGATGTACCCCTGGGTCAGTGCGCCAAGCACCATGGACAGAAGGGCTATGAGCAGGTATGGAAGGTCGTAATAAAGCATGCCCGATCTCCAATCGCATGGGTTGCGCTGGCTCTCTGCCAACGCACGTACCCATAGCTTATACCCATCCCCCGCCATTAATGACGTGAGATGCGCCTGTGGGCCAGCAGCTGTTACAAAGCAGCCATTCTGAGGGCGCCGCCCTAGAGTATCTCGACGCGCCCCTCTTTGACGGTAAGGCCGATCTCACCCGAGAGCAGGCGCTCCAGCGGGGCACCGGCAAGCTCGTGGCGCCAGCCCTCGCTGAGACGGCTTCCCTCGTTGCCCTGTGCGAGGTCGAGCAGGTCGTCCCTGGTGGCGATGAGCTGCGGTGCCACGCCCGAGCGATCGGCGATGATGCGCAAGAGCGCGTTCATGAGGTCGATGGCACCCTCCGCCTCCGCGGAGTTGCGCTCGCGGCGCTTGGGCGCGGGTATGGTGTCAACGCCCATGGCGAGGCCCTTGCGCACCGCACGCACCATGGCGTCGGCATCCTGGGCGGAGAGCTGCTCGGTGCCGCGGATGCGGCGAAGCCTGTCCACGGTCTTTGGGCTGCGCTTGGAGAGCTCAAGGAGAATCTCGTCCGAGACCACCCACTTGCGCGGCACGTTGCGCTCGGCGGCACGACGCTCACGCCATGCGCAGAGCTCCCGGGCAACCGCCAACTGACGCCTCGTGAGCGACGAGACACGCTTGAGATGCAGGTAGGCCTGCTCGGGCACGCGCTCGATGCGGGAGCGGTCGGTGAGCACGTCCATCTCGGGCCTGAGCCATCCCAGGCGATTCTTGGCCACGAGCTGGGTCATCATCGCGTCGTAGATGCCAGGCAGGTAGCGCACGTCGTCCTCGGCATAGGAGAGCTGCTCCTCGTCGAGCGGGCGACGGGACCAGTCGGTGAGCGAGTCAGCCTTGGGCAGGTGGACGCCCGTATAGTGCTCTACGAGCGCACCATAGCCAACCTGCTGGCGCATGCCGAGGAAGGCGGAAGCGAGCTGGGTGTCAAAGATGGGCTCGGGCACGACGCCGAGCGAGCAGAGGATGACCTCGAGGTCCTGCGTGCAGGCATGGAAGATCTTTGTGATGCGCTTGTCGGTGAGCAGGGCAACCAAAGGCGAGAGGTCGTCAATTAGCAGCGGGTCGACTGCGGCCGACTCGTCATGGGTGGCAATCTGGATGAGGCAGAGCTTGGGATAGTAGGTTCTCTCCCGCAGAAACTCGGTATCGACAGCCAGAATCCTCGAGGTAGAGGCACGCTCACAGAAAGATGCAAGCTCATCAAATGCAGAAATGTACACGCGTCGTTCTCCTGAAAGACCCGAATGGGTACCATCTTTAGAGACAGGACCTCACTAAGCAGTATCTGAACCATCATACCTAACGCATGCGCGATGCACATGGTGAGCACAAGGAGAGCCATGAGAAGCCTCATCATTCACAACCTCCATTCGGGTTTTGGGTCAAACGCCATCTTCGAGTTCGAGCGCGAGCTCGTGCGCAGCGGAGACGAGTGCGTCATGCGCACGCCGCTGCCCACCACCCCCGTAGCCGATCTGCTCCTCGATGCGGAGGAGTTTGATCTGATCATCATCTCGGGCGGTGATGGCACCGTAACCAATGCGCTCTACGCCCTGCGCAACCGCAACGTACCCAGCTGCGTCTTTCCGTCTGGCACCGCCAACCTGCTGTTCGCCAACCTGGGCAACGGGCCTGAGCCGGCAGCGATCGCGAAGGCGTGCCACGAGCTTGATCCCACGCCCCTTGACATCGGCGAGCTGCGTTGGACCGACGAGAGCGGACAGGCTTACTGCGAGGGCTTTGGCATCATGAGCGGCATGGGTTTTGACGCAGAGCTCATGGCCTCTGCTGAGTCGGGCAAGCAGGCGCTCGGCGAGGCGGCCTACTTCACCGCCGTACTCGCCAACCTCAAGCCAAAGGTCGCCACCTTCACCATCACGGTCGATGGAAAGACCTACCAGCGGCAGGGCATCTCCTGCATCGTCGCAAACGCCGCCATGATGCAGGGCGACATCAACATCATTCCCGAATGCCGCATGGATGACGGCAAGCTCGACGTGATGGTGCTCACCACCACTGCTGCCGTTCAGCTGCTGATCCCCGTACTCGCCGGTCTCATCGATCCGGACGGCTCCCTCATCGGCCGCCCCGGCATCGAGCGCTTCTCCGGCAAGCAGATAAAGGTCCAGTCCTCGATTCCCCTGCACATCCAGCGAGACGGCGACAGCGCAGAGGGACTCGTCACAGGCTACGAGGCGAGCTGCCTGCCAGGAAGCAACCTGGTGATCGTCGACGAGCACAGCCCCTATCACAAGAAGGCGTAGGCGACACAGGCCGTCTCAATCCCGAAGAGGAACACCATGTACTCACTAGACAGCAAGGTTCGATACAGCGAGTGCGACGAGCACGGCCGCCTCTCGCTTCTCTCCCTGATCAACTACCTTCAGGACTGCAGCACCTTCAACTCGGAGCGCATCAACCGCGGCGTTGGATACATGGCCAACAAGAACCAGGCATGGCTGCTCGCCGCCTGGCAGATCGAGATCGAGCGCCTGCCTCACTTCTACGACGACATCCGTGTGAGTACCTGGTGTCACACCATGGGTCGCACGCTTGCCTCACGCAACTTTGTCGTGAGCGACCCCGACGGAAACCAGCTGGTACGTGCGGACTCCCTATGGTTCGTCTTCGACTTTGCCAAGGGCAGGCCGGTGCGCATCACGGAGGACCAGCACATCTATCTCACCGACGAGCCGCCTCTGGACATGCCCGAGACCAAGCGACGCCTTCCGGTGGAGGGTCCATACGTCGAGGCACCGGCGGTCGTGGTGAGCGATATGCATCTTGACACCAATCGCCACGTCAACAACGCCCAGTACATCGGCATGGCCACGAGCGCCCTTGCGGCCGTCGCTGGGCCAGACGCCCCCGACCGCATCGACGACATCGAGCGCATCTGCGTGCAGTACAAGAACCAGGCCCTGCTCGGTGACACCATCGTGCCACGCATCCATGGCGACGGCCGCATATGCACCATCGACCTCACCAACCCGGAGGGCGAGAGCTTCGCCGTCGTGCGCCTAGAGCTCAGGGAGAAGGACTCTGCCTGCTAGAGGGCTGTGTTGCGATAGACCGTAAAGCGATAGGCGACCCCATCGGCCGTCGTTCCACCCTCCTCCGAGGATTCCAGCACCCAGGCGTCGTCCTCATCGAGGTTGGGAAAGTAGACGTCTGCCGGAAGCACGGTCTCGAACTTGGTCACCATCGCACGCGTGCAGTGCGGCAGCAGCTGTCGATACACGCTTGCGCCACCGATGGCCCAAACGGTATCCGGGTCCTCGTCAGCCACGGCCGCCAGAGCCTCGTCCATGCTGTGGACGATCTCGCAGGTCGTGCCTTCGGGACAAGCGGGAGCCTCGAGCTCGGGGTCTATGGTCATGACCACGTTGCGCCGGCCTTTGAGCGGACGCCCGCCAGGAAAGCTCGCCAGGGTGCGGTCGCCCATGACAACGGTAGCTCCCCTCGTATGGCGTACGAAGTGCTGCATATCAGCCTTCTCGTTGATGAGCAGGTCACCCTTGCGACCGATGCCCCAGTCCTGCGTGACGGCGACGATGGCGTTCATGGATGCTCCTTGGCGGTTGCGGCGGATGCGATGGCTACACGGCGATGGGAATACCCTTGACCTGCGGGCCGGTAACGTAGTCCTCAACCAGAAGGTCATCGGTGGTGAAGGCGTAGAAGTCCGTGACCTCGGGGTTGAGCGTGACGCGCGGAGCGGGATACTGCTCACGGCCGATGAGCTCGCGCACGATGTCCACGTGACGGTCGTAGATGTGCGCGTCGGCAATCATGTGAACGAGCTCGCCCGCAACCATGCCGCAGGACTGCGCGACCATCATCAGCAGCAGCGCATACTGGCAGACGTTCCAGTTGTTTGCCGCCAAAACGTCCTGGCTGCGCTGGTTGAGCACCATGTTGAGCGTGAGGCGCCCGTCCTCGCGGCGGTCATCGGTCACGTTGTAGGTGCAGCTGTACGCGCAGGGATACAGGTGCATGTCGTGCAGGTCGTCGAAGGCGTAGGTGTTGGTCATGATGCGCCGCGAGAAGGGCGTGTGCGTGAGGTCAAAGAGCACGCGGTCCATCTGGTCGAACTCGCCCTCGGGATAGAGGCTCTTGCGGGCAATCTGGTAGCCGTACGCCTTGCCAATGGAACCGGTCTCGTCAGCCCACTCGTCCCAGATGTGGGGCTTGAGGTCGGCGATGTTGTTCGACTTACGCTGGTAGATCCAGAGAATCTCGTCCATGCAGCTCTTGAGTGCGGTGCGACGCAGCGTGAGCGCAGGGAACTCCTCGCGAAGGTCATAGCGGTTGCAGACGCCAAAGCGCTTGATGGTGAAGGCCGGCGTGCCGTCCTCCCAACGCGGTCGAACCTTTTGTCCCTGTGTGTCGGTGCCGCGCTCGATGATGTCAGTGCACATAGCGCAAAAGAGCTCGTCTGCCTTGCTCATGGGTAGACTCCTGTCTCGCTCGCATCGATTCCGTCGTAGTGGTGTCAGAGACTTGCTGACGCAGAGAGCGCCGCGCCAAAGGCCGTTGCGGCATCGTAAGCCGCACTGGCGACCTCCGCATCGGCATCCGACAACGAGGTCGTATCCACTGCATCCCGCATACCAGCCAGCACCTCGAGCTCGGATGAGATGGCAGTCCAGCGGTCGATGGCTGCGGTTCTACCCAGCTCGAGCTGGCGCGACGCTTCGGCGGCACCGGCGCCTTCGACCGCAGGAAGCTGCTTGTCCTGCAGCTCCTTGACAGTGACCTCGGCCTTCTCGCTTGCCTGCTCGAGAGCCTCGGAGGGCTCCGTCTCGCCCCAAGCGGCAGACAGCAGAATGCTATGCAGCTCGGAGGAGGCGTCGCGGTCGGCAAGCACGACATCACGTACGTAGTCGCGCACGGTGGGATTGGCATTGGCGTAGCTCATGGCCGGCAGCAGGGAGTCGATCGTCGTGTCGTACATCGAAAGGCTGCCGCCAAGCACCTGCTCGATGCTGCTGGGTTCGGTCATGTTGACCGAGTCCGTGCCACCCTGCTCCTCGTTCTCCATGTTTTCGAGCATGTCCTCGAACGTGAAGTCCTCTTCGAAGAAGTTGTCGTCGAAGTTGTAGTCGTAGTTGTAGTCGTTGCCGTAGGAATCGGTTGTGTCGGTATAGTAGTCGCCGCCACCAATCTCATCCTCGATAAGGCCACTCACGAGTGACATACAGCCAGAGAGCCCCGTTCCAACAAGCAGCATCAGCGCGATGGCGACACCCGCAATTACGTAGGCGAAGCTGCCCGAGTCCGAGTTCGAGGATGATGTGGTTCCCGAAGCGGTCTCGATCACGCGGTCGTCCTGAGGCCTTCCCTCGTCATACGTTGCCATTGCGGTCCTCTCTCACACAGAAGTGGGGCTTCTCGTACCACAGCCAAGCTGGATGATGGCTCCACTAAGTATCGCCTATAGATGCTCCGGGGCAAACGCCTGGTCCCAGAACATACCCAAAGTCATTACCAGCTTACGGTCGGCGGGCAGCCAGTCAAGCGTAGGCAGCTCGTCGCGATCGACCCAGCGACCCTCGTCATGCTCGCTCAGTCTGATGCTCTCGCCTGGAAGGAGATTGCAGACATAGCAATCCATGTGCAGGTGGAACTCGGGATAGTCGTGCTCGATGCTATCGAAGAGCCACAGGGTCGAGAGACGCACGTCTAGCTCCTCATCTAGCTCGCGCCTGAGCGCATCCTCGCCCGTCTCGCCAGGCTCGATCTTTCCACCAGGGAACTCCCAACCAGCGGCAACGCCCTGTCGCGCCTGAGGCTTGTGCGCACAGAATACGAGCCCGTCACGCTCGATGATGGCGGCAACGACATTGATGGTCTCCACGCAAGATCTCCTCACAGACTCGTCAGCACCTCATACGCGAGTCATTCTAGCCCCTCGGGGCTCAGTCCGCTCAACTTACACGAAAGGGGCCGCAGTTCAATCTGCGGCCCCTTGTCACAGGTTGATGAGGGTGAGCATTAGAGCTCGAGGCCACCATACATGGCGGAGACGACTGCGTCCATGCTCGACTCGTCGACCTCCCACTCGCCGTCGACCTTGTTCAGCTGCAGCGTGGCATCAGTCGAGACGGTCTCCTCGGAAGCGTCGAGCTTCTCGTAGATCTTATCGAAGAAGAGCTTCATGAACTCCTTGCGGCCGTTCTCGCCGTTCAGGATGTCGGCATAGTCGTCGATGTTCTCGGTGATCTCGGTGGTCGTCTCCTCGACCACGGCACCGAGGTCGGTGTTGGTGAGCATGAGGTTGGCGCTTGCCTTGTCACCGTCGACCGTGACATCGTTGATGGTGTAGTCGAAGTGCTTGAAGGTGTGGCCGAGGAACTCGTAGATGTCGATGTCATACTCCTCGAGAGTGGAAAGATCGACCTCGTCCTCATTGATGAGCCCCCGGAGGTTCTCCTTGGTCGGGTTCTTGAAGAGGTCCATGACCTCAGAGACGCTGGCGCGGATGAGCTCCTCGTCGTTCAAGGCAGGGAGTGGCGCTTAGAAGGCCAATGACAGGAGACCGCTTTCCAGGGCGAGCACTTGGTCGTGGGGATTGGAAGGACCACAGATGACAGACCTCCATTCGCCCGAGCCGACCAAGCGATAGTCCACACGCGGGCCAAAACCCTGCTGAAGCGTACGCGCGGCGACCGCGAAGGAAGGGTCCCGCCTGAGACCCGGATAGCGAAGCTCCTCCACCTTGGGATGACAGCGCAGGTAGCTCGCGACCACCTGTGCGGCGTCGCTAGACAGGTGCCAACTCGTCGCCTCCCGGTTCAATGCCTCGGCCGCACATGAGAGAAGTACCTCATCGGTGGTTGCATGCTCGGCAAACCACGCATTGACGTCGGACAGTACTCGCGAGACGTCCTTCGAGACGGCCACGACGCAAAGGTCTTCCGCAATGTCCATGACCGAGACGTGCGCGCCCAGGCGAATGGCGGGACAGCCCTCGGGACCATAGGCAGTCACATCAGCTATGACGATCTTGCCTTTGCCGCGTGCCTCGGCAGCCTGTGCTTTGACATCGTTGCAGACGATGGGCGCCGGCGTCAGCGGACTGATCTCCACGATGCCAGATCTTGCATCAGCCTGATTCCGCAGGTAAGACAGAACCTCGGCTCGGGGGATGGCCACCAGCCATCCGAGACGCGCCCCCTGCCCATGAGCGAAGGCCGTGCCAGGGGCATGGTCTACCCCTGGCACGGCCTGAACGAAACCGGTCACGTCTTACTCGACCCTAGGCTCTTCCGCGACGTCCTCGACGGCAGCCTCTTCGGCTGCGGGCTCAGGCTCGACGTCCTCAGCCTCGGGTTCAGCAACGTCCTCAACGGCCTCAGGCTCAACGTCCTCAGCCTCCTCGGCCACGGGCTCCACGGCCTCCTCGACGACCTCGGGCTCGACGTCCTCGACGGGCTCCGCCTCAACCTCAGCAGCCTCATCGGCGGGCTCTGCGTCCTCGATCTCAGGCTCGACATCCTCGACATCACCTGACTGCTCGTCCACGATCTCGACGCCCAGAGCCTCCTCGACCGCAGCGCCGATCACGCCATCACGGTCAAGGTCGGTCTTGGTAGTGAGCTCAAGCAGGTCAAAGGCCTTGTCGAGAACACCGCTTGCCCACTCCATCGCACGCGAGGTATGCGGCTTTGCCTTCTCGGCGATGCCGGAAGCCGCGTCGGCAGCCTTGTCCACATAGGGCTTGGCCTTCTCGGCGAGGTCCCCTGCGGCGTCCTTTGCCTTCTCCACGTGCGGCTTCGCCTTCTCGGCGAAATCGCCAGCAGCGTCCTTGGCCCTCTCCATGTGGGGCTTTGCCTTCTCGGCGAGATCTGCCGCCGTCGCGGCAGCCTTGTCGACGTAGGGCTTGGCGGTAGCCGACGCCTTGTCCACGTAGGGCTTTGCGGTGGCAGCAGCCTTATCCACATAGGGCTTGGCCTTCTGACCGAGGTCCTCCGCTACATCCGAGGCCTGATCAACGAAATCGTTGGCCCGCTGCTTGAAATCGTCCATGTCAATGGCCATGATGGGCTCCTCACTTCTGCGTTGTATGCGCAAAACACTAGGGTCATTGTTCCCCAAACGGTGCCGTTTGAGTCCCCGAAATGGGTGGGTGGAGCCAATCCCGACCCCAATAGAGACACGAAGGGACCCTCGACCATCCATCGTGGTCGAGGGTCCCCATCAGGCTATGAGCGGAGCATGCTTCCTAGCGGCGCTCGACAATCTCCTCGGTGAGGGAGGCGATGAACTCGTCAAGGGAGCTGGGATGGGTCTCGTTGGTGCGGTCGCGGACCGAGATGAAGCCGCCCTCGGCCTCCTTCTCGCCCAGAATCAGCATGTAGGGAACGCGATCGACGCCGCGGGCCTCGCGGATCTTGTAGCCGATCTTCTCGTCGCGCTCGTCGACCTTCACGCGCACGCCAGCCGCACGCAGGGCGTCGCCGACCTCCTTGGCATAGGCGCGCGTCTTCTCGGAGACGGGGAGCACCTTGACCTGGCAGGGCGAGAGCCAGGTGGGAAACTTGCCGGCGTACTGCTCGGTGAGCATGCCGATGAAGCGCTCGAAGGAGCCAAAGCCCGCACGGTGGATCATGATGGGACGATGCTTCTCGCCGTCAGCGCCGACGTACTCGAGCTCAAAGTTCTGAGGGAGCTGGAAGTCGAGCTGGATGGTGCCGCACTGCCACGTGCGACCGAGGCAGTCCTCCAGGTGGAAGTCGATCTTGGGGCCATAGAAGGCACCGTCACCCTCGTTGAGGATGTACTCGACGCCCATGGTCTCTAGAGCCTTGCGCAGGCCCTCCTCGGCAAGCGCCCAGTCCTCGTCCGAACCCATGGAGTTGTCGGGGCGAGTGGAGAGCTCCACGTGATACGGGAAGCCAAACTGCTCGTAGTAGGTGGTGATGAGGTGCGCCGTCTCGGTGACCAGCTCGGTGATCTGGTCGGGACGCACGAACAGGTGGGCGTCGTCCTGGGTGAAGGAGCGCACGCGGAAGAGTCCGTGGAGGGCGCCGCGGAGCTCGTGACGGTGGTCAAGGCCGGCCTCGGCGAGCTTGAGCGGAAGGTCGCGGTAGCTGCGCGGCTTGCTCTTGTAGATGAGGCAGGCACCGGGGCAGTTCATCGGCTTGACGGCATAGTCCTCGTCGTCGATGAGCGTGGTGTACATGTTCTCCTTGTAGTGGTCCCAGTGACCGGAGGTCTCCCAGAGCTTGCGCGACAGGATGATGGGCGTCTGCACCTCGTCGTAGTTGTACTCGTTCTGCATGTCGTGCCAGTAGTCCATGAGGGCGTTCTTGAGGCGCATGCCGTTGGGCAGCCAGAACGGGAAGCCCGGGCCCTCGTCGGCCATCATGAACAGCTCCATCTCCTGGCCGATCTTGCGATGGTCGCGCTTCTTGGCCTCCTCGATGAAGGCGAGGTGGGCGTCGAGGTCGGCCTTGCTGGCAAAGGCGATGCCGTTGATGCGGGTGAGCATCTTGTTGTTGGCGTCGTTCTTCCAGTAGGCGCCGGAGACGCCGGTGAGCTTGAAGGCCTTGAGCGCCTTGGTGTACATGAGGTGCGGGCCGACGCACATGTCGACGTACTCGCCCTGCTTGTAGAAGGTGATGCGGGCATCCTCGGCAAGGTCGCCGATGTGCTCGACCTTGTACTTCTCGCCGCGCTCCTGCATGTGGGCGATGGCCTCCTCGCGCGGGAGCTCGTAGGTCTCGAACTTGAGGTTCTCCTTGCAGATCTTGCGCATCTCGGCCTCGATCGCGGGGAAGTCGTCCTCGCTGATCTTTACGCCCTCGGGCAGGTCGATGTCGTAGTAGAAGCCGTTCTCGGTGGCAGGGCCATAGCCGAAGTCGGCCTCGGGATACAGGCGCTTGATGGCCTGCGCAAGAATGTGAGAGGCGCTATGGCGAATGACGTGGAGCTCCTCGCCCTCGGGGCACTCCCCCACGTGTCCATCGTTGTACAGGACTTTCATGAATTTCTCCTTACCTGGCTTTTGCAGCACGGTCGATTATCGCAGAAGATGATTCGGGTTCACGTCCTAATGAGCATTTATCCCCTAGTTTGTCACGGACCCAACGGGGCGACCCGTCATCGCCTCAAAAGCGGCGTCGATAGAGGTGCCCACCTGCTTGCCCGAGATGGTCTCCAGAAGCCCCGACTTCACAGCCTCCTCGCCCACGACGGTGGCGA
This sequence comes from uncultured Coriobacteriaceae bacterium, assembly GCA_902790135.1. Taxonomy (GTDB): domain Bacteria; phylum Actinomycetota; class Coriobacteriia; order Coriobacteriales; family Atopobiaceae; genus UBA1367. The sequence continues at coordinate 83,055 of CADAQM010000001.1, forward strand.
CGATCGTGTCGTTGCTCTCGCCGATGACGACCAGGCAGCGCTTGCCGGAGGGACCCGCGCATACGGCTATGGCTGCCCCGTCGATGATCTCGCTGTCCTCGCAGGTCAGCACATCGCGCACAAGCCCCTTGAAGGCGCGCTTCACGCTGGAGTACTTGCTCGTCACAATGCGGTAGCTGACCTCGGCTTCCGTGACGCCCTCCTCGAGCTTGGCGATGTCATCGTCGGAAAGCGTCTCCCCCTGCGCGTTCAGGACCACGACTGCCGCAGAGCCGTCCTCCTTGATCCACATCTGGTTGCGCTCGCTCCAGGCGTACTGTTGCTGCTGGAGCAGAGTCTCGAGCTGCCATCCCTTGAGCTCGGCGACGGCATAGGCACTTGCGTCATCGTGACGGTCGATCGCCTCGTCAGGCCATTGGGCAAACGAGGCCTCGTCCTGGAAGGGCTCCTTCTCGGCAGCCCCTGCCTCGTCCTGCGATTGCCCAGCCTCCGTTTGAGTGGCGGCGGACCCCTCGTCTGCCGTGGAAGTCTGCTGCTGCGTCGAACAGCCCGACAGTGCCGCGAGCGTCAGCGTGCCAGCCAAAAGCGCGCTTGCGCAGGTGCGCGTGAGCGATAAGAGCAGCGATCGGTTGTCCTCCATGGTGCCTCCCAGCCGTTTTTACCAAGACACTATCTTAGCGGGTCTTGTGGCGCGCACGGCACAGGTGTCAAGACTCACGTAGAATCAAAAGACCCGAGACTCGGAGACACCCATGGACAAAGCCCGCGCCCTTGCCGCCTTTGGAAACTACGCCTCAGCCTATGACCGTGCCAACCCTCGAATCGCCCTCAAGGTCGATCACACCTTGAGGGTCATGGGGCTCTGCGAGCGGATCGCCCTGGCCGAGGGATTCGCACCCCACGACGTGGAACTTGCCTGGCTCGTTGGGTTGCTTCATGACATCGGCAGGTTTGAGCAGGTCAGACGCTATGACACGTTCAGCGACGATAGGTCTGTCAGCCATGCCGAGCTTGGTGCCGAGCTCTTGTTTGAGGAGGGCGACGACGGCTCGCAGCTCATCCGCAAGTTTGTGGAGACCGACGGGGACGACGAGCTCATACGGTTCGTCGTGGCGCATCACAGCGACTTGCAACTACCCGAGGGGCTCACGCGTCGCGAGCGGGCACTCTGCGACATTCTGCGCGATGCCGACAAGATCGACATCATCAAGGTCAACTGCATCTGCCCCATCGAGGACATCTACGGTGTGAGCGAGGCGCAGATGCGCGCAAGCGAGCTTTCCCCCGCCTGCATGGACATGTTCTACCAGCACCGCTGCCTACCGCGCGGGATCAGGCGGCATCCCGCGGACATCATGCTGGGACACATATGCTTTGCATGGGAGCTCGAGTTCGAAGAAAGCCTGAGGATACTCGCGGAGCAGGGACACCTGGCACAGATGCTCTCACGCAGGTGGGACCTGCCCGAGACGCAGGCTGCCTTCGACGACATGGCAGACCACATGCGTGAGGTGCTCGGCGCCTAGCGCTAGACCTCGCTCTTGGCGAACAAGGCGTCAAGCTTGGGGAAGAGCATCGGGATAACGGTAACCACCACAAAGAACACGATTGCGTGTCGCACGAGCTGCCCCGTATGGCTGCCCAAGATGCCCACGATCGCGTGGCCCACCGGCACGTACAGCACAAGCGCAATGAGGGCGCCCGCAAACAGCCGCACGAGGACCTGGATCAGCTTGAGCCCACCGGTCTCGAAGTTCACCCAATGGCGCTCCACGTACCAACCCGCAAGCACTCCCAGCATGAGGCCGGCGATCTTGTAGCAGTCCACGAGCATGGCCATGGGATCGACGAGCAGCTTGCCATCGACGTAGTCCATCGGATAGGACTTGACCGTCACGTACACGAGGAAGAGCACGACCGCTGCGCAGCCCAAGACGAGAACGCGCAGGTCACGGCCCTCGCCACCCTCGACCCACACCAGCAGTCTGTCGCAGACAAACACGAACGCCAGGCCTTCCGCGAAGGCCACGAGGACGTCCTGTGGCGCATGTACGCCCAAGAAGTTGCGCGAGAAGCCCACGATCAGGGCAAACAGCAAGCCGACCGCCATCGGCCAGCGCTTCTCGCGCCACGCCCAACCGAAGCTTCCCAAGACGCTCGTCGAGGACTGCGTGTGAGAGCTCGGGAACGAGTAGCCCGTGGCACCCTTGATCGCAACCGAATCGGGCACCACACGCGGGTCGCGGATCCACGGACGGTAGCAGCACACCGTGTTCTTTATCAACTGGTTGAACACCGAGCTCACGCCATAGGTGATGAGCGCCAGCGTGCTGCGGCGCTTGTCGATGCACCAGTACATGACGCAAGGGATGAGCATCGTGAGCACCGTTGCGGCCTCTGAGCCCATGAACGAGAAGAACGCCTGGACGAATTGCGGCGCGCTTTCGCGCAGTCCTTGAAGCCAGAGCAGGTAGCTGATATCCATGACTCTCCTAGCCGACAAGCCCGAAATGGCGCATGGCCTGGGCGATACCGTCTTCCAGCACTCCACCAGTAAGGTAGGTCGCGAGCTCCTTGACCTCGGGGTGTCGGGCGTTGCCCATGACGATGGCCTCGTCGCAGCGCTCGAGCATCTCCTTGTCATTCATGCTATCGCCAAACCCAAAGGTCCGGACCTCAGGAAGGCCGAGATGCTTAAGCAGCAGGTCAATGGCCGTGGCCTTGTTGATCCCCTTAACCGAGATCTCGCCCGCGGTGACGTCCGGCCGGTCGTGGGAGGAACGTACGACGTAGAAGTCGTCGCCCAGCTCGGCCTGGACCTCCTCGAAGGAGGCGCCAGAGGCTATGCGGAAGCTCACCTTGTTGACCTCGGCGCGATTGACACCGTCGAGGCCGTGCACGATCGCCTCGAAGGCCGTGTTGCCCTCGATGCCCCAAGCCACGCGCGCATAGGCAAGAAACTCCTCGTCAAAGAAGAGACCGTCATTGCACTCCAGATAGTAGGTGCCGCCGCAGGCGTGCAGAAAGGCCTCGATGCGACGCACCGCCACCTCGCCCAGCACCTGGTGATGGACCATGGTCTGCCCGTCGAGCACAAAGCCCCCGGCGGCGCCGATGATGCCGTCGACGGGCAGGTCTCCCACCGAGCGGGCCTCCGCAAGCGAGCGGCCCGTGCACAGGTAGTTGCGGCAGCCACGCTCGCGCGCCTCGGCCATCGCCGCGATCGCCGAGGGCGGTATGTACTGCTCGCCATCCTTCATGGTGAGCAGCGTGCCGTCCACATCAAAGAACAGAATGTTGGTCATGGCATCCTCCCGGTAGGAGGCAAGTATGACACATGTGGACGATTCGCTTGCCGGTAGGCAGGCTGCGGGCTAGGCGCCCAGTATCCGCCTCGTCTCACGCATGAAAACGGCCATCTCCTCGGGCGTACCCACTGTCACGCGCAGCCAGTTGTCGATGCGTGGAGCCTTGTAGTAGCGCGTGAGCACGCCCGCCTCGCGCAGGCGCGTGCACCAGTCGGCTGCCGCCAAGGTGGGGTGGGTCGCAAAGAAGAAGTTGGTCACGCTCGGAAGCACCTTAAAGCCCAGCTCGCGCAGCTCGTCCGCGACCTCGTCACGCGTCTCGCAGATGCGCGCCGCGCAAGCCTGCATGTAGGCTCGGTCCTCGATGGCCGCGATGCCCACGGCCATCGTCGGAGCCGACAGGTTGAAGGGATTGAAGCTGAACTTGAGGTCGTTCAGGTCCTTGACCAAGTCCGCCTGCGCCACGCACCAGCCGATGTGGGCACCAGCCAGGTTGTAGGACTTGCTCATGGTGTGTACCACCACGAGATTGCGGTGTGTGCTCGTGAGGGCGTCGCAGCTCTGGCTGCCGTAGTCCACGTATGCCTCGTCCACGATCACCAGACGCTCGGGGTGCGCCGCGCAGATGCGCGCCACCTCGTCCGGCGAGACCGCCAGACCCGTAGGTGCGTTGGGGTTGGCGAAGACGACGGTCCCCTCGAAGGCGGCAAACGCGTCCACGTCGAGGGTGAAGTCGTCGCGTAGCGGCAGCTCGTGCCAGTCCAGCCCGTAGGTGGCTGAGTAGTCGCGGTAGAAGCCATAGGTCACGTCGGGGAAGGCGATCTTGGAGCCCGGCTCGCAGAAGGTGAGCAGCAAAAAGCCCAGCACCTCGTCGGACCCGTTGCCGCAGAATACCTCAGCTGCGGTGAAGCCTGAAACCCGGGCGATGGTCTCTCGCAGAGGCAGGCAGTGTGGGTCGGCATACTTGCCAAGGCCAGCGACCAACGCGGGATCCGCCAGCGCACGTGCGACACCCGGGCACGGCGCCACACTCGTCTCGTTGGCGTTGAGCTTGACGTAGGTGCGGTCCTTGGGCTGCTCGCCCGGAACATAGGGGCTGAGCCCCGCAAACCTCGGTGCCAGAAACTCGCTCATGTCTCCCCCTCCCCGGCTTGGCCTACCTACTCCAGCGTGCGCATGAAGCGGCTGATGGCGGCCAGGCCCTCCTTGAGGTCGTCCGTGTTGTCGGAGTACGCGTATCCCAGACGCATGCTTCTGGGCTCCTCGAAGGCGTCGCCCGGCGTGACCAGCGCGCCCTCGGCCTCCATCATGCGAATGCAGAAGTCGTAGGAATCGAGGTCGTAGTCGTAGTAGACCAGGCAGGTGGTGCCCGCCTCGGGCTTGACGATGGACAGGTGCGGCTCGCTCTCCACCCAGTCCATGACCACCTGGAGGTTCTCGCGCACGATGCGGCGGCTGCGGGCAAGGATCTTGTCGTAGTGCTTGAGCGCGTAGGCGGCAATAGCCTCGTCGAACATGCCGCAGCTGATGAGGTCGTAGTCGCGATGCGACAGCAGGTCGCGGCGGAGCTCCTCGCTCTTGGTGATGCACCAGCCCAGGCGGATGCCAGCGAGGCTCCAGACCTTGGACATCGAGGAGGTCACCACGGCCTTGTCGTAGAGGTCGATGGGGCTCGTGGTGAAGGCGTCGTCGTCCTGCACGAGCAGGCGGTAGACCTCGTCGCACATGAGCCAGGCGTCATACTTGCGCGCGATGTCCACGATCACCTGCAGCTCCTCGGCGGAAAGCAGCGCGCCGGTGGGGTTGTCGGGGTTGTTGATGCAGATGAGCTTGGTGTTCTCGTCACAGAGCGCTTCGAGCTTGGCCGGATCGACGTGGTAGTGGTCCTCCTTCTCCAGGTGCAGGAGCTTGAGCTCGGCACCACACATCTCAGGGATGGAATAGAGCTGCTGGTAGGTGGGCATGATGGAGACCACGTGGTCACCGGGGTTGACAAGGGTGGAAAGCACCAGGTAGTTGGCGCCGGCAGCGCCGTGGGTGGGGATGATGTGCTCGGGACGCACGGTCTCGTACAGGCCGCAGACGCCCTCCAGGAACTCCGGGTTGCCCTCGATGTCACCATAGGTGAGGCGACGGGAGGCAAACTCGCTCATGAACTCGTCGCGGCTGCCCCCGCAAATGTCGAAGAGCTGGTCGAGCGTCACCGAGTACGTGCAGGTCTCGGCCACGTTGTAGCGGCACTTGGTCTCCCACTCGTTCATCCACTGCTCGACCTTGAAGTCCTTGATCTGCATGATGCGATTCCTTTCTGCGAAGGTACTGTCTAGAGTTCAGTCACGGTTCCAAGTCCAGCCTCGGCGGCACGCTCGAAGGCAATCTTACTCGCGGCGAGGTCCTGCACGGCGATGCCCGACGTGTCGAAGACCGTAATCTCATCGTCTGACATACGACCGGCCGCCTTGCCAGTAATGACCTCGCCCAGCTCGGCCACGATGTCCTCGGGCTTGATGGCGCCCTCGTTTACGGGCACCTCAAGCTCACCGGATGAGACCGACTGCGCACGATCGTCCACAAAGAGGCGAGCCGCGGCGATAAGTGCGCTCTCCAGCTCCTGCTTCCCGGGCATGTCGGCACCCACGCAGGACACATGCGTTCCCGGACGCAGCCAGTTGCGCTTGATGATGGGCGCCGTTGCGGGCGTCACCGTCACGATAGCATCCGCCGCACCTGCCGCCCGCTCGCCGTCACCGACGGCGACAAGCTCGAAGGAACGCTCGACACCTGCCGCGGAGAGCATCGCCGAAACCGCCTCGCGCATCTGCTCGACACGCTCGACAGGCGCCTCTGCACGCTTGGGATCCCAAACCTCGACATGCGCGATCGAGGGGCAGGCCGCGAGCGATGCCGCGACCATGAACGTGCTCATATGGCCAGCACCTGCGACCAGAAGTCTAGTCGCATCCTTGCGCGCAAGCCACTTGATGCCAAGCGCGGCAGCCGCACCGGTCCTGAGTCCAGTGATGGCGCTCGCATTTAGCAGTGCGAGCGGAGCGCCCGTGGCATCGTCGCAGATGAGCGTGGTGCCAAAGATCTCGGGAAGACCCTGGGCAGGGTTGCCTGAGAACCACGCCGTCAGCTTCAGACCGAAGAGCCCGCTTCCCGCCAGGCGTCCCGAGCGAATGTCCATGTCCGACACGCCCTCTTCGAAGGCCTCGTAGACCATCGGCCAGGCGACGCCGGCCCCCTCCGCTTTCTGGCGATAGGCGTCTTCGACCGCCTCGAGCGCATCGTTGATGGTAAAGACCTGCTGGATGTCGGCTGCAGAGAGGACTCGCACGGAAGCCATTGCTCCTCCTTGGTTCATGGAAATCTGTCTGATTACAGCTTACGGGAGCGTCTGTTGGGTTCCAATGCCTGAGATTTGTACATAGTTATAATCAATTGAAGATTTCTTTGGCCTGTTTACCATTAATCAGGCTCATTTGACGCTTCTAATTGTTCTATTATCTAAATCCCTTTTTATCTGTTTGTATACTTTCAACAATGGTGGTGTGATGCCCTATACGGTTTCAGACTTCGTGAATAGCCACGTCTCGTCGGTACGCCTTCTGGCTGGCCAGGGTGGCTTCGCAAGGCCCATCGACGAGGTGGGCATCCTCGACTACGAGCTGGTGCCCGGACTCAAGTCGCGCTACCAACGCACCAACTTCTATGAGGGACAGCTCGTGCTCTCCACGTTTCTGTACGCGCGCGACAATCCCTTCCTCATCATCGATGCGGTCAAGTACCTGGTGTCGGTTGGCGCATCTGCCCTTGTCATCAAAAACGTCTTCCGTCTCGAGATTCCGGACGCAGCACTCCGCTTTGCCAACGCCCGCAATCTGCCCGTGCTGCTCGTGACGGACGATCGCTTCTACTTCGACGAGGTCATCCTCGAGGTCGGCCTGCGCGTGCACGAGCTCGAGCAATCCGCATTCGCCCAGCGAGAGATTGACGCGCTTCTCGACGAGAGGGACGACGAGACCGCAGTGCTTACCCATGCACAGCGCCTCAATCCCTCCTTTGACGACGAGCTTGCGGCACTCTATGTGCTCTCTGACGGTGGTCTGAACCAGAGTGCCGCCTTGACGCAGCTGCAAGGAATGGTTGGCGTACGAGACCTCGTCTGTGGCTTTGACCAGGGGATACTTGCCGTCATCTCCGCTGATCCCCTGACGGCTCAGCAGGTGCGAGAGACACTCGGTCAACTGCAGGAGCGTCTCGAACGCATCGAAGGCGTCCTCTGCATCGGCGTGAGCGAAGTTCATCAGGGTGTCTCCTCGCTTGCCCTCGTCATTCTCGAGGCCATCCATGCCGCACGCATCGCGGAGCTCAAGGGCAAACCTACCGTCAGCTACCGGGGCCTCGGGACGCTGCGCGCGCTTCTCCCCCACGCCACCTCACCCGCGATGCGGTCGTTTGAGCGCCAGGTCATGGAGCCGCTGCGCGACTTTGACACCGAGCACACAGCCAGCCTCGAGCGCACGCTGACGGTGTTTTTGGAGTCTGACCGCTCGCTCGCAAGAACGGCGGAGGCGCTTGGCACCCACCCCAACACCATCCGCTACCGCATGAAGCAGATTCAGCAGGTGACCGGCCTCGACTGGCAGAGGCCGCAGGACATGGAGCAGCTCTCTCTCGCACACGCCATCGCCTTGGCGCGCGAGGTTGCATGGCAATAGCTGCAGCCACCTACGCGCATTGCACCTGCCTGCCTATCGTCTCTGCAGCACCACGTAGCGGTTGAGGTTGCCCAGCCTGCCATCTGCCGAGAAGCGCGCAACCTCGCTCACTGCCGACGGAAGTGCCATGACGAGCTCGTCGATCTCGCGCTCGGTGAAGCTGTGGCAGTAACGGGCGACATCGGTGCGATCCTGCCACCCCAGCAGGTAGTCGCCCTCGTGTCCGCCTTCGACCAGCCGCGCCTTCTCGCGCAGACGCACGTCGCGCATGAACTGCCAGTAGGATACCGCCACGTATCCGCCAGTGCGCACATGCGCAAGCAGCGCCTCGAGCACCTGCAGGCGATGCTCCGGCAGAGGCACGTGATGCATGAAGCCAAAGCAGACGGCCAGGTCGCAGGAAGGCGCCACGAGCGAATCGACAAGGTCGTCTCCCGCATAGAGCGTGTCCATCACGTCCAGATGCTGATAGGCGACCGAGGCGTTGGGGTGCATCGCGTACAGGGGGCGCTCCCCACGCGCCACCAGGTCGTCGCAGCTGTCGACCGCCCATGCCTGCACGTCAAGACCCTGCTGCGCCAGGAACCGCTCGAAGCGGAGGTTGCCGCAGGCGATGTCCAGCACGTCGAGGCCCGTGCGCCCGCGCAGGTCCAGCTCGTCCATCATGCGCATCCAACCCGGCCACGCTGACTCGCGCGTGGCCGAGAAGCTCGGGCTGACCTCCTGATAGAAGGTGCTTGTGAGCTGACTCAGGTGCTGTGCCGTCTTGAGGTCCATGAAGCAAGTATACTTTCCAACCATGGAAGAGGCTTTGCTAGAGATAATCGGTGCGCTTAAGGCGGGAGACGAACCGCTCGATGCCGCATGGCTCGACCGGCTGCTGCGCAAGATCAGTCGCGCCAAGCACGAGAGCACCCGAAGCGTCACCAAGCGCAAGCTTCTACCCTACTACCTTGCCATCAAGGCACACGATGAGGAACGTTGGCGCTCCTGGGGCATCGACGAGGCCATCGAGCACGAGCTGCTGCGCCTGCTCAAGGTCAAGCCACGACGCACCGCCTCCGGCGTGGCTACGATCACAGTGATCACCAAGCCTTGGCCTTGCTCGAGCGACTGCCTCTACTGCCCCAACGACGTCCGCATGCCCAAGAGCTATCTGGCCGACGAGCCCGCCTGCCAACGGGCAGAGCGCAACTACTTTGACCCCTACCTGCAGGTCCGCTCGCGGCTGGTGGCGCTGCGCGAGATGGGACACGTGACCGACAAGGTGGAGCTCATCATCCTCGGCGGCACGTGGAGCGACTATCCCCGCAGCTACCAGCTCTGGTTTGTGCGCGAACTCTTCCGCGCCGTCAACGACTTCGGCGGGCGTGGGTACGCGGGTGACAGCCCCGAGGAGCGCGACCGCCGCTACCGCGTGTGTGGCTTCACGCATGATGCGACCGAACTCGAGCGGCGCACGGCAGACGTACAGCAGGCGGTCAATGCCGGCGAGCTCTCCTACAACGAGGCAATCACCCGGCTCGGTCGGCGCGAAGAGTGGGCGCTGGCCGCGAGCTGGCAGACCGCAACGATACAGGAGCTGGAGCGCGAGCACCTTTACAACGAGGACGCTGCGCACCGCGTGGTTGGGCTCACCATCGAGACGCGACCCGACCTCATCACCCGAGACAGCGCCCGCGAGATGCGCGAGCTGGGTTGCACGAAGATCCAGATGGGCATCCAGAGCCTCGACAGGCACATCCTTGAGATCAACCATCGTCACGTGAGCATCGAGCAGATCGAGGAGGCCTTCTCGGCCTTGCGCCTAGCAGGCTTCAAGATCCAGGTGCACTTCATGGCAAACCTGCTGGGCTCGACGCCTGAAGCAGATGCCGCCGACTACCTGCGCCTGGTGAGCGACGAGCGCTTCCTTCCCGATGAGGTCAAGCTCTACCCCTGCTGCCTCGTGGAGAGCTCGCGCCTTGGCGCATGCTATGAGTCGGGTGCCTGGCAGCCCTATGGCGAGGACGAGCTTGTGGACCTCCTGGTGGCGGACACTCTCGCGACACCCGCCTACACGCGCATCTCGCGCATGATCCGCGACATCTCGTCCACCGACATCGTGGCTGGAAACAAGAAGACCAACTTGCGCCAGATGGTCGAGGCGCGCATAACCAGTGCCGGCGCCGACGTGCGCGAGATCCGCATGCGCGAGGTGGCCACCAGCGATGTTGCACCCTCTGACCTGCGCCTTGACTGCGTAAGCTACCACACCACGGTAAGTGACGAACGCTTCTTGCAGTGGGTGACGCCAGAGGGGCGTATCGCGGGCTTCCTGCGACTGTCGCTACCCCTAACTGGCACGGAGGCCATGATCCGAGAGGTTCACGTATACGGACGCGTCGCGGGACTTGGCGCGTCAGAGCGGGGAGGCGCGCAGCATGTGGGCCTGGGGCGCGCGCTCGTGGAGGACGCGTGCTGCCGCGCGCGCGAAGCGGGGTTTGCCGCCATCAACGTGATCAGCGCGATAGGCACGCGCAACTACTATCGCGGGCTTGGATTTGACGATGCCGGACTCTATCAGAGACGCTCTTTGGCATGAGAAATGGGCTGCAGGAAACCTGCAGCCCATCAGGTAAGCACCCAGAGCCTCTGCCGCGGCGACTTACTTCTCGTAGATGAGAATTGCGTCCTGGCCGATAGCCTGCGTGAAGTCGACCGTCAGGTGGTCGTCCAGGGTACCAACGGGAAGCTGAGCCTGGCCGTTGACGTCGATGTATCCGCCCTCGTCGCCCACACCAAAGCTCACCGTTTCACCCATCATCTCGACGGCACCATCCTCGCTGATTACGATCGTCTCGTTGCCCTCGCCGATCATCGAGGACATCGCATCGGCATCGCCATAGGCGGTTGAACCCATGAAGTACATGCCCACGAGCGTCCAGTCGCCAACCACCGCATCGACGGAGTCCACCGCAGCGATGGCAGCGGGATCGACAGTCGGATGGTCAGCAAGCGTGCCATCAGCAGTGAAATACAGCGTCCCGCTAAAGTCGTCGCCAAGAGAAGTGACCGTCAGGACGCCATCCTCGAGCGTGAACTCGACTTCAGTTCCCCCTTCGGTCATGCCCTCGACCGCATCCTCGGCACCCTCGACGGCGTCCTCGACGTCTGCATCGTCGGTGGAGGCGTCGGCGCCATCCGTCTCATCGGGAGTCTTCAGTACGATGGTCGTATCGGATTTCTGCTCCCACGTGCAGACAACCGTATCGCCATCGAAGCTCATCCGAGCCTCGCCACCCTTTTCGATGTTGACCTTCATGGTTTCGGAGGCTTCGAGCAGCTCCGTGAGATCGCCCACCATGGTCAGGCCCTCCGACTTAACTGCAGCAAGCTGCCACTCGCCGTAGAAGTCCTCCGCGGGGTCGACGACCTCTTCCGGCTCTGCAGCCTCCTGCGCAGCAGGGGGCTCCTTTGCCGCGCCATCCGTCGAGGCGGATCCACCACAAGCAGGCACGCCAAGAATGCTCAGGCCGAGCAGGGCCGCCAGGAGCAGGTTCAGATGCTTATTCATGCAGACACTCCCTTCCTCGGGATGAAACCTATCCTCACGGTAACGCCCCCCAGGCATAAATGTGACCTGCCGCTAGAGTTAAGCTCGTCCAACGTGCGCACCAACCTCGTAAATGGCGTCTTGAGGCGGATGCGCAGGCATCACCCGACGCCCTCATCCTGGCATCGACGCGTTGCGCAGCGCTCGATTCTCCTTGCGATATCATCGTATGCCGTCATCGTTGCTTGAGAGGGAGCCCCATGGACGCTGAAATCATCGACTTCGAGGACGCTCGCATCCGCCGAGGCGACCACATCGTACGCGGAACCGCTGCTGACGGCATGGTTCGCGCCTTCGCCATCACCGCACGCAGCACCGTGCAAACCGCCCACGAGAACCACGGCACCAGTCCTCTGGTGACCGCGGCACTCGGCAGGCTCATGATGGCGGGCCAGATGATCGGCGCCATGTCCAAGAACGACAACGAGCTCATCACGCTCACCGTGCGCGGCGACGGCCCAATCGGCGGGCTCACGGTGACGGCCAACAACCGCGGCCAGGTCAAGGGCTTTGCCAACAACCCCCACGTATGGCTGCCGCTCAAGCCCGGCGAACACCTCAACGTCGGCGGCGGCATCGGGGCGGGCGAGCTCTCGGTGGTCTTCGACCAGCCAGGCACCATGCCCTATTCCAGCCAGGTCGAACTCGTGTCGGGCGAGATCGGCGACGACCTCACCTACTACTTTGCCGCAAGCGACCAGGTGCCGACCTCGGTAGGCGTGGGCGTGCTGGTCAACACCGACACGAGCGTGCGGCAGGCCGGCGGCTTCATCGTGCAGCTCATGCCCGACTACCTCGACTTCGTGCTCGACCAGCTGGAAGCAAACCTCGCGGGCGTGACCTCGGTCACCGACATGCTCGAGGCGGGAATGTCCCCAAGCGACATGCTGCGCCACATCCTGCGCGACATGGACTATAAGGAGCTCGACGTTATGCCCGCCGAGTTCCACTGCGGCTGTGACGAGGCTCGCGCAAGCCGAGCGGTCCTCGCGCTGGGCGAGGCCGAGTTGCGCGACATGATTGCCAAGCGGGAGACCGCCGAGATTTACTGCCACTTCTGCGGCAAGCGTCACTACATAAGCCCCAAAGAGCTCGAGGACCTGCTTGCGTAGAAGCGTCTACCTGCGGTTCTTGCGACCACGCACCAGATAGAAGACCGGCAGTCCCGCCAGCGTGATGACCACGCTGAAGAGCGACATCGTCAGTCCGCGCGAGCCGGACATGAAGAGCTGGCTTCCGATCACGTACAGGCCGCCGAGAATCGCGAGCGCGGGAATCACGGGGTAGCCCGGTACGCGGTAGGTTCTGGTCGCGTCGGGACGGGTCTTGCGCAGGCGGATCACACAGGCGAAGGTCAGCGTGTAGAACACCCAACACGAGAAGACGCCCAGGTCGGTAAGCAGGTCGAACTCCCCGCTCAGCGAGTAGAGGCATGCGAGCGTGCCCACCAGGATGATGGCGTTTGCCGGCACGTGACGGTCGTTGAGTGCCGAGAGCTGCCTGCTTGCGGGCAGGGTCTTCTCCTCGGCAAGCTCGAAGGCAACGCGCGAGCCTGACATGAGAAAACCGTTGCCCGCACCAATGACCGACAAGATGATGCCGCACTTGATGATGGTTCCGCCGACCGAGCCAAAGAGCCGCTCCGCCACGGCTGCAGCGGGAGACTCCAGGGCCATGAGCTCCTCGGCAGGGATGACCCACAGGTAGGCGACGTTGATGGCCAGGTACACCGCCATGATGATGGAGACGCCGCCGACGATGGCGCGCGGCAGGTCGCGCGCGGGATCACGCATCTCGCCTGCAATGGCGCCGACGTTCGTCCAGCCCTCGAAGGCAAAGAGCACAGCAAGAAGCGTCGAGCCAAGCGCGCCGCCCACGCTCACGCCCTCCCCCACCATGGGCTTGACCAGGGCGTGGCCGCTGCCACGTAGAAAGCCAAAGAGCATCAGCAGCACGAGGGGCACCAGCTTGCACACGGTGGAGACGACCTGCATCCCACCAGCCGCCTTGGCTCCACGGCAGTTGATGGCCACGAGCGCGAAGATGACGAGAAGCGCGATGGGCAGCTCGAAGCGCTCTCCCACGAAGGAGGAAAGCTCGTCTCCCACCTTGACGCCATAGCCTGCCAAGAACGCAGGGTAGAAGATCACGACCTGCATCCAGCCGGCAAGAAAGCCCACGCGCTCGTCGAAGGCCTCGGTGAGGTAGGTGACCATGCCGCCGGTCTTGGGAATCATGACGGCCACCTCGGCAAAGGTCAGGGCGCCAAAGAGCGAGAGCAACCCTCCCGCGATCCAGGCCAGCATGCCCATGCCGGGTGCACCGCCCGTCGCCTGATAGATGGCGTACGGCTTGAAGAAGACGCCCGCCCCGATCACGCAGCCGACCACCAACGAGGTGGCGGTTGCCAGGCCAAGGTCCTTCTTCATGCTGCGTCGCTCGTTTGCACTCATCGCTATCCCCCTATCGTGTCGCGCACGGCACATAATAGCTCAGACGACGTTGGATTGAGTGCTTTTGCGTCTCACATCTGGCAGATATGGGCATCGCGCCGATCGGCAGGACAGCTCGTCGAACACACCCGCTCATCGACCGATTGGACGATTCACGACGCGCGGCCTCGCGCACAATGCAAGCCATCACGCCGACAAGGGAGATGAGACAGATGAAGCTTTCCGACTGCATGTATGACGGCAAGGGCCACTTCAGCCTATCCGACTACCCCACCTCGGCACGCGTCAGCAAGGACAGGCGCGCGCAGGTCGAGGAGGACATGCGCGCGAACGTCGCCCGCATGGCCGAGCTCCAAGATGCGCTCTATGCTGACGCGCGCGAGGGTGTGGTGATCATGTTCCAGGCGATGGATGCAGCTGGCAAGGACTCCACCATCAAGCACGTCATGAGCGGTCTCAACCCGCAGGGCGTAAACGTCTACAGCTTCAAGCAGCCCACCCACGAGGAGCTAGCGCACGACTATCTCTGGCGCGCCATCACCCACCTGCCCAAACGCGGCTACATCGGCCTGTTCAACCGCTCCTACTACGAGGACGTGCTCGTCGTGCGCGTGCACCACATGCAGACCGGTTACGCCATGCCCAAGCGCACGATCGACATGGACGAGGACGAGTTCTACAAGCTCCGCTACCGGCAGATCCGCGACTTCGAGCGCTACCTCTGGGAGAACGGCTACCGGCTGCTCAAGGTGATGCTCAACGTGGGGCTTGACGAGCAGCGCAAGCGCTTCCTTGAGCGCATCGACGACCCCGCCAAGAACTGGAAGTTCTCCAGCGGCGACCTGGACGAGCGCGCGCTCTGGCCCGAGTACCAGAAGGCCTTCGAGGAGGCCATCAGCGCCACCGCGACGCCCGAGGCCCCGTGGTATATCATCCCCGCAGACCAGAAGTGGTACGCCCGCTACCTCGTGAGCGAGGCCGTCCTCAAGACGCTCGAGGCATGCGACCCGCACTATCCCACGCTGGCACCCGAGCAGCAGGCTCGTCTGGCAGATTGCCGTGCGCGGTTGATGAGCGAGGGCGCGTAGGGATGGCCGAGGGCAGACTCTTTGGCGTGAGCGTAGGGCCCGGCGACCCAGAGCTGCTGACACTCAAGGCGCTGCGCGTGCTGCAGGAGGCAGATGTCGTCGCCTACCCATGCACGGAGCGAGGCACTTCGACGGCCTTGGGAATCGCGGCTGAGCATGTGGCGGGAAAGCCGCAGCTCAGGTGCCTCGTGCCCATGACGCGAGACGATCGAGCGCTGGCCCGGGCGCATGCAAAGGCAGCCGATGACATCTGCGCGCGGCTCTCCCAAGGGCTCGACGTGGCCTACCTCTGCCTCGGGGACGCGAGCGTGTATGCGAGCTTTGGCTACCTGCGCGACGAGGTGCGCAAGCGTGGCTACCAGACCGAGACGATCCCCGGTGTGACCTCGTTTTGCGCAGCGGCGGCACGGTTGCAGCAGCCGCTCTGCGAGGACGACGGACGTCTCGTCATCGCAAGCGCACGAGACGAGCGCCTGGACGAGGTGCTTGACCTAACCGCCACCAAGGTGCTTATGAAGCCAGAGCGGAGCCTGCAGAGCGTCCGCGAGGCCCTCGGGAAGCGCAACCTGCTCGATGCGACGCACACCATGACCCGCTGCGGCTATGATGACGAGCAGATCCAAGAGGGTGTGCCCGCAGATGCCAGCGACTACTTCTCGCTCGTGATCGTGGACGGGGCGCCCCATGCACCGCACCCGCCCGCGTATGCGCAGGCGCCGCACCGTACCTCGGATGCTATGATTGAGCAGGCCTAAGCTTGAGAGGAGCTTGCGATGAACTACTTCATGCCAGCCCGTCTGTTCACGGGCGATGACTGCATCGCCCAGCATGCGGATGCGCTGCGTTCCCTGGGTACCACCTGCCTCGTCGTCACGGACAAGGTCGCAGCTAAGGCGAGCGGCGCGCTCGACGATGTCACGCGTACGCTCGATTCTGCCGACATCGCCTACACCATCTGGGACGGTGTCACGGAGAACCCGCCCGTTGCCTCCTGCATCGAGGCGGGCAAGCTTGCGGCCGAGGGCGGCGCGCAGTTTGTCCTGGGCATCGGCGGCGGATCCTCGCTCGACGCAGCCAAGGCCATCTCGGTCTTTGCCGCCAACCCCACGCTCGACGAGGCGGCCTTCTACGCCTTCAAGTGGGACGTCGATCCCCTGCCCATCGCACTCGTGGGCACCACGGCGGGCACTGGCAGCGAGGTGACCAAGGTATCGGTCCTCACCGATGCGGCTCACCGCAAGCACTCCATCCACGACGACCGCCTCTACGCCACGCTGGCCTTTGGCGACAGCCGCCACACCCACACCTGCCCGCCCGCCGTCACGCTGAGCTGCGGCGTTGACGTCATCGCGCACGCCACCGAAAGCTATTTCAGCCACAAGGCGGACGAGATCAGCCGTGCGTTTGCGGTGCGTGCCATCCGCCTGGCCATGGAGCCCCTCACCGAGGCAGCCGCGGGCAACGAGCTCACGGCGGACCTGCGCTGCCAGCTCTACGAGGCCTCCATCCTGGGCGGACTCGCCATCAACACCACAGGCACGTGCTTCCCGCACAACGTGGGCTACTACCTCACCGAGAACTACCAGGTACCGCACGGCTTTGCCTGCGCGGTCTTTCTGCCCGCGATGCTCACGCGCGTGCACGCATATGACGAGGCCTACGCAGCGGCGTTCTACGACGAAATCGGCTCAGACGAGACAGCCTACATCCAGCTCATCGACAGCTGTCTGCAGTTGGGCAAGGAGATTCACATGTCCGCCGAGGAGATCGAGGCGGCACTCCCCCGCTGGGAGAACAACGGCTCGGTCAAGAACACGCGCGCCAACGTCAGCGTGGACGACATCCGCACGATCCTCACGTCCCTGTTTGCCTAGCAAGCTATCCAAAACGTCAGCAATGCACCAAGGAGAGGAGCACCCATGATCAGGAAAAAGGAAGACCAGCCCATCGAGTTCCGCTGCATCCGCAACGGTATCGGCGAGACCGAGCAGCGCAAGATCATCGTGAGCGACGACGAGCTCTACGGGAAGGGCCGCCTGTTCAACCTCATGATCATCGAGCCGGGCAACAGCATCGGCGAGCACGCGCACGAGGGCGACAACGAGATCTTCTACTTCCTCGAGGGCACCGGCGAGTACAACGACAACGGGACCATCGTCGAGGTCGGCCCCGGCGACACCACCATCTGCAACGACGGTGAGAAGCACTCCCTCAAGAACATCGGCGACGTGCCCCTCAAGTTCATCGCCCTGATTCTGTATTCGTAAGCTTCTGGCATCTGAAAGCAGCGGCTTTGCATGCAAGGCGCCTCCCACTGGGGGCGCCTTTTTGATGATATGGACAGACCTGCTACACTTCTGCCCTGACTGAAAACCCGCATCCGCAAGACGCAAGGATGGTGTCCCATGGAGTACTTTCTGACCAGCAGCCCCTGCGAGGAGGATTCCTACGCGCTGACAAACCGCAACGGCCTGCGCGAAGCCTTCGTCGGGGCGCTCCCCCACGCGGTCCGCGCGCTCTTTGTGGCTTCGGATCCCGACAACCATGCCCAGACCGACGAGTACGCCGAGATCATGCGCAAGTCGCTGACGGAGGCGGGCATAGCCCTGACCAGCTACGACGTGTTGGACGGCCGCACGGTCTTGGAGGCTCCCGAGCTGGTGGCAAACGCACAGCTCATCCTGCTTGCGGGCGGGCACGTGCCCACGCAGAACGCCTTCTTTGAGAAGTTCGGACTCCGTGAGCTCATGGCCGACTTCGACGGCGTGGTGCTGGGCACGAGCGCGGGCACGATGAACGCCGCGGACGAGGTCTACGTGCAACCAGAGCTCGAAGGTGAGTCCACCGACCCCGGTTTCGAGCGCTTTGCGGAGGGTCTGGCCATCACGCAGACCAAGGTGCTGCCGCACTATGACAAGGTTCGCGACAGCATGCTGGACGGCAAGCGGCTGTTCGAGGACATCACCTATCCTGACAGCATGGGGCGTGTGTTCGTCGCCCTGCCCGACGGCAGCTACCTGCACGGGGGCACGGGCAGAGACGAAGAGATATGCGGTGAGGCCTACGCCATCACCAACGGCTGGCTGCGCAAGGTCTGCTCGAACGGCAAGCGCGTCAGCGCGCACGGGGCAACCAAGTACTCGCTCGAGAGCAACCCTGGCAAGCCCGACGGCAAGGGCGGCCGTGCCATGCTCGCACGCATGAATACCGGTGCCCACGAGCAACTGGCCAACTGGGGCCTCGACTTCCTGAGGATTCCCGAAGGCGCGCACATGCTGGACGTGGGCTGCGGTGGGGGCGCCAACCTGCTGCGCCTGCTCGAGCGCTGCCCCACCGGGCGCGTGTGGGGCGTCGACCATTCGCACACCTCGGTCGAGGCGTCGAGCGCGCACTGCGCGGACGAGATCGCCAAGGGAGTGTGCAGGGTCGAGGAGGGCGACGTGCTTGACCTGCGATTTGATGGCGCGAGCTTTGATGTGGTGAGCGCCTTCGAGACCGTGTACTTCTGGCCCAGCATCGAGAAGGCCTTCGCCGAGGTCCTGCGCACGCTGGTGCCCGGTGGCAGCTTCTTGGTATGCAACGACGATGACGGCACCACCGAGAGCTCGCGCGAGTTCGCACGTACGCTCGAGGGTATGAGCGTCTACACCGCCGACGAGGTGGCAGAGCTCATGGAAGCCGCGGGGTTTGTCGGCGTGGAGACCCACCACCTGCGCGACGAGTCGATGATCGCGATCATAGGGCACAAGGCCTAGGCAGAAACGCAAGCCAAGCTATGACAGGGGCGCCGCGTCAACAAACGTAGGTGCCCTTCTTCTACCAGAGCTTCCGGTATGCCACGACGTTGTCGTCGCCGTCGCGCACGTATGCGGCATCATCCAGCTCGGAGATGGCGCGCGCCATGGCCATGCTCTGCGCGGTCTGGCCCTCCACCCCTGCGTAGGCAAGTGGGTCATAGGCCTCGCCACGTGCGGTCAGGCACATGGTCAACGCACGGGGATCGGTGTCGAACTGGTAGGTGAAGTCGACCTCGCCCAGACCGCTTGCGCCGGCACGCCCATGCTCGCATAGGGCGCCAAAGAGCTCCCGCGTCGCCAGCTCGATCTTTCTCTGTACGTGCACCGGGCACCTGAGCTGGGAAAACTCGTAATGCTGCCTGCGCACGAGCTCCCCGCAGCCATAGTCGTCCGCGTTCACCCTGATGTTGCCCGACACCTGGGGCTGGTGCCCGTACTCCAGGCAGAGCGTGGTGATGTCGTCCGACTGCTCGGCACCCTTCGCCCACGTGCGCACGTCAGCGCGCACGACGTCCACCAGCATCTTGGGATGCAGGTCCGCATGCCTGCCGAGCAGGGCCTCCAGGCGGGCGCTGCCGTACTCCTCGCCCTCTGCAGAGAAGGCCTCGTTCACGCCGTCGGTGTAGAGGAAGATCTCGTCACCCGGGACAAGATGCCTGGTAAACGACTTGTAGCGTGCCGTCTCGAAGGTGCCGAGGAAGAGGCCGCCGCGCTCCTTGAGCCACTCCCACGTGCCGTCGTGGCGCAACAGCGGCGGGTTGTGGCCGGCGTTGACATACGTGAGCTCACCGGTGGCGTAGTCGAGCGTGCCCGCCCACACCGTCACGAACATGCCGGCCTCATTACCCTGGCACAGGTTCCAGTTGGCACTCTGCACCGCCTCGGCAAGCTGCATGCCCGACTTGATGTAGTTGGCGAGCTCCGACTTTGCTGCCATCATGAAGAGCGAGGCAGGGATGCCCTTGCCGCTCACGTCGGCGATGAGGAAGCAGACCGTGTGCGCGTCCACGAAGAAGAAGTCGTAGAAGTCGCCGCCCACCTCACGCGCCGCAGACATGGACGCATAGATGTCAAACTCCTTGACGTCAGGGAAGGGCGGGAAGGTGCGCGGCAGGGCGCTCTCCTGGATTGCCTTGGCCGTGGCAAGGTCTGACTCGATGCGCGCGCTTTCGGCCGCGATAGCATTGCGCAGCGCCGCCACCGTAGCATTGATGTCGTCGGAGAGGATCGCGAACTCGGCACTGTCTCGCACGTCCACCTCGACGGTCAGGTCGCCATTGGTAATCTCGTCCAGACGCCCGTTGACGCGCCAGATGCTGCTCACCACTACGCGCTCGATAAGCACGTAGATCGCCACGAACAGCGCCGCAAAGATGAGGATCTCCATAAAGGAGGTGACGAGCATCGCGATATCACGCTCGAGAATAGCTTCGGAAGCCGGAAGCATCGCCATGACGCGAAGACCCTCGGTGGTCTGGTACATGGCGTAGTAGTCCATGCCATGGTACTTGAGCTCGAAGAGCTCCCCTTGGTCGGCTCCCAGCATGGCGTCGGAAAGATGCTGCACGTCGGCATGCTCCACGCGCACATCCGAACGCACGCCCACCAGCGCATCGCGTCGGGTAAGAACCACCAAGAAGCCGTCGTTGCCCACATGACGGTTTGCCACGGCAATGCGCACCTCGTCGGTCAGGTTGTCCACAAAGTGCTCGGCATCGTAGCCAACCTGCAGCATGCCATCGGGGACACTCACGCCCGCGTACTTGCGCCATATCGTCGAGTTCATGGCCATCGGTTGGTACTTCTGCACCAGATGCGACATGCCACCGCCAGGCAGAAGTCGCAGAAACTCAGACGACTGCTCCCCGGAGGCCATGTTGAAGCCCACGAACGCGTCGTCGCCACTCATGACGATGATGCCCCGCTCGTCTATGACATGCAGCTCGGTGATGTCCAGATCCTCAATCAGCTCGTCGACCGTCTCCTGCTTGGCCTCTTTTACCGAGGGAATCTCATACGCCACCTCGGTCGCGAGGTCGAGCAGGTTGGCGTCCGAGGCATCCTGGATGTCGTCATCGGTCTCCTGCAGCACCAGCGAGAGCGTCGCCTGACTGCTGGACTCGATCCTGCTCGATTGGAGAACGCCCACGATGAGGAGGGTCATCGCAAAGCCCGCAAGCACGGTCGAGAGCATGCCGACCTGCACCTTTTGCGAGATGTCCGGAGCCTCGCCGGTTGCGCGCCGCCCCAGCCCGCCAAGCCTGGTGAGCACGGCGCCCGAGAGTGCGACGGCAAGCGCGTTGCAGATGATCATCGGGAAGGTGCAGGCTCGCACGATGATAAATGCACGCGTCACATCATCCAGGTTGGTGAGAAACACCAGAAGGAGGTGGAGCACCTCGATGACCAGGCCGACCGCCATCGCCAGCGGCCAGCTTGACTTGCGGCCGCGGAACAGCTGCCGACGCAGGAGCGCGGCGTAGAATCCCGCGAGTATGGTTGCCAAGCTGCAGGCGTCGCGGGTGAACATCCCGCGCCCCCAAAGGGCGGCGAACCAACGCTCCACGCCACCGATCAGGCCTGCGATGATGCCTGCCGGACCACCAAAGTAGAGTCCCGCAACGATGGGCGCGGCGTCGCGCACGTTCATCGTCGCGTCATCGGTGATTATGCCCGCCTCGGTTCCGTAGACGGCAACAAGGCCAAACAGAATGCCGCAGATGATCTGCGTGGGCCAGTAGCCCATCTTCCCGAGCCGTGTCTTGTTGCCCAAGAACCACAGGATGGCACTGACGATGGCCGGCAGCACGGTCGCCAGGGAAAACTGCAGCAAGATGAATGCAGAACGGAAACCCATGAGTCCTCTTCGCAGCCAGACTGATACGAAAAGAGATATCTACAGGATGGTGGCACCCGCGCATGCAAGTGCCCGACGCAAGCGCGGAGGTAGTTCGATGAAGATTCCCTCATATGCAAGCATACTCGAAATGCCCGCTTCCCATGCAGCCAGTTTTCGGTGCAGCGAGACACTCTTCGGCATCGATGTGAGGGCCCCCGCAGGACAGGTTGTGGAACCCTACGTCTCGTCTCGTTGTGTCTTTGGCAGGTTATGGAAGTAGTACAGCGAGCAGATGACGGCGAGCGGGAGCGATGCCACGTTGGCGAGCGGTTGTGCCTCCTGGATGCCCGCTAGGCCGCGCAGCCTCGAGAGGAGCAGCAAGGCCGGTATGAACAGCACGCCGTTGCGTAGGCCAGAGAGGAAGGTCGAGCCCGCGCGGTGGCCGGTGCTCTGGAAGAGCATCTCGGTGGCCACACAGAAGGGCAGCGCGAGCAGGGCGAGCGCCTGGAGCCGCAGCGCGCGGACACCCACCGCAAGCACCTCCGGGTCGTCCCGGAAGCAGGAGATGATGGGCTCGGGAAAGCTGAGGAGCACGGATGCGCCGACCACGATGACCGCCTGAGCTGCCAGCACGGTAAAGCGGTACGCCGACCTGACGCGGTCGTATCGCCCAGCCCCATAGTTGAAGCCCGCGACCGGCTGGAAGCCCTGACCGATGCCCAGCGCGATGGAGAACGCAAAGAAGACGACGCGCGAGACGATGCTCATGCCTGCGACGGCCGCATCCCCATAGACCGCGCAGCAGCTGTTGAGCAGCACCGTCGTGATGCTGTTGAGCGCTTGTCGCAGAAGGCTCGGGAAGCCTGTGGCCATGATGTCCAGCAGAAAGAGTGGCGTGGCGCGGCGCAGGTCGGAAAGGCTCAGCCGCGCCGCCGTCTTGCCCTTGAGGAACATGCTCATGAGCACGCACCAGCTCACGAACTCGCTGAGGGCGGTGGAGAGACCCGCCCCCATGATGCCCAACTTGAGTCCGAACATGAACACGATGTCGCCCAAGATGTTAAGCAGGGCCCCAAGCCCCATGCCGATGGTGCCGAGCGCAGCTTTGCCCTCGTAGCGCAGCAAGTTGTTGAGGGTGAAGCTCGAGCACATGAAGGGTGCGGCCAACAGGATGAACGAGATGTAGGTCTTCGCGTAGGGGGCGATGGTCTTGGTGCTGCCCAGCCAGAAGACCACCCGGTCAAGCCGCAGAAAGCAGAGGATCGCGATGGCAAGGCCACTCGCAAAGGCTGCCGCAACACCGAGCGACGCGTGCGCGGAGGCCCTTTGCACATCGCGCCGGCCAAGCGCGCGCGAGATGATCGAGCCCGCGCCCTGGCCAAACATGAAGCCAAAGGCCTGGATGATGGCCATGAAGCCAAAGACGACGCCGACGGCACCGCTGGCGCTGGTCC
The DNA here is from genome assembly GCA_902790135.1 of uncultured Coriobacteriaceae bacterium. Classification (GTDB taxonomy): domain Bacteria; phylum Actinomycetota; class Coriobacteriia; order Coriobacteriales; family Atopobiaceae; genus UBA1367. The sequence goes on from CADAQM010000001.1 coordinate 106,307, forward strand.
CCAGGGTTCCCACGAAGGCCGTGTCCACGAGGTTGTAGACGTTGGTGATCATCATCGAGATGGTCGCCGGTATGGCAAGGGAGATCACGAGCCTCGAGACTGGCTCGTTGGTCATGCGATCGAACTGTGTGTCGTTGCTGGCTGCTGCCATGGGCCCTCCTTCTGGCAGCACCCATGGTAGCGCACATGCCTAACCGTCAACCGCTGGTTTTCCTCGTCCTGACGCGATGTCACCTGGCAGGTGACACACTCCCCCATCCGCTCAGTATCATCAAACCAGAAGAGCATAAACGGCGTGACAGGAGGAGTCATGAGCATATTCGACAGGTTCCACCGCAGGCACGATCACGACGGCAACGGCGCGCCCGCCCGCCAGGAAGTCACCTTCGTCCCCGGACTCGTGCACTGGCTTGACACCACCCCGGTCGAGTCGAGCGATAAGCCCTGCACCGTGCGCAGCCTCGAGCTGACCGCACGTGTCAACGGCATCTACGCCGAGGTAAAGCAGACCATCCAGATCGCCAATCCCAACCAGCGCCCCCTATCCACCCAGCTGACCGTCCCGCTCCCCGACCGTGCCGTCATCTGCGGCTACGCGCTCGACATCGACGGGCAGATGGTCGAGGGCGTGGTGGTCCCCAAGGAGGAGGCACGAGTCGTCTTCGAGACCGAGCAGAGGCGTCAGGTCGACCCCGGCCTGGTCGAGGCCGTACGCGGCAACGTCTACAGCACGCGCGTCTACCCCGTGCCGCCGCATGGCACGCGCACCGTGCGGCTCACCTACATCGCCCCGCTGCTGCTGACCTCGAGCGATGCGGCAATCCTCGATCTGCCCATGCCCAACGAGCGCCTCGACCGGCGCGACATCAGCATCTCCGTGGAGCGCCTGGACGGACCGAGTCCGCTGATCTCCGGCCTTGCGGACGCCGTCGTCCGTCAGGCGGCATACGACTGGCATGTCGAGACCGAGGAGCGCGATCTCACACCGAGCGAGCCCGTGCGCATCGAGCTTCCCGCACTCCCCGCATCGTTCACCCTTCTCGACCGTGACCGTGAGGGCACCGTCTGGTTCTGCGCCTCGTCCAGGCAAGAGGAGCCTGACGAGCAGGCCGCGCCGGAGCTCCGCACGCTCACCGTGCTTTGGGACGTATCCGGCTCGCGCGCAGATCAGGGCCATGCCGCAGAGATCGAGCTGCTTGGGGCCTATGCCTCGGCACCAACGGTCGACTCCCTGACATTGGTCGCGTTTGCTGACAGCGTTCGGGAGGTGAGCGGCTTTGCCACCGCCGACGAGCTCGTTGCTGCTGTGGAAGCTCTGCGCTACGACGGCGGCACGGACTTTGTCGAGCTTTCCCGTGTACTGGCGACGCGAGAGGATGCGCGCGCCGGCATCGCCAACGGGTCGGCCTGCGTGCTCTTCACTGACGGCCTCGACACCCTCTCCCTGGGCACCTTCTCGCTTCCCGAGGGTTGCAGCTGCCTTGCCATCGTCAGCGGAAGCCAGCGCGATGCCGAGGCGCTGCGCCAGGGCTGCCGAGGGCCTGTGCTCGACGTCACCCAGGCGCCACGGACCGCAGCCGCCCTCTCCGCCCAGCTCACGGGTGCCTCCCGCTTTGGCATGGCGGACCTCGTGGGTGAGGGCATCGCCGATGTCTGCGATGTGAGTGCCCCTAGCGGCAGCCGTCGCGCCATCATCGGTCGTATCACGCACGAGAGTGCCACAGTCAAGATGGGACAAGACGGCGAGCCCATCATCCTGAACACCGCCGACGCGCGCAGGTCGGACCTGCTCTCCCTGGCCTGGGCCGCCAGGCGCATCACGCTTCTCTCAACCCGCCCGGAGGAGAACGCAGCCGAGCTGCTCAGTCTGGGCAAGAGCTATGGCATGGCATCGCCCGCCACCTCGCTTCTGGTCCTGGAGTCCCTCGACCAGTGGCTGCGCTACGACATCGAACCGCCCGCAAGCTTGACCGAGATGCGTGCCGCCTGGCGCAGGGAGATGCGTGGCAGGATGCGTCTCGACTCCCCAGAGCAGCGCAAACGCATGCACCTCTCCAATCTTGAGGACGAATGGCACGACGTCATAAGCTGGTGGGAGCGCGACTATCCTGTGGCTGAGGAGCGTCGGCCCTTCTCGCCACTGGACGCCGAAGGTTTTGCGGATGCAGCGTTCGAGGACGCGATGCCGACGGGTGTCGGCTTCGAGCCGATGATGGCCATGGCGGACGCAGCCCCAAGGGCATGCGTCGCGGACAGCTACGATGCACCTGAGGGCTCGGGATTTGACGGCCTGCACAGGGCGATCTTCGACGCTCCCGATGAGCCTGAAAGCCCCTCCATGAACGTGAGCGTGCGTGCCTGGAAGCCCGACACCCCCTATCTCACGGAGCTCGACCAGGCGCAAACCGACACAGACAAGGCCCCTGCACGCGATGCCTACTTTGCCCAGCGCACCAGCTACCGCACCTCGCCTTCGTTCTTCCTCGACTGCGCGGGCTGGTTCATCGCGCACGATGACGCGGAGTTTGGCATCAGCGTGCTCACCAACCTCGCCGAGCTGCGCATCGAGGACGCCGGCCTCCTGCGTGTGATGGCATGGCGGCTGCGTGAGGCCGGCATGCTCGAGATGGCCCTTGTCGCCCTCAGGCGTGTGCTGCGCCTGCGCAACGAGGACTCCCAGAGCCATCGCGACGTGGCGCTGGTCGCAAGCGAGCTTGCACGCGAGGCATATGCGCATGGCGACAAGGCGGCTTCCGCACGCTACGTCCTGCTGGCTGCCCAAACCTACAAGAAGACGGCGCTCACTCCCTGGAATCGCCGCGCCATGGCAATCGCGCTCTTTGCCGTCGAGGAGTACAACGTGCTCAAAGCCTGGGTGGAGGCGCAGGAGTGGGACGAGCCCGTCGAGATCCCCTATCTGAGCGAGCAGCTCGCTGGCGTGCCTGACTGTGACCTGCGCATCACGCTTGCCTGGGATGCCGACGAGACCGACGTGGACATCCACGTGACGGAACCCTCGGGCGAGGAGGCCTACTATGCGCACCGCCGCACGTCTTCCGGCGGGCGCGTGTCCGAGGACATCACCGACGGTTACGGGCCCGAGCTCTACGAGATCCGCCATGCGCAGGAGGGCGTCTACAACATCCGCGCGCACTACTACGCCTCGCACCAGCAGACGGTGTTTGGCCCCGCTACCTGCACGCTTACGGTCTACAGCGACTGGGGCCGCCCCAACCAGACGCAGACGATCACCTCGATGCGCCTCGACCGCGAGCGCGAGATGATCCCCGTGGGCACCGCCGCGTACGGCAACGTGCCAGCGCCCGCAGCCGATGATGCGTCGGACAAGTCCCAAGGCCACACCCCCATCGAGGCGGGCATGAGTCCGGAGGAGGTCGCCGCAGCCCTCAGTGAGCACGGGACAGCGGAGCAGGTCAGCAACGGCAACGTCTGGGTCTGGACCTTTGACAATGGCACTCAGTACCTTGGCCACTTCGAGAACGGCCGCTTGGTCCGCCTGCTCGAACGCATGCCGTGGGGAGACGAGCGGCTCATGCTCGCGTAGCGTCGCACATGACAGGTGAGGCGCATCCCCTCGGACGCGCCCCACCTTCTTACTGGGCCTGAACGCCTGCTACCACTTCTTGACGATGGTCACCACGTTGGTGTCGTCGACGCGGTCGTAGGTCATCTCGTCGACCATGCCCTTTGCCATGAGGATTCCCAAGCCGCCGATGGGCATCTCCTCGATGGTGCTCGGCGTCTGAGCGTCTGGCTTGGCCAGCGGGTTGAACGGCGTGCCCTCGTCGATGATGTCGACCGTGACGGAGGCCGGGTCGGCGCTGTAGGTGCGCTGCACGCGCACAATCCGCGGCTGATCCTCCGGCGCACCGTCGTAGGCGTACAGGCACACGTTGACGAACAGCTCCTCCACCGCTACGTCGAGCTGGTTCTGCACGCGCTTGGGGCACAGGCGCCTGTCGAGCTCGGCATGCAGGAAGTCGTTGACGTGCGCGAGCTCGCCGATCTCCGCGGGCACCTCCAGCGTGGCGGTGACCTCGGGCGGCACGCCAAACTCGAGCGTGAGGATCGTGATGTCGTCGGACTGCTCGGCGCCCTCGGCGTAGGCGGCCACACTCGTGCGCACCGACTCCAGCAGCTCGCGCGGATGCAGCAGCCAACCCTGCTTTGCAACCTCTAGCAGGCGATCTTCTCCATAGAGCTTCTCGTTCACGTCGAAGGCCTCGGTCACGCCGTCGGTGTAGAGCAGCCACGAATCACCTGGGTAGCAGTCGATGGCATGCGCGTTGTACTCGACCTCGAACAGGCCCAGCATCGGACCGGACCGCTTGCGCATCCAGCGCCAGCCGGTCGCACGCTGCCACAGCAGCGGCGGGTTGTGGCCGGCGTTGACGTAGTCGACGTGACCCGTGCCATAGTCGAGCAAACCCACCCAGGCGGTCACGAACATGCCCTCGTCGTTGCCGTCGCAGAGCTGGCGGTTGGCCTCGGTCACAGCCTCGCCCAGCTCCATGCCGGTAACCACGTAGTCGCGAATCAGGGCCTTTGCACGCATCATGAACAGCGCCGCGGGTACGCCCTTGCCGGACACGTCCGCAACCACAAAGCCAAGCTTTCCCTCGAGCGCGCTGCAGTCATCACCCACGAGGAAGAAGTCATAGAAGTCTCCGCCCACCAGAAGCGCCGCATTCATGGAGGCGTAGATGTCAAACTTGGTGATGTCAGGGAACGGAGGGAAGGTGCTCGGTAGCACCGACTCCTGGATGGCCTTTGCCGTGGCGAGCTCCGCCGTCATGCGGGCCTCCGACTCGGCGATCTGGCCTTGCAGGGCGTCGACCGTCTTGTTGATGCCCGTCGCCAGCGAGCTGAACTCGCGGGTGCCCATGTCCTCGACGCGCACGTCAAGCTCGCCGTTGGTGATGCGTTCGAGCGCCTCGTTGGCGCTGTCGATGCGACGTGCGACCGTCATGTACAGCAGGCGGTCGACCATGATGAACACCAACGAGAGAATTCCGAGCGACACGCCCATCTCGCGCCAGATCACCGAGCGGCGGTTTCTGAAAACCATGCTCTCGGGCTCCACGATGACCACGGTGTAGTCACCCTGCCGGCCGGCGATCAGATAGCCCTCCTCGGTCATACCAGATGAATCGCGTAGCGCCGCCTCGCAGATGATGGGCTGCATCTTGCCCTCCGCGATGGCGACGTCTATGGCGGCGTAAGCATCGTCGCCGATCTGCTCCCTGAGGCTTGCACCAACGGCAAGGCGCGGGTCATCGGTCATGAGCACCACATCGTCAGCCACGATGGCGACCGTACCAGTCTCCGCCATCGTGTAGCCCTCCAGCAGGTTGCCTACGGGGTCGGAGAGCAGTTCATACTCCTCGGGGTGGGCTTCGGAGAGGTCCTCTGCCGGTGTGCCCGCGTCGGAAATGACGGTATCGAAGGCCTTGGCGCGCTCCCCGAGCGACGCAAGCTGGAGTTTGAGGTAGTTCACTTCGCTCTGCACCGAGGCGTCAGCGCGAGCGTACTCGGAGGCAGTCTCGCTCTGGTAGTTGTAGGTAAAAATGATGACGATTGCCAGCACGCCCAGAATGCAGATGCCGATCCTGAACGCGGCGTGAATGCCAAAGTCCCTGTTCTTCATGGCATTTCTGTCCTAACCTGACCAGTCGCCTCGGCCGAGCCTCGGCAGGACTGGCTTACTCGTTATCTCTCGATCTTGAAAACGTCCGAGAGACCCGCCATCTCGAAGATCTCAACCACATCGTCGTTGGGGTGCACGAGGCGCAATGACCCCTTGCGACCAGACATCATCTTGTCAGCCGTAACCAGCACGCGCAAGCCTGCCGAGGCGATGTACTCGGTCTTCGCGAGGTCAATCACCAGATTGTCCACGCCTTCGCCCAGCTCCTCGAGCGCCGAGCTCAGGTCTGGTGCGGTCTGCACAGTCAGCTTTCCTTCCAAGAAGATGGTTGCCTTGCGCCCGTCGTTGTTCGTCTTGATCTGCATGGCACTTCTCTTTCTCCCTCAGGCAGATACTATCAGACTGCATGTCCTTCAATTTGCACCATTCAACAGCTGCGAGTCAACGAGGCGACAGTCCGTATCGCGCCAATCGGGCGTGAAACCCCTCTCTGTGCAAATCTGGCAATTGATGTAAAGCTAGCTTGACATCATCGGACGGTCACCTATACTGATGTAAAGTGAGCTTTACATCAAGGAGGTTGAAATGGAAAACCGCATCGCAGAGCTGCGGAGTGCTCACGGGCTCACTCAACAGGCCCTCGCAGACGAGCTGGAGGTCTCGCGTCAGACGGTCATCTCGCTGGAAAAGGGCAAGTACAACCCCTCGATCATCTTGGCGCATCGGATTGCCGCGCGCTTTGGGCTGACCATCGAGCAGGTCTTCATCTTTGAGGAGGACGAGTAACATGACGAACAAGCAGAGGATCATCACCTATTCGGCATTTGCAGCGATTGGTGCTGGCCTAATCGTTGCCGGCATGCTCGGGCACGTCGACAGCGCCATTACGGGCTTTGGAGCCGCGCTCTTGGCCATCTCGGCACTCAAGCTCTTCAAGGGCTACCGCTACGAGAGCGACCCTGCCTATGCGAGGCAAGTCGACGCGAGCAACGCCGACGAGCGCCTGGCGTTTGTGGCAAGCAAGGCGGCCGAGGCTACGTTCCAAGTGTCCGTCATCCTGCTCGCCGTCCTCAGCCTGGTTCTGAGGCCCCTCGGCGGCAGCGATACGGCCGACCTGCTCGGTTGCATCATGGCCTGCGAGGTCGCCATCTACTGGCTGAGCTACCTGTTTGTGAGCAAGAAGTACTAGGAACCGACATCAGATAATTTGAGGCGCAGGACGGACATCGTCCTGCGCCTTCTTTCTCAGGGCTTGCCTCGCGCCTGCGCTCGACGCGGGCGTCCACCTAGAGTCCAAAGAACTTGATGATCAGGGCGATGGCAGCATCCATCTTCTTGGGGTCGCGGAAGCGGTGGTCCGCTCCCTCGATGGGCACGAACTCGATCACGTTGTCGTCGGCAAACTGAACGGAATCCCGCATGGGCACGACCTCGTCGGCAGTGCCGTGGATGATCAGGATGTCGTCGGCAAAGTCGTAGTACTCGTACGTGCGGATGTCCGCCTCGCGTACCGCCTCGATGAAGTGCGGACCGATCTTGACCTTGCGATCGAAACCCACCAGCACCGGCTTGCCGCTGTCGAGGAGCGCCTTGTCCTCGTCGGTAGCAATGACTCCCATGAGTGTGGTGAGCATGTCGATGGCCGGACAGCGCAGCGCTACCTTGCGAAAGGGGTTGCCGTGGTCCGCAAGATACTTGAGCAGCAGGTAGCCGCCGAAGCTCGTCCCGTAGGCGTAGAGCTCGTCGGTCCCAAAGCGGCGGCGCACGTAGTCGATCACCGTGGTCAGATAGGTGTCGCAGTCCTCCAGCAGCAGATTCTTTCGCGCATCGTCACCATGGCAGGGCCAGTCGAACACGACCACCGCCGTACCCTTGCGCTTTGCCACCGCACGCTCGGCAAAGGTCTCGGCGGCATGGTTGTCCTTGTGCCCGCCAAAGCCGTGGCAGAACACGATGACGCGCCTCACCGCACGCGGATCGGTGCAATAGAGCTTGCAGCGAATGCTGCACCCCTGCTCGTTGATGTCGAAGTACTTGGCCACGCGCCGCCTCCAAGCCCATCCGGTTTGCCAAAGGACAGTATGGCACAGCGAAACATGGGCGTCGCGTCTCGCTAGGCGCCTAAAATGGCTCAAAAGAAGGCTGCAGAGGGGTCTGATACTTTAGCGGGTACCTCAAACTCGATTGGCGGAGAGAGTTTCCCTGTTGATGTTCTCAAATAATCGAGTTTGAGGTACCCGCCAAGATACACCCCATGATGGGTGGCTCTGAAGACGCCGAATCGACACCTATCGGAACCGTTAAAAGCCGTCCTGACCGCAGAAAACCTAGGATTTGGAGTGCGCAGCCCCAGGCTATCGACATAAACGATAACCAAACATCGTATCCTCGAAACACGGCCAGCCTTGTAACAGTTTCCGATTGGGCATATGCTTCTCTGTGCCTAATGAAAGGGGGCTCCATGGCCAAGAAGAACCTGCCATACGATGAGAAGTATTACGACCGCGAGGTCGAGACCATGCCGCGCGAGCAGCTCGAGGAACTCCAGCTCGAGCGCCTGAAGGACGAGCTGGTATGGGCATACGAGAACAGCGCCTACTACAAGCGCGCCTGGGACGAGGCTGGCGTCGACCCGCACATCACCTCGCTCAAGGACCTCGAGAAGTTCCCATTTATCAACAAGCAGACCGAGCGCGACTGCCAGGGCGTCGGGTCCTTCTTCGGCGAGCTGTGCTGCGTGCCGGAGGACGACGTCGTCTACATGGCCACCAGCTCGGGCTCCACGGGCGTCCCCACGATGAGTCCCTTCTCTCAGCACGACTTCGACGAGTTCATGCACGCCGAGGCTCGCCTGTTCTGGCAGACCGGCATGCGTCCCAACAGCCGCTACCTGCACGGCATGAACTTCGCCCTCTACGTCGGCGGCCCCTGCGTCATCGGCGCCCAGGAGCTCGGTGCCCTGGGCATCTGGGTCGGCGCCGTGCCGTCCGACCGCCTGCTCTGGGCCATGAAGCACTATCAGCCCACGCACTTCTGGTCCTCCCCCAGCTACGCCTGGTTGCTCGGCCAGAAGGCCATCGAAAAGGGCTATAACCCGCGCGAGGACTTCGCCAGCCTCAAGACCATCATCATCTCCGGCGAGCCCGGCGGCTCCATCGAGACCACCCGCAAGGCCATCGAGGACATCTGGGGCGCCAGTGTCTACGACTTCTTCGGCCTGTCCGACATCTACGGCGCCTGCGCCGGCATGTGCGAGTACAAGGACGGCCTGCACATCATCGAGGACCAGATCCTCGTCGAGGTCGTCGACCCCGTCACGCACGAGGTCCTGCCCGACGGCGTCAAGGGCGAGCTCGTCTACACCACCCTCACCAAGCGCAGCCGTCCGATGATCCGCTTCGCCACCGGCGACATCGGCTGGGTCGACCGCTCCGTCTGCAAGTGCGGCCGCACGCACGCGCGCATCCACATCTCCGGCCGCAAGGACGAGATGTTTATCGTGAGCGCCGTCAACGTCTTCCCGTCTGACATCGAGTACATCGTGCGCCAGGACAAGGGCCTCACCGGCGAGTACCGCATCCGCGCCTACGACCAGAACCACACCACCAAGTACGAGGTCTCCGTCGAGCGCGCCCTTGGCTCCGACGAGCCCTTCGACCAGATCGCCAAGCGCGTCGAGCTCGCCCTCAAGACGCATACTGGTGTACGTCCCGCGCGCGTCATCGTCTTTGACACCGACAAGCTCGGCGCATCCGGCGAGCACAAGGTCAAGCGCTTCATCGACGAGCGCACCTCCACCGCCGAGGCGGTCGAGGTCCTGCACGAGGCGCAGGAGCACGCAGCCGAGAAGAAGGGTGTGTAACCATGGCGCAGTTTGCAGTTTCGGGTCAGCACTACCTCTTTGACGTCCAAACCTTCGCGTCGGTGGTCCTCAGCAACGGCGGCGACGCCTACGAGTACGCCCTGCGCGACCGCACCACCCGCGGCGTGATCGACGACGTAGCCACGGGCGCCAGCGAGCTGGGCGTCCTGGTCGAGACCACGACCACGGCCGACGACCTCGAGACCGCCTTTGCAGAGGCGGGCGTGAAGTTTGTCGAGCTCAAGGAGTCCGCGCCGCGCGTAGCCCTGCCGGCGACGCACCCGCTGGTCAACGCCAAGTCGCTCACCCTCGACCAGCTCGAGGACTACCCCTACCTGTACTTCGAGCAGGAGGACGACGCTCCGCTGCACTTTGCCGAGGAGGCCCTCGCCGCCGAGGCGCGCCACAAGGGCATCGCCTGCACCGACCGCGCCTCGCTCTCCGAGCTGATCGTCGCCCTCAACGGCTACACCGTCACGAGCGGCATCCTCGTGGGCATCTCCGACGGCAACGCGCTGACCACCGTGCCCCTGGAGACCGACGTTAAGCTGCACCTCGGTTACATCGTCAAGGAGGGCGCGGAGCTCTCCGAGACGGGCCAGAAGTTTGTGGCAAAGCTCGAAGCCAACCTCAACCGCTACGCACGCTTCTAAGCACTAAGTACCAGAATCGGTCTTTTACGGGGGAGTTTGCGCCGCGCGCAGCGTGGGCAAGCTCCCCCGTCTTTTGATGCGCTACGCGCTAGAATCATACGGTACCCATCCCAACCACAAGGAGACGATCCCAATGGCAAAAGAGAAGAAGGACCTCGACTGGGGCAACCTCAGCTTCAAGTACCAGCCGTGCGACTACAGTTACGTGTGCAACTACAAGGACGGCGCCTGGGAGGAGGGCGGCCTCAGCACCGAGCACACCATCACGCTTTCCGAGGACGCAGGCATCTACCAGTACTGCCAGGAGATCTTCGAGGGCATGAAGGCCTACACCACCGAGGATGGCTCCATCGTCGTCTTCCGCCCGGACCTCAACGCCAAGCGCATGGCCGACTCCGCGCGCCGCATGGTCATGCCGCCCTTCCCCGAGGACAAGTTCGTGGACGCCGTCAAGCAGGTCGTCGCGGGCAACGAGGCATGGGTGCCGCCCTTTGGCTCGGGTGCCACGCTCTACATCCGCCCGTTCATGATCGCGACCGGCGAGGTCCTGGGCCTGGGCGCCTCCGACCAGTACCAGTTCCGCATCTTTGTCACACCGGTGGGCCCGTACTTCAAGGCAGGCGCCAAGGCCGTCAAGCTGACCGTCCCTGCCTACGACCGCGCGGCTCCCATGGGCACGGGCAACATCAAGGCCGGCCTCAACTACGGCATGAGCCTCTACCCCACCCTGCAGGCGCACGAGGGCGGCTACTCCGAGAACCTCTACCTCGACTCCCGCAGCCGCACCTACGTGGAGGAGACCGGCGGCACCAACGTGCTGTTCGTGGACAAGAAGGGCGGCCTGGTGGTGCCCGTCTCCGCAACCGACTCCATCCTGCCCTCCATTACGCGCCGTTCGCTCGTCGAGCTCGCTCAGCACCTGGGCATCGCCGTGGAGGAGCGCCCCGTGCGCTTTGACGAGGTCGTCGCCGGCGACTTTGCCGAGTGCGGCTGCATCGGCACGGCTGCGGTCATCTCGCACGTGGCCAAGATCGAGGCCGAGGGCGTGGACGTGACCTTCCTCGACTGCGGCGAGGAGGGTGGCCCCGTGCTCAGGCGCCTGCGCGACGCGCTCGTGGGCATCCAGACCTGCAAGGACCCCGACCCCTTTGGCTGGGTCGTCAAGATCGTCTAAGTCGCGCGCAAGCAATAGCACAAGGGCGGCCCTCCTCGCACCATACGAGGAGGGCCGCCCCCTTTGTCGCTTTAAGCCCGCTCGGGGCATGTCCCTACGGGCGACCGATGCTGCGCAGCAGCTCGTCCTTCCTGTCCTTCCAGCCATCCTTGAAGTAGTGGCAGGTGAGAAGGTCGGGGCCACCAACCATGTTGGCATGTCCCCTTTGGCGTGTTGCTCAAGGGGACATGATAGCCCAGTGGAAGCCCCTTAGCCTATGCCGAAAAGTCGGTGTTTGCAAGCGGTCATTCGCCGCCTGAGGGCACCGCTAAGCAGGAGCAGCAGGGCGAGAAGGACAAGGGCCCCTATGCCTTGCGCGGGATCGCCCGTGGCGGGAGTGGTTGGCCTTCCGGCGTTGTTGTCGTGACTCAGCATGCGGTCCACGCCCTCCACGGACGTGCGGCCATCGACCTCGACCACGTGACGCGGCGTCATGGCACTGCCGGCATCCGCAGCATCTGCCACGTCTGTCGTCTCGGTGTCCTTGTTGCTCGACGCCATGATCTCAAAGACAGCGGTTGCCGTGTCCGTGTAGTTGCCGCGTCCATCAACGTAGACAAGGGCGGTGCCCACGTTGAGGTTGTTCTCGTAGCGCAGCGTGTAGTCCACGCCCTCCTCGAGCTCCATGCCATCGACCACCACCAGTACCCTCGGCCTGCATGCCTTGCCCGTGTACCAGCATTGCTCGTAGAAGTAGACGTCAGCATGCTCGAGCGAGGCAGGCAGGATGACCCATGTGACGGTCCGCGTCCTCCCGGTGGCACCGTCCTCCCACGTGTAGCCATCGTTGAGCGTGGCGGTGGCCACATAGCTGCCCGCGTCGGTGGCCCTGATGGTCTGATCTGAGCCCGATGCGACAAGCGTGCAGCCCACACCCTCGACGGTCTGCTCCGAGGCATTGTAGGTATAGCTCAAGGTCACCCTCGCAGCAGCCTCCGGCGTGACCACCAGCCTGCCCGCAACGTAGGCAAAGCGGTAGTTGTCTGCCGAGCCTCCCGAAGGCGCCACGTCATAGCTGCCCTCCGCGGCATACGCGTCGCCAAAGTCCAGGGTGGGAGCCACGTAACCCGCCGCGGTCTCCGCACTCTCGCCGGCGACGAAGCCCTCTATCGTGACCTTTGCCTCGCTGGCCGTTGGCTTGGCGCCCTCGGCGGTCCTGCCCCCGGCGTAGGCGGCCGTGAGCAGTGCGGGCTTGATCTTCCAGCCGACCTTGCGCGCGTCATTGGTGCCGTCAGGCCAGGCGTAGCCCTCCTCGGGCGTCACCGTCACCTCGTACGTGCCTGCGTCGGTGGCCTCGCTCACCTGACCTTCCGCGCAGCTGACCACATAGTGAGCGCCCTCGGGCACGCCCTGGTGGGCCTTGCCATCGTAGGTAAACGTGGTGCCGGCGGGCACCTCCACCGTGCGAGCGGCAGCGCCGTCGGTCACGGTGACATCCCAGCTGAAGGAGACGTGCTCGTCCACGTCAAGCGTGGCGGTGATGGTTGCCGTGCCAGGCGTCTTACCCGTTACCAGGCCTCCCGCGACGGTGGCCACGTCGGGGTTGCTCGTGGCCCACGTCCACGAGAAGCCCGCAGGATCCGCAATCGCAAGCTGCGTCGTGCAGTCAACCGGCAGCTCGGAGGCCCCGCTCATGGGCCCAAAGACGTTTACGGTGAGAAGCGCCGTGTGCGTCTTGCCAACGCTGTCGCTCGCGCTTGCCACGACATCTGCCGTACCAGCAGAGATGGCCTCAGCGGCACCCGATGCGCCTACCGTAAGCACCTCCGCGTCGGCAGACGAGAGCGACCAGCCATCGAGCTTGGAGCTCACGTGGTAGGTGGCCGTCTCTCCGGTCTTGAGGTAGGCGGGACCTTGCAGAACGCCCGTGGTTGCCGCCGCCACCGCCGCGGCCGCATCAACCTCCCCGTATCCGTAGTACGGATCCCAGCCGGCATCGCCCAGGTCCCGCGCCGTGGCATACAGGATGCTCTTGGCGTGGTCTGCGGCCGAGGCATCGCGTTGCGTGAGGGCGACGTCGGCGCTTTCCAAGCCCTGGTTTGCCGAGAAGACCAGGCCCAGCGTGCCGGCCACCACCGGCGCGGCCATGGAGGTGCCGCTCATGGAGTCGTATCCGCCCGACCCATTGGTGCTGTAGATGGCAGACCCCGGCGCGGAGATGTTCTTGTCGCGCTCGAACGCAGAGCCGCTCTCGTCCACCCGGTTGTAGTTTGAGTACGTGGCCCGCGTGACCGCCTTTGGGTCGGCCGCGTTGGTGTTCCTGAGGGCGATGACGCTCACTGCGGTGCCGTAGTCGGAGGGGAACGCCTCGTAGGGGACCTCCGTGACGACGGTCCTTCCGGAAGAGTCGGTGCTCTCGAGCCTGTTGCCCGAGGCCATGACCGAGACGATCCCCTGCTCGTAGGCCCGGTCCACGTAGCTAAGCAGAATCCGGCTGCTCTCCTTGCGCTTGTCGCTCAGGGTACCGTTTGGCTCGTAGTCACCGGTACCACCGTCAAGCGACTTGCAGGCGGCCCCCACGCTGAGGTTGATCACGCGGATGTTGTACGTGTCGGCATTGTCAATCACATAGGCGTAGGCGCGCACCAGGTCGGCGTACTCCACCAACCTGCCGTCCTTGCTCACGCAGACGGGCACGACGCTCGCGTTGTACGAGACACCCGCCACGCCGACCTCGTTGTTTGCAACCGCGCCAAGGATGCCTGCCACATGGTTGCCATGGCTGTTGTTCGCATGCATGTTGTCCGCGGTCCCGGCCTGCCCCGCATCCACGGCGTTGTAGGCGCCCACAAAGCTGTCCGCCAGGTCCTCATGCGCCAGATCAAAGCCGGCGTCCATGACGGCAATGCCCACCGGTCCGTTGCCAGACGCGTCACGGTCGCCTCGGGCGCCGGCCTCCCACGCCTTGTCTGCGTTGACGCTCAGCAGGTGCCACACGTGGGAGTCATTGCTCAGCGCAAGCGCGTCGTTTATGAGGTCACTCAGAGCCAAGGTCTGGAGCAGGGCATCCTGCTCGGAGGCATCGCCGACACTCTGCACCTCGTCTGACGGCGATTGGTCGACCGCAACGTCAGAGGGCTCGGCGCCAGGCTCGCTTTGGTCGCTGGGCTGCTCGTCGGCTACGTTGCCATCCAAGGCAAGCTCGTCCACAGGCTGGTCCGCGGCAACCGTCGCGTCTGCCTCGTCAGCAGGCACGAGGCCATCCGACTCGCCCGTCGGCTCATCCACGTCGTCAGACAGGGTGAGGTAGTAGTTGGGCTCGGCTGCGGCAACCAAGCCAGACACCTCGAGCTCCGCGATGCAGTCGGGCACCGACGCGCCATCGGAGAGGCTCACCGTCGCCACGTCGTCCGTAACCATCGTCACGGAGACGTCCTGCGTCCCCGCAATGCCACTCGCCTCGAGCGCCGCCTCCAGCGCCTCGGGTGCCGTGCCGGAAGACACGCTCACCACCAGCGTCTCGGGCTCATAGTCCACGCCCGGCCGGAGCGCCGCGTACTCGTCGGCAATGGCGGAGACCGTCTCCTCCACCGTCCGCACGTCGGGGTAATCGGCAGCATGCCGGGGAGTCGTATCAGGGGCCTCTGGCTCCCTCGCCTCACTGGCAGCAGCCTCGGCCTGCTCCGCCACGTCCTCTACCTGCAAAGACTCGGCGGCACCTTCCGCTGGCCCCTCGACCACGTCCGTGCCAAGCCGCACGATACATCCCGTGGCGGCACCATCCCTCGCGCCGCCAAAGCGCAGCGCAAGGGCCAGCGCCAAGAGGGGCAAGAGGATTGCGAGCGCATAGCGCCATGTGGGACGTCCGTGCATCAATGAGGCATCCTTGCGTGGGCTTCAAACGGGTCAATGGGCAGCATTATCGCACGTGGACGACCATGGTGCACCTTGCGTGCGGCCTTGTGGCAGCAGGCCCCGCGCATCTCCACACGATGCGCGGGGCCCTTGGGCCACCTATGCCCCACAGCCTAGCCCGTGGCCTTGAAGTTGTAAACAGGCTTGAGCTCGTCCACGATGTCGACCGACTCAGCGATCGGCCCGATGATGTCCTCGCGCGACTTGTACGCACCCGGCGCCTCGTCCAGCGTGGACTCGGTCACGCACGTAGTGTAGATGCCCTCCATCTGGCGGCGGTACTCCTCCAGCGACAGCTCGCGCTTGGCCGCCGTGCGCGAGAGCACGCGCCCCGCGCCATGCGGTGCCGAGAAGTTCCAGTCCTCGTTGCCACGCCCGCGTGCCAGCACGCTGCCGTCACGCATGTTGAGCGGGATCAGCACCAGCTCGTCCTTGTGCGCCGCAATGGCGCCCTTGCGCAGGATGAGCTCGTCGGTGTCGATGTAGTTGTGGATGGTGTGGAAGCTCTCCCCCATCTGAAGCCCCGTCACCTCGGCGATGACCTCGGCCATCGTCTCGCGGCTGAGCCGCGCGTACTGCTGGCACAGGGCCACGTCGTGCAGGTAGTCCTCCAGGTACGAGCCCTCGAGCCAGCACAGGTCCGGTGTCACGTCAGGCTCCGTGCGACTGGCCTTGAGCTGGCGCAGGACCCCTTGGATCTCCTTGCGGCGACCCTCCGCCTTCATCTGGGCGATGATGCGGTCGCGCTCCTCGTAGTACTCGCGCATGCCGCTGTGCATGTCGACGGCGAGACGCTGGTAGAACGACGCGACCTGCGTGCCCAGGTTGCGGCTGCCAGAGTGGATGACCAGGTAATAGGTGCCGTCGGACGCGCGGTCCACCTCGATGAAGTGGTTGCCGCCGCCCAGGGTGCCGATGCTGCGCTCGATGCGCACGGTGTCCTTGAGCTCGCGGAAGCAGGCGAGCTGCGTGAGGTCGAAGCGCTTGCGGCGCCCCTCCCACACCGAGAAGCCGCTCGGCACGGTATGGCATGCCCTGTCGACCAGAGCCAGGTCGAGCTCGTCCGACCCCAGGCTTACCGTGTACATGCCACAGCCGATGTCGACGCCCACCACGTTGGGCACCACCTTGTCGCGGATGGTCATGGTCGTTCCGATGGTGCAGCCCTTGCCGGCGTGCACGTCGGGCATGACGCGCACGCTGCAGCCCTCGGTGAAGGGCGTGTCGCACATGGTGCGGATCTGCTCGATGGCGGAGTCCTCCACCTGCGTGGCAAAGCACTTTGCGGTTGCGTAGGCACCCTTGATCTCAAACATGTCGTACCTCCTCTCACGTTCTCAGCATGACTATACGATGCCCGGACGTGCCAATCCATGGTTAAAGCGGTATCATCACCTCAAGTTCTTGAGGTGCCTGCGCATTGGCGTCACACGATGGAGGAGACGAGCATGGCCATCACACAAAGCGAAGCGGCGGCGCTTGCCAGCCTTCTGCCCGACGACCTGCGCTGCAGCAACGCCCGCGAGCGCCTGCTCTGCGTGATGGCCATCCTGCGCGCGCTCACCGACGCGGACCACCTGCTGTCCAACACCGACCTCCGCAAGATCCTGCTCGAGCGCTTTGGCCCTGACGCGACGCCGTCCGAGAACACGCTGGCGGCCGACGTGCATGCCATCGCCGAGTGCGGCTACCCCGACCTGCGCCTGCACATCACACCGCGAGGCTATTGGTGCGAGCGCACCGAGCTCACGCCCGCAAAGGTGCGCATGATGCTCAACGCGGTGCAGGCGTCGCGCTTTCTGACGGTGGAGCAGAGCGCCCAGCTGCAGGAGGGCCTCTTCGAGCTGGTGAGCCGCCATCAGGAGGACGACCTCGCCGGCCAGGTGCACGTCGACCAGCGCGTGCGCAAGAACTACCAGCAGGTGTTCGAGACCATCGACACCGTGACCCGCGCCCTGCGCCTGGGCAAGAAGATCGAGTTCACGTACACCTACTCGGACTTTGGCGGCCGCGCGCACCCGCTTGACGGCGACAACGGCAGCCCGCTTCGCGTGGAGACGCCCATCGCGCTGTACTTCTCGGAGAACAACTACTACGTGGAGACCTACACGCCCGAGCCGTGGCGCCACGGCATCGAGGTGATGGTGAGCCGCGCGGACCGCATGCTGGACGTGCGCATGTCCGAGCAGGACGCGGACCGCAGCCGCAAGGTCTACGACCTCAGGCGCAGCGCGCACCGGCGGATGGCAGAGAACTTCGACATGGTGAGCGGCCAGCAGCGGCGGATCTTCTTCCGCGTGCGCTCGGACGCGACCAACGTGCTCTTCGACCGCTTTGGCTTCGGGCTGCGCTTCTCGCAGCATGAGGGCGTGCCAGGCGAGCCGCTCTCCTCCGCGCTCACGCTGCTCACGGTGCCGCAGTGCTTCACCTTCTACCGGTGGCTCACGCCAGTGAGCTCTCGCGTGGTGATGTGCGAGCCGCCAGCCGAGCTGGTGCTGCGCAGCGGCCCGTGGGCCAAGGCGCTGCGTGACGTCTCGCGCGACGAGCTCTTGGAGGACTACCAGGCGATGGTGCGGGGCTTTATGGACTACCTCGACCGTGCGCGGGAACCCTACGCAGGGTTGTGAGGCATGTTCAACAGTGACACTAATTGACTTTTGCATCATATTGACGTGTCTACAGTGTGCATTATAGTTGTCATTTGCACACGCTTGCCGCCCAAAAGCTACCAATTGCAGCAGTGTCAGCACCTCCGGCCCCCGATGCCCCAAGAATTGAGGGGGATGTCGTCGCCAACGTGGAGGTACACAGCATGCGTAAACGCAGTCTCTTGATCCTACCGACCCTGGCTCTCGCTCTGCTCCTCGCCGCATGCGGAGGCGCGGCAGGCACGCTGCCCGACGAGCCCTACGAGCCCGTCGACTACTCGCTCTATCCGGCGCCGGCGGATGCCTACGTGGGTGACACGATGCCCTTTGTTACCGAGGACGGAACCCTCGAGCTCTACTACCTCTACGAAACCGACCACAACGGCCAGGGTTACCACCCCATCTACAAGTACTCGACCACTGACCTCTGCTCGTACGAGGACCATGGCAAGGTCCTTGACTTCGGCCTGATGTCCGACCCCGACCCGGCCATCGGCACGGGCTCGGTGCTGCAGGACCAAGACGGGCTCTACCACCTCTTCTATACCGGTCACAACGATGCCGGCAACGACGGGAAGGGCAAGGAGTGCGTCATGCACGCCACGAGCATCGACCGCGAGACGTGGACCAAGCTTCCTGAGGATACCTTCTTTGCCCCAGAGGGATACTCCACCGACGACTTCCGCGATCCCGAGGTCTTCTGGGTCGACGAGGACCAGTGCTACTGGCTGCTCATTGCCGCGCAGAACTTGGAGATGGGCGGCGTGGTGGCAAAGTACACCTCAAAGGACCTCAAGAAGTGGGACTTTGAGGGCCCGATCTACGCCCCCATGGAGCAGTACATGCTCGAGTGCCCGGATCTCTTCAAGATGGGCGACAAGTACTACCTCACCTATAGCTGGGACTGCGTGACCTACTACGCCATGGCGGACTCGATCGACGGCCCCTTCGAGGCGCCGCGCGACAACGTGCTCGACGGCACGGGCTTCGTCTTCTACGCGGCAAAGACCGCCGAGCTGAACGGCGTGCGCTACCTGTGCGGCTGGATCGGGCGCGCAGGCCTCACCGACGACTCCGGCATCTACCAGTGGGCCGGCAACATGCTCAACCACGAGCTCGTGCAGAAGGACGACGGCACCCTAGGCGTGCGCGCACCCCAGACCTTCGCGAACAAGTTCACGCAGGACAAGCCCTTCCAGGCCGTCAAGAAAGAGGGCAGCGTCAAGATCAAGGACAACAACATCACTCTCAAGGCAAAGGGCGACGGCTACGCGCTCGCGGACATGGGCACGCGCCCGCCGACGATGATCCTGGAGTGCGACGTCAAACTTGACCAGGGCGGTCGCGCGGGATTCGCCTTTGGCGGCAGCGAGTCGGAAGAGACCTACACGGCGCTTTGCCTCGACGCCGGACGCGGAAACCTCCACTACGAGGGCTACCAGATCGCGGACCTAGCGAAGATGGACCCGATGGTGTACACCACGTTCGACTTCTCCTCGAGCGAGACCCATCACATCACGATGGTGTGCGAGAACGAGATCGTCGTCACCTACATCGACGACACCAAGGCACTGAGCACCCGCATTGGCCGTTCCACGGGCGGCGCGCACATCGGCGTGTTTGCCGACGGGTGTGGCGCGGAGTTCAGCAACATCACGATGAGGCTGCCGGAAGAGGGGTAAGTTCGGCGTTTTGGTACCGTTGCGAGCTGGTCATGCCAGTCCGTTTGGGCTGGCGTGACCCTCTCGCGACTCCCCCTTGCGCGTCTGATACCGCTTTGCGTCTCATGCATCTCGGAGATCCTCTACCAGAGCGCCAACGGCCTCATCCTCGAGGAGGACAACCCCACGATCCTCGACGTCGCGTGCGGCTACTCGCCGCGCGTGCTGCTCATGGCGCCCCAGGGATACACCTGTCATTGGAGGAGAAGCTCCTGCTCGCGGAGGGTATCCGCGGTCTTCTCCAGCGAGATGGCGGCTGTTGGGTCATCCCCGACACCGATCCGGATAGCATGTTGATGGACACCTTCCGCGCCGTGCTTGGCAAGCGCGCCACGGGCGTCTTCGAGGGCGTCTACCGCATCGTGGACAAGCTCGTGAGGCGCGACCGCGCAAAGATGGGCTGGCAGAACGCTGGCGAGGTCGCCGATGCGCTCCGCGAGCTTGGCTTCGTGGTAAGACGCGTGCCCCTGTGGCGGGACGGCCTGGAGCTGCGCTGCATGGAGCGCGTGGGGGATGAGGCGGCAGAGAGGCTGCGTGTGACCTGGGCGGAGAAGTCCTCGCTGGTCGTGAGCGTGTAACGGACGGGCGACGAGCGGGTCGCCGCGGGTCTCCGTTGCCTCCCGAGCCTACGCACCCCGTCAGACCGTGTTCTCGATGTATCCCTCAGTCGCGTTATCCCGAGGAATTATCCTGCAGGGATTGCCCAACACGATCGAATGAGATGGAACATCGCAGTTCACATAGCTATTTGGTGCTATGAGCACGTCGTCACCTATGGTTATCGCGCCGACAACCGTCGCATTCACGCCTATCCACACGCAGTCCCCGACCGTGGGAGCACCCTTGCGTGCGCCTCTGTTTTCCTGGCCAATCGTTACGCCCTTATGCAGGTTGCAGTTGCGCCCAATCGTCGCGCCCGAGTTGACCGTGATCCCATACGCATGCCCCAGGTAAAGTCCAGGACCGATCTTCGCATTGTGCGATATCTCGAGGCCATATCGCTCGACCTCTCTAAGCAGCTGAAGCTTCCAAACTGGGTTGGAGGACTCCTGGGCGTGGCGCAAGAGCTTCAGAAATCGAAGGGCATGCCGATCCAACAGAGACGGGTTCTTGCCATAGCGTTGCCGATCGAGAGAATATGCTGAACGGTTTTCGGAATTACTCATGAGGCCACCAATCTTTGCCCGTTTTACATTGGTGCATAACCAGAGCGACAGGTGTCGCTCACGCTCATTGTATTCGCTTGCAGCGGGCTGTGACCATAACGTGACGGCGCTATGGCATTCGGTCGAAAGTGCGCACTTCTCCGGAGGGGCGGTGGTCCGCCAGATGAAAAGTGCGCACTTCTCGAAGGTTATTCGGACTCTTGAAATCAGAGTGCGAATAGTTCGCGAGAAGTGCGCACTTTTTTGCTCAGTGTCGTGCGTGGAAGCTCTATGCCTCCGGAATAGTCAGCACCGCAATGCTGTACGGGGGCATGCTCACGGTACCGTTCGCGTGCGAGACGCTCTCCGCGTTGGTCGTGAGCACCGCCGCCAGCGTCAGGTTGCCCGAGACGACCGACAGGTCCTTCTCGACCGCCTGGTCGCGCAGGTTCATCACGACGAGCACGTCCTGGTCCTCGGCGCTCCGCCTGATGAAGGCCGCCACGTTTCCATCGCTCACGCCGTCGACCGCCTCGGTCGTGCCGCGCGCTATCGCCGGGAAGGCCTTCCGCACGCGAATGACCTCCTTGAACCAGCGCCAGAGCGAGAGGTCGTCCGTCATCTGCGCCTCAAGCGACAGGAAGCGGTTCTCGATGGCATCCATGCCAGCGGGAGCCGCGCACATCCCTGCCGCGCTTGCGTCGTCGCTCCAGCGCATCGGCGCGCGCTTGTTCTCGTCCTTGCCCGAGCCCTCCATGCCGAGCTCCTCGCCGTAGTAGACAAAGGAATCGCCCGGCATGAACAGGCTCATGGCGTAGGACATCTTGGTGACGGGACCCTGGTCGGAGGGGTAGTAGCTCGCGCTTCTCGCCGTGTCGTGATTGGTGTAGAACGGCGCGTCGACCGCGTTCGGGTTCGCGGCACCAAAGGCTGCCTCCGTCTCCACCATCGCCCGCACGTATTCCGATGCCCCAGACCTGCCGCTCATGACCTGGGCAATCGTGCCATCGGGCCCCGCGAAGGGGAAATCGAAGAGCGAGTCGATGCCGCTGGCGTAGAGGCTCGCGATGGACGAGCGGTCCGTCCAGGCCTCCCCCACCAGATAGCAGTCTGGGTCGATCTCCCTGCACGTATCACCGAGAAACCTCAGGAACTCGACGTTTGCGTCGCGGTTGTCCGTCACGTAGGAGGTGACTGCGTCCAGGCGGAATCCGTCCACGCCCTTGTCCAGCCAGAACTTCAGGATGTCACGGATCTCCCCGCGCACCGTCTCGTTGCCAAGGTTGAGGTCCGGCATCTCCGACCAGAACCGTGCCTCGTAGTACCACTGCGTCCCCTCCAGCGGGACAAAGCCCTCGTAGGGCTCGCGCGAGAAGGTGTAGTACCAGACGTACGGGCACTCCTCAAACACCGGCTCCTTGTCGGGCGGGAGCGTGCGCAGGTAGTCCGCGGCGGCCACAAACCACGGATGCGTGTCGGAGGTGTGGTTGAGCACGAGGTCCATGAGCACGCGGATACCCTTCGCGTGGCAGCCCGCCACGAGGGCCTCGTAGTCCGCCATGGTGCCAAAGCTGGGGTCGATGGAGAGGTAGTCGTCCACGTCATACTTGTGGTAGGTGGCCGAGGGGTGCACGGGCGTGAGCCAGATCTGGTCAAAGCCGAGGTCAGCCACGTAGTCCAGCTTCTGGCGCACGCCGTTCAGGTCTCCTATGCCATCACCGTTCGAGTCGCAAAACGACGAGACGAAGATCTCGTAGGTGGTACGGCAGTCGTCCTCGCGCGATGTCGGTTGCGGCGTGGCGGCCTGCTCGACCTGTGCATCGGGGGTGGAGGGGGCCTGTGCGCCATCGATCGGCAGTGTGCCCCCGTTGGTAAGGTAGGCCAGCAAGACCACAAAGCAAAGCAGCGTGCCCAGCGTGGACGCCAGCCATTGCATGACACGTTTCATAAAAACCTGCCTGTCGTGTCGTTTATAAGAGCTAGGTGATTGTTCCCCATTCCGCACGCGATTACACATTGTGGAACCGTCCCCAATGATTGCCGACGGTCGGCAAGCGGGCTACAACTCGATTGTCATCCCATCACGTGCCAGCTCGATGCCATGCTGCACCACCGTCCGCTCGACCTCCGCCCGCTCGGCGTCGCTCCATGCGGGGTTGTGGTGGATGAGCAGCACCCTGCCAAACCGCTCACGCGGAAGCCCCGCCACAAGCGCCTCGGCGCTCGAGTGCCGTGGGTCGCCCGCACCGATCTGCCAGCACTCGTGCAGCAGCAGCTTAGCAGGCGCGCAGTCCTCCCAGGCCGTGGGGTCAAAGCTCGTGTCGGTGGCATACGTCACGAGGTCCCCCAGGCGCAGCTCGAAGGAGGGAGCCGAGTGGCTCTGGGCCCTGACCGCAACCGACAGGTCGCCCACCGCAAAGTCCTGCCCGCCGTAGTCGTGGTAGTGCACCTCACGCGCAAACCCAAAGGAACCCGAGGAGTACAGGGCGTCCTGGAGAAGATCGGCAGCGTACTCCTGGGTCGTCTTTGGGTACACGGGCCTGCCCGGCCCATACACGTCCACGCGCTTGTCCGCGACAAACCTCTTGAGGTACATCAGGCCGAGCACGTGGTCAAGGTGGTAGTGCGAGAGAAGCACGGTCAGGCGGTCGTGGCGCTCGAGCGCCGCGGCGGCAAGATTGAGGTTCGCGACGCCCGTGCCTGCGTCGAGCATGATCAGCTGCTCCGGCGTCTCCAGCAGAAAGCAGCTGGTCTCCTGCCCCGCCCGGGGCATCCATCCGGCACTTCCCAGAACCCACATCGTTGCGCCCACGGCCACTCCCCTCTTGCTGCATGAAGCCATGCTCTTGGTGAGCATAGCAGGGTGCGGGCGGTGCATGCCTGCGCGAACCGCCTCGCTACCATGTTTGGTTCATACTGTCACAGAGATACCAACGGAGAGGAGCGCGGCCACATGCAGGCAAAGCGCGGTTTTGTCCCAAAAGACGAGCGGTATTTCTCCCCTACGGCGCTCGAGACCTTGCGGACGGCGGCGCGCCACGTCAAATACCTTATCGACAATGGCTATGACCTCAAGCAAGCGTCCACCTTTGTAGGGGATCACTATCAGCTGGCTGAGCGGCAGCGCGTCGCGATCATGAGGTCAGTTGCGACGAACGATCAGCTAGCAGGCCGTCGTGCCAAGGAGGTGTCCATCGAGCAGATTGGCAGCTCGGAGGTGTGGATCGATGGGTTCAATGCAATCATCACACTCGAGGTCATGCTGGCAGAATCGACGCTGCTGTCCTGTATGGACGGCGCCATCCGCGATCTTGCCTCGCTTCGCGGCACCTACCGGCTCATCCCGGAGACAACCGATGCCGCACGGCTGCTCTTTGACGTGCTGCAGGACGCGAGGGTACAGGCGGTAACCATCCTGCTTGACCAGCCCGTTTCCAACTCGGGCCGCCTCAGGGGACTGCTCGAGGACATGGGCAGCGCTTATCCCTTCTCGCTTGACGTGCGCGTCCAGGGCGGAGTTGACCGCTCCCTCTTTGGCAAGGAGCACGTCATATCCTCCGACTCGCTCGTGCTGGACCGGTGCGCGAGCTGGATAAACCTGACAAAGCGCTGCATGGAGCTGCGGGACAGGCAGACAATCAGGGTCTGGTAGCCAGGTGGCACGACTTTCCGCTACGGAAGGGGCAGAATCGTTCAACTAACGACACTACTGTGTCACGCGGGCCGACACCCGTGCGCGACAGGCGCTCGCCAAAGGGAAAAAACACAGGTCGCTCTCGCCTGCGAATGACGCATACGGGACGGCACCCCCGATGGATGACACAGTAGTGTCGTAAGTTGAACGTTTCTGCCCCTCTGGCTCCGCAAACGCGGGTGGCCCGCTAGCTCCGAGGGAGCTGGTGGGCCACCCGACAAAGACGAGACTTACATGAGCGACATGCCTGCGTTCCAGGCGCCGCCGACCTCCTCGCCGACCACGCGGTAGATGCGGCGCGTGCTGTCGTAGACGATCGGGCGCATCTTGCCAAAGTCCACGCGGCCCTCGTCGTCGAGCACCGACTCGCTCACGCGGGTGTTGACCACGCGGCCCACGATGCGCGCGCCATGCTCGTCACCCTCGACCGCCGTGACCTCGCACTCCATGGTGAGGGGGAACTCCTCGATCACCGGCGCGTCCACGAACTCGGACTTGGTGAAGGTCATGCCCGACGCGGCCGCCTTGTCCACCTTGTTGCCGGTTGCGATGCCGAAGTAGTCGGCCTCCACCACGTGCGCCGCGTCGGCCGGGGACACGGTAAAGGCGCCGCGCTTGACGATGTTGGCCGTGGTCTTGTGGTCACCAATGTTGAAGCAGATCTCGTGGCGGCTGCACTCGCCAGCCCACGCCGCATTCATGGCGTTGGGCGTACCGTCCTCGCCGTAGCTCGCAATGATGAACACCGACTGCGGGAACAGCTCGCCCGCGCTGCCAAGGTTCTTGAATGTCATGTCTACCACCCTTTCGATCGAGCTTCTCGTTGAAATGCGCCTCAACAGGAGTATCCTGCTGCGCTAGAGTGAATGCTAGTACTGTCTTTGAAGATAGCGTTAGGGGCACGGCATGGCGGATGCGCGCACAATCGAGGGCCAGAGCTTTGAGGGCACCGGGTACAGCTACACGCTGTCGCTCATCCAGGGCAAGCACAAGATGCCCATCCTCTATTGCCTGATGGAGTACCAGCCGGTGCGGTTCAACGAGATGCGCCGCTACCTGGGCAACGTCACCGACCGGACGCTCTCGGCAAACCTCAAGGAGCTCGAGGCGGACGGGCTTGTCGCGCGGCGTGCGTACCAGCAGGTGCCGCCGCGGGTGGAGTACTCGCTTACGCCGCTGGGAGACTCGCTGATGGTCGTGCTCGACCAGCTCTGCACCTGGGGCGAGGAGCACATGTGACACGCAGGCTCCCAGGGAGTTAGCGTGTCACAGAAGTACACCGAGCAGGGCATATACCGTCATGCCCGATATGGCGCACCACAACAGGGAGCCACTCTTTCGCGCGACGACCACAACGGCCGCCGACGCGAGCGCGACAGGCAGGGCGGCAGTCGGGTTGGCAGCATAGACATCCGGCCTGACGAGGTCGTTGGCCACCAGAGCCGCAAACGCGGCGGCGGGGATGAGCGAGAGCGCCCGCCCAACACGCTCGGGAAGCTCCCTCCCGCGAAGGAGCAGCAGCGGGAGGCAGCGACACGTCAGCATCACCGCAAGCAGCGAAAACCATAGGCCTAGGAACGTCTCCCTGCTCATCGGGCATGCACCTCCCCCACAACGACGCCAGACGCCACGCCCGCCAGTGCGCCGACAAAGATCGCGGCGCCATCAAAGCCCAGCAGCTTGCATAGCGCGACCGTCGAGGCGGCGACCGCTGCTGCAAAGCCCGTCACGCCGTCGGTAAGCTGGCTCACCAGCAGACAGATGAAGATGGCCGTCATACCAAATGACATCACATCGGTTGGCAGGTCCAGCACCGTCCCCAGCGCCGCACCCAGACAATTTGCGAGCGCCCATGAGAGCATGCACGCCACGTTGACCACCTGCGCATGGGCGAGGTCCCAGCCCGTGTGTGTCGAGAACCGGTCGAGGTTGATACCAAAGGTCTCGTCGGTCACCAACGCCGCAAATGCCAGAGACTTGCCTCGGCGTTCCGCCCCCAGATACGGAGCGAAGGCGGCCGAATAGAGCAGCTGGCGAGTCGTCACGAGGGACACGCTCAGGAGGATGGAGGCAACCGGCACGCCCGAGAGCCACAGCCCGCTCACCATGAACTGCCCCGCCCCAGAGTAGTACGTGGCCGAGAAGAGGAACGCCATCAGCGGCGTGAGACCCACCTGAGCCTCCATGACCCCGCAGGGAATGCCGATAGAGGTGTACGCCAACATGACCGGGGCAGCCAGGGCAAGGCATGTTCGCAGGTCTTGCGCCTTCATGAGCCTCCCCTCATCGGTCTCGTTTGATAGCTGGTAAGTGTAGCGCTCGAGATCACCGCATGTGACAAACCGTTACACAGATGAGACGGTCACACGGCGCGAAACCAAAAGTGCACACTTCTCGGAGGACTGCAAGCGCTCGAGCTCCATGACGGCGAGGGCCGACGTCACGGTGATCGTCGTACACTACGACTTGACCGACCCCACGCAGTGCGTCTTCCACAGGGACGCGGAGATATACTTCCTCGTGTACACGAAGCGCTCCGAGGACTACGGTGAGTTCTACGCCGCTGTGCGGGATGTCGCACAGGCAAAGCAGACGCGGGAGTACGAGCTGGACATGGCCAACCAAAGGTGCAGGTGAGCATATGCGCGAGCTGTTACATGATCCCTTTTACGAGCTGCTGGAGCACTACCCGCGACGCGGCGTCGACTACTGCCTCATCGAAGACGACGCGCCACACCAGGGATATCGCTCGCATAAGGATGCCGTGCTGTTTGCGACACTCAAGGTGATCGAGCGGGACATCGATACGCAGCTACGGGATGAGCTCGCGTATGGTGAGAAGGCCCATGACGAGCCGTTCCCATGGAGCCTGGATATCGGCAAGGCGCAGGGTCATCAGATTGACGCGGACACCTTGCTCCACGTGCCGGAGATTCTGCGGACGGACCGCGCCGGCCGGAGGCACTACGACTGCAAGCTGCCAGACCCCCTGAAGGGCGAGCAGATTCCGTACTGGTATGCGTTCTGGGAGACCCCGCACCCCTCGGGGTACGGGCCAGACGACTTTCGCAAGGTCAACTCCGCGCTGTTCCCAGAGGGAACCGATGGGCTGGAAGTGTATGAGTGGACCACGGACTGGTCCAACCTCTTTGACGATGGGCACGAGTGGTGGGGCGCGGCGTGCTGGAGCGTGTACGACAGGCGCATGGGCAGGTACGTCGTCATGATGGCATCGGAGACGGACTGACTGGTGCGAGCCTGCGAGCTTAGGTTTGACGCACGGGTGTGTCACGGGAACGGAGGTGTTGACACAGACGCAAGGTGACACACTTGCTCCGTGGGAGTTTGTGTGTCAATACCAGTCAGCTTACACACCGCTGGTCGGGTATTGGGACGGGCCAGGTGGCTCTGACAGTCGTAGGCCTTATCGTATACACAAGCACTACGATCGTAAGGGCATGAGGAGGCCTGGCATGGAGTTCACGAGCTATGGCGTTGGGTTCTTTTTCTACCTGTTTGTCGCTGTCGTGGCGAGCGCGATCGTGTCGACCATCGTTGAGCTCATCGCTAGGGGTGACGGCGGCAGGATCACGTATGCGTTCTCTTTCCTAGTCACATTCGCCTTCGTGTTCCTGGCATTTCACTGGGACGTTATTGGGGTATGGACCCCCGACGAGTGGATACGCAAAACGGCAATCGCCTCCATCATCGTTACGGCGCTTTTAATCAGCGCGATCGGCTCGGCAATTGGGAAGGCTGTGGGTGCCACACTGACGACTCCCGCATGGCTCAAGGACGACGAGCAGGCCGCCATCAGAGCCATCTCGAAAGAGAAGAATCAGGGCAAACTGCACCTGGCGACGATGTCAGCCAAGTCGTACCGCGTGCGCTCGATCGCCTGCAAGAAGCTAGGGCGCCATCAAGCAGCGGCGGCCGAGATTGCCCTCTTCGACCCCGACGAGTCGGTATGTCTCGCCGCTCTCGACGAGGTCAACTGGGATGGTTGGGACCAGTTGCTCGCTGATGTTGCCGTGCGTTCGAACAAGGAGTCCGTCGCCCTGAAGGCTCTCGGCAAGATGAGCGATGACGGATCGCTGGCCGACGTCGCCGCACGGGCGAAGAGCGAGACGGTCGCCTCTGAAGCCCTCGGCCGAATCCGAGACGAAGAGTTGCTCGTCGACATCGTTGCCAAGATGGGCGACGCTCAGGCCGCGATGGAGACGGTCGGTCGAATAACGAGCGAGAATGCCTTGAGGCGACTGTCAAATGCAAGGGTCGTGACACAGAGCACCTCCTACGACACGGCAGCCCTGATACGCTTCGAGGCGGGGAGACGGTTGGGAGACTCAGAAGCCTGCTCAAAGGCTCTTGACAGCCTTCTGGACGCGGGCGCAGAAGACGTAAAGGCGGCCCTCGACTCGATAGAGGATTCCAGCTTCAAGAAAGAGGTCATAAAGCAGTGGCTTGACAGTGCGAAGGACGCATCCCTCATTGCAGAGAGACTTGGTGGGGCGGTCGTCCTGGAGCCTCCTGTCGACGATGACCTGGAAGGCTATCTATGCCCAACTGGCAGCGTGCACAATTATTCGAGCACATCTATGCACTACGACGCAGACTCTGACGACTACTACGGCATTGTGTGGTGCGAGTCGTGCGGTTACCGCTACAACGTCGATAAGAGCGTGTACATCTCTAAGAAGCATCTGTTCGGCTGCAAGGAAAAGACGATCGTGTGCAGGGCTGGCGGCTATGTGTGCCCATCGTGCCGGACAGCCGTACAGCCCAACGAAGATGGTCTGGCCCCGTGCATCTGCCCGAGCTGCGGTGCCGAGAACCATGTATGGGAGCACTATGATGGCGAGATCGTCCATCGCGACTACTCGTCCGGTACAAGCTACGACTTCTGCAAGCGATGTGGCAAGAAGAAGAACATCGTCTCTCACGACACTTGGTAAAGAGGCGGCAGCAGCTTGGGTGACACACTGACTCCCACGGAGTTTGTGTGTCGCCTGCCTTGTCGACATACGAAAACAAGCCCCGGAGGGCCTGCGAAGTTTTGGTAGCCCGTACCAGATTCGAACTGGTGATCTCCGCCTTGAGAGGAAAACCAGGGGTCTCACTCGCAGGGTCCCTGAGCGACTTTCCCCAGCTCAGGGGTCCTGCATGGGACTCCATGGGACCAGCGGGTACCGGCCAAAATCCCCTCAGAAATCCCTTATGCAATTCCCTTGCATCCAAAACGGGTTTCCGCAGGTAAAGTCCATGCCGCTCCAACCTGCACCGAGGGCAACTAGGGGACACAATCGCGCTCACAAGCCACATTCAGATAAACATTTATGCCATTCGCAAAATGTATTTATATTTCGCGCAGATTTTGTTACTATTTCGTATTTGTTACGGGCATCAATTGCTTTTTACGGGCATCAATTGTTTTGCCTTTACCCAATGTGGGGTGGCGCGAGCCGCCCAAAGAACGGGAGGATTCACATGGAAGCGCTCGAGCGCTTGCTGGGCTACCTCGTGGTACGCACGCCCAGCGACGAGAACAACGACACGGTGTGTCCCAGCTCAGACGGCGAGTTTGCGCTTGCCAACAAGCTGGCCGACGAGCTGAGGGAGCTGGGCGTAGACGACGTAACCGTCACCGACACCTGCTTCGTCTATGCAAAGATTCCTGCAACCTCAGGATACGAGGGCGCGAAGAAGCTTGGCCTCATCGCCCACATGGACACCGTCTCGCAGTTCTGCGACCACGACATCACCCCTTGCCTGCACGAGAACTACGACGGTTGTGACCTGCCCCTGGGCAACAGCGGACGCGTACTCTCCGTGAGCGACTTCCCGCGCCTGAAGAAGCTGGCTGGCCGCACGCTGCTCACCTCTGACGGCACCACCATCCTGGGCGTGGACGACAAGGCCGGCATCGCCGAGATCATGAGCGCCCTTGAGCGCATCCTCACCCAGAACATCCCGCACGGCGCGCTGCGCATCGCCTTCACGCCCGACGAGGAGATTGGCACCGGCGCCTCGTACTTCGATGTCGAGGGCTTCGACGCCGATGTGGCCTACACCATGGACGGTGACGCCGAAGGCGAGATCCAGTATCAAAATTTCAACGCCTGCGAGGCAACGTTCAAGATAACAGGCGTCAGCGTACATCCGGGTTCCGCCAAGGACATCATGGTCAACGCCTCGCTGGTTGCCTGCGACATCAACAACATGCTGCCCGGCTGCGAGACGCCGCGCTACACCGAGGGCTGGGAGGGCTTCTACCACCTCTGCTCCATCAACGGTGACGAGACCGCAACCGAGTCGGTCTACATCGTGCGCGACTTTGACGCCGCCTCCTTCGAGGCGCGCAAGGCAACGCTGCGCCACATCGAGAAAGTGCTCAACGAGCGCTGGGGCGCCGGCACCGTGCAGCTCACCATCAAGGACGAGTACCAGAACATGGAGCGCGTCATCGAGGGCTGCCCGTACACCATCGAGTACGCCAAGGAGGCCTGCGAGCGCGTCGACCTGCCGTGGAAGGTGACGCCCATCCGTGGCGGCACCGACGGCTGCCAGCTCTCGTTCCGCGGTCTCCCCTGCCCCAATCTGGGCACCGGTGGCGACGGCTACCACGGCCCCTACGAGCACGCCACGGTGGAGGGCATCAACGCCGCCACCGGCGCCCTGGTCGAGCTCGTCAAGGTCTACGCCGAGCACAAGTAGGCAATGCGCCGGGGCGGCGACCATGCCACCCCGGCTTTCAATGCAACAGAGAAAGGAAAGATCGTGTCTGAAGCAACCATGACCGAAGAGGAGCCAGAGCTAAAGGCCAGCGAGCCCAAGAAGCGCAAGCTCCACTTCCCCACGGCTATCACGGTGCTGTTCATCGTGATGCTGTTCGCCGCTGCCCTCACCTACATCGTGCCGGCAGGCGAGTATTCCAAGCTCCTCTATGACGAGGATGCCGGCGTCCTGACCATCACCAACCCCGATGGCAGCGTCGAGACCAAGGAAGCCACGCAGGCCACCCTCGACGAGCTGGGCGTTTCTGGTAAGATCGAGAGCTACCTCGACGGCTCTATCTCCAAGCCCGTCGCCGTGCCTGGCACCTACCAGCGTGTGGCACAGAACCCGCAGGGTCCGCTGGAGTTTTTGCTTTCGCCCATTCGTGGCGTCTATGACACCATCGACATCATCCTGTTCGTCTTCATCCTTGGCGGCTGCATCGGCGTGCTCAACTACATGGGCGCCCTTGCGGCAGGCGTCGCAGCGCTCTCGCGCCTCACGAACGGCAAGGAGTACCTGCTGATCATCATCCTGTCGCTGCTCATGGTGGCAGGCGGCACCACCTTCGGCCTCTGCGAGGAGACCATCGCGCTCTACCCCATCCTGATGCCGGTCTTCATAGCCGCTGGCTATGACGCCATGACCTGCATCGCCGTCATCTTCGTCGGCTCTTCCGTGGGTACCATGTACTCCACCGTCAACCCCTTCGCCATCGGCGTTGCCACCAAGGCCGCCGGCATCGCCATGTCCGAGCAGATGGGCTGGCGCTTCCTCGCGCTGGGCATCGGCACCGCCATGGCCCTTGCCTACGTGCTGCGCTATGCGCACAAGGTGCGTCTGGATCCGTCCCAGTCGGTCTGCTACGACTTCAAGGACAAGATCGAGGAGAAGTGGGGCA
>CADAQM010000002.1 GCA_902790135.1 uncultured Coriobacteriaceae bacterium
TAAGCCGGACTCCTTCAAGACCGAGCCTAACCCACGCCGCCACTCGATGGCCACTGCTTCACAGAGTGAGGTCCCGATCACTCTACATATCGTCTAGCCTCAGTTTTACGGATGGGGGATACACCCTTATCCGCAAAGTGTTCAAAACATGAGAAGGGCCCACTCACGTGAGCGGGCCCTTCTCATCTGCCTAAAGAGGAGTCCGTCTCCTCATGTCTGAGCGAGATTGACTAGGAGAGGCGAGATTCGACAAAGGCGATGCCGGCATCGCTCAGGCGGAAGGTCTTGCGGCTCTGCATGGAATCGCCGGACTTCTCGAGCACGACGATGAGCGGAAGCTCCTTCTTGCTCTCGATTGCGAGGGTGCCGGAGACGGAGCTGATCTTGACGCCCAGGGACTTGAGGAGCTTGTTGGTCTGGAAGGACGTCCAAGACTCCTGGTCATCGCGTGTCTCCAGCCAATATGCGGAAGTCACAATCTTCTGGATGGCCGTCTTGGGATTCACTCGCTCGTAGAGGCTCCCGAAGGTCTCTGGGACAAGCTCCTCCTCTGCAGGTAACTCCTCTGCAGCATCAACGCACCCCTCGGGCTCTCCTGAGACCTCTACGAAGGTCGCCTCGCCGAGGTCGAAGTCATCCTCGTAGACGTCAAGGTAATCGGCGAGCCAGTCGATAATGCGGCGGCACTCATCCTTCGTCAACGGCTGCAGGATCTTTGCGACGTCGTTCATAACTACGAGTTCATTGAGAATAGCGGTCATTGCCCCTCCAAACTAATGCTTTGTAGATGCATAGCACTTTCAAATCAAAGATAACAATAGGAATACTAGTTCGTGAGGAAGATGTTCTTCTTCACATTCTCTTTACTGCAGAAAGCTTCAAGTCAACTTTGATGCAAACTCTTTATATACCTATTCATACAACACGCAAGACAATCCAAGCATTGTGTTAGCGCTATAGGCAGCTCCTTTACCCATCTCACACGTAATGCAACAATCTTACAGCATTAGATAACTTGTCGCACTGGAGAAAGAGCAAACTAGAACAATCTTTCTCTCTATCAGAATTTCCATCGACAATTTGACACGCTGACACATCCGACTTTGCGATGTGTAATTCAGCGACACGTTCTTCTGATAACCTCGGAATTGTGTAGAGGCACTAAGCACTCTGCGCGGAGGCAGACGAGAGGAGTGGCAATGGATTACAAAAAGCTCAAGGCTTTTCCTGACGGGTTCCTTTGGGGAGCCTCGTCGAGCGCCTACCAGTGCGAAGGTGCCTATCTAGACGAGGGACGCACGCTCTGCGTTTCGGACACAGCTCCCGTCCCGGAGGGAACCACCAACTTCAATGATGGCGTTGGCCACTACTATCACTTCCGCGATGACATCGCTTTGATGGCCGAGATGGGCTTCTCCGAGTTCCGTTTCTCCATCGGCTGGCCGCGAATCCTTCCCAAGGGCAGGGGAGAGGTAAACCAGCTCGGCGTGCAGCATTATCATGACGTCATCGACGAGTGCCATGCCCACGGGATCGAGCCGGTCGTCACGCTATACCACTTTGACCTGCCGCAATGCCTGCAGGACGAGTACGGCGGCTGGGCAAGCCGCCAGTGCATCGACGACTTCGTGGAGTACTGCCGCATCTGCTTTGCCGAGTATGGCGATAAGGTCAAGTACTTCCTCACCATCAACGAGCAGAACATGATGGCCCTTTTCCAGGGCGCACAGTACGGTGGCCCCAAGGGGCAGTGGCAAGCCAACCACCACATGCTGGTCGCCCAGGCAAAGGCTATGATCCTCTGCCATGAGATGTGCCCCGACGCCTGGATCGCTC
Source organism: uncultured Coriobacteriaceae bacterium (assembly GCA_902790135.1). Classification (GTDB taxonomy): domain Bacteria; phylum Actinomycetota; class Coriobacteriia; order Coriobacteriales; family Atopobiaceae; genus UBA1367. The sequence continues at coordinate 1,837 of CADAQM010000002.1, forward strand.
CTGCGCCGAACATCACGGCCATCTATCCCGCAAGCTCCAGCCCCGAGGACAACCTCGCCGCAATGGACTGGGACCAGTTGCGCAACCGCCTGTTCCTCGACACCGCAGTCTTCGGCGAGTACCCAGAGGCTCTTTGGAACCGCTGGGTCGACCAGGGCATCGAGCCCGAGGTTGAGGACGAGGACTGGTATGTGCTCAAGGAGGCCAAGCCCGACTTCATCGCCTTCAACTACTACGGAGCCGGGTGCGCCAAGTACGTCAACGACGAGGAGGGCGAGAGGCTCATTGCGGAGGCCAAGGCCGCTGGTGGACGCATCGCCTTCATGACCGGCCTTATGACCTACCCCGGTATCGCCGCCAACGTGAGCAACCCCCTTCAGAAGACCACGAGCTACGGCATGGGCATCGATCCAGTGGGCCTGCGCATCACGCTGCGCCAGCTTTGGGAGCGCTACCAGCTGCCGCTTCTCATCACCGAGAACGGCTGTGGCGTCCGCGACGAGCTGGTCTTCGAGGACGGCGAGCCGCGAATCCACGACGACTACCGCATCGACTACCTGCGTCAGCACATCGTGGCTTGCCAGCAGGCTATCACCGACGGTGTCGACCTCATGGGATACAGCCCGTGGAGCGCCTTCGACCTGATCTCCACGCATGAGGGCATCACCAAGCGCTACGGTCTCATCTACGTGGACCGCGACGAGTTTGACCTCAAGGAGATGAAACGCTATCGCAAGGACTCCTTCTTCTGGTACAAGAAGGTCTGCGAGTCCAACGGAGCCGATCTGGACTAGGTCCAAACGCTATGAAGGGCCGTGGTACAAGGATTCTCCTGGGCGCCACGGCCCTTTTCATGGAGGGGTATGCATGATACGCAGGATGGAAGTGACGGACGCCCCCGCCGTCTGGCAGATCATCACTAGGTCGCTTGGGTACGACTGTAGCCTCGAAACGGTCGAGCGGCGCATCGGAACGCTCGCACCTGACACGCATTACCTGAGCCTCGTCTGGGTAAACGAGGGCAGCCAGAAGGTCGAGGGCTTCCTGCATGCCTGTCGCTATGAGACGTTGCATCGTCCTGGTGGTTGGGATGTGATTTCCCTTGCGGTGCTGCCCGAAGCCCAAGGTTCGGGCGTTGGCACCGAGCTTCTCGCGCACTTCGAAGACGAGGCAAGGCGCTTGGGTGGCACCTACGTACGCCTCAACTCGCGCGTGGAACGGACGTCTGCCCACGCGTTCTACGAGCATCGAGGCTACCTTTGTGACAAGACGCAGAAACGCTTCATCAAACAGTTCGACCTGTAAGGCTGGGTTTCTCAGCATTTCTTAGCTTGCAGCTGAGGTACGTCCACGGGCTCGCCCCTAGAATCGTCAACGATGGCGAGGGGAGTGAGGACAATGCCAGCCACAGCAGAGAGCTATGCGAAGTCGTTCGTGCGCACCTTCATCGTGAGGGCGATACGGGATGCCCATGACTGGGAGGATAACCTCAGGGTCGTACCAGACGAGGGCTGCTGGCATGTCGAGACGGACATCCCCACGTCCGCACAGAGTTGTTGGCTTTACTTTGATGTCATCGAAAGCCAAGATGGCTTCTCGATCGATAGCCTTCAGGCCCTGCGCAGCGGCACGGGACTGGACGCGAGCAGCGTCTACGTGTGGGACGAGGGCAAAGGCGCATGGCAGCTCTCCGCTGGTGAAGCCTCGATGTAATGAGTGGCGAGCCTGTTCGGCATGGTCTATAACTACTCAGGTCTCTTGTCCTTCCATGACCCGAAATGGATGTCTCATGTATGACATGCTCTGGCCCGTGCTTCTGATCGTCGCCTCCAACACGCTCTACCAGATCTGCGCCAAGAGCGTGCCTGCGGAGATACATCCGCTCGCATCCGTCTCGGTCACCTACGTCGTCGGTGCGATGCTGTCGATTGCCCTGTATTTCATGCTGGGTAAGTCGCCGAATCTGGCGCGCGAGTATACGCACGTCAACTGGGCGCCGCTCGTGCTTGGCATTGCCATCGTGGGCCTCGAGCTCGGCAATATCTACAGCTACAAGGCAGGTTGGACCATCAGCACGCTGAGCATCGTGCAGGGCGGAATCCTGGCAGTAGTGCTAGTGGCCGTAGGAGCACTCATCTACCACGAGCAGATCACTGCAACCAAGCTGCTCGGCATTGCCGCCAGCCTCGTCGGGCTATACCTGATCAACCGCTAAGGTTATATGGGTGGCGTTGGCGCCTGCATTCTAACACCAAACGTATGATGACTCGCTATGCGGGCCTATTAGTACTCAATTAGGTCTTACCCTTGCGAGTATCAAGGTGGAGACTGATAATGTGAGTTAGTCGCCGATTGCTAATATACGTTGAGTCAAATACATACATCACGCAATAAGTCGCGAAGAGGCATCAAGATGAAACGAATCTATCTGAACGATATACTATTTGATTCTCTCTTCAAATGGTCAAGAAATATGCGTATTATTGGTGGCATATTTGCACGTCGCTATGGATGCGACATTCCTAGAGAAGTCGAGTTTGGCAAAGATGTCCACTTCCCCCACAGAGCAATGGGCGTTGTGATTCATCCACTCTGTAAAATTGGCAACAATGTGTGTATTCAGCACCACGTGCTACTCGGCGAGAAGAATGGCACTGATGCACCGACGATATGCGACAACGTGGTCATCAATCCATATTCGATCATCATTGGCGATGTCACCATTGGCGAGAATAGCGTCATTGGCGCAGGAAGCATCGTTACAAAAGATGTTCCCGCCAACTGCGTGTACTACAACCAGATCAGTCCTGTCATCCGCAGCATTACCCCAGAAGAGCGCGAAAGGCTGATTCAGTAACGTTCCTTAAGGTGCTGTCCGCAGGACTTAAGAGCCTCCCGCGTGAGTTTGCGTGTCCACAGACCGAGAATCGTTCAAGAAACCGCGCTGCTGTGTAACGTCAGGAAGTAATCGATTCGCTCTGACCGGCTTCAGGCTAGAAAACCCCAGTTGGGTCCTTCCGCTTGGCGCCTAGATTCTGGTTACGTCACAGCGAGTCTACACACTAACGCAGTTTCTTGAACGATTCAGCCTCTGCCACCACGCTAACGGAGGGCGGCACGCTATCTCGTTCGAGTTTGTGAGCCTGGACCAGTGTGCACACCGTCCGCATCAGCCTCGTCACCTACCTCGTAAGTGCGGCAAGGCCATACTTGATCAACCACTAGGATTGAGGTGCCTTATCATTGGCGGCACTTTCAGTTGGCCTCTCGCTAAGCATGGCTATAGCCAGCGGGAACGCGAACACCACGTAGAACACCTGCAGGAAGCAGGTCACCACAGTTCCCAAAAAGCCGACAAGAGCAGCCTTTAGCAGCGGGTTTATCACCAGCGAGATGACGTAGTAGCCTAAAAGCCCACAGACGAGACGGTAAAAGCGTTCACTCATGGGAATCTCGGTCGAGAACCCCACGTATCGCTTTTCCAGAATCCAACCAACCAGAAACGCACTCAGCCATCCCACGGCCTTGAAGGTGTCGTTCGCCATCTTCACGCCGTCCACCAGCAGCTCCCCGTTGGCGTCATAGTCCATCGGATACGGTTTGTTTGCGGCATAGATAGCTGCCACGAGCGCTATGGTCACATCTATACCCATGACCAGGACATCCTTGTCCTGATGCTCTTCCAGCCACAGAAGCAACCTTCCCGTCAGAAGCATCACCAACACGCCGACAGTTGCACCCACAACAATGTCCTGCGGCGTGTGCACTCCCAAAAAGATCCTGCTGAGGGCTATCAGACAGAGGAAGAGTCACATGAATGCCCTGAAGTCCCACCGCAAGTCACGTCGGACGGCTATCCCGCCAAACAGCGAGGCCGCATTCATCGTATGCCCGCTGGGAAACGAGTAGCCGGTGGCAGTTACCATGGCCGCTGGGTCAGGAGCGATTTGGGGATCTCGTATCCACGGTCGATACGCACAAGCCGTCACCTTCAGCACGCCATTGACGATCCGGTTTCCCGACCAGCCCATGAGAAGATAGGTGCCAATACGCTTGTCAACGCACCAGTAGATTGTAGCCATGATGGCAAGCGTGGTGCCCATCTCGCCAAACCAGGTCATCTTTGAGAAGAACTCCGTCAGGCATCCGCCCATGCCCTCACGAAACGCCTGCAACGCAGGCAGAATGTCAATATCCTTCCTCGATGCCTGCTTCGGGGACCGTGAGGCGCTGATGTACGCCTTCGGTGATGACATCGTTGAGTGGCTGTAGGCAACCTGTCGGACCGTGTCACGTCAAAACACTTCGTCAAACAGAACTGAAATGGACCCTTCGCTGCAAAACTCCCTGATCGTATAGCCAAGATTCGGAGCTATATAAGAGACATTTGCCCCAGCGTCTCTAAGTGCCTGCAGCACATTCCTAAGGTCCTCGTGCAGTTCTTCGGTGAAGACTCTATCTGTCTTTTCACGCTGCTCCACGTGACTGTATGTCGGTAGGATCTGCTTCGCTTGGAGTGCAAATCGGTTCAATCCTGAGTTGCCATATGAATCCAGCGCATTTGCGTCCGCTCCCATATCAAGCATCCTTTTCAGAACACCGAGAGCCTCAACAGCCCTTTCCTTTGTTGAGAAGACGCGAAAGCCCATATACTGATCGTTCGTATTCCATCTGCAGGACATCACAGCGCAGTTAATCGCGTCATGAAGCACTGGAGCCCGCCAAGCATTGCAACAAGATTCGTCTTCGATAAAAGATACGTCCGCACCCATGTCCAACAGGTAGTTTTCGAGCGCGCAGTTTCCCGTCTTTAGCGCGACCTGCAACGGGGACTGTCCATCGTCCTTCTTTGGCGGCTGCTTTGCCACGCAGTTAACCAGCGCTGGCGTCTTCTCGATAATCTGTCGCACTGTTTCAAGGTCAGATGCCTTAATTGCCGTGAACAGCTTCTTCATGCGCCTCACTTCCAGAAAGAAGGTTATGTTGCTCCTTGCATTCATATTGATTCTACAACTGTTGAAGGATCGACTTTCGTTCGGGCAATCTGTCGCATTCAGTCCAGTCAGGGCGTAGGAGCATAATGAGTGCAGTTGACAACAATTCTTGACGCTGAAGAGAGTACGGAAGCCCCAAAGGCCTTCCTAAGAGGGAGCGTAGGGATGGATCTAGCCGCAAGAGACTATATCGACAGCTTGGAAATCAATAGCATCCCGTGGAACAGGATGTTTACCGCTTACGGCACCGCAGACCGATACCCTCAACTGCTTTCAGAGATGGAAGAATCTATCGATATCGATCATTGGAAAAGGGCTTTCTTCGAAATCTCGGACTTCGAACATCAGGGCACACTGTTTCTCCCGGCACCTTTTGTCCTTGTCTTCCTTGGCAGGCTTTTGAGAAAACTGCTTGAGGAGGGGAGAGGGGAAGACATTGTAAAGTGGATGCTCGATCAGTTTGCGTACTACGTCGACATATGCGTTGAAGCCGAGAATTCGGAACACGCCCATCAGCTCGAGCGCCTTTCTGACCTTCTTGAAGACAGGAATCTCCTACCGGAGGAATGTACTTTTGACACCCTCCAGGATTTCTTCGAGGATCCCGAGGCGGTTTCCGACGCTCTGTTTTACAGCTTCTATTTCTATTCGTTGGTTGTTTTGTCCCAAGTGCCTGAAATCCTTGACCAATACGAGGCGTTCTCAGAGGAAAGCAATGAGCTCAAGGGCAAGATGATGACTCTGGCATAGTCTCAAACGGAAGCGCTGCTTTCACACTTGGCTGCAAGCCAGCCATGCGTATGGCCTTATCCGCCGCCTCGCGAACAGCCTGCTCGCCAATCGGCAGAACGAATGCGTTGGGTGGCGGTCGCAGAAGTGACCGTCACCCAACAGTGAGGGTACGCGAATCGGTGTTTCTCGTGCTTAGGCATGCTTATTGAAACTAGCGATAGATTAGCTCGCCATATCTATTTGATACTGAGTTATAGCAGTAGCTTGATCATTAGTTGAAGGGTTTGTCATCCCATAGTACATACCCTCAACCCAAACTTGGTCAGCTGGGTGCCCGACGCCCAACGGCTGGCCGCCCGTGCGTCGCAGTGGGGGAGGGCATGACGCAACCCAGATTGATTGCTACCATGAGTGAACAAGGAACGTCTTTCTGAATGGAGCAGACATGGCAGTTGATGGAACGTACAAGATCTCTGGCGAGGCAATGGGTACCAGGCTTGAGGGCACGCTTGAGCTTGCAACCGAGGGAAGCAAGCTTACGGGCACCTCTCGCATTGGCAGCCAGGTCGTACAGCTCAAGAACGGCAAGGCAGACGGCGACAGCTTTTCCGCTGACGTAACCGCACCAACCCCGATGGGCAAGGTCAAGTTCAAGATGACCGGCAAGGTGTCGGGCGATAAGATCTCTGGCACGCTCAAGACGATGGTGATCAACGCCACGTACGAGGGTACGCGCATCTAGCGTTGGCAGTGGGGCCGTCTTTGCGGCTAATGATCGGTGCTTGTCGCAAACTCCTTGAAATTGTTTGAAGTTGGACTTGCACGACGGTCGCGTTGTGGTAAAGTACCTACTTGCGCAAGCGCAAGCTTGTTAACGGGTGGTGGCGCAGTTTGGTAGCGCACTTGACTGGGGGTCAAGGGGTCGCTGGTTCGAATCCAGTCCACCCGACCAGAGCTTTCGCAGGTCAACGGCAATGTCCGTTGGCCTGTTTTCTTTTAGTAGGTACCTTGCTTTCGCCTAAAGGTGGCTAAACACCCACTCCGTGGGAGTTTGCGTGCCACTACCGCGCTCGCTCACTGCGCAGTTTTCATCTAATGGCACGTCCTTCGCGCGCAATGGGGTAGCATACATTCTGTTACACATCATCCGCATCATGCGGATTCGCCTTTATTCTCAGGGAGTTTGTCATGAACATCGCTGTTGCCGGAATGGGATACGTCGGCCTTTCCATCGCCTGCCTCCTGGCCCAGCATCACGACGTCTGTGCCGTTGACGTCGTCAAGGAGAAGGTCGACCTGGTCAATGCCGGCAAGACCCCCATCCGCGACAAGGAGATCGAGGATGCCCTCGCCTCCGGGAAGCTGTCGCTCACTGCGACGCTCGACGGTCAGGCAGCCTACGAGAAGGCTGACCTCATCGTCATCGCGACGCCGACCAACTATGATACCGCCCGAAACTACTTTGACACCAGCTCCATCGAGCAGGTGCTTGACCTTCTCACCTTCATCTCCTTTGACGGGACGGTCGTCATCAAGTCCACCGTCCCGGTTGGCTACACCGAGGCCACCTCCCGCAGCTATCCCAACCTCAAGCTGCTCTTCTCACCGGAGTTTCTGCGCGAGGGCCACGCCTTGTACGACAACATGCATCCCACGCGCATCGTGGTGGGCGTACCCTTCCACCGCGAGCAGCTCAAGCCCGCAGCCGAGTCGTTCGCGGCGCTTCTCGCCGAGGGAGCCATGGACGAGGATGTGGAGAAACTGATCGTGGGCTCCACCGAGGCCGAGGCCATCAAGCTCTTTGCCAACACCTACCTTGCACTGCGCGTATCCTACTTCAACGAACTCGACACCTACGCCGAGTCGCGCGGGCTCAACGCGGACGAGATCATCCACGGCGTGGGCCTGGACCCTCGCATCGGCCTGCACTACAACAACCCCTCCTTCGGCTATGGCGGATACTGCCTGCCCAAGGACTCCAAGCAGTTGCTCGCTAACTTCAACCACGTGCCGCAGAACCTGATTCGCGCCATCGTGGACTCCAACTCCACGCGCAAGGACTTCATCGCCTCGCAGGTTGCCGCACGTCATCCGCGTCTTGTGGGTGTATACCGCCTCGCCATGAAGAAGGGCTCCGACAACTTCAGGCAAAGCTCCATCCTGGGCGTCATGGAGCGCCTGGGAGAGCGCGGCGTGGATATGATCGTCTACGAGCCCACCCTCCATGCCGACGAGATCGTCGGTGCGCGCGTGGTCAACGACCTCGACGAGTTCAAGCGTCTGAGTGACGTCATCATCTGCAACCGCTATGATGTGGAGCTTAACGACGTCCAGGACAAGGTCTACACGCGCGACCTCTGGAAGACCGACGAGTAGGCCCACCTGATAGAATTACGTTTATTGAAGACAGAAGCATAGGAGCTGTTTATGACAAAGTCAGTTGCCGTTTTGGTGCCATGCTACAACGAGGCACTCACCATCGCGAAGGTGGTCGATGACTTCCATCGGGTCCTGCCTGATGCCACCGTCTATGTTTACGACAACAACTCCTCTGACGGCACTGCCCAAATTGCGGCAGACCATGGTGCCACAGTTGTGCACGAGCCTCGTCAGGGAAAGGGAAATGTCGTACGCCAGATGCTGCGCGACATCGATGCCGACTGCTACCTTATGGTCGACGGTGACGACACCTATCCGGCCGAGTATGCACCCCAACTTGTCGAGCCCATCCTCAATGGAACGGCAGACCACGTGGTCGGCGATCGACTCTCCAATGGCACGTATGGCGAAGAGAACAAGCGTGCCGGGCATGCTTTTGGCAATGATCTTGTACGGTGGCTCATCCAAGTGCTGTATGGCTACTCCTACAACGACGTAATGACCGGATACCGCGCGTTCAGCAAGCCGTTCGCCAAGACCTATCCGGTACTCTCCGAAGGTTTCCAGATCGAGACCGAGCTGTCGATTCATGCGATTGACAAACGATGGCGCATCGCACAGGTTCCCATTGAGTATCGTGACCGACCTGCCGGGTCGGAAAGCAAGCTCGACACCATTCCCGATGGCATACGCGTGCTGCGCATGATCGCAAGTCTGGCCAAAGACTATAAGCCCATGCCGTTCTTCAACATTCTTGCGCTTGTATCGCTGGTCCTGTGCCTGATTCTCGGCATCCCCATCATTAGCGAGTTCAGGGCAACGGGCTTGGTCGAGCGCTTCCCAACGGCAATTCTTGCGCTTGGCCTAGGAATCCTTACTGTTCTCTTCTTCGTCAGCGGTCTCATTCTTGATACTGTCGTCAAGGGCAACCGCAGGCAATGGGAGATCGAGGCCATGCGCGTCTGGCATCAATAGGCACCTGCAGCATCTATTTCTACAGACACCCATCCTCATGTAGGACAGCGTCTGACAAACATCACGGTCGGGGAGCCACGAGCAGCGTCTTTCGCATATGCTCGTGGCTCCCCGACATTTGACCGCATTTACGTCCGCCTCCCCTGCGATAATGCAAACACATGTTCTATAATGGAGCCATTCGCACGGGAGGCAAGGGGCATATGGACACCACGCGGGCCATACTACATGTCGACATGAACTGCTTCTACGCGAGCGTCGAGATGGCAGAGCGTCCCGAGCTGCGTGGTCGCCCCGTCATAGTCGGGGGAGACGAGGAGAGCCGTCATGGCATCGTGCTCACGGCCAGCTATCCCGCCAAGCGCCGCGGGGTCAAGACGGGCTCTGCTTTGTGGCAGGCACGTCAGGCCTGCCCGGACGCCATCATCGTCCCGCCACGCTACTGGCTCTATATGCGCTATTCCCGCCTCGCGCGCGACATCTACTACCAGTACACCGACCTCGTGGAACCCTTTGGCCTTGATGAGGCCTGGCTCGACGTCACCGCCTCCGCGCACCTGCAGGGAGGGGATGCCCTGCTCATTGCCCGCGACATCTCGGAGCGCGTGCTCATGGAGCTGGGGGTCACCGTGTCGGTTGGGGTCAGCTGGAACAAGATCTTCGCCAAGTTTGGCAGCGACTACGACAAGCCCAACGGTCTCACGGTCATCACACCCTACAACGCCCAGGAGGTGGTGTGGCCGGCAAAGGTAAAGGACCTGCTCTATATTGGCCCTGCCACGGCGCGCAAGCTCAACCAGCTGGGCATCTTCACCATAGGGGATCTCGCCTGCGCAGATGACGAGCTCATCCGGCGCAGGCTGGGCAAGATGGGGGCAGTGGTGCAGGGCTTCGCACGCGGGCAGGACGACTCTCCCGTGCGCCCGCTCTGTCCCGCGTCCCATGACATCGCCCACGAGGTGAAGGGGGTGGGCAACGGGATAACCTGTCCCTTCGACCTCGAGGACGAGACTAGCGCCCGCCAGGTGATATGGCTGATGGGGGAGTCGGTTGCCCAGCGCCTGCGCGCACAAGGTCTGGCCGCGCGCACGATCGCCGCCTCCGGACGCGACTTTAACACGCTGGCCTCGCGCAGTCGGCAGACGACGCTCCCGCGGCCCACCCAACTCACCAGCGAGATCTGCTCCACGGCTGCCGAGCTGCTCATATCCGACTGGGACTTTGCCCATGGCGAGAAGCTGCGTGGCCTTGGGGTGCATGCGTCCAACCTCTCACCCGCACAAAGCGCCGTGCAGCTTGACCTCTGGGGCGTCGAGAGCCGCCGCCAGCGCATGCTCGCGCTGGACAAGACCATCGACGAGCTGCGCTTTCGCTACGGAAACCATGCCGTGAGACGCCTGTCTGAGCTCTGCGACCCACGCCTGTCAACGCTTGACCCACAGCGCGACAACGTGGTGCACCCGGTAAGCTTCTTCGCATGAGGGGGTTGGCATGAGAGGGATAGCAGGCAGGGAGAAGCGCTATGTGGAGGTGGTCTCCGACACCTCGTCCGAGGGGACGGTCACGCCCCTGTCAATCATTTGGGACACTGGCGTGCGCTATCAGATAGACCAGGTGCTCGACCGCCGTCAGGCCCACTCGCTCAAGACGGGCGGTACGGGCATCCGCTATACCGTGCGCGTGGGCTCGACCACCACGCACCTATGGTACGAGGGACCGCGGTGGTTCGTGGAGGCAAAGGTCGCAGCCATGCCCGAATGGTAGAGTAGACCCACGCGCCAACCCGAGAGGAAGCCTCCATGTTCTACCTGATTGCCCTATGCGTCATCCTGTTTGCCTTCCTATGGGCAAGCTGGCGCGTCGTGGGATGGGTGGCGCAGCGTCGAGAGCATGGCCTTTCCAAGATCGCTCGCGTTCTTCTCACGTCCTGCCTCGCAACGTCTTTGATGGTAGGCGTTGCGTTCTTATGGCTCACGCGCTCCTATCATGGCGACGCAACCGCCAAGCGGGCTCTTTTGAGCGACGATCAGGTGGCGGTATCGCCAGAGGAGGGCGGCTATCTCTTTGATGGACCAGGAGAGGATACCGTCCTGGTGTTTCTCCCTGGTGCAAAGGTGCAGGCAGAAGCCTATGCGCCGCTGATGCACGACCTGGCGGCAGGCGGCATCGACTGTCTGCTCGTCGACCCTACCTTCAATATCGCCTTCCTTGCCGCCTCGTCATTGGAGGACACGGTCGGCAGGCTTTCCTACGATCATCTCATGATGGCGGGACACTCCATGGGAGGGGTCGTGGCGGCGTCGTACGCTGCCGAGCACCCAAAGGTCACGGATGCGCTCGTGCTTCTTGCAGCCTATCCCACTGACAAAGTGCCCGATGGCATCGCATTCCTTTCGGTTTACGGCACGCAGGACACGGTGCTCAATCCCGATGCATATGACAACGCACGAAATCTCTGGCCGTCTGATGCGCGCCAGTTGGTCATCGCCGGTGGCAACCATGCGGGCTTTGGGTGCTATGGCAGACAGACGCGCGACGGGGAGGCCCTCATTACCCAAGATGACCAGCGTGAGCAGACGGTCACTGCCATTATCGAGTTGGCCCGGCATATCGAGGGGGACTCATGAGCAGCCGGCACACCAGCGAGCTTCCGACCGACGTCTCGGTAGAGACAAACACCTGGACGGGTTCCGGCAAAGGACGCTTCAACGAGGACTATGCCCTCGCAACACCCGAGCATGGCTGCGCCGTCCTTGTCGACGGGGCGACGGGGCTCACCAAGGTCAATCTGGTGGCAGGGGAGAGCGACGCGTCCTGGTATGCACGCCACCTCAGCAGGTCCATCCTGGCCCACCTCGACACCTCTCCAGGACTCGACCACGCACGTGTCACCGAGGCACTTGTTGCGGCGGGGGCGGAGGTGGCTGACGCATACCGTCGCTTTCCTGGTGCCCGCGACCTCGAGCGCATCGACGATCCGAGCGGCAGCGTGGTGGTACTGAGCTGGGATGCCGCCAACATGCTGGTCACGCTCCTGGGCGACTGCACGGCGGTCGTCGGCCTCAGGGACCAGACCTGCCACAAGCTGCACGACAACACGCTCACGCTGCTCGATGACGAGAACTACGAGCGCATGTACGCCTCTGCCACCGAGAACGGGACCACGATGGCCCAGGCACGCCGAGCCCTCAATCCGCGCTTCATCGAGAACCGCCTCAAGATGAACGAGCCCGGCGGCTACTGGGCGGCCGACATCTCCTGTCGTGGCATGATGCATGCCACTACCAGCGTCTTTCCTGTAGAGGACGTGAGCTGGGTCTTTGCCTGCAGCGACGGGTATGCGGCGGCCGTCGACATGGGGGTCGTGCCAGACGCCTCCGAGCTTGGCCGCCAGGTTGCAGCTGGACAGGGTCAAAAAATCGGAGAGCTCCTGCGCGTTGCCGAACGAGAAGACGCAGGCTGCTGGCGAGTACATCGCTCAAAGACAAGCGACGATGCCACATACCTGCTACTCAGCCTCGCATAACACCACCTTTGCCTTGCGGCGTGCCCAGAAGGCGCTCCATCTCCACCGTTCATCGTCTCTAACGGGTTTGTGAAATCGGTTCCACATATCATGGAAGTAGTCTGTGCCCACCGAAGGTGGGGAAGCTCCGCTTCGCGATTAAGGAGAGTTCTATGAGCAACGAGTCTTGGCGTCCCAAGCTGCATCTCGCCCCGTACAAGGGCTCCATCTCTGACCCCAATGGCATGTGCCAGTTCAAGGGCACCTACAACTTCTTCTGCCAGAACGCTCCCGAGTATCCGGGCAACTTCGACAGCCCGCACGGCTGGGGCCACTTTGCCTCTCGCGACCTCGTCAACTGGGTCTTCCTCGGTTGCCACGTCATGCCCGACTCCCCGGCAGACAAGGACGGCTCCTACTCGGGCGGTGCCTACATCAACGATGACACCGACGAGCTCTGGCTCTACTACACCGGCAACGTCCGCGACGGCGAGGGCGACGGCACCACGTCCGGACGCCTGGCCAACCAGACCCTCATGAAGTCCTACAACGGCATCAACCTGGGTGCCAAGGAGGTCGTGCTCGACAACTCCGGCTATCCCGCCTACTGCAGCTGCCACGTCCGCGACCCCAAGGTCTGGAAGCAGGATGGCAAGTTCCACATGATGCTGGGCGCCCGCACTCTTGCCGACAGTCGTGGCGCCATCATGATGTATGACTCCGAGGACGGTTACACCTGGGAGATGGCCGGGTCTGTCACCAACCTCGAGGAAAAGCCCTTTGGCTACATGTGGGAGTGCCCGGACCGCATCGTGCTCGATGGCAAGGAGTACCTGTCCACCTGCCCACAGGGCATGGTCGGCTCCAACGATCCCGACGATCCCAACCGCGTGACCGCCCAGAACGTTCACGCCGCTGGCTATTTCCCCATCGAAGGCAAGATCATCGACCTCATGCACAAGGACACCGAGCGCATGGACGCCGCCGCCCCGCGCGCGGCCATTGACGAGAAGACCTTCGTCGACTGGGACTACGGCTTCGACTACTACGCCTGCCAGTCCCTCGTTGACGAGAAGGGCCGCACGATCCTCATCGGCTGGATGAGCCTGCCGCACGACAAGGATGACATCCGCGCCTATGACAACCCCACGGACACCTGGCGTGGCGCCTTGACCACTCCGCGCGTGCTCACCGTCTGCCCCGAGTGTGGCCGCATCCTGCAGAACCCCGCCGAGGAGTTTGACGCCCTGCGCGGCGAGGCCGTTGCGTGGGATGGCAGCGTGACCCTGCCCGAGAAGTGCGCCGACGTCGTCATCGACGGTATCGAGGGCGAGGGCGAGCTTCACTTTGGCGACTTCCTCCAGTTCACCTACAAGGACGGCAAGGCAGAGCTGCTCTTCACCAACGACGAGCAGGGCCAGGGCCGCGTCGGACGCCGCGCGCTCATCCCGAGCATCAAGAACATCCGCGTGGTCGTCGACACCTCGATCCTCGAGATCTTCGTGAACGACGGTGGTTGGGTCTTCTCCACGCGCTTCTTCGACGAGGCTGACGAGCTGACTATTTCCTCTACCTTCAAGAGCGAGAGCCAGGTCTGGTATCCCATGCAGCCCATCACCATCAACTACCTCGTGGTTCGTTAGGAGCACTTAGCGCCGCAGGATCTGATGGCATATAGGTATACAGGGGGGCCTCGGATGCGAATCCGGGGCCCCCTGCCATGCCATGACGGCAAGTTGCCCGATATCGTAAGGGGTTCGTAAGCCACAACGTATAACTACGGCCTTTTGGGGTACTATTTACCTCTGTATGCTGTTCGGAAAGGGATGCGTTGCTCACTGACTCGCTCAAAGATCGCTTCAAGAAGACGCTGAGGGTCAACTTGGCACCTGATATCGCTCAGGCGCAGGTTGATGGCACCACAACGGCGCCCGTCGGCACCCCGGATAATCCCTCAGACAAGATTCTCACCCTTGCCAACTTCATCACGATCTGCCGATTCGTGCTCACGATGGCTTTCTTGGTACTCTACGTTCGAGACGAGAGCCGAAGCATCGCGCTCATCTGCTACATCGTCGCGGCAGTGACCGACTACCTCGACGGGTGGATTGCCCGCTCCACGCAGACGGTCAGTTGGTTTGGCAAGGTCACTGACCCCATAATGGATCGCGTGTTGCTCTTTACTGGCGTGTTAGGCCTCGTCATCATCGGTACGCTCCCGCCGTGGGTGGCCATCTTCGTCATCGGCCGAGACCTCGTGCTGCTTGGCGGCAACATCTACCTGCGTCAATGGTACAAACGCCCGGTCGATGTCATCTACATCGGTAAGGTCTCAACGGCTCTGTTTATGACCGGCTTCTGCTTCCTGCTGGCCAACCTCTGCGTAGTCACGGGGCCGGCTATGCTCAACGTCAGCTGGCTTCCTGGCTTCAACGGGCAGCCCGCATCGCTGGGTATCTATATGGTCTATATCGCCATCGTGCTCTCGACGATCACGGCAGTCATATACTACAAGCAGGGCTTTGCCATAAGGGATGCCATCATCGCCGAACAGGAAGCACAAGGGGAGTAACTCGCAATGCATCGTCTCCGCCAAGCATTGGTGGTCGCACTCTTTACGTGTTTGACCATCCTTGCATCATCCAACTATGCACTTGCCTTCGACACCACTCCTGCCATCAAGGAGTGTTCGGGTGCCTTCGTCATGGACAGTCAGGGCAACACCCTCTACGACTTTAATGGGTACGAAGAGATGGCACCTGCCTCCATCACCAAGATCATGACGGCGATGGTCGCCTTGGACTCTGGCATCGATCTGGACGAGCCAATAGCCTTCATCGAGACGGGTTTTCAGGAAGATGCCCAGTTGGCAGGCTATGCGGATGGTGACGTTACGACCATGCGCGAGCTTCTCATGGTCACCTTGGTCTATTCGGGTAACGACGCTGCCCTCAACGTGGCCTATGCGGTGGCTGGCAACGAGGCGGACTTTGCCGACCTCATGAATGCCAAGGCCGCAGAGCTGGGCATGGAACATACGCACTTTACGAACCCGCACGGCCTCGAGCAGGACGGGCACTACTCGTGCGCAGCAGACCTCTGCGTGATGGGACGCTACGCCCTCGAGAACTACCCCTTCATCCGCGATGCTGTACGCACGCGCTACGTCACGGCCCATCCTAAGGGGCAGGAGATCACGCTGGAGAGTACCGACGACCTCATGGACAGTTACGATGGCTTGCTCGGCATCAAGACGGGCAATACCGAGAGCGGTGCCTCCTTCTTGGGTGCCGCGCGGCGCAACCATGTCACGGTGTACAGCTGCGCCCTCTGCTGCGACACAAAGGACGGACGCTTCAGCGACACCCGCGCCATGCTCGACTGGGGCTTTAGCCTCTATGAAGCCCGAGCGCTGGCCAAGAAGGATGTTGTGATGCGTACCTCCCCTTGGTCCGACGGCTTCTGGCTGAGGTGCCCGGTCGGCGCCAATCGTGATGTCACGGGCTCGGTCTTCTGCGAGGGCAAGGTGACCTACACCACCAGCAAGTTGCGTCCGAGCATTCTCGTATCGCCAAACGACACCTGCGGCACCACCGTGTGGAATCAGGAGGGCCGCCACGTGGAGAGTGTTGCCTATACAGCTAAGCAGCCCGTGCGAGCGCGCTCGTGGAACGCCCTCGTTCTCCCGGCAGTAAGTGACAAAAACGTATAGGAGTGCGCATGAGTGCATCTATGTCTAAGGTGACGGAGGCACTGCTCTATGCCGAGCACCTGCTTCTTGGTGGAATCTTCGATGACGAGGAGGCGTTGCTTGCGCTTCCCGCGCAATACGGTGCCCTGGAGGAGCTGGCAGAGCTCGAAGCCTTCCGTCGTGGCTGCGCCTTGTCAGACCTGCAGGGTATGAGTGCGCTTCTCATATCGGATAAAGCTGCCCCGGCCCTCGTCTCGAGCGCATGCGCAAACGAGCAGCTTGCGGTGGGGGAGTGCCGCTTTGGTGCTGTCATCACGGGAGATGGGTCGCTTGCCAGCGTGCCCCTGGTCGCGCGCACGGGCGACACCGAATACCTCCTCTGGGATCCCACCGAGCGTGGTATGATGCTCGAGCCGTGGCTTGGTTTTCTAGCTGGCATCGAGCAGGATGGCTTCAGGCCGTTTGAAGGTGTCGTCATCGAGGACGTGAGCGATGCGCTCGCGCCTCTATTGCTCTGGGGACCTGAGGCACCCACAATTCTCGCTGACTACGTTGCCACCTCTGCCGCACTCCCAGAGCCCGGTCAGGTGAGAAACGTCACCCTTGACCGCATCGCGTGCCTCGTGGCCAACATCTCCCACATGGAGACAGCATGCTATCTGCTCATGGTCCCACCGGCAGCAGCCCGCGTTCTCTGGCGCAGCTTGCTCTCCTTCACGCAGGTAGTGCCGGTTGGCCACCACGCACTGGTCCACGAGGCCGAGTCTCAGCTGCCCTGGATGGCACAGTTGCTCGGAGGGGAGCGTCTCGAGATTCCCGCAAGCCAACTCGTGGCCTGGGGCATTGCGCGGGCGCATGGAGGATATGTGGGCGCACGTGCTCTTGGAGCCTAACGCGCCGACGCCCGACTCGCCGCATCTTCACCTTGACGCATCCGCTAAGCTAGATAGAGCTGTGTCTTGTCTCTGAATTATGGTTTGACCCACACCTAGGAGCGTTTCATGAAGTACGCCATCAATGCACCCGAGGCTCCTGAGGCCATCGGCCCCTACTCGCAGGGGACGACTGCGGGGCGTCTCGTCTTCGCCTCCGGTCAGCTACCTATCGACCGTCGCCATCCGCACCATGTCGTGGAGGGCGGCATTCGCGAGCAGACCGAGCTCGTGATCCAGAACTGCCGTGTTCTACTCGAGGCGGCTGGTTGCACCCTTGACGATGTGGCACAGACCAATGTGTATCTTAAGGATATCTCGTTGATGCCAGAGATGAACGAGGTCTACGCGGAGTACTTTTTTATGCCCGCACCTGCGCGCACGGTGGTGGCGGTCGCTGACCTTCCGATGGGGGCGCTCATCGAGATGGACTGCATAGCCTGCCGTTAGCGCTATCATAGGAGAGTCAAGAATATTGGAGGGGAGCGTACATGCAGCCCAGCAATAATGCCATGGGTTCGACCGAAATCTTCCGTATGCCTTCGGCCGACTCAACCGTCCCAGACCTCATGGGGGGCCGTCGCCCCGTGCACCCCACCCTCGCCATCGTCAAGGGACCTCACACTGGCTCGGTCTTCGAGCTCAGCACCAACATCATCACGCTCGGCCGTGAGCCTTCAAACAGCGTCTTCCTCAACGACATGACCGTTTCGCGCCATCATGCACGCATCGACCTCTCTGGCATGTCGTCTGGCTTCGCCACGATCGAGGACCTCGGCTCGCTCAACGGCACGTGGGTCGACGGTGCCATCGTCAACAAGGCCATGCTCAAGGACGGCTCGACCATCCAGATTGGCACCTTCCGCATGGTGTTCCACTCCAACCGTCGTCCCATGAGGATCGAGACCGGAGCCTAAACACCATGCCCGATGCCGGATACCTCACAATAGGCAAGGTCGTCAAACGACTTCAGCAGCGCTATCCGGATCTCTCTGTCTCAAAGGTTCGCTACCTTGAGGAGGAGGGACTCATTACCCCTGCGCGCACGCCTGGTGGGTATCGACTCTACTCGCAGCATGACGTCAACCGTCTCGAGACCATCCTTCACCTGCAGAAGACCCGTTTTCTTCCCCTACAGGTGATCAAGGAGGAGCTTGAGAAGGGTGAGAGGCCGTCCACAGCCACGGGGTCCTCGGGTCTGCCCGTTGGCCTCACTACGTCCGATGACGACGAGACGGCGAACAGGCTCCATCCTATCGACCGGATGCCTGAGGTTGCCGGTGCACCCGTGAGCTTCGTCCGCCAGCTGGCAGACGTAGGAATCATCCCGCTCAAGCGTTCTCCGCAAGGACGCGATCTCGTCGACGGACACGACCTCCCGCTCATACGCGTCTGCCACGAGCTCTCGCGCTATGGCATCAACCCACGTAACCTGCGCCAGTATGTCACGGCTGCAAATCGCGAGAGCGCCATGTTCGAGCAGGCGCTTGTGGTGTATGCACGCAAGGGCGGCGGTGTGGAGGCCGAGCTTACCGACGAGCGCCGCGAGCGCTTTGCAAATGCATGCGACCAGATGCTCGCACTTACCAATCAGGTACGAGACGCCCTCATCAGGCGTCAGATCAATACCACGTTCAAAGAGATGGGTACCTCGAGCTCAGCTGAGCGCCCGACCTCAAGCTAAAGAAAGGACCAGTCATGGCAAATTACGATTACGAGAGCCTCGTCGTCGACATTCCCGACTATCCCGAGCCTGGTGTCATCTTCAAGGACGTCACTCCGCTGATTGGCCATCCGCAGGGCTTTGCAGCCGCCATCGATGAGATCGCCGAGCACTTTATGGGCAAGGGCATCACCAAGGTCGTAGGCGCCGAGGCTCGTGGCTTCTTTGTCGGCGCTCCCGTGGCATATCGCCTGGGTTGTGGCTTCGTTCCCGCTCGCAAGCCGGGCAAGCTTCCTCGCGAGGTCTACAGCGAGTCCTACGCCCTCGAGTACGGCACCGACGAGCTCCAGATCCACAAGGATGCCATCACCCCGGACGATCGCGTGCTTATCGTCGACGACCTCGTGGCAACGGGCGGCACGGCAGTCGCTTGCGCCAAGATCATCGAGAAGGTTGGCGCAGAGTTCGTCGGCTTCGCCTTCCTCATGGAGCTGGCCTTCCTGAACCCGCGCGAGATCATCGGAAAGGACTTCGACCAAGAGATCTTCACGCTGTTCAAGGTCGAGTAGCACAGAATCGGATACGCGAGGTGAGACTACATGTGGTCTCACCTCTTTTCTTTTGGGCTTTTCGTACGGCTCGGACATATTGCCATGCTTGGTGGTAGGCTCTCAATGCGAACTTTGATTTCGCTTGGATACATGAACACTTTCTGAGGAGGAATGTGTCTTGAATATAAGAAAGCAGCTGATTGTCAGCGGTCTTGCCGCTGTGATTTCGCTGGGACTCTTAACGCCCACCGCGCATGCAGTCCCGCAATCCGATCTGGATTCGGCTGCAGAGCAGCTTTCCACCTTTGGAGCGGAGCTCTCTAGCCTGCAAGATGACCTCGCCAAGAAGACGAGCGACCTCGAGAAGACCTCCTACAAGATCGGAGAGAAGCAGGCTGCCATCGAGGATACCAAGGAGGAGCTCGCCGCTGCCAAGGCAGTGCTGAGCGCTCGCATGCGCAGCTCCTACAAGTCTGGTGCCGTCTCTCTGCTCGGTGTCCTACTCGGCGCTGACAGTATCGATGACGTCATCAGTCGCGTCTACTACATGGACAAGATCGCATCCAACGATGCCGACGCCATCCAGCAGGTGCACGACCTCGAGGAGCGCCTGAGCGATGAGGTAAGTGACCTCGAGAAGACGCGCTCCAGCCAGCAGAAGGCCGTTGACGAGCTCCAGACCCAGGTTGACGAGTACGAGGTCAAGGTTGCCGAGGCGCGCAACTATTATGACGCCCTCGATGCACAGGTTCAGGCCGAGCTTGCCGCACAGCAGCAGGCTGAGGAAGAGGCCAACATGAAGGCCGCCATGGAGGCCATCGAGGAGCAGCAGGCAATCGAACAGCGCTCGGAAACCAGCCAAAACAACAACGACAACAGCAATTCCAATGCTGGACAGCAGACCGACAACAAGAAGGAGGAGTCCAACCAGCAGCAGGACGAACCCGAGGAGGAGACGCCAGCGCCCCAGCAGCCCACCTCCTACGCTCCGGCAGGCAGCGGTCTGGGCACCGCCTACGCCGCCATCGGCAGTCCTTATGTGTATGGAGCCGCAGGACCGAGCTCCTTCGACTGCTCCGGCCTGGTGTGCTACGCCTACGGCTATGCGCGCGGTCGTACGACCTACGACATGATCTCCTCGCTTAAGAGCACCGGCAGCTGGAAGAACAGCATGAGCGAGCTCTCTGCTGGCGACCTTATCTTCACGGATCAGGGCCACGTGGGCATATACATAGGTAGCGGCATGATGATCCATGCGCCCAGGCCTGGCAAGACGGTCTGCGAGCAGGTCGTCTGGTCATGCATCGGTGGTGGAACCTACTAGGACCGATAGGCTCAGGCGCATTCCACATGGAGACGAACCTTGATGTGGGCCCAGTTCAAGAGACTGGGTCCACTAACAATCAAAAGCAATCGATAGAGCGCCACTTCTCCCGTCGTCTTCAGGTGGCGATGGTGGGGGAGGGCGTCCTCGTTGGTCTCGTAGGTGGCATAGTCATCACGTTCTATCGTCTGGCACTGTCGAAGTCCGAGTCGCTACTCAGGGGCTTTCTTGCCGCCGGCGATCCAACCCCCGTGCGTCTTGCCATGCTCTTTGGAGGGCTCGTTTGTACCGCGGTTGTCGTAGCACGCCTCATGCAGTTCGAGCCTGATACGCGTGGCTCGGGCATTCCGCAGGTAGACGCCGAGGTCATGGGGCGCTTGGACATGCGCTGGCCTCGCGTCCTCGTCATAAAGTTCGTCGAGGGAGTCCTCTGCACGCTCTCTGGACTATCCCTTGGTCGCGAGGGCCCTTCCGTCCTTCTCGGCGCCATGGCTGGCAAGGGCGTCAGCCGTACGCTCAACAAGGAACAGGGGGAGGAGCACGTTCTGGTTACCTGTGGTGCGGCGGCAGGCATGTCCGCAGCCTTCCATGCACCTCTTACTGGTGTTCTCTTTGCCCTGGAAGAGATTCACAGGGAGTTCAACGCACCGCTGGTGATCGCCGTCATGGCCTCTGCAGCAATGGCTGACTTCGTTACCTCTCACGTACTGGGCGTGAGCCCAGTCCTCCACTTTGATGTGGTGGGAGATCTTCCGCACGCGGACTATGCATTTGTCCTGCTCATGGGGGTAATCTGCGGTGTGCTAGGCGCGCTTCACAACGTTGGAATGCATGCCTTGCAGTCTGGCCCCTTTGCCTGGATGCGTCAGCGCTGGGGTGATGCCGTGCTGCTGGTGGCATTTCTTGGATCGGGCATCGTGGCTTTCATTGCACCAGAGCTGCTCTGTGGCGGCGATGCGATTCTCCAGCATCTGGAGCAGGGGACAGGCCTCTCGTTTGCGCTCGTCCTGAGCTTACTTATCGGAAAGTACGTCTTCACGTCGATCTGCTTTGGCACCGGAGCCCCTGGGGGCACGCTTTTGCCACTTGTCATCATGGGCGCGCTGATTGGCACGCTCTGTGGCCTTGCGGCAGTGGGTGTGACAGATGTACCGCTTAGGTACTTTAACAATTTCATCGTGCTTGGTGTGGCTGGCATGTTTGCTGGGTCCGTGCGTGCGCCTGTGACTGCCGTCGTACTTTGCTTTGAGTTGACGGGAACCATGGATACGCTGCTCGCGGCAACGGCCGTCTCACTCGTGGCTTACGTAACGGCGAACCTGCTCAAAGTGGAGCCGTTTTACGAGACTCTGCTTACAGCGCTTCTCGCCAAGCTTCCTGAGCCGGAGGGGCATGAGGCTACCGAAGTAGTTGGCTCCAAGGTATTGCACACGCATGTCGTGGGAGTGGGCAGCCTTGTCGAGGGAAAGACCGTCAGCGAGGTCCCATGGCCTCACAACACGCTTCTGGTCACTATTGACCGCGCGGGACAGCGTGTCGTACCCAATGGAAGCACAAAACTCCAAGCACTCGATCGGGTTCTTTTCATCATGGATGCCGACCTCGAGTCAGATACGCAGCTTCTGCTCCATGGCCTTTGCGGAGGCCTGACCGATGGGTCGGCGATAGGCTCGAAACAGGGGACCGAGTAGGATATCGGGATTTGAGCAGGGATTTCTTTACTTTACATAAGATATATTATCACGGTTTTATATACAGATGTGTTTATGGGGCTTTCTTTAGCAATCTTCTCGGGAGTGCTCTTCAAACGAGACGCCTTCTCGTTAGGTCAATTCTCACTTACTTTGAGCATTCAAGTCGCATCTATCGCATCGCAACGTTTACGCCGTGCATATCCAGCTTGACGACACACGCTTTGTCACCTTCTCCAATTCGATGCAGGTAGAACTGATCACACCTTGCGTCTGCGCCGTATCGAGTCATGCATTCTTGTGGCTCAAATATGAGGCCACAGGAACCGTTTTAAGGCCCTATCTTTTATGAGTATGAGTCCTAATACCTCATGTTCAGGATTTGCCTCTGGTTCGTCGGACACCAAGCGGACGATCACTGTGTCGAGCTGTCCGATTGACGGTTTTGTCTCAAACGGGTCCTGGCAGAGCGTTCTGGTGACAAATCTTTCTGTAAAGCCATCGATTTGCTAAACGTCATGCCACACCCTCGTCGTCCTATAGAGCTTATGAAGAGCCTTTATCGGTTGCTTGTGATTCCAAGCTGAGCGTGTATGTGCGATAAAGCCCTTTACATGTTTACTTTACATAAGATGTCTGTAACGCAGTCTCGAGCGTTTGTGTTTCTTCGACAGCATAATCGACGTTCTCTTGCCTGATGTGCCTAATATGCATGAATTGTGCCATCTACCTGCGCATTTATGGTTTTATCCATCAAGGTTTCTTCCCGACTTAGGGTACTATAACCCCAAGGTTTCACACAAAGGGGCTCGTACGGTAGGCATATCCCCTACCGTACGAGCCCCTTACTCAGATCATATGGACCGAAAAGGTGTGATTAGCCCTCGACGGGATGGCCAAGATAAGCTGATGCGCTCGTTGCGGCGATGGCACCATCGGCAGCGGCCGTGACGATCTGGCGCAGCGGCTTCTGGCGAAGGTCGCCTGCCACAAACAGACCGGGTGTCTTGGTGGCCATGCGCTCGTCTGCCACCACGTATCCAGCCGCATCGAGCTCGACCATGCCCTCAAGCAGCTGGGTTGCCGGCACGCGGCCGACAAATACGAACACGCCGAAGCCGCCCTCGTCATAGCTCTCGACGTAGGTCTCACCCGTGCTGTTGTCGCGCAGGGTGACCTCCTTCAGCATCATGCCACCATCGACGGCGGTGATACTTGTGAGGTACCTGATGGTGACCTTGGGGTTCTCCTCGAGCTCGTTGATCACGGCAGCCTGCGCGCGCATGTGGTCCTTGCGCACGATTACGTCAACCTTGTCGGCAAAGCGGGTCAGGAACAGGGCCTCCTCGCCAGCAGAGTTGCCTCCACCGATGACGTAGACCTTCTTGCCGCGATAGAACATGCCGTCGCAGGTTGCACAATACGACACGCCATGTCCAGCGAAGGCCTCCTCGCCCTCGAAGCCAGCGTGACGCGGCGTTGCGCCACCGGCCACGATGACCGTCTTGGCCTCCAGGTTGCCAGCAGGCGTCTGCACGGTAAAGAGACCAGTCTCCTCGTCCTTGACGACCTTCTCCACGTTGGTAATCGAGATCTTGGCACCAAGGTCTTCGGCTTGACGCTGCATGGCATCGATGAGCGAGAAGCCATCGGTATGCGGAACGCCCGGATAGTTGTCGATGTCGCTCGTGATGATGACCTGGCCACCGACGGCCTCCTGCTCGATCACAACGGTGTCGAGCATGGCGCGCTTTGCGTATATTGCCGCAGAAAGACCAGCGGGACCGGCTCCAATGATGACGAGGTCATAGACGTGCTGATCGGACATGACGCTCTCCTTCCAGTTAGTTTGTGTACTAACTTATTGTGTCACAGTTAGTATTGTCGTGCAAGAAGATGCGAGCACCCAGAGGTATCCAGGTGCCCGCAAGGATTCATCATGTCTACTGCGAGACGCCGCTCGAGCCAAAGCCGCCAGCGCCACGATCGGTTTCGTCAAGCTCAGTAACCTCAACCAGCTTGACTACGGGAACCTTCTGGATGACAAGCTGTGCGATACGATCCCCGCGCTTGACCTCAATGGTGTGGGTTGGATCGAAGTTGATGGCGCAGATCTTTAGCTCACCCCGATAATGGGCATCAATGAGGCCGGGAGTGTTGGCCATCGAGAGGCCCTGCTTGAGGGCCAGGCCACTGCGCGGCTGGACGAATCCCGCATAGCCCTCGGGAATAGCGATCGCTAGCCCCGTCGAGATGAGCCTGCGCTCAAAGGGCTTGAGGCTTACATCCTCGGCCGAGCGAAGATCGAGACCGGCATCCCCCTCATATGCGTAGCCTGGAATCTCTACGTCGGGATCGATGCGTTTGATGGGAACGGCTATGGTGTCGGATTCAATCACATTAGGCTCCGTAGCTCTTCGCTGAACTCGTCGATATCTTTGAAGTCGCGGTACACGGAGGCAAATCGCACGTAGGCTACCTTGTCCACGTCAATCAATTGTTGGAGAACCATCTTGCCGAGCTCCTCAGACGAGACCTCTGTGATGCCGCGGTCGCGCAGCTCGCTCTCGATAGAGCTGATCAGCGCCTCGAGCTCGTCGATGTGCATGTTGCGCTTGACGGTAGCGGTCAGAAGGCCACGCATGATCTTGGACCTGTCGAAGGTCTCCTTGCGCCCATCACGCTTTACGACCATGAGAGGCATGTCCTCGCGCCTCTCATAGGTGGTAAAGCGACAACCACATCTGATGCACTCACGACGACGCCTGATGGCATCGTTGTTCTCTGAAGGACGAGAATCCACAACCTTTGATTCGTCACATCCACATTTTGGGCAGCGCATTTCTCTCCCTTGATACCTTGTTTCGCATAGCAATCAGCAGCTGTATGAACATAGCCACTTCCACTCGTTAACACTCGCAAAAAGTATAGCTAGTTTAACAACCGTCTAGACACTCTTTAAAACAAATTATCAGCACTTTTGAAAGAAATGCTACTTACCAGCCTTGGGCACTACGAGCTTTATGCCAGTAGCCAAATACGAGCTCTCGAGGTTATTTGACTCGCAGATGTGATTGGCCACCTGCTGCGTGGTGCAGCCACTCACCGGATGGGCCTCAGCGATGCTCCAGAGGGAGTCGCCGCTGACAACCGTGATCGTCTCATACGAGGAAGCATCGAAGGCGCTCTGCAGGCGAGCCTCGGTTGAGAGGTCGGTATAGAGCCACGTTCCAGCAAACACGACAAGCGACACCAGGGCAATGACGACAACACAAAGCACGTCGCAGCGCCGAGCCTGAGGACGATTGAGCCCGCCCTCGATGACCTTGAACTTGGGGCGATCGTAGGCCAGGGCAACGGAGGCATCGTTGGGCATGGTGCTGCAGGCGTTGGTTTGCATGTGTTAGCTCCTCTCGCGTGTGTGCCTGTTCTAGTTTTAGAGGACGCCAAGGACAATAATTGGTTGCCAAATCAGAACGTGCGTACTATACTAACCTCAAACAATTGTTCGGTCAACACTTTTTAGAACATTTGTTTGTTCTTTCCAACACCCGAGGAGGGGCAATGGCACGCGACAAGCTCAGCAAGCGCCAAATGGCCATCTACGAGTACATCTGCACGTACACCAAGGAGAAGGGCTACCCGCCCTCTGTGCGTGAGATTGGCGCAGCGGTTGGTCTCGCGTCACCATCTACGGTTCACATGCATCTCAAGGTGCTGCAGGAGCGCGGCTTCATCAAGCGCGACTCCAAGAAGCCTCGCACAATCGAGGTCGTCTCTCACGAGTCCTCGGAGTCCCCTGAGCAGCCCAAGGTGGTCTCCCCCACCGAGGACGTCGCCTCCAACGAGATGCACTTGCCTTTGGTCGGCCGCGTGGCTGCCGGTATGCCTATCCTTGCCGAGCAGAACGTAGAGGAGACCCTCACGCTTCCCACCAGCATCGTGGGTGACGCCAGCTCCTTCATCCTTCGCGTGCGTGGCGAGTCCATGATCAACGCTGGCATCTATGACGGCGACTACATCGTCGTCAAGGAGCAGGACGACGCCCATGACGGCGAGATTGTCGTCGCGCTCATGGATGATTCCGCTACCGTCAAGACCTTCTATCGCGAGCGTGACCGCATTCGCCTGCAGCCCGAGAACGACACCATGGATCCCATCTACGTCACCAACCCGACCATCCTCGGTCGCGTAACAGCGCTCATCAGGTCCATCTCGTAGCCGATGGTTTGCACGACTTCCCAAACACAACAGTCAGACCTGCCATCCGCTTCTTCTGAGCGGATGGCTGTCTTTGACGTGGTGAGGGGCTTTTCGGTCATATCGATGGTCCTCTTCCACTTCTGCTACGACCTGCGCTTCATCTATGGTTATGACCTTGACTTCTTCAAGCCGCCATTCCAAGACGTATGGCGGTCGTCCATCTCCTGGACGTTCCTGTTCATAGCTGGTTGCATGTGTTCGTTCTCGCGCAACGGCTACAAGAGGGCGTTGCGCTATCTAGCTGCCGCCGCGGCCGTGTTCGTAGTCACCACCATAGTCGCCGTCGATGTACCCATCAGCTTTGGGATCATCTTCTGCATGGGTGCCAGTACGCTCATCGAGAGTTTTCTCGCCAATCATGGCGTGGTGCTCAAGGGGCTTCCCGCAGCGGCATTGCTCTTTGTGGCCTTCATCGCGCTTCAGGGAATAACGCGAGGTTACATCGGCATCGGTTCCCTTGTCTTGCATCTGCCGCGCGAACTCTATGCCACGCCCTACCTTTCTTTTCTGGGCTTTCCCGGTGGTGGATTTGCGTCGGGGGACTACTACCCCATTCTCCCCTACACATTGATGTTCTTGGTAGGCACAAGCGTTGGGCGCTACTGGAAGGAGACGGGCTATCCGTCCTTCTTCTCCAAGGTAGACTGCAAGCCGCTTGCCTTTGTCGGTCGCCATGCGCTACCGGTGTACCTGGCTCACCAGCCCTTGCTCATAGGGGTTTGTGAGCTCTTGGAGCTACTGGGTAATTAGCCATCCACCAGCAGCCGTTATCACACGGCTGCCCGATAGCGACCCTCTTGCCTAAGAGTTGTCTTCCACCTTGTACGGTGCCAAGAAGTCATGCATTCGCTTGGATGCGCGGACAGTGGCCAGAAGGCCGTCCTGCACGTATTCCTCGCGAATCACCTGGCAGCGCTCGTGGATCATCTTGATCAGCATGCCCTTGCTATACGGCACGACTACCGTGATCGTGACGTCGCCATCTGAGGCTTCTTGCGCGATGCGATACAACAAGCCTGCCGCACCCTGGCCCTCAAGGGCTGATATCTGCACGGACTCGGGATGTGCCACGGCAAGCGCCTGACGCTCGTCGCTCGTGAGCAGGTCGCACTTGTTGTAGACCACTACCGAGCGAATGTCCGAAGCGCCAATCTCCCTAAGCACATCGTCCACGGCGTCCAGTTGCTTGGGTGCATGCTCGTCTGAGGCATCCACCACCTTGAGCACGAGATCGGCTGCCAAGGTCTCTGCCAACGTCGACTTAAACGACTCAATCAGCTTGGTTGGGAGCTTCTGAATGAACCCTACCGTGTCGGTGATGGTAATCTTGCGGCCCTCGTCAAGGTCGAGCGAGCGGGTCGTGGGATCCAAGGTCGCAAAGAGCTCGTCTTGCACATAGACATCAGAGCCCGTCAGGCGGTTGAGCAGCGTGGACTTGCCAGCATTGGTGTATCCGACCAACGCCACGCGATAGATGCCAGACTCCCAACGCGCCTTACTCTGGACGCCGCGTCGACGCTCGAGACGAGCAAGCTCGTCGGTGAGGGTTGAGATGCGCTTGCGAATGAGTCGACGGTCGACCTCGAGCTGACTCTCGCCCTGGCCGAAGCGACTGCCGATACCGCCGCGGGTCTGCTCACCCACAAGGTGGCTCCACATGCCACGAAGTCTGGGAAGCACGTATTGCAGCTGCGCTAGCTGTACCTGCAGACGACCCTCACGCGTACGCGCATGCTCGCCAAAGATGTCGAGTATGAGCGCGGTGCGGTCGATGACCTTTGTTGGCTCCTTGAAGGCCCGCTCGAGGTTGAATTGCTGCGAGGGGCTGAGTTCGTCATCGAAGATCACGACGTCGGCATCGCGTGCAGCCACAAGATCGGCAACCTCACGCACCTTGCCGCTGCCGATATAGGTCTTAGGGATGGGGTGGTCGAGACGCTGCGTGACGATCTGGACAACCTCGGCTCCATCGGTCTCGGTGAGACGTGCGAGCTCGGCCAGTGACTCTTCGATGGACCAGTCCCCCTTGCCATAGTCGACGCCCACAAGGATGGCCCGCTCGGGTACGGGAGCCGTGCTCAGAGGCTTGAAGCGTCCCATATCAGGCGTTCCCCGCAATGTCGCGCGGCTGGAGAAGATCGACTACGATACGCGTGGCAGCGGCATCACGGTCAGCTACGTCTATCCAGCGAACGCGCTTGTCATGCTTGAACCACGAGATCTGACGCTTGGCGTAGCGGCGAGTGCGCGTCTTGATGCGCTCACGGGCAGCATCCATGGTGCAGTCACCCTCCAGAGCCTCCAAGACCTCCTTG
Source organism: uncultured Coriobacteriaceae bacterium (assembly GCA_902790135.1). Lineage (GTDB taxonomy): Bacteria > Actinomycetota > Coriobacteriia > Coriobacteriales > Atopobiaceae > UBA1367. The sequence continues at coordinate 30,852 of CADAQM010000002.1, forward strand.
TAACCGATGGCCTGTGCAGCCGTCTTGGTCTGCGCGAGCCCCTGCTCACGCAGACGGGAGACCTCCTCGACCAATCCGCGCTCGAACATCTCGTCCACTCGACGCTCAATGCGGCGATAGAGCACGTCACGATCGCAGGCAACGCCCCAGATGCGCACGTCGTAGATATCCTTGAGCTCGCTGAGGCCCTCGTGATGCTCAGCATAGGAGACGCCCTCATCGAGCATCTCAAGCGCGCGAATCACGCGCCGGGCGTTGTTGGCGTGAATGAGCGCAGCACTGGCCGGATCCTTCTGCGCAAGGAGGGCATACAGGGCCTCGGGACCTTCCTTGTCAAGCATGGACTCGTAGACAAGGCGGTGCGCGCCGCCCACCTCTCCGGCAGGAAAGCGCATGTCACTCACGATGGCATTTAGATAGAGCCCAGTGCCTCCGCAGAGGACGGGCGTCTTGCGCTGACCCAGCAGCTGTTCCACGCAGATGCGTGCATCACGCTGATAGAGCTTTACGGAGTAGTCCTCGGTGATGTCTGCCACATCCACCATGAGCAGCGGACACTTGCGGTCGGTGGGTGGAATCTTGTCCGTACCGATGTCCATACCGCGGTACACCTGCATTGCGTCAACGGAGATGACGGAGGTCTTGAGCTCGCTGGCGATGCGCTCTGAGAGCGCGCTCTTGCCGGATGCGGTCGGTCCGACGATCGCAATGAGCGGACCAGGCAGGCTCATCGAGGCTCCCCCTCACAGGTGCCACGGAGGTACCAGGTGCGCGCTTGATCGACATGCACGTCGACCAGCTTGCCAATCACGTCGTCACTCTGCCATCCGTCGGGCAGGTCGAAGTGCACGGTCTGGTTCTTTGCGCTGTGTCCAACCATCACGCGATCGTCGCGCTTGGAGGTGCCCTCGACCAAGACCTCGACCAACGTGCCAAGATCTGCCTGGTTAGAGTCGTGAGAGAGCTCCGCCACCAACTGGGCAAGGCGCTCGAAGCGCTCCTGAATTACCTCATGAGGTGTGTCATCTACGATCTTTGCCGCTGGGGTGCCCGGACGCTTGGAGTAGATGAACGTGAAGGCTGAGTCGAAGCCGACCTCGCGCACGAGGGACATGGTGTCCTCGAAGTCCTGCTCGATCTCGCCGGGGAAGCCCACGATGATGTCGGTCGACAGCGCAAGCCCGGGCATTGCCGCCCTGAGGCGTCGTACGAGGTCAAGGTACTCATCGCGAGTGTAGCTGCGATGCATGGCTTTGAGGATGCTTGTCGAGCCGCTCTGCACGGCAAGATGCAGGTGGGGCATGACGGCCGGCGTCTCTGCCATTGCGGCGATCACCTTGTCAGAAAGATCCTTGGGGTTGGACGAGGTGAAGCGCAGGCGCTCGATGCCCGTCCTACCCACGGCGCGCAGCAGCTCGTCGAAGCGCGGCTCTCCATAGAGGTCGCGCCCGTAGGAGTTGACGTTCTGGCCGAGGAGGCAGATCTCGCGCACGCCGTCGGCTACGAGCTGCTCACACTCGGTTACCACACGCTCGAAGACGCGGCTCTTCTCGCGTCCGCGCACGTAGGGAACGATGCAGTAGGTGCAGAAGTTGTTGCACCCCGTCATGATGGGCACCCAGGCATGAAAGTCCTGGGCGCGGTGGCTCGGAAGCTCCGTCGAGAAGCCCCTACCTTCTTCGATGGTGTCGACAGCAACGCCCTTCTGGCCGCTCAGGGCCTGCTCCAGCAGGCTTGGAAGCGAGGCGAGGGCACTTGTTCCAAAGACAACGTCAACGGAGGGAATGTGGGCTCTCAGGGCCTCGCCGTCACGCTGGGCGATGCATCCGCCAACGGCGAGGACGCGCTTTCCGTGCGGCGCAGGGGCAGCGCTTACCACGGCGGAGGCCTGCCCGTAGAGTCGTGTGTCGGCGTTCTCGCGCACGCAGCAGGTCATGAACACGACAATATCGGCCTCATCGATGGTTTCGACCTCGTTGAGGCCACAGTCATCGAGCAGACCACTCACACGCTCGGAGTCGTGCAAGTTCATCTGGCAACCGAACGTCTTGATGCAATAAGTGCGTCCGGCAAGCAGAGGATTTCGAGGCATTTAGTACATCAGCTCCTGGACGGCATCGGTATCGGTGTCGCGGGCGGCAGACTGGGGAACGAGGCGGTGCACGTACACGGCGATGCGAATGGCCGTACGACTCTCGCCATTGATGTTGATGTCAGCAAAGGTGGGCGCGCAGGAGATGTCCACTCCCGTGGGAATGAGAAAACCGCGCGCAATGGCCACAGCCTTGATGGCCTGATTCACCGCGCCTGCGCCAACGGATTGTATATTTACGGGTACGCCATCCTTCACCATGCCGGCGATAGCTCCAGCAACTGAGGCAGGTGATGACTTGCTTGATACTTTCAGGTACTCCATGCTTTGTCTCCAGGCGCGGTTATGCTGCAGATTTGCGTCGAACGAGTTTGTGTAAACATATTAAGTTTACTCAATTGCACATAACAATGAAAGAGCTGCTTTTGTCAGTCTTCCCCTTCGTATTCGAAAAAGACGGATATTCTATTCCCGTGCACCCGAATCTTTGCGGGACCAGAAAGGCTGAGGTAGTAGCGTTCGGCCAGAAACGCGAAATCGCGCTCCATCATGCGGAGAAACTCCTCCGAGTCGCCCTTTGACAAACGCAGCCCACGCTGGTCCGCGGTGAGGTCGACCTCGCGCTGTTGCTGAGTGCCGCTCTTGTGCGTGAGGCGCGCGACCACACTTCTGAGGGGCCTAATCTGGCCGGCGATTATGCGGTGTGCGGTCCTCTCTGAGATGTCGAGCCCGAGGGCATGTGCCACCTCTACGAGCTCGCGCGCATCGGAGGCGAGCCTGAAGCGCTCGAGCGGCGCCACGGTCGAGAGATTATCCAAGAAGAGCAGGTCGGAGTTGCGCAGACTGGTCTTGACGCGCATGCGTGCCGTGGCAACTATCTCGGCGGGCGAACCAAAGAAGACCTCACATGACCCGCGCTCCTCGAGACCAAACTCGCAACAGGCGCGAATCATGTTATGCGGGCCGCGCTCGACGGCAAGGTGACCCTCCTCGTCACGCGCTACGCTAGGCCAAGTGGACTGGTCAGCGCGCTCCGCGAGGCTCGTGGTATCCGTCGTGATGCGGATTGAGGACCCGCCGCCCACGACGCTGTCGGCCACATGGGCTGAGACGACGTTCTCGCGAATTGAAAACAGCGCCATGCCGCGACCGTGCACGCCCCAACGATCCATGTGGACGCTCTCGAGCTTTGATGTCACGCGCGCGTCGAAGATGGCATCCCAGAGGTCGCGCGGAATGCCCGATCCATCGTCGAGCATCGTGATGGTGCGCACGTTGCCCTCACGAGCGGTTGCCACGTAGATGCGACGTGCCCCGGCATCACGGGCGTTTCGTAACATCTCGATGATGACGTCCTCGCTGCAGCGGATGTCATGGGCTGCCTGGCGACGCTCGGCCTCGGCGACCCTCAGACGCACGAAGCCCGAGCCCAAGTTCTCCTCAACACGAAGCGCCCTGTCGCCTCCCATCTGAGAGACGAAGGACGCTAGGCTGGAACTATTGAGCTCGGGCATCGAAGGTCCTACTTGGCGATGTCGACGGCGCGGGACTCGCGGATGACGACGACACGAACCTGTCCGGGATACTCCATCTCGTCCTCGATCTGTGTCGCTATGTCATGTGCGAGCACGACTGCCTGCGCGTCGGAGATCTTCTCGGGCTGCACCATGACGTGAAGCTCGCGACCAGCCTGCATGGCGTAGGTGCGCTCGACGCCCTCGTGGGCATTGGAGATCTCTTCGAGCTTCTCAAGGCGCTTGATGTAGTTCTCGGCGGATTCACGACGGGCGCCGGGGCGTGCCGCAGAGATTGCGTCAGCGGCCTGCACGAGCACGTCGAGGACCGTGTTCGGCTCAACGTCCGCATGGTGCGCCTCGACCGCATGGACGATCTCGGGGCGCTCGCCGTAACGGCGGCAGAGGTCGGCGCCAAGGATGGCGTGCGGGCCCTCCACCTCGTGGTCGATTGCCTTGCCTAGGTCGTGCAGGAGACCGGCACGCTTTGCGGGCTTGGCGTCGAGACCGAGCTCGGAAGCCATGATGCCGCAGAGCGCCGAGACCTGGACGGAATGCTGCAGGACGTTCTGACCAAACGAGGTGCGATAGCGCAGGGCGCCGAGGGTCTTGACGAGCTCGGGGTGCAGGTCGTGGATCCCGGCGTCGTAGGCAGCCTGCTCGCCCGCCTCCTGGACGCGCTCGCTGACGAGGCGCTCTGCCTTCTTGTACATCTCCTCGATGCGCGCGGGATGGATGCGGCCGTCAGCGATGAGGTTCTCAAGGGCGACGCGGGCGGTCTCGCGACGGACCGGATCGAAGCTCGAGAGCACGACGGTCTCGGGGGTATCGTCGATGACGAGGGAGACACCAGAGACCTGCTCGAAGGTGCGGATGTTGCGGCCCTCGCGACCGATGATACGGCCCTTGAGGTCGTCAGAGGGGATGTGGACGCTCGTCACCGTGATCTCACCGGCCTGGTCGGCGGCACAGCGCTGGATGGCCGTAGATACGATCTCGCGGGCAGTCTTGTCAGCCTGGGCGCGGACGCGCTGCTCGGAGTCGCGCAGAATCTGCGCCTCCTCGCGCACGACGTCGGCGCGCACGTGGTCGAGAAGCTCACGGTGCGCGTCCTCCTTGGTGAGGGCGGAAATGCGCTCAAGCTCGCTCATCTGCTGGCCATACAGGGCGTCGACCTCGTTCTTGCGACGGTCAAGCTGGCCCTGAAGACTCGAGAGCTGATGCTCCTTGCGATCGAGGGAGTCGTTGCGCCTGTCGAGGGACTCCTCGCGCTGCAGGATGCGGTTCTCCATGTTCTGGAGCTCGCCCTTGCGCTTCTTGTCCTCAGCCTCCTGCTCCTTGCGGAGCTGGAGAATCTCCTCGCGCGCCTCGACGAGAGCTGTCTTGCGGGCGCTCTCGGCATCACGCTCGGCATTGGAGGTGATACGCTGCGCACGCGCCTCGGCATCGGCGACATGGCGGTCAGCCTCGATAACGCGAGCGTTGTTCTTGCTGTTTAGATACAGATAGGCCGCTAATGCTCCTATCGCTAGGCAGACAATGCCTATGACGATCGTTAAGGTGTCCATGCCGTCTCCTCGAATGAGCGTTTTCACAAATGTGGTTAAGGAAGTCGGTACAGGTACCGACGCCCGCCATCCGAGGTATGTCTCTATAGCCCCATGAAGGGGCCCTGTCGGCTGCGTGCTAGAAAAAGAAAACGTCAGCTGGCGAGCCAGCAGACGAGAAATGACTCAAACGGCATATAAATCGTATGTTCGATTAGCGAAACTGTCAAATGTTTGAATCCTAGCGTATGTGGGCAAACGTGACTCCACACTAAAAGTCAACAAGGTCTTGATCGCCATAACTGGCTAACACCTGACCCGCAGCCCGACTTGCGACCGACGTGCTGAACCCACGCGTGCAAAGGTAGCGCACGAGCTTTACGTACGCACGCGGGCCATTAACGCGCCGAGTGCTAGCCAGCTCCACGGCACGACGCAGCTCGTCCTCTGGATCGAGGTACTCGTATGGCCACCCCGGCACCTCGCCGATGTCGATGCCCCTGAGCTTCAACTCGTGCTCTATGCGCTGCATCCCCCATCCAGCGTACACCTTGGAGCGGATGAATGAGTCTGCGTAGCGGACATCGCTGATGAGTCCGACGTGACAAGCCCTTGCGATGCAGTCATCCACAACCTTGTTTGAGTACCCATCCATGCGGAGCTTGCTACGCACCTCAGACGAGCTGTACTCGCGACGGTCGATGAGACGCTCGATGCGTGCACGAGCGCAGTATACTGAGGTCTCCCCTATCACGTAGAGAAGCTCGGCACGAGACCCAGGGTGAATCTCATCAGCTTTCTGTTTTGATGCGATGATACGACCGACTGCTACAGGGACATTGATTTGCTCGCTGGAGCCATCGGCAGAATGGATCACCACTTGTGCGCGGGGCTTTGGCCCAAAGCTGCTCGTAGTGCGCTTGTCCGGGAGCACTACCTCCCAGACAAGCGCCCGAGTCTCTGTCTTGCTTGCCACGGCTAGTTGGAGCTAGAGGGATCCATGACAGATGAGCCCTGCAGGTCAGCGATTGGCTCGCCCACCGGCTCGTCGCTGAACTCGAGCCCACATGCGACGCGCACCTTGTGGTCAATCTCGTCGAAGAGGTCAGGCGTGGTTGCCAGGAATTCCTTGGCGGCCTCGCGGCCCTGTCCGAGACGCTCGGTGCCGTAGGTGTACCAAGCGCCGGACTTGTTGACGATGTCATAATCGACGGCGATGTCGAGCAGCGAGCCCTCCTTGGAGATACCCGTACCATACATGATGTCGAACTCTGCCTGACGGAACGGAGGTGCGACCTTGTTCTTGACGACCTTGACGCGAACGCGGTTGCCGATGACGTCGCCATCCTTCTTGATGGTCTCGATGCGACGGATCTCCATACGCACCGACGAGAAGAACTTGAGGGCGCGACCACCCGGCGTGGTCTCGGGGTTGCCGAACATGACGCCGATCTTCTCGCGCAGCTGGTTGATGAAGATGCACGTGGTCTTGGACTTGGAGAGCGAGCCGGCGAGCTTGCGCAGCGCCTGGCTCATCAGGCGCGCCTGCAGACCGACGCTGGAGTCTCCAATCTCACCCTCGATCTCCGCACGGGGAACGAGGGCGGCAACGGAGTCGATGACCACGACGTCGATGGCACCAGAGCGAACCAACATGTCGCAGATCTCAAGCGCCTGCTCGCCCGTGTCGGGCTGGGAGATGAGCACCTCGTCGATATCCACGCCGATACGTGCGGCGTAGCCGGGGTCGAGCGCGTGCTCGGCGTCGATGAAGGCAACGACACCGCCCATTGCCTGCGCCTCGGCAAGAATCTCCAGCGAGAGCGTGGTCTTGCCCGAAGACTCGGGGCCATAGATCTCTATGATGCGACCGCGCGGAACGCCACCGATGCCGAGGGCTGCGTCGAGCGCGATCGAGCCGGTGGGGATTGCCTCGATCTCGAGCTCAGGGCCGGAATCGCCGAAGCGCATGATGGACCCGTTGCCGAACTTCTTGAGAATCTCCTTGGTGGTGGACTCCAGGACCTTGTCCCGCTCTTCACCATACGTCTTTGCGTGAACCTCGCGCGAGACGTTCTTACTCCTAGCCATGGTACCCCCAGACGACGTGTTTGACAGACAGCATACAGAACAACCGTTCGTATGTCAAACGGCATCTCAGACATTAGCGAACGCGTGTCGCAGCAAGCTAGCTCGACAGTAGGCCCATACTCGCCGCATTGTCGCACGTCCGCTGCATTCGTGCCTTTTAGCTGCTAGAAGCCCTGCGACCTACCTTGCGCCAACCTTCGGGGTGGCGCTATTTATCGAGGCTCAGCTTCGCGATACCTTCACGCATAAGCCCCAGCGCATGCAAGACGGCCGCTCTGCGGACTTCGTCCCTTCCGCCATCGAACAGGCAGCGCTCCGCCCGGCTTTGGCCTCCGGCGCAAAGGCCGAACCAGACGGTCCCCACCGGCTTGCCAGGCTCCTCCCCGCCGGGACCGGCGATTCCCGTGACGGAAACCGACACGTCGCATCCGAGCACGCGGCAGGCACCCTCGCTCATCTGCAGAGCACAGGGCTCCGAAACCGCTCCGAGCGCAGGATCGTCGAGAACTGCCCTGCTCACACCCAGGACGGACTCCTTGATTGCGATGGCATAGCTCACCACTGCGCCTCGCATGACTTCAGACGAGCCAGGCACTGCCGTGATTGCCCCGCTCACGAGTCCGCCGGTACAGGACTCGGCGCATCCGCACGTAAGATGCGCGGCACGCGCCTCGCTCACGAGGTCGCGTGCCACAGCGTAGATCTGGCTTTCTGTGACGCTCATCCTCTACCTCGTACCAGCCACGGTAGGCCAGGCCTTGACGAGATAGTCGATGCCAGACCAAGCGGTCAGGATCACGGCAGCCACCATGAGCACATCGGAGATGGTCGTGATGGTAGAAGCAAATGCGCTGGCAGGGAGCGTGACGGCAAACAGGTAACCACCGATGGAGAGCATCGTGACGGCGGTCTTCCACTTGCCGAGATTGCTAGCGGCAACGACGGTTCCCTCGGAGGCTAGCACCATGCGCAAGCCGGAGACCAGAAACTCGCGGGCCAGAATGAGCAGTACGTAAGCGCTGGGCACCAGACCGAGCTCAAGCAGGTAGAGCATTGCGCACGTAACGCAGAGCTTGTCGGCAATGGGGTCAAGGAACTTGCCGAAGTTGGTCACCTCGCCTCGGCTGCGGGCAAGGTAACCGTCGAGCTTGTCGGTAAGGGCGATGGCCGTATATAGGATGAACGACACCCATGCGACCGCGCTGCCCTGATAGAGCGCGTCATCGACGCGAGCTGCCTCGGCAACCAACAGCCAGACCGGCATGAGCACCACGCGAACCAACGTGACGATGTTTGCAGGCGTCCAGATACTGCTCGTATGCTTTTCCATTCGAAGCCCCTCCTAGACCATGACTCCGATAAGCTCGTAACAGAATGAGTCTACAAGGTCGCAGGTGACGATGTCGCCCACAGCGGCCTCCCCTTCGGCGATATGGATGGCGCCATCGCTGTCTGGTGCCTGGAACCAGGCGTGGCCGATGAACTCCAAGCCATTCTCGCCCTCTTCGATGCCGTCGATGATGACCTTGACGCGCTCCCCCACGTGCCGCGCCGTTGCGGCAAAGCCAAGGGCCTCGGTCAGGTCGATGAGCCGCTGCGTACGCTCGAGCTTGGTGGGCTCGTCCACCTGATCTGCCATCTCCGCGGCCATGGTGCCTTCCTCGGGCGAATAGGCGAATACCGAGGTGTAGTCAAACTCCTGCTCGGAAATGAAGTTGACGAGCTCGTCTGCCTCCTCGTCGGTTTCGCCGGGAAAGCCCGCCATGCCCGTCGTGCGCAGCACCATGCCTGGGATCTCACGACGAAGGCGGTCGAAGAGCTCTCGCAACTCGTCTGCCGAACCGCTCCGGTTCATGTCGCGCAGGATGCGCTCGTTGCAGTGCTGGATAGGTATGTCGATGTAGGGCAGCACCTCGTCGACGTCGCGGATCGTGGCGATAAGCTCGTCGGTCATGCCCTCGGGCTGCAGGTAGAGCACGCGGACCCAGCCTCCATAGGGACGCACGACCGCTGCGACATCCCGAAGGAGCGACGCAAGCGTGTCATCGGGCCCCAAATCGCAGCCCCAGATGCCCGTATCCTGGCCAATCAGGACAATCTCGCGCACACCACCCTCCATGAGGCCACGCACCTCAGCCAGGATATCGCTGGTCGGGCGCGAGAAGTAACGGCCACGGATGTATGGGATGGCGCAGAAGGTGCAGAAACGGTCGCAGCCGTCGGAGATCTTCACGTAGGCGCTCGTACCCTCGATGGTCCTCAGCACGCGACCATCACCGAGACTGACCTGCTCGCCCTCCATGCCAAGGACTCCGCGCACGACAGCTACGATACCGTCCTCCTCGTCAGCACGCACGAACGCCGTAACCTCGGGCAGCTCACTGGCGAGCTCGTTGCCGTACCGTGACGGAACGCAACCACACATGACGATGGGTTTGCTCCGAACGCCACTGGCAACCTGGTCGGCAAGCTCGAGCGTGCACTCGATGGACTCCGATGTCGCCGAAGCCAAAAAGGAGCAGGTGTTGATGATGATGACGTCAGCCGCATCGACCTCATCGGTCTCGGCAAAGCCCTCGTCGAGCAGAAGCGCGCGCATCCTGTCCGTGTCGACCTCGTTCTTGGCACAGCCGAGCGTGACGAACAGGCACGAGGGGCTATCGGTAGTTGACAAACTGGAGCGGCTGTCCATAGTCGGCCTCCCTGAGCTTGGCAATCACCTGCTGGAGCACATCCTTTGAGGCCGAGGAGACGCGAAGCTTGTCGCCCTCGACAACCGGCTTGCACTTGAGCTTGAGGTCGCGAATGTCCTTTGCGATGCGCTTTGCGGTGTCCTGATCGATGCCCTGCACCACATGTCCCACCTGGCGCACGGAGGAGCCGGCGGCAGCCTGCGGCTTGTCCCAGCGAATTGCCTTGAGATCGATCTGCCGACGAACAAGCTTGGTACCGAGCACGTCGATCACCTGCCCGGCGACAAACTCCGACGGAGCTGCCACGGTAAAGGTCTGATCCTTCTTAGAAAAGCTAATCGTGGCGCCGGACTGGCGCAGGTCATAGCGCTGCGTGAGCTCGCGGCTCGTTTGCTGGAAGGCGTTGTCCACCTCCTGGATGTCTACCGTCGAGACGACATCGAAGCTTGACTCCTTGGCCATAGCTCCCCCAATCCGCGCTTATGTGCAAGCGCATCACGTTTTAGTACGAGTAGAAGGTTCCGTTGGCGTCGTAATAGCCATCGGCACCGTAGTAATAGCCATCCGAGTCGAGGGTGTAGCCGTCCATGATGACCGTAGACCCGTTCTGGATCTGCTGCTGGGCGTTGCCGTCCGACGTCTGCTGCTGAGAGTACTGGTCGGTCGTCTGCTGCGTCTGGTTGCCCGCCGTGCCATCTGCCGGCTGACCCGTCGTGGTCTGGCCATCCTGCGTCTGCGTCTGAGCCTGCATCTGATCCTGGGTCTGGTCGCCCTCGGTGCTCGCGGATTCGTTGGCAGCGTCACCCTTCTTCGACACCTGGATGGTGATGGTGCCAATGCCAGAGGCCTTGGACTCGAACTCGAGCTTCTTTCCGTCTTCGGTCACCGTGACCGCAGACGTGCTGTTGACATTGATGGAGATGGACTGGCGGACCGTGTACGTGCGGTTCCATGGACCCGTGACCGTCTCTGCCACATCGCTGAAGCCGTCGTACTCGATCTCGAGCCACGTGACCTCGCCATCGGCCACGGTGACCTCGATGGTACGCTCCTCGGAGGACGACTCGCTCTCGGCAGCCTTGGCGGCAGCAGCCTGCTCACGAGCCTTCTTTTCCTCCTCGTCGGTCATTTCCGTCTCGGAGCTTTTCTCTTGTGTGGTCTCCTCGCTTGCCTCGTCATTCGCCGTAGTGACGGACACCGTGCGGCCGGTGCCGGACTGCGCGTTGATGCAGGATCTGACTGAGAGGAACAGAGTGGCCATCAGCACGATGAAGAGCATGAGGATTATAAGGGCGGCTATACGCGAGCGCTCTTGGAAGAACGATCCAAGCGTGCCCACGATGCCGCCGTTGTTTGATTGGTCGCGCTCGCGACCGCGCATCTGCGCGCGGGTCTGCGAGGAGTTCCTTCGCCTCACGTTGGGACGCTCGGTGCTTGCGATGTTGCGTGAGGACCTGCGTCCGGCCATGGAGGAGGCGGACTGATAGCTGCTTCCGTCGTTGTCGAGACGCATATCGTCGCGATACTGGGACGGCATCACGCGACGCGTGGTCACCTCGTCGCGTGTCGAGTAGGTGTTGGATGTCTGACGTGAGGGGCGCGCCGAGCCGTATTGGTCGCGCGAGCCGTAGCCTGCAGCCCCACCCCACGACGACGCGGGGCGCTGGCGCTGTGACTGGCCCAAGGGACTCAGGGTCGTGGAGACCGGCACGCGCGAGGTATAGGGCCTCCCCTGCGGATAGGCGGAGTACGATGACGAAGCGTCGTAGGGGGACTCATCCTCGTTCTCTGACCTGGACGAGTAGCGCGGGCGCGGGCGCGAGGTGGTGGCGAAGTCGCTCATGTCACCGGCGAAGCCTCCGGCAGTGGGAAGAAAGCCATGCGATTCCACATAGGTGCGGCTCCCCTGCTGCGAACGACCGTAAGCAGCAGCCTGCGGCGTCTCGTAGAGCGGACCATCCTCGTTAGATCGGGTCTGGCGGTTGCGCCTCCTCGCCTCATGCGATCCTGCACCTCGTTCGTGCTCGAAGAGGTCCTGTGAGAACTGGTTGACAACCGTCTTGGCGTTGAGGCCCAGGTAACGTGCATACGACGAGAGCATGCCCTGGGCGTACCCACTCTTGGGGATGCTGTCGAAGTCGCCTTCCTCGAAGGCAATCAGCACCTCCTCTTTGAGCCTCAGCACGTTGGAAGCCTGCTTGATGGACAGGCCTAGCTGCCGACGCCTGTCCACGAGCATTTCGCTAAACAGCGGCCTATCCATCTCTACACCTCCCGGTACTTTTCTTCTTGTACGCGCAGGTCCTCGAGCCCTTCCTCGTCGAGAAGAACCTCACGAGGCTTTGAGCCCGATGCGGGACCAACCACGCCCTTTGATTCGAGCATGTCCATAATCCTACCAGCCCTAGCGTACCCAACCTTGAGCCTGCGCTGCAGCCCAGATGTAGAACCTAGCTGAGATTCCACGACTATTTGCGCAGCCTCCCAAATCAACGGGTCATCTTCGTCACCGACACCACCACTTCCGCCGCCTCCGGGCTGACCGGGCACCACTGCGGAGAGGATCTCTTCGTGGTAGTCGGGCTCGCCCTGCTCGCGGATGAAGTCCACGACGGACTCGATCTCCGGGTCGGAGGTGTAGCAGCCCAGCACGCGCTTAGGGGCGAGACCGCGGTCCTTGAAGAGCATGTCGCCGTTGCCCAGAAGCCTGTCAGCACCAGTCTCGTCGAGAATGACGCGACTGTCGATGCCGGAGGAGACCTTGAGGGCGACGCGGCTGTCGATGTTGGATTTGATGAGGCCCGTCACAACGTTTGCCGAGGGGCGCTGTGTCGCGATGACGAGGTGGATGCCCGCCGCTCGTGCCAGCTGCGCGATGCGCACGATGGACGCCTCGACGTCTTTGCCCGCTACCATCATGAGGTCGGAGAGCTCGTCGATCACGATGACGAGGTAGGGCATCGGCTCGGGCGGATGCTCCATCTCGGAGAGCTTGCCGTCGGTGCACATCTTGTTGTACACGGTGATGTTGCGCGCCCCCGCCTTCTCGAAGACCTTGAGTCGGCGCTCCATCTCGGAGACGGCCCACTGCAAGGCGCTCGCTGCCTGGCGAGGCTCCGTGACGACCGGCACGTACAGGTGCGGGATGCCGTTGTATCCCTTGAACTCGACGCGCTTGGGGTCAACCATAATCAGGCGCACCTGCTTGGGCGTGGAGCGCATAAGCAGGCTCATGATCATGGAGTTGATCATGACAGACTTGCCCGAACCGGTGGTACCGGCGACCAGCATGTGCGGCATCTTGGCGATATCGGCGATGACAGGTTTGCCAGCCGAGTCGCGACCGATTGCGACCTCCAGCGGGCCTCCCTTTGCATAGGGCAGCACGTCGCCCAGGTGCACATTCTGGCGCGTCTTGTTGGGAATCTCGATGCCCACGAAGGAGGTACCCGCGATGGGCGCGAAGATACGGACCTTCTCTGCTGCCAGCGTCAGGGCGATGTCGTCCTCGAGGCTGCGGATCTTGCTCACGCGCTCGCCCTCCCCCATCTCGATGCGGAAGGTGGTCACCAGTGGGCCAGAGACGTAGTCAACTACGCGACTGGTCAAGCCGAACTCGCGCAGCGTTCCCTGCAGCTTGGCCATGGTCTGGTCGATCTCGCTCTTAGAGCTCGCGCTCTGGGCGCTCTGCGGGTTGGAGGATAGCATCGAGAGCGGCGGCAGGTTGTAGGTCTCGTCATCATCGCCTGGACGCGTGGCCGCGGTTCGAGCGCTCAAGTGCACGTTTGCATCCGCCACCTTCTGCGGCATGGCCTCAGGAGCAGGCTCGGGACTCGCCGTAGCGACCTTCTTGGGCGTACGCTTCGCGTTGGACCGTCGCGTCGGCTTGCGCTTCTTGGCGGCACTTCGGCCACCCTTGGCGAGAAAGTCCGGTACACCCTCGTTAGGCTGCTGCTCGAGCTCGCGATCTTGGCCTTCACCGTCGGCGATATCCCAGGTGAGCTCGCCCTGCTGCGGCGCGGGTACGGGCTCGACGAGCACGCGCGTGACGTCCTCCGCAGGCCTCTTTCGATTGAGTAGCGAGGTCACCGCCTCGGTGATGCCAGCTCCGCGCAGCTGCGTGGGAGGCTCGTCGTAGTACTCCTCGTCGGTCTTTGCTGCCGCAGCCATCTGGCCACGCGTGAGCACCGTCGAGGTGCGCGAACCGAGATAGGTGGTCTTGGGCTCCTCGTAGCCATCCTCTTGATAGTTGTCGTAGTCGTCGTAGGCGCTCATTGTCGCACGCTGGGCACGGCGCTCCTCGCGGCGGGCCCTGCGACGCTCGTTGGCCTCCTGCAGGGAGACGGCAGCCTCCCCCACTCCGGTACGGACCTTGGTGACGGTGTCCGAGATGGAGAAGCCGCAGATGACGACGCCAGCGATGACGGTGCCGATGAGAATGACCAGGCCGACCTCGCGCCCGACCGTCTGCAGCAGAGCCCATGCGATGCCGCCGCCCGCGTACCCGCCGCGCTCGCGCAGGACCTCGTGGTCGAGCACGATGGCGCTGTTCTGCACTGCACCCGGGCAGGTGATGGACACGATGCTCAAGACGGCAAGTATGACAAGCGCCAGGCCAAAGGCGACCTTACCCGAAACCGACTCCTGCTCGTCCGTGAAGAAGGTGAGGGCGAAGGCGAGCAGGGCTGCGGGAAAGAGGAGCGCTCCCGAGCCGAAGCACAGCACCATCACCTCTCCGCAGGTGCGCGTCACGGGAGCCGAGCTGGGCAGCAGCAGGGCAACCATCAGGGCAACCGCGAGCACGACCAGAAGCAGGCCGACGATGTCGTTGGCCGTGCCGGTGAGCCTCAGGGGCTGCGCCGGCGCCTTCTTGGCGCGCGTGTTGCTCCGCTTGGATGTCGTCTTGCGCTTTGCCATGCGCTAGACCTCCATGACAAAGGGGATGACCATGGGGCGCGTGCGCGTGGTGCTCCACAGGTAGCTGGAGAGGGCGCTACGTGCTCCCTTGCGCAGCTGTTCGATGCTGGGATTGCCGGACTCCTCCAGCTTCTCCAGCGCATCACGCACCGCCTCCTGACCGCTGATGTTGAACTCGTCGTTGGCGGCAAAGGACACGCCCCTGCTGGCAATCTCGATCTCGCTCACCTTGGAACGGCGGCGGGAGACCGTGACCACGCATGTGACGATGCCGTCGCTTGCCAGCTTCTTGCGATCGCGGAAGACGTACGGATCGGCATCGGTGATGGCCAACCCATCGACGTAGACGACGCCCGAGTCAACCGGCTCGCCCCACGTGACCTTGCCGTTTACCATCTCGAGCGTGTCGCCGTTATCGGCGATGAAGATGCGCTCGTCGGGGATGCCCATCTGGCGGGCGAGGTTGGCATGTGCGCGCAGGTGAACCGCCTCGCCGTGCACCGGCATGAAGTTGCGCGGCTTGGCCATGGCGAACATGAGCTTGAGCTCCTCCTGCGAGCCGTGGCCAGACACGTGCACCAGGGTGTTGGACTTGTCGTATATGGTGCAGCCGATCTTTGAGAGCGCGTTGATGACGCTACCCACGCTCTTCTCGTTGCCGGGAACGGGCGTTGCGGAGATGATCACCGTGTCGCTCGAGGTGATGGTAAGCGACTTGTGGGCGCCGTTGGCCATGCGCGACAGCGCCGAGAGGGGCTCGCCCTGGCTGCCCGTGCACAGGACGGTGATCTTCTCGTCGGGGATGTCGTTCTTCTCGAAAGCGTCGAGGATGTCGTTCTGGTCGATGTGGAGATAGCCAAGCTCGCGGGCGACCTTTGTGTTGGTGACCATGGAACGACCCGTGACAAGGACCTTGCGGCCGACGGCGACACTTGCGTCGCAGACCTGCTGAAGGCGGTGGATGTGGCTCGAGAACGAGGCAACGATCACGCGGCCCGGCGCATTCTTGATGATGTGGCGAAGCTGCGGGCCGACGGCCGCCTCGGAGGGCGTGAAGCCCGGCTCGGTGGCGTTGGTGGAGTCGGAGAGCAGCAGGTCGACTCCCATGCCAGCGAACTTGTTGATGGCCTGGTAGTTGGGAGTGACCCCGTCAATGGGGGTTTGGTCGAGCTTGAAGTCGCCCGTGTGCATGACCGATCCCGCGGGGCTGCGCATGTACACGCCGAGCGCTGCGGGGATGGAGTGGGTCATCGCAAAGAAGTCGATGTTGAAGGCCCCCAGCGTGAGGTGCGTCCCGTCGGAGACCTCCTTGAACTTGGGGGCGATCAGCTTGTGCTCGGCGAGCTTGCCCTCGATGAAGCCGATGGTGAGCTTGCTCGAGTAGATGGTCACCTTGTGCGTAAGGTCCATGAGGAGGTAGGGCAAGGCGCCCGTGTGATCCTCGTGTCCGTGGGTGATGATGATGCCACGGAGCTTGTCCTCGTTCTCGAGCACGTAGGTATAGTCGGGCAGCACGAGGTCGATGCCGGGCTGCTCGTCGTCGGGGAACATCAGGCCGGCATCAATCAGGACCATGTCGTTACCATACTCGAACGCGGTCATGTTCTTGCCGATACCGTCAAGGCCCCCGAGCGGAATAATCCGCAAGGGCGTCGTAGTCTTAGCCATGTAGGTAAGGTTCCTTCCGTCGTACGTTTCAGTTACGTATGTCTGCCGCGATGCACGCGGTCTTCTTTTCTAACGCTTGATTGTACCCAAATGGGCACAAACTTGCATGGTTGGTACGCATCAGCATCAAAAGTGTTGTCACGAGGAGCACCAAGGCCGGCCGCAGATAAGGTGGCTGACGTCTCTCCCCCATTCGATATAGCAAGCGAGGGGACGCACTCTGCATCCCCTCGCTGTTCGGCTATCTAAAGAACGTCTCTAGCCCTCGTGGTGACGGCGCGGCTGACGGTTGCCACGCGGGCCATCGCCAGGCTTGCGCGTGCGGGTGTTGTTGCCGCGCTCGCGCTTGGCGCCGTTGTCGCGGGTACGCGGTGCACCCGCGGGAGCCTCGGGTTTGTCGATACGATCGAGGCTGATCTTGCCCTTCTCGTCGACCTCGAGCACCTGGACCTTGACCTCGTCGCCGATGGAGAGGACGTCCTCCACCTTGTCGACGCGACCCTGTGCGACGCGGGAGATGTGCAGCAGACCGTCCTTGCCTGGCAGCAGCTCCACGAAGGCGCCAAAGGCCTGGATGCCGACGACACGACCGGTGTAGATCTCGCCAACCTCGGGAACCTTGACGATGGCGCGGATGCGCTCGGCTGCCTCCTCGCCCGCACCGCCGACGCCAGCGATGAAGACGGTGCCGTCCTCCTGGATGTCGATGGTGGCGCCGGTGTCGTCCTGGATGCCACGGATGACCTTGCCGCCACTGCCGATGACGTCACGGATCTTGTCGGTGGGGATGGTGAGACTGATGATCTGGGGGGCGGTATCCTTGGTGGACTCGCGCGGAGCCGGGATGGCATCGATCATCGCGTCAAGAATGTGCATGCGGCCCTCGTGGCTCTGGGCGAACGCCTGACGGAAAATCTCGGGCGTGAGTCCAGTGGCCTTGTTGTCGAGCTGCATGGCGGTGATGCCCTTGGTGGTGCCGCAGACCTTGAAGTCCATGTCGCCGAGGAAGTCCTCGAGACCCTGGATGTCGGTCAGCACGACGGTCTTGCCCTCCTCCTGGATGAGGCCCATCGCGACGCCGGAGACCGGGCGCTTGAGGGGCACGCCGGCATCCATGAGAGCGAGCGTGGAGCCGCAGGTGGAAGCCATCGAGGAGGAGCCGTTGGACTCCATGACCTCGGAGACCACGCGGATGGTATAGGGGAACTCTTCCTCGGAGGGGATCACCGGCAGAAGGGCGCGCTCGGCGAGGGCGCCGTGGCCGAGCTCGCGACGCTTGGGAGCACCCATGCGACCGGTCTCGCCCGTGCAGTACGGCGGGAAGTTGTAGTGATGGATGTAGCGCTTGCCATCGATCGGCTCGATGGTGTCGAGGCGCTGCCACTCGTTGAGCATGCCCAGGGTGGCGATGGAGAGCACCTGGGTCTGGCCGCGCTGGAACAGGCCGGAGCCGTGGACCAGCGGGAGGTAGTCGGGCTTGACCATCAGCGGGCGCACCTCGGTGGCGGTACGGCCGTCGACGCGCTCGCCGGTGTTGACGACCATGAGACGCATGGCGTGCTTCTCGAGGGACTTGAGCTCGACGTTGAGCTCGCGGCTCCACTGAGCCTGCTCCTCCTCGGTGAACTCGGCGCGGATGGCGAGCTTGAGGTCCTCCACCTTGCCGATGCGAGAGGCCTTGTCAGCGTCACGCAGGGCGGCGGACATGTCGTCCATGTGCGCAAAGACGCGGTCGTGGACCTCGGGCACGGACTCGTCGAGCACATACTCGCGCTTGGGGAACTCGCCGTTGGCCTCGCGGACCTTGTCGAAGAAGATCTCCTGCTGCTCGCAGAAGGCGGCGATGGCCTCCTGGCCAAAGAGCATGGCCTCCAGCATCTCCTCCTCGGAAATCTCCTCGGCGCCCGCCTCAAGCATGCTGATGAAGGTGGACGAGCCCGCGAGCTCGAGGTCGAGGTCAGAGTTGTCGCGCTCCTCATAAGTGGGGTTGACGAGCAGCTCGTGGGTGTTGCGGTCGCGACCGATGCGCACGCAGGCAAGCGGACCCTCGAAGGGCACGCCACCGACGGTCAGCGCGGCGGAAGCGGCCATCGTGCAGATGACGTCAATGGGGTTGACCTGGTCGGCAACGAGCGAGGTTGCGACAACCTGCACCTCGTTGCGGAAGCCCTCGGGGAAGGAGGGACGAAGGGGACGGTCGATCATGCGCGCGGTGAGGGTGCCCTTCTCGGAGGGACGAGACTCGCGCTTGAGATAGCCACCGGGGATGCGACCCACGGCATACATCTTCTCGACGAAGTCAACCGTCAGGGGGAAGAAGTCGTAGTCCTTGCGCTCCTTGGACACGACCACCGTCAGCAGGGCCGTAGTGTCACCCTGCTTGACCAGGCATGCGCCCGTGGCCTGCTTCGCGAGCTCGCCCGTCTCGAGGACATAGTGCTTGCCGTAGAGGTCGAACTCGTGAGTAACCTTTGCCATAAGTTTTCTTTTCCTCTCATCTCCGCCTGCCCCTTTGCAGGCGGGCCGTCAATATGAGGGGAGCGCCCCAAAGGCGCTCCCCCTTAGTGCCTATTTACTGGATGTTGTCGCGGATGCCCAGGCTCTTGATCAGGGTACGGTAAGCCTCGATGTCACCCTTCTTGATGTAGGAAAGAAGGCGACGACGCTTGCCGACCAGCATCAGCAGGCCGCGGCGGGTGTGGAAGTCCTTCTTGTGGGTCTTCATGTGCTCGGTGAGCTCGCGAATGCGGTCGGTCAGGATGGCAACCTGGACGGCGGCGGAACCGCTGTCGTTCTCGTTCTTGCCGTACAGCTTGACAAGCTCGGCCTTGCGCTCCTTGGTAATCATGCCAAAACACCTTTCTACATGGATTCGCCCCGAACTGAGATGGCCGTCTAGGCAAGGCGAGCCTCCAAGTACGGGGTACTGACCGAGAAAGAATAGCACGTCAGGCTCGTGCACACAAAGGTTACACGAGCCTGACGCACCATTTTCCTCTCAGATTACGGGACCCAGGGCCCCATCACGTCCCCATCAGACAAAGGGTCTCTCCACACCGATGATCGTCTGGTATAGGGAGACATACATGTTGTCGATACGCACCTTATTGCCAGAGCCAGCATAGTTGGTGGAGTGGATGATCTTGCCGTTGCCCAAGTATATGGCCACGTGGTAGACGACAGGTCCATTGTCGCCATGGTAGCCATAGAAGATCAAGTCGCCGCGCTTCATCGAGCTCTTTGATACGCGCTTGAACGTGCCGCTTTCGTACCAGCGAGCCGAATTGTACGTCTGCCTGGGCACGTAGTAGTGGTTATAGGGGTTGTATCCACCAACTTTATTGGTGCCTGCAGCATGCTCGAGGTCCATTCCCGTTGCGTAGAGGCATTGCAGGACGAGACCAGAGCAGTCCACACCCACGCCTCCGGGCTCGGTCGACCAGGGCTCATTGAAGCTAGTGCCGAGATAGTCGTATGCACGGCTGATGAAGGCCTCGATGCACTCCTCACGCGTGGCGTCCACCCTGATGGCCGAGGGGCTCACGTAGGTATGGGTACCCTTTGCATAGGAGGGAAGCACGACCGAGTAGCGAGAGACCTGAGGAAGGCCAGCGGGATTCTGCCAACCGATCTTGGCAATCTTGGGGTTGTACCCCGCGGCAACCGTCACAAAGTTCTGGCAGATCGTGGCATTTGTAGATCCCTGCCTGACATTGGTGCTCAGGCGAAGAGCCTCGCCCGCTATCTCAAGGTACTTCCCCGAGTTAACGTTCTGGAACGAGAGCCCTCCCTGTGGTGCGATTACGATGCGCCAGTACGCCGCCTTTCCCTGGGTGCCCTTGCCCTGCTCGACGTTGGCACCGTTTGCCTTGGAGGCGTCCTTCACCTGCAGGTATAGTCCAGATTGCTTGTTCTTGATGGTGTACGTCCCGTCGCTCTGCTTAGTAAAGACGAACTGCTGGGCAGCGGAGCCATTGGCGATGTAGATCTGGACGTTGGCGCCGGCCGCCTTCGAACCGCCGCTCACGTCAAGCACGAGCGGCTTGCAGAGCGACCAGGCGATCCCATGGGTCCCGTTCGACACGAGCTGCGTTTCATCCAGATAGAACCGTTGGGCATCCGTACCGTTGGCGTTATAGACTTGGACGTTGGTCCCACTCGCCTTATTGCGGCCAGCGACATCGAGCGCGAGGCCGCTCTTTGCCGACCTTAGTTCATAGCCCCCATTTGTAGCTGCAATGAGGTACCAGTGCTGCGCCAGAGTTCCATTGGAGGCATACTGCTGCACGTTTGCACCAGACTTTGACGAGCCCCCTTTGACGTCGAGCATGCGCCCCGAGTTGGCAACGCGCAGTGTATAGAGGCCGTTGCCCACAGAGACGAGCTCCCATTTCTGTGCCAGCGTACCGTTGCTCGTATATATCTGAACGTTGGCGGAGTTCGTCATCGAGGCATTCTTGATGTCAAGCACCTTTTTCCTGTCAAGCGCGCTGCTCACCGTAGCGATCTTGCCAGGAATGGTGACGCCGTGGCGCGCCGCGGAAGTCAGAGGTGCGCTGAGCACGAGCCTGTAAGCCTGTGCGTCCGTGTTATTGGAGCTCCAGAGACGCACGTTCGCTCCAGCATTTGTGCTTCCTCCCACAATGTCGAGAGCGAGGTTGGGCATGCCCAAGGGGCTCAGGACGATTCCGCCATTGAGACCGATGCGAACCGCCCACTTAGAGGCTGTACCCGCCGCACAACGTACGTTTACAGCCTTGGCGGGGGTGCCATCGATTATCAGAACCTTCCCTGCGAGGTTTTGCAGCGTGAAGTTCTCGTCGCATCCGCTGACACGCCAGTACTGCCTGAGATAGTTGGCAGCATCACCCAACTCGGCGTTATCGCCATTGGCCACCACGGACAGCGATGGCACGCATTCTGCCCTGAAGGCATAGACGCCATTGTCCTCGAGCAGGGTAGTCGAGCTTACTACGAGGCTCTGGGCAGAGGAGCCTGTATATTCCCCAAGTTGGACATTGGTTCCATTGGCATTGAGCCCCTGCTTGACCTCAAGTGCGAGGCCACTGGCAGCTGAGCGCAGGCTGAGCACGCCGCCATCGTTCACGAAGTACCAGAACTGCGCAAGCGTGCCGTTAGCCGTATACTGGTCGATGTTGGCACCGCTTATGGTCGAGCCGCCCCAGACATCTAGCACCTTAGCCGAGCAAACCGCACGAAGCATGTACAGACCGGAACCCTGGTATGCCAAGTCCCACTTTTGGGCAAGGCTCGAGTTCGATTTATAGATCTGTACGTTTGCCTTGCTTGATTTTGATCCGCCGCTTACTTCTACCACCTTGTTGGGCGTTGCCTTCGTTGAAATGCTCACCAGACCTGAACCGACGACCTCGCCGCTCTCGATAGCCTCAGAGAGCCCCTGGTGGCGTGTGATGGCAAAAGACTGGCTGGCTGACTGCATAGCATAGGCAAGCCGCAGCAGCAACCCTTCTGCTCCCTCAAAGGACTCAAGACGCAGATCGTCATTTTCGGCAAGTGCAAGCGAGAATAGAGTCTCGCTAAGGGAATGAAGCCTCCAGCGGCAGGTCGAGTCGCTGCGAAGGCCCACAAGGGAGCCCTCCTCTGCCTTGTCCGCTGCGAGCCATGTGCCCGTCTTTGCGTTGCAATATGAGAACGTCCCGTCGGCATGCTCGAAGACCTGCCAGAACGAGGCAAGCGTATTGGCTTTGGCGTCCGTCGTTACCTTGTCTGCGGTAGCGGTGAGGCGCTTCCCTCCTGACGTTTCCGGAGCAATAGAGACAACCTCACTCAACCGATCCTCGCCCTCGGTCTCCTCCCCTTCATCCGGTGCGGAATCAGAGTCGGACTCTTGCGCCTCTTGCGTGGACATCTCCTCGGAGAGCTGCGTATCAACACCGAGGTCGCTCTGCACAATAGCAGCACTATCCTCGCCTTGCTGCTCTGCAATCTGGCTGTCACCGGTGGAGTCAGCAGGCTCTACGGGAGATGAGGCATCTGTACGCTCGGAGCCCTCCTGCTCTCCGCTGTCGCATGGCTCTGCCTGCTGCTCGTAGGCATCTGCTGGCAACGATACGTCTACCTGCTGATCACCGGTCTCTTCCGCTACGCTCTCAGCCACATTCGCCGCATCGTTAGATTCCTCGAACGCATATGCCGGCGTCGTCAATCCCACCGCAGCCAGAGCCACGATCATTATGGACACAACCACACGTTTCATATCACAACTTCCCAGTGCACTAGAGTGTTTAGCTTAAGCACAGGTATGGTAGCCCATCTCTGTTGCCTCTTTGAAACGCATTCCTAAAACTCGTGGTATTTCACGTTTTCCTTTATGACATCACTCGCCTTGATGCATCACGTAAGCGAGCCTCTGGAAGGTCCCGAAGCTTATCAGGAACAGAAGAGAACGTGACCGCGCCAAAAGATAAAACTCGTCCAAGGAGTGCGCCAGCAATATGAAACAAAGAGGCGGCACCTTCGACGAAGATGCCGCCACCTGAATCTCAAGAAGAAGGGCTATCCAATCTACTTTTTATATCGCAATATGCAGTTCCACCCACCATGCGGATAAACATAAACCTTCTTAATGTTAGTTTCATAACCTGACTGATCTCCCGATTTGCCGTAGAACCCGTTTCCATTCTCGTCAATAGACGCCTGCGCAATCAGCGCATTCTTCCCCGTCCCAGAGATGACAGCACACGTATGATATTCATAATTGAGCAGTATGTCGCCCGCCTTGACACTGTTGATGTCCCATGGGAGGACACTCCAGCCAAGCGACTTTAGGACACTCTTCATGTTACCGGTCCAGGTCGCGCCGTTCTTCTCCGCGTCGAAGCCAGCTTCCTGCAGGCATCTGATCACCAAAGCTGAGCAGTCCGTTTCACCTCCATCGCGGATGTCCCACCTGTTGCCCATGTCATAGCCCACGTTGACGATGTCGGCGTAGTAGACCATACGACTCACGAACTTCGCCAACTTACTATTGCTAGGCAGCGGATCGTGATTGGTCTTAATGTGCCAACCCTGCGCCTTGGTGCCGTTTGCGGTGTACTGCTGCACATTGACGCCGTTGTCGCTCTTGCCACCCTTGATGTCGAGCACCTTTCCCGAGCCAACGTTCTTGAAGACATAGGAGCCTGAATTGTCAAGAGAGATAGTCCAGCGCTGGAAATCAGAGTTCTCGTTGGTCTTCTGTACGACGTTTCCGCCATTCGAACGAGAGGAGCCATCCACGGTCAACAGCAGACCCGAGTTCTTCGAGGCCATCGTGTAGACGCCTTTGCCTTTGTAGGTGAGCACCCACTTCTGCGCATTTGTTCCATTGGACTGATAGACCTGAACGTTAGCGCCAGAAGCCTTAGAAGCACCCTTGACGTCAAGCACGAGCATTCCATACACCGTGAGGTCAGAGCTGAAGGCGTAGGTGCCGTTCTTGATCAGTGGCGTATCGACCATAAGCCACCTCTGCGCGGCAGAGCCATTTGGCGTATAGAGTTGCACGTTGGAACCGTTGGCTGCCCTACCGCCCTTCACATCAAGTGCCAAGCCGGTCGTAACGTTGCAGATCGCATACCCATCGCCATCTGCCATGAGATACCAGTACTGCGAGAGCTGGTCGCTGCTCTTGTATTGGGCAACGTTAGAGCCGCTCGTCGATCCATCCCTGCCTAGATACAGCTTGGAGTTCAGCGACTTGATGTGATACAGGCCAGAGCCAGCGTACTCCAGCTCCCATTTCTGGGCATCGGTGCCGTTGGCACCATATATCTGCACGTTTGCACCATTGCTCTTAGACGCGTTCTTCACGTCAAGTGCGAGGTTCTTCGATTCCAGTGCACTCTTGATGGTGTACAGACAGCTTGCGAAAGGCTTCCCCGTTGAGGCAGCCTTGGTGAGATTCCCACTATATGGCGTGAGGAAGCGCTGGGCATTTGTCCCATTGATCTTATAGATCTGCAGGCTCGAGCCGACGCTCACCTTGCCGTTCTTGACGTCAAGCGCAAGACCGAGGTATCCCTTGGGGCTAAGCGTCAGCGAACCGCCGTCATTGACCCTAACGATCCAAGTGGTACCCGTCCCAGACACGAGAGTGGCACCCGCACCAGACACCACACTGCCGCTGACAGCAAGCTTCTTGGCGCCAAACAGGCTTGCAAGCGTAATGGAGTTGCCGCTTGCGCTGTCGACCCTCCACCATCCATCGGCCGTGGACCCCGTTTTGGAGAGCACGGCAGCGCTCCCACTCGTAGACACACTCAAGGAAGAATCCCCAAGAGGAGACAGGCGCAGAACCTGATTCTTGTTTACGAGGTTCACATATTTTACGGAGAAGTCCTGGCACGCATCACCGTTGACGTCTTCCACATCGACATTGGCGCCATTGGAGGACGATGCGCCGGATACGCTCAGTGCAAGCCCACTCTTTGCATTGCGCAGAGACCAAAGACCGTCTGCGGTCTTGATGAAGTACCACAGCTGGGCGAGCGTTCCGTTGCCCGTATACTGCTGGACGTTTGTGCCACTTACGGCTTTTCCGCCGGCGACATCAAGATACTTGCCAGAGACGGCACTCTGAAGGGTATAGAGACCATTTCCCGCATCTGCCAGGAAGAACTTCTGCGCAAGCGATTCGTTTGAAGCATATGTCTGCACATTGGCGCCGTTATCCTTGGATGCGCTCTTGATGTCAATTGCTCTCTTGCCGGGCAGTGCCGTGTTAACGACAACTACTCCCTCGTCGAGCTTCTCGCCGTTAGCCAAAGCCTCCGTGAGAGCATTGGCTACACCAAGCACAAACCGTTGCATTGACCGTTGCATTGACGACGCGCTGGCCGTGTAGAGACGCACATTTGCACCAGCATCGGCGCTTTCGCCAGCGATGTCCAGCCTCAGGGAGTCGTAGCCGAATGGAATGAACGACACGGTGCCGTCATCGTTTTTCTGCACAACCCACTTGGTGCCCTGACCGGATACCACCGTCACGTTCGATCCGGAGGCCGGTGTCCCATTGACGGTAAGCGCCATATTGGCCCGCATGTTGACAATCGACCACAATCCGTCATCGCGAGAGACGAAGCGCCAATGATTGCCAAGGACGCTATTGGGGTTGGAAAGTGCCACATTAGCACCGGAGGAAGCACTGTTATTGGAAACTCCCACCAACGCATCGGAAGGTGCAGAAGGAGCGATGGTGTAAGCCGTGTTCTCGCTAACCGCATCCGAATCCGAGCCCGTGTCATCTGGCGCATCCATGGGTTCAAGCGCTTGACCTTCTTCTGACGTTGACCCGGATACCGTTTGATCAGGCGCCTCTTCGGTCACGACATTGCCATCGCTCGAGTCAACAGCAGCTGTGGGAGACTCGTCTTCCGGGGTCTCATCGACAGCGGCGACACCCTGTTCATCGACGCTGGTGTCATCAATGCCACTGATAGCTTGGTCGCTGTCGTCTACCACGTCGGTCGATTGGACAATAACCTGCTCCTCAGCCCCCTGAGCCGTTTCGAGCTGATCCGTTGCGCTCTGATCTAGGCCCTCCGCCATTGCCGGTACCGTCGGAACGACAATGGCAAGCCCTAGGACAACCGCTGCGACCCATGCAAATCTCTTCATCCGTCACTCCAAAACAATCATGAGAACTTGACGCCAATCCACTATATCCGAGTGACGATGCCTAAACCGAGATAGGCATCACCTCTCCCGAGTCAGGCGTCAAGCTGCCGTAAGAACAAATGACTGTGCGGCGCTCCCGTTGCTTGCATACTGTTGCACATTGGTGCCATTGGCTTTCTTTGCTCCTGCCACGTCGAGGACAAGCCCACTAGCAAGGTTACGGATGCAAACGGCACCTGTTGACGTAACAGTAAAGACCCACTTCTGCGAAGCCGTACCTTGGTAATTCGCCTGCTGGACGTTCGCCTTCGAAGCCTTCGAGGCATTTGCGACCTCCATGGCAAGGCCAGAGTTCACATTGGTGATCGAGTAGACTCCAGATCCAAGATGCGTGAGCTTCCACCGCTGGGCAGGGCTGGTGCTTGTCGACCATATCTGGACGTTGCCACCCACGGCTTTTGACGCATTCGTGACAGACAGGCGATAGTTGCCGAGGGAGGATTTTGCGGTATAGACCCCGTCACTGAAGAGGGGCGCCTGCTGAATCGCAAACTGCTGAGACTCTGCGGCAGCGTTAGCATCCCTCATGCAGATGTTGACCCCATTGGCATCCATGTCAGACTGCAGCGATATCGCCTTGCCGTTGAGTGCGGACCGAATCATCCAAACGTCATTCTTCTTCACGAAATACCATGCCTGGGCTCGGGTTCCGTTGCTTTGATACTGCTGTACGTTTGCCCCAGAATTCATGTTTGCACTGGCAATGTCCAGCACCTTTCCCGACATAGCTGACCTGATTGTATAAAGACCGTTGCCTAGATACGACAGCTCGAACTTCTGTGCCAATGTGCCATTCGCGTTATACAGCTGTACATTGGCGCCATTTGCCTTTGAGGCGTTCTTGATGTCAAGCGCTCTCGTTGGGGCAAAGACGGATGCGAGGGTGTAGATCCCCTCACCGATTGCCTTCCCGCTTGCGTATGATTCCTCGAGCACGGAATCACGAACGAGCGAGAACCTCTGTGCCTTGTTGTTTTCTCCCCAAGTATAGATCTGCACATTGGTACCATTTGTCGCCTTTGCGCCGTACACATCAAGTGCCTTGCCCGACTTTGCCGAAAGGAAGCTGTAGGTGTTATCCCCCACCTTCTTCACATACCAGTACTGTGCAAGGGTTGAGTTTGCCGTGTACTGTTGCACGTTGGCGCCGTTGGCCGTGGATCCCCCCGAGACATCGAGAACCTTGCCCGACCTGAACGACTCGATCCTGTAAAGGCCGTTGCCTGCGAAAGAGACTTTGAATCGTTGGGCAAGCGAGTTGTTTGACTTATAGATCTGAACATTGGCGCCACTGGTGACGGAGCCGCCACTGATATCGACTACTGGAGTGCCGTCAAGGTTCGTTTTGAACATGTAAACACCAGTTTCGAGTGTCTTTTGCAAGCCATAAGCCTGAGTGAGCCCAGTTGACTTCGTGAAAAAGAAGCGCTGGGCAACTGTGCCATTGCCCGTGTATAGCTGCAGGTTTGCCCCTGAATCAATAATCTTCCCGCCATAAACGTCAACGCGATAAGAGTTGTAGCCATTGGGAACAAGCGCATATGAGCCATTGCTGCACTTGACAAGATGCCAGGTGTCCACCGTCCCTGTCGTGTTGACATTCATGCCGTTGCTGACCTTGCCAGACGCAGGGCTGAATGAAAGGTTCTTACCGGTGCCAAAGTTTACAAAGCGATATAGGCCCTCACCCAGATTCTCCACGATCCAATAGCTGGTTCGGTAATTTGAGCTTCCCAGTATGGCGTTGTTGGAACTAGAGCAAGCGACGTACGTCGGGTTCTTTATGGGCGAGAAGCTGTAAACGGCGTTGTTGGTCAGGAACTTAGCAGCTTCCGCCGTCGTGGATGAAATCTCGTGGGCAGCCAAGGCGAGCTTCTGCCAGTCGGCCTTAGTACCATAGAACTTGTTGGCGTCGTACCTCTTGTTTCCATGCAGGTTGCACGCTGGGGTGTACTGATAGATAAGCGGTTGTTTTCCCCATGCACCCCAGCGGTTGTACTCGTCATTGGACAGATACATCTTGGGATTTGAGACAAAACTTCCTACGCCATAGTAGTACTCGTTTAGATAACGTGCGCCCCAAAGCTCGTAGCCTACTTTTGCAACGCTCGACCAGTCATAGCGATTTGCGCAGTTGTAGTTCATGTAGATGACCGGCTTGACGCCCGTCTGCTGGTAGACGTAGTCGAGCCACCTTTTAGCACCAGCCACGTCACTCTCAACGCGGCTATAGACAGTTGAAGAGCCGCTGCTTGTATAGCGCTCGCCATTCTCCCAGTCCAAGACCAAAATGGCTTGGCCTAGGTAAGGTGTGACCGCATTGATAAAGGCTTGTGCCTGCTGCTCATAGGTCTGTTTGCTGTAGGAATAGCTCGAGACGAAATGATAGAAGCCAATGAGCTTTCCCGCCTTGAGCGCCTCTTCCGCCTGTCTCTTGTAGCTCAGGGCTTCTGTTTGTCCAGCGTTGCCACCAGAGGTGTAGTACGTATAACCTTTCGAACTCCACTCGGTAGCCTTGATAATTACGAAGTCGCCCAGCTTCGAGAAATTAACGTTGTCGTTCCAGCCTGATATGTCAACGCCGTTGAGCGTGCTGGTGGTTGCCTGCGTTGCAAGCATCTGCGGGTCGTCTGCGGTCTCGCTTGCCACACCCTGAGTGGCGTTGGACTCGGTCTCCGTGGCAGCAGCCTCTGCTGCGACGGTGTCCTCCGCACCGTCAGTTGCTTCAGAATCAGCCTCGGTATCGGTAGCTGCGCCCGCATCTGCGTTGCCATCCAGGGTGACGTCGCCGTCATCTGCCGCATCGTCAGTCACGACCGTCGCATCCTGGTCGGTATCAGGCAAAGCCGAAGACCCGTCGGCAGCACTCCCCTGCCCACTGACCTGACCTCCATCTGGCGTCTGCACTTGCGATTCGTCGGCAGTTTGGACAAATGAATCCGGCGAATCAGCGGAATCCGACTCCTCGGCCGATACACCCTCTGCGACAGTCGACTGGACGCTATCCAGTACTGCCGTGTCATCGTCCGCATAGGCCTTGGATGTGACAAGAAGTGTGATGGTGACAAGGATTGCAATCAGAACGGACAGATGCGTGAGGTAACGGTGTCGATTGGTTCGCATAGCACTCTTCCTCGGTATGGGCGCATTTCCACAGCAATAGAGGTCACGATAACAGATAATTATTACCAATTGGCCAATTGCCCAAAGACGTGCCCGTTTGTGTGGGCGAAAACAAAAAAACTGAAAATATTAGATGCTGAGCAGGAACTCGAACGCCTTAAGGCGCGCATCGAGGTGCACGGCGCCCCACGAATGCCCAAGCGAGAGCATCAGAGCGGCCACATCCGCATCGATCGGGGCTGCAAGCAGATCATCAAACCTTTGCACGATGAGGGCGCGCATCCATGCCATCTCGGTGGAGCTGAGCTCGACGACACCCTCCACGTCCTTGGCGCAGCTCGCACAAAGTAGGCCACCAGCCATTGGCGAGAAGAACGACAGCGCCTCGTCACCGCAGGCGATGCAAGAGCTCAGCTCGGGGCGCCATCCCGAGTGAGAGAGCACCTTGAAGGTATAGGCTGCCACCACAAGATCGAGATGCGCCTGATCCTGCGCCTGCTCACAAGCACGAAGGGCGCGCGAGCAGATGGGGTACAGATATGCGTCAGACACGTCCTCATAGCAGGTGAGCCGTGCGATCTCCGCCACTGCCGAGGCTGCGGACACCCGCTCGAGGCTGCCTCGAAGGCTTCCGTGCGCATCGATGAGCGTAGCCTCGGTCATGATGCCCAGCGTGCGACCACGCGCCATCAGGAAGTCGACCTCGCAAAAGAGCTCGGATCGCGAGGCGAGCCTGCCTCCCGGCTTGCGCGCCCCCTTTGCGACCACCCTCAGCTGGCTCCCATCCTCGGAGAGCAGGGTAAGTATGAGGTCCTGTTCGGCAAGCTTGGTACGGTCTAGGACGATGGCGCGTTGGCGCGAGGTGCGTCTTCCACCAGCCATTGGGTGGCTAGTCCTCTGCCTGGTAGCCCAAGCGCCTGATCTCGTTGGCATCACGGCGCCACTGCGGCTGGACACGCACCTGGAGGTCGAGATAGACCGTCTTAGCGCCCAGCAGGCGCTCGATGTCCGGACGCGCCTCGCTGCCGATGCGCTTGATCATGCGTCCACCCTTGCCGATGACCATGCCCTTCTGGCTCTCGCGCTCGACGAGGATCGTGGCAACGATCGAGGCGTGGTTGTGCTTGCTCCACTGGATGTCATCGCAGAAGACGCCCACCGAATGAGGAATCTCCTGGCGCATGTTGAGCAGCACCTTCTCGCGCACGAACTCCGCGACGAGCTCCTCCGCCGTCGCGTCGATGTCCATATCGTCAGGAAACCACTTGGGGCCCTCCGGGAGATGCTCGGACACCAGGGAGATGAAGGCATCTACATTGAAGCCCTCGGTTGCGGAGATGACGAGCTCGCCGTCGAAGTCCGCAAGCTGACGAGCCGCCTCGAGTTGGGCAGACACCTGCTCGGGCGTGGCAATGTCTGCCTTGGTCACCACCAGCAGCTTGTAGCCAGCCTCGCTCGCCTGAACATGGTTGGCCACCCACTGGTCGCCCCTGCCCACGGGTTTGGTGGCGTCAATCAGAAACGCGACCGCATCGACGTCGGCGAGCTCTCCCAGTGCCACGCGGTTGAGCTCCTTGCCCAAGGCATCCTTGGGCTTGTGGAGACCCGGGGTGTCCACGATCACGAGCTGGGAGTTATCGGTGTTGACGACCGCGCGCAGGCGGCGGCGCGTCGTCTGGGCGACGGGGCTCGTGATGGCCACCTTCTCGCCCATGCAAGCATTGAGAAGCGTTGACTTACCCACGCTCGGACGACCCACCAACGCCACGAAACCGCTGGTAAACGGGGTGTCGTTCACATCCTCGACCATGCCGCTGCTACCGTTTAGCAAACTCGACTCAGACATGTGCCTGCCTTTCGTACCCTATCCGAACAGGGCGACAAGCGCCCGTGCGTACACGATGATGCCGGCGACGGCGGCGGTGAGGCTGATGACCCAAGATGCCGCAGCCGCAACGTCCTTGGCGCGGCCCGCCAAGGGGTGGAACTCGGGCGAGACCAAGTCCACGACCGTCTCGATTGCCGTGTTGATGAGCTCGGTGGCGAGCACCGTCCCCGAGCAGACGACTATCACGGCCCAACCGATGGCGTCGATACGCAGGATGATGCCCAGAGTGATGGCAAGAACCATCCCACCGAGCATGATGCGAATGTTGCGCTCGGTCGCAAGGGCGATGCGCATGCCCTGCAGGGCAAACAGGAAGCTTCGCTTGAGCGAGGGGTGGTTGTGGCTCGTGCCAGGAATCATCAGTCCTCGCCCTCCCTGTGACGCGTCAGCACCACGTGGCTGATGGGGGCGTCGGTATGTGCCTTGCGCACCAACTCGTCCTCGCGCGCCTCCATGACCTCGGCCTCGTCATCCTCAAGATGGTCATAGCCGAGCAGATGCAGGAGGCCATGTATGAGCAGGAGCCTGAACTCGTCGGCAAAGGTGGTGGCGTAGCGTCCGGACTGCGCTTCGATGAATGCGGGCGCCAGAATGATGTCGCCCAGCTCGCAGGGCTCGCCCTCCGCCAGGTCGGGGTCGTCGGGACGCTCGCACTCGAGCGAGATGACGTCGGTCACGGCATCGATGCCGCGCCACTCCTCGTTGTAGGAACGGATCTCCTCGTCATCGACGATAGAAAGCGAGAGGTAGCAGGGGCGCGTGACGCCCTCCTCGGCGAGCACCATCTCGCAGATGGCCTGAATCTCGTCCTCGGTGATGGGAGCCTGGGCGCGAGCCTCGCAGATCAGGTCGACCGTCAGCAACATCTCAGCGCGCCCCCTCTGCCTCGTCAGCCTCGTAGGCATCCACGATGCGTGCCACGAGCGAGTGGCGAACGATGTCGTTGCGGTCGAGGTCGACGAAGGCGATGTCGTCGAGCCCCTCGAGGACGCGGCGCGCCACGTCGAGACCGTTGACGCCCAACAGGTCGCGTTGGGTGACGTCTCCCGTGACCACAAACTTGGACGAGAAGCCCAGACGCGTGAGGAACATCTTCATCTGATCGGGCGTGGTGTTCTGCGCCTCATCGAGAATGACGAAGGCGTTGTTCATCGTGCGGCCGCGCATGAAGGCAAGCGGCGCGATCTCGATGATGCCCTGCTCGATGAGGGCATTGCCACGCTCCATGTCGGTCATGTCGAAGAGCGCGTCGTAGAGCGGGCGGATGTAGGGGTCAAGCTTCTCCTGCAGCGTGCCGGGAAGGTAGCCCAGAGACTCCCCCGCCTCGACGACCGGACGCACCAGCACGATGCGCGCCACCTCGCGTCGCTTGAGGGCCGCAACCGCCATCGCCATGGCCAGGTAGGTCTTGCCCGTGCCGGCGGGACCGATGCCAAAGGTGATGGTGTTGCGCCTGATGGAGTCGATATAGCGCTTCTGACCTGCGGTCTTTGGCTGCAGCGCCTTGCCGCGGTAGGTGAGCAGGATGTCGTCGTTCAGGTCGGGCAGCTCGCGCGCGCCATGGGTGACCTGTCCGATGATCAGATCGACGTCGGCCTCGCCCGGGGTCTGACCCGCCTCCACCATGGAGATGAGGCGCGAGAAGACCGTCGTCAGCTGGTTGACGACATCCGCCGGCCCGATGAGGCTGATCTGCGACCCACGCACCGTGACCATGGCGTCAAAGGCACCTTCGATCTTGCGTAGAAGCGAGTCCGTGGGACCCATGAGTGCCGTAGGATTCACGCTGTCGGGAATCGTCATTCTGACGTGGGTGGGATTCATGTGCCTCCAAGCAAGCGCCTGTACCGTAGTAGAGTTTTACTACTCAGATGATAGTCGATGTGCGCCCGTCGAGGGTGCCGTCTGCCTGGGTGGCACGTATGCGCACGCGCACCAGCTCGTCGACAGGCAGGTCGTCATCCACGAGCACGTCAAAGAGTCCTCCGCTCACGCCTGCGCCAGGCCGCTGAACCACCACCAGCTCGTCGGCACCCACACGCTCTCGTGCCTGGCTGGCGCGCATGCGCGCCGCTAGACTAAGCATCTGCTCGCTGCGCGCGGCACTGACCTCGGCGGGCACTTGATCTCGGCGTGCCGCGGCCGGTGTCCCCGGGCGACGCGAGTAGCGGAAGACGTGCATGCGTGAGAAGCCCATCTGCTCGCAGAACGCAAGCGACTGGGCAAAGTCCTCGTCACTCTCCCCCGGGAAGCCCACGATGAGGTCGCAGCCCAGAGAGAGCTCGGGAAGAGCCGCCCGGGCATCCGCCACGACCTTGGCGTACTGGGCGGTGTCGTAGACACGGCCCATCTCGCGTAGGGTCTTGTCGCAGCCGGACTGCAGACAAACGTGCAGGAAGGGAGCCACGCGCTCCTGCGCACGTGCCATGACGTCGATCAGCTCGGACGTGACGTCAGGCGGCTCGATGGAACCCAGACGGATGCGGCCGACGTCGGTCCTTGCGAGGATGAGCTCAATGAGTCCCGGTAGGGCGATTTGACGCCCATCCACCTCGCCGCGGTAGTTGCCGAGGTTGATGCCCGTGAGCACCACCTCGCGGGCGCCGCGCGCAAGTGCCGCGCGCACCTCAGCGAGGACCTCTTTGACCTCCACGGAGCGAGAGCGTCCACGTGCCTTCCAGACGATGCAGAAGGTGCAGTGGTTGTCGCAGCCGTCCTGAATCTTGATTCCGGGACGCGTCCTACCAGTGGGTGTGGCGTGCGCGACGCTCTGGGCAGCCACAGCCACTCCCCTCTTGGCGCTCCATCCCATCTGCGAGAAGACCCGCTCGGGTACCTTGCGCTTGTCGGCCTCCACCAGAACATTGTCCGCGAGCTCCAGAAGCTCGTCGGCGAAGAGGCTCGCTACGCAGCCCGTAGCCATGACCAAGGGATGTTGGGGCAGATGCGCGGCATGACGCACCGACTTGCGGGTCTTGGCCTCCGCCTCGCCCGTGACGGCGCAGGTGTTGATGACCACCACGTCCGCCTCGCGCATACCCGTCAGCTCGCAGCCCGCCTCCTGGAAGGCGAGTGCCATCATGTCGAGCTCCACGCGATTGACGCGGCAGCCGAGGTTTGAGAGCGCTATGCGCGGCGGTCGCGCCATGGGCTCAGCCACGCTTGCGCACCTCGCGCTCGCGCTTGAGCTTGCTTATGGCGGCCCGCTCAGCATCGGAGAGATCGTCAGGCACACGCACATCCACCAGCGCAATCACGCTGCCACGCACGCTCGTGCCCATGCGGGGCATGCCCTTGCCCTCGGCGCGTACCTGCTGGCCATACTGACAGCCAGCCGGCACCACAATGTCCACCGTCTCGCCCTCCATGATGCCGTCGATGGTGACGGTGGTGCCCAGCATGGCCTCGAAGGCGTCAATCTCGATCTGGCAGAACAGGTCGTCGCCCTGGCGCTCGTAGCGTTCGTGAGCGGCAATGTCCACGCGAGCCACGAGGTCGCCGCTGCGGTCTCCGCGAATGCCGGCCTCTCCCTTGCCCGCGACGCGCACGGTCTGGCCGGAATGGATGCCAGCGGGAATCTCGAGCTCGACGGTCTCGCGGTCGGGCGCGCGGCCCTGGCCGTCACAGGTCTCGCACGGCTTGTCCACGACCTTGCCCACGCCACCGCAGGCAGGACAGGTGCTCTGCGACTGCATCTGGCCGAAGATGGTGCGCTGGACCTCCACCACCCGACCGGTGCCGTTGCAGCGTGTGCAGGTGGTCTCGCGGCCGCCCTCGGCCACGCCGGTGCCATTGCAGTCGTCGCAGGGAGCAAGGCGGTCGTAGGAGATGGTCTTCTTGCAGCCGGCTGCAGCCTCCTCGAGCGTGATGCGCAGGGAGATACCCATGTCGCGGCCGCGCGTGCGCTGCTGCGCACCTCCGGAGGCGCGTCCTCCCCCAAAGAAGGAGTCGAAGATATCGCTGAAGCCACCACCGAAGATGTCGGACATGTCGACGTAATCGCCGCCGAAGCCGCCGGGGCCCTCGGCGTCGCCGTAGCGGTCGTAGTTGGCGCGCTTGCGCTCGTCAGAGAGCACCGAGTAGGCCTCGTTGACCTCCTTGAACTGCTCCTCGGCACCTGCCTCCTGGTTGACGTCCGGATGAAGCTTGCGTGCCTTCTTGAGGAAGGCCCGCTTGATGGTCCTCGCATCCGCGTCCCTGTCAACGCCCAGCACCTCGTAGTAGTCCCGCTTTGGTTCCAAGATCACACATCTCCCACTTGATACGTTCTTATGCTCGTGACGTCACGCACGCCTATCGTCTCATGCACATGCTCAGCATCAGCATCATGCCCAAGAAGGGCAGAGAGCTGTTGAAGCCGCTGAGGAAGGCCCTCAGGGCGTTCTCGCGCCAGCCGCGGGCGGTCTTCACACCATCCTTGAACACCATGACTAGGCCCACGATGAAGAGGCACAAGATCATGGCGGAGACAATGAACAGGCTGCCCGACAGCATGGCGAGCGCAACGAAGGGGAACGCGAATCCGACCAGCCAAAAGCCCCAGGTCTGGCCGCTCGTCATGCGCTCGGAGGGCAGCGACACCCTGCAGACGAAGTCACCTGACTCCTCGCCGTTGGTGCCCGCATTGCCCATGTTGGCCACCGTGACCGTATCGCCGTCGTGCACGCCCGCAGGAATGTCCACCACGACCTCGCTCGCCGTGAGCACGCGTCCCGAGCCACCGCAGTTGTCGCAGGGGTCCTCGACCACCCTACCCGCGCCTTCGCACTCGGGGCAGGTCACCTCCATCACGCCGAAGCCAAAGAGGCTGCTCAGGTCGACCGTCATGTGGCCGGTTCCGCCGCAGGTCGGGCAGGTGACCGCATGGGTGTGCTCGACCGAGCCGTTGCCGTGACAGACGTCGCAGGTGGCATAGCGCTGGTACGACACCCCGCGGCGGACGCCCTTGGCGGCCGTCTCGTCGTCCAGCGTGACCTCGTAGATGATGTCCGCACCGGCCTTGGGGTTGTATGCGCGCGATCGCGTGACCGACGTGCGGCGGCTCGTGTAGGCGCCGCCAAAGGGGAAGCCCCAATCGAAGGGATCGGAGTCGTAGGACCCATAGCCGGCAGTGCCCGCCGGGTTGGCGTAGCCGCCCGCGGCACCGCCGAAGGGCGAGCCGGAGCGCATGGCGTCATAGCGCCGACGCTTTCCCTCGTCCGAGAGCACCGCGTAGGCCTCGGATACCTCTTTGAAGCGCTCCTCGGCGTCAGGTTCCTTGTTGACGTCGGGGTGCAGCTTGCGGGCCTTCTGCTGGAAAGCCTTCCTGATCTGCTCGCCCGTTGCGTCCTTCTCGACGCCCAGAATCGCGTAATAGTCTTTTTCGTTCATTGCGGCCATAGATGACTGCTTTCGTGCCAAGGGACCACAGCCCCGACAGACATACGGGCAGAATTGTACCCATCACGACGCGCTTCGAATCAGCGCATCACGAATCTTCAAGTATTGAGAACGGGATAAGACTCAGCTGGCGAGGTCCCACATGCGTCCATAGAGTATGTTGCCTAGCAGCCATCCCCTGTCCGTTGGCACCCAACGAGGGCCCTTGTGGGCAACGAGGCCCTGGGCCACGCACCATGCGAGCGTCTCATCGACCGCTGACTCGCCAAGCACCGTGCGCGCGTGATCCACCAGCCCCGGCTCAACGCCGCACACGAGCCGCATACCCAGCATGAGGTCTTCGGCAGCAGCCTGGACCTCGCTGAGAAACTCGAGGTCGAAGTGGAGGTCGGCCAACGAGCGGGCTGCAGCCAGCTCGTGACGTCTGTCAATGCAGGTCAGCCGCACGCGCCGCGTGCCGTCGTCAGGCTCTGGGAGCTGGGGGCAAACCTTCCGCAGAGCCCCATAGCCCTCGCGGGTGAGCATCGAGCTAGCACCGGTTCCCAAGCCCAGATACGGCCGAGCAGTCCAATAGGCCTGGTTGTGCCTGCAGTCCTTGCCCTCGCGCGCGTAGCTCGCCACCTCGTAGCGTCTAAAACCAGCAGACGTGAGAAGGTCGCGTGCAAGCTCCATCCTTCTGGCCTGAACCTCGGGATCATTGAAGTCTGGCTCGCTCGAGCGATAGCGCTCCCCCAGCGGCGTCTCATCCTCGATCTGCAAGGGATAAACGCTCACATGGCCAACCCCGCAGCCGATGACGCCCTCAAGCGACGCCCTCCAGCTCTCGTCGGTCTGCAGCGGAATGGCGCACATGAGGTCGGCGGACACATCGAAGCCCGCCTCGACCGCGGCACCCAGTCTCTGCTGCGCCTGATTTGCCGAGTGGATTCTGCCAAGCTCCGTGAGCTCTGCGTCAAAGAGACTCTGAACCCCCACTGAGAGACGCGTGCAGCCGGCGTCAAGCAGTCGCCCGAGCAGCTCGTCGGAGAGAGAGTCCGGATTTGCCTCGCAGGAGACCTCGCTCACCTGCGGCAGCAGGGAACGGACATCCTGCACCAGCCGCGCGAGTGGTGCCCCGACAAAGCTCGGCGTACCTCCCCCGACATAGACGGTCTCGCAGCCAGATAGAAGCCCTGCGGCCTCCGCCTCGGACAAGTGCTTCCTCAGGGCATCGACGTAGTCCTCCATCAGGGGGTCTTTTGGCTTTGTGGCCCACGAGCTGAAGTCGCAGTAGGCACATTTGCGCGCGCAGAAGGGCAGATGCAGATAAAGTGCCGCAACGGACGGCAGCTTAAGTCGTGCGAGCCACCGGGCCTCGTCTGTACCGCGAGCAGCCATGCCTACTGCTCGTCGCCATAGAGGTCGTTGAGCGTCTGACCCAGCTGGAGGTACTCCTCGACCGACTTGCAGTGCATCGCGCGCTCGCGCCACTGTGCGGCGTTTGGAACTCCGCGGAGATACCAGCCGGAAAGGCTGCGCGCCTTTGCCATGTGGGCTTGGGTGGCCTCGAGCAGTCGCACGTGGCAGGCAAACGCCGAGAGCCGCTGCGACACGGTGGGCTCAACGGAACTCTCACCTGCGCAAATGCGCGCCGCATTGCCAAAGATCCACGGGTTGCCATAGGTGCCCCGGGCGATCATCACACCTGTCACCCCCGTCTCGCGCAGCATGCGTGCGGCATCGCTGGCGCTGCGCACGTCTCCCGAGCCGATGACCGCGATCGAGACCGCATCGCGCACGCGCCTCACCACGCCCCAGTCCGCCTCGCCACGATACAGCTGGCTCGCGGTCCTGCCATGCACGGCCACCGCCAAGGCACCAGCCTGCTCCATGGCGCGGGCAAACTCAGGAGCAACTTCGGGGTCGCCCGTCCTGCGAGCGCTCCTGATCTTTACCGTCACGGGCACATTGGCTTCGGCCACGCACGCCCGCACGATTTCTGCCGCACGCGCTGGCTCATCCAGCAGGGCGGAGCCCTCGCCCTTCTTGGTTACCTTGGGCACCGGGCAGGCCATGTTCACGTCGATGAGCGCAAGACGGTCGCCCAGGCGCTCGCAGACCGCAGCCGTCGCCTCGCGAAACTGCTCGGGCTTGGAGCCAAACAGCTGCACGGCGACATCGGGCTCCGGATCGTGGGGAACCACCAGCTCCCAGGTCTTTGCCCCGCCATAGTGCAAGCCCGCCACCGAGACCATCTCGCTGTACGCGAGCGCAGCCCCGCCCGCGCGCGCCATCATGCGGTAGGCCGCATCGGACACGCCAGCCATGGGGGCCATGAGGAAGGGGTTTGCGGCTATGCGCTCGGCGAGACTGCCCTCACGAGGAAACGGCCTCACCTCGGGGGCAAGGCCGGTCCTCTCAGAGCATGCGCGGAGAATGGAGGCGGCGTTGGCGCCGTGGGCCAAGGTCATGCTACTCGTCATCCACCTTGAGGACGGCAAGGAAGGCCTCCTGAGGCACGTCCACCGTACCGATCTGCTTCATGCGCTTCTTGCCCTCCTTCTGCTTCTCGAGCAGCTTGCGCTTGCGGCTGATATCGCCGCCGTAGCACTTGGCAAGAACGTCCTTGCGCACCGCACGCACGGTGGAGCGGCTGATGATCTTGTTGCCGATGGCGCCTTGGATGGGCACCTCGAACTGCTGACGCGGGATGATCTCCTTGAGCTTGTCGCAGAGTCCGCGTGCGAGCGTGTAGGCCTTGTCCTTGTGCACGATGAAGCTGAGGGCGTCGACCTCCTCGCCCGCAAGCAGGATGTCGAGCTTGACGAGGTCGGAGACGCGGTAGTCGGCGAACTCGTAGTCGAGGGACGCATAGCCCTTGGTGCGGCTCTTGAGCTGGTCGAAGAAGTCCAGGATCAGCTCGGCCAGCGGGATGTCAAAGTGCATCTCCACCGACTTCTCGGAGAGATAGACCATGTCCTTGGTTATGCCGCGGTGCTCGATGGCCAGCTGCATGACGGCGCCCATGTACTCGGGCGGCACGATGACCTTCGCGTTGAGGTAGGGCTCCTCGATGCGGTCGATCTGCTCGGGGCGCGGGAGGTCTTGCGGGCTCTTGATGTCGAGCATCTCCCCTGCCGTCGTGTAGACGTGGTAGTCGACCGACGGGCTCGTGGCAATGAGGTCCAGCGCAAACTCGCGCTCGAGGCGCTCCTTGACGACCTCCATGTGCAGAAGTCCCAGGAAGCCCACACGGAACCCGAAGCCCAAGGCCACGCTGGTCTCAGGCGCCCACGTGAGCGAAGGATCGTTGACCTTGAGCTTCTCGAGCGCGTCGCGGAGGTTCTCGTACTCCTTGTTGTCCACGGGGAACACGCCGGCAAAGACCATCGGCTTGGCCTCGTGGTAGCCAGGCAGGGCCTCGTCGCAGGGGTTGTCGGGCGTGGTGAGCGTATCGCCCACGTGCACGAGTGCAGGGTCCTTGAGACCTGTGACCACATAGCCCACCTCGCCGACGCCGAGCTCGGGCAGCGGGGTCTCGAGCGGACGCTTGCAGCCCACGCCGTCGCACAGGAAGACGTCACCGGTTGCCATCATCTGCAGGCGTGTGCCCTTGGCGATCGCGCCGTCAAAGACGCGCACGGTGGCAACAACGCCACGGTACTCGTCGAAGTACGAGTCGAGGATGAGTGCCTTGAGCGGGGCATCGGCATCACCCGTGGGTGCCGACACCAGATAGACGATGGATTCGAGCAGGTCGTGGATGCCCTCCCCCGTCTTGCCGCTCACGCACACGGCGTCGTCAGCGGGGATGGCCAGATCCTCCTCGATCTCCTCGCGCACGCGCTCGGGCTCGGCCGAGGACAGGTCAATCTTGTTGATGGCAGGCACGATGTCCAGGTTGGCGTTCATAGCCAGAAGCGCGTTGGAGACGGTCTGCGCTTCCACGCCCTGGGTCGCGTCGACCACCAGCACCGCACCCTCGCATGCGGCGAGCGAGCGTGATACCTCGTAGGTGAAGTCTACGTGGCCCGGGGTGTCGATGAGGTTGAACTGGTAGGTGTTGCCATCGTCGGAGTCGTAGGCGACGCGAACCGCGTTGCTCTTGATGGTGATGCCGCGCTCGCGCTCGATGTCCATGCTGTCAAGCATCTGCGACTCGAGGTCGCGCTCCTCCACGGTATGGGTGAGCTCTAGGATGCGGTCCGAGATGGTTGACTTCCCATGGTCGATGTGAGCGACGATGGAGAAGTTGCGGATATGTGAGGTGTCTTTTTTCATGCGAGAAATGATAGCGCATTCGGGCCGCGGCGTGCTATAGTTTCGAGGTTGACCTCACCGTGTCTCAACGCAGAGGCCTCACTCGATAAAGATCGAAAGGGAAAGTTACCGTGGCAAACATC
The DNA here is from genome assembly GCA_902790135.1 of uncultured Coriobacteriaceae bacterium. GTDB lineage: Bacteria > Actinomycetota > Coriobacteriia > Coriobacteriales > Atopobiaceae > UBA1367. The sequence continues at coordinate 71,845 of CADAQM010000002.1, forward strand.
AAGTCTCAGAAGAAGCGCATCATCACCGCCGAGAAGGCACGCAAGCGCAACAAGGCAGTCCGCTCCGAGCTCAAGACCTACATCAAGAAGGTCCGCGCAGCCGTCGAGGCTGGCGACGCCGAGGCCGCTCAGACCGCTGCCAATGCTGCCAACCGCAAGCTCGACAAGGCTGCTTCCAAGGGCATCATCCACAAGAACCAGGCCGCTAAGCGCAAGAGCGGCGTTCAGAAGCTCGTCAACACCATCAAGTAGCTTCTGATTCACATCGAGTGAAGAAGGCGGGGTCCGAGGTGCTGCTCGGACCCCGCCTTTCTTTTGCCGGAATGACACACCAACTCCCACGGAGATTGTGTGTCACCAAAACCAGGCCCGCAGTCACATCGGCTGCGGGCCTGCGTCCGTTCGTCTGGATGAGGGGTGCTACTCCCCGTCCTCCTCCATGGTGACGGGTCGGAAGCTTGCCGTATGGCCGCCAATCACGGCTGCGGCAACCACCTCCTCCTCGTACTGATGGGCGTCGCGCATGGTCTCCGAAAAGATGTCCTCGTCAGCGGCAGCGTTGTGATACTGCTCGTTCTTCTTGGCGATCTTTGCCGGAATCTCCACGTAGGCCAGCTTGTGCTGGCGCTTGGCACGAGCGAACAGCGGCACGTACTCGATGATGACCGAGGAGTTCTCGAGGCCATACCACTCGACAGGAGAGCCACAGATGCGCCTGATAGCGTACTTGGCACCGAGCACGGTGCGGTCGACCTCGGAGATGTCGTTGGAGGCGGAGGGCATCTTGCGAATCATGCAGAACCTGAAGTCGCCCACGTCACCCGAGGTGCGGTAGATGGAATAGCGACGGTGCTGCGGCGCGAGCCTGCCCTGGCTCACCATGGTCTCGACAATCTGGTACAGGTACTCGTTAACGCGCTGGTTGACGCGGAATCCCAGGCGCAGCTGCACCTTGAAGACAAAGTTGGTGCCAAAGTCGTTGACCGAGAACTCGTGGGTGTAGGGCTCATCGGTGACCTGCACGTTGAGGAACCAGTACGCACGCGCACGCTTGGGACGCTTGTTGAGGATCGAGTAGAGGATGTCGCGGTCGAGGCGCTCGAGCGAGCGGTCGTTGGTCAGGAAGACCAGGTTGTCCGCGATAAAGGGCAGCTCGTCGTCGACGCGAAGCGCGCCAAGCTGGTCGATGTACTCGCGCACGGACAAATAGACGCTCTGCGTGCGCTCGATGGCCGTGCCACGGCGCCAGATGTACATGATCAGGAAGATCGAGAAGGCCAGAAGCACCGTCACGTAGCCACCATGGAAGAACTTGGTGAGGCTGGACACGAAGAACATCATCTCGATGGCGCCGAAGGCGATGGCAAACAGAACCGCGACGGCCGGCATCTTGCGAATCTGAGAGAGGTACATGAAGAGCAAGGCGGTCGTCATGAGCATGGTGACCGTGATGGCCAGGCCGTAGGCGGCTTCCATGTGCTCGGAGGTCCTGAACAGGAGCACGACAAAGATGCAGCCCACCCAGAGGATGCTGTTGACCAGCGGAATGTAGAGCTGGCCCTTGTTCTCGGAGGGGTAGTTGATCTTCATGTGCGGCATCAGGTCGAGGCGGATGGCCTCGGAGATGATCGAGAACGAGCCGGTGATGAGCGCCTGGGACGCAATGATCGCGGCGAAGGTGGAGAGCACCACGGCAAAGATGCGCACGCGCTCGGGGAGCATCTGGAAGAAGGGGTTGAGGTCGGGGATGGCACCCAGAGCCTGGTCAGACTGATGGCTCACGATCCACGCGCCCTGCCCGAGGTAGTTAATGATGAGGGCCGCCTTGACAAAAGGCCAGCTCACGTAGATGTTCGGCTTGCCAACATGACCCATGTCCGAGTACAGGGCCTCTGCGCCCGTGGTGCAGAGGAAGACGTTGCCCAGGACCATGATGCCCGCGTTGTTGAGCTTGGAATCGAACAGGAACATGATGCCATGCAGAGGGTTGATTGCACGCAGGACGTTGATGTCGCCCAGGATGTTGATGGCGCCAGAAACGGCGAGGAACCCGAACCAGAGCGTCATGATGGGGCCGAAGCCCTTACCAATGGTGGAGGTGCCAGCGCGCTGGACCATGAAGAGGCCGCACAGGATGGCGATCGTGATCAGAACGACGATCGACTGGTTGTCGCCAATCACCTGATGGACCGCATCGATGGTGCGCAGGCCCTCGATGGCCGAGGTGACCGTAACGGCTGGCGTGAGGATGCCGTCAGCGAGAAGCGCGGCACCTCCCACCATGGCGGGAACGATCAGCACTTTGCCACAATGCTTGACTAAGCTGTAGAGCGCAAAAATACCGCCCTCGTTGTGGTTGTCGGCCTTCATGGCAATCAAGACGTACTTGACGGTGGTGATGAGCGTCATCGTCCAGATGATCAGCGAAAGCGCGCCGACCACGACATCCTGGCTCATGGTGTGAAGGCCACCGTTTCCGCTCATGATGGCCTTGAGCGTGTACATCGGCGAGGTGCCGATGTCGCCATAGACGACGCCCAAGGTGACCAGAATCATGCCCGCAGACAGCGGGATTCCAGATTGGTGCTTGGACGGCGTATGCTCCTTGGTAGTTTTTTCCATACCACTCCAATCAGAGACCTTCAGTCTCGAGGCACAGCTGTGCCTACTATGATGGGGCAATCTAGCACGCGGAGCGACGGATGTGGCTCCGCGCCCCTCAGCGGACGGCTCTTTATGTTTGCTTTATGTCTCCTTTATGTCGCCTTTAGGTCACTTGGAATGAGACCCAACTCTCATGGACCCCTATCACCTGCGACGTTTATCCGAGCTTTACACGAAAGGGCAAATCCTTAGCTCGTCTTTAGCCGCCATGCGCTTCACTTGCACAAATTGGCTGATGAAAGCACTGGCAGACAGGGAGTTTGAGCCATGGCCAACAACAAGGGCGCAGAGGCCACTCGCTTGGTCAGGACGTCGGAGTTTCTCCCCGCCGACGAGACCGACCTCTTCTTCGTGTCGCCACACGTCTCCAAAGCATCGCCCATAGTCGCAAGCCTCGTGCTGACGGCCGTCGTTTGTGCCATACTCTCCCTCATCTAACTGGCTGCTCCCACGTCGCGCGACGTTGGGTTGGTGGAGGATGAGGTGCCTGGTTCTTCGCGAGAGAGTCTTGTTGACACCCTGGCTGGGATTCAATCGCTGGTCGAGGGTCGCTCGGGCATGAGCGTCGTGCTCAACACCGGAATCGTGCTGCTGTGTCAGGCCATGACCAGCCTACTCGCCATCGCGCTTGACGGACTTGGCCTGCCCGATGCCACCAACGTCATAGTCTTTGTCCTGGGCGTGCTGGTTACCACCATTCTCACCAATGGCCTCGGCTACAGCCTCATGGCATCCCTGGCCTCCATCCTCAGCTACAACTTCTTCCTCATCGCGCCGCGCTTCTCCCTCGCCATCGACGGACTTGGCTATCTGGGCACCATCGGCGCGATGATCGTGTTCGCACTTCTCGCGAACTATCTGGTGTCGAGACTCAGGAGGAGCGCCCGCCAATTTACCGAGGCCTCCCTCATCGCCCAGCGCGAGCAGCTGCGCGCCAACATGCTGCGCTCGGTCAGCCACGACCTGCGCACTCCCCTCACCTCCATCATCGGCAACGCGGAGATGCTGCTCGACGAGGAGGCGCATCTGGAGGAGGACTCGCGCAGGCAGTTGGTCGAGGACATCCGTGACGACGCGACCTGGCTGCGCACGATGGTGGAGAACCTCCTGGCGGTGACGCGCATCGAGGATGGCAACATCCCGCTGGACCTGGGCATCGAGCTCGTGGACGACGTCATCGAGGAGGCCATGCGCCACATAAGCCGCGACGCGAAGGGCCATCAGATCTTGGTTGAGCCCTCGAAGGAGCTGCTTCTGGCCAAGATGGATCCCCAGGTCATCGTGCAGGTCATCGTCAACCTCGTGGACAACGCCATCGCGCACACCCAGCTTGGCTCGACCATCACCATATCCTCGATGCGCGAAGGCCGCATGGCAGCCATATCCGTGGCGGACGACGGCCCTGGAATCGCCGAGGAGGACAAGCGTCACATCTTCGAGCTCTTCTACACTGGTGGCGACGCGGACTCTGCACGCGGCACGGGAATTGGCCTTGCCCTGTGCAAGTCGGTAGTGGAAGCCCATGGGGGCACCATTCGCGTGGAGGATGTCGTCCCGCACGGGTCACGCTTCGTCTTTACCCTTCCTGCTGAGGAGGTCATCGCCTATGTCTGAGCACGGCAGCCACTCCATCCTGGTCGTAGAGGACGACCCGGCAGTCCGCAACCTCATCTCCACCGCGCTCGAGTCGCGCGGCTACCAGTACTCGACGGCGGAGACGGGCAAAGCTGCCATCGCGGCAGCTGCCACGACCTCCCCCGACATCGTCCTGCTCGACTTGGGGCTTCCCGACGTCGATGGAGTGGACGTGATCCGTCGCATCCGCACGTGGTCGAACATGCCCATCATCGTGATCTCGGCTCGTTCGGACGACTCCGACAAGATCGATGCGCTGGACGCCGGCGCAGACGACTACCTGACAAAGCCCTTCTCAGTCGGTGAGCTGCTGGCCCGCCTGCGCATGACCGAGAGGCACCTCGGGTACATGGCCGAGGACGCGGCACCGCAGAAGTCAGTGTTCACCAATGGTGGGCTCGTCATCGACTATGCTGCCGGAACAGTCAAGCTCGAAGGCAGGCAGTTGCATCTGACGCCCATGGAGTACAAGCTCCTCTGCCTCCTGGCGCAGAACACCGACCGAGTGCTTACCCATCAGTACATCCTCAAGGAGGTCTGGGGCACCTCGCAGGACGGTGACTTGGCATCGCTGCGCGTCTTCATGGGCACGCTGCGCAAGAAGATCGAGGAGAGCCCCTCCCGACCGCGCTACATCCAGACGCATGTCGGCGTCGGCTATCGCATGGTACGCGTATAAGGGGCGGCGCGCAGGATAGGGTGCCGTCTGGCTGAGGTTTAAGGCTTACGAGGCAGAACCGCACACGCGGAGAATCAGGCGTGTGAACTCCGTCCGCTCGTCCGAACCGGTCTTGAGCGCCCGGTCGCATTGTGCGCAGGCATCGAGGGCATCTGCCAGCTCGCCTCGCTTGAAGCCCGCTGCCCAGCGCTGGTGGTTCTTCACCTGCCACCCCTGTTTGCCGAGCACTGACGCCACGTCGCCCGCCTGCCCCCGAGCTGCCAGAGACTGCGTGCAGACCAACTCGCGCAGACGCTCCACCAAAAACGTGACCAAGGCGATCTCCGAAGGCTTCTGCATGAGGTTGTAGAGCTCGAGGGCCCGCCGCGCATCGCGTGCGCACACGGCATCGAGGAAGACCCAGGGCTTCACCTCGGCGATGCGCGTGACGTAGCGCTCTACGTCTGCGCGCGTGATGACCCCGGCACTGCGGCAGAGCTCGCTCAGGGTGCCAATCTGCCGGTCGAGCATGGTGGTCGACTCCCCCACGCGGGCAATCAGCTCATCGGCCGCCGCGTTGTCGATGCGCATGCCCCTGGCCTGCGCCATGCGCGCCAAACGCTTGGGAAGGTCCCAACGCTTTGCGGGCGAGCAGTCGATGACCGACTTTGCGCCAAGTGCGGCCATAGCTTTGTAGAGCTTCGTCGTCTTTGCCAGCTTCTCGGCCACCAGGCAGAGGATGCAGCTGGGGTTTGGGTCCTTGAGGTAGGCCACCAGCGCGTCTGATACCGGCTTGGAGAGGCGGTCGGCCCCCGTCACGACGACCAGCCTGAACCCCGAGCCAAAGGGCATGGTGTTGAGCGACGAGAGCAGCTCCTGCGGCTCAAGGTCCGAACTCGCAGGACGCTCGTCGAGGTTGAAGGCCTCGAATCCCGGCTCGAGGCGACGCTTGAGCCTGGAGACCGCCTCCTTGGCCTTGAGCTCGTCCGAACCCGCTATGAGATAGGCGGGAAGCAGCGTGCAGTCGACAACCGAACCCTCACCAACCTCGGCAACAGCCTTGTATAGCGGTTGAATCTTGCCTGCATCTTCTGCAACTAAGCAGAGCACGGTTTTTGGATTTGGGCGTTTAAGGTAGAGAGTAAGCTCTTTGGCCACCGATCCAGAAAGGTGGCTAGCATCTGTCACAAGGACCAGCCTGAATCCCGACCCCTCGGGTTGAGCCTTCAGTGAATCGAACAGCCTCTGTGTATCAAGGGCTCCACTCGCAGGAATCTCATCAAAGTTGGCAACTTCGAATCCTGGTTCAAGATGCTGCTTGAGCCAAGAGATCGATTCCCTTGCTTTGAACACGTTGGGTCCAACTATGAGATAGGCGGGAAGCAGCCCGCCACGAACGTCCTGCGCCATACTGGCCTCCTTTGCACCGACCATTATGACAGGTCATCCAACTTACGGGACTGGGCAATGACGCGAAGGCCTGAAGAGCCTGGCCGCACGTCGACGTCACCCACGTCCTTGGTGCAGAGAAAGACCGCACCAGCGCGCTGAAGCACCTCCACGCACTCGGGCGACGGGTGGCCGTAGTCGTTGCCCTCCCCCGCGCTGGCCACCGCAAGCTCGGGCGCAAGCGCGCATGCCTGCCCATAGGCGATCGAGACCTTCGAGCCATGATGGCCCACCTTGAGGAGGTCGATGTCGGCAAGGTCTCCCGCGGACAGGATCCGCCCAAGCTCGTCTTGCTCCGCATCTCCCGTGAGCAGCGCAGAGAGGGTCGCTCGGCCCCGTCCGTACGAGACCGCAAGCTCTATGGACTCGCTGTTCTCGTCCCCATCGACCTCCTCGTGCGGCCACACCATGCGCAGCCCAAAGCCGCCAGCCCGCAGGGTGTCTCCGTAGGCGATCTCGGTTGGGCTCCGACCTGTCAAATCGTGGCAGGCATCCATGAGCTCCTGGGGCATGACATCCCCCACGCCCTGTGCCACGACCACCCGCTCGCACGCGACGCAGCCCACCAGATCGTCCAAGCCCCCATAGTGATCGTCATGAAGATGTGTCAGGACGACGGCGTCGAGATGCATCACGTGGTTTCGAGCAAGGGCGTCAGCCACGGCTGCATCGGGACCGGTGTCGACCAGGACCGCCGACGCGCCATCCTGCACCAGGATCGCGTCGCCCTGACCTATGTCAAGAACCACGACGCGGGCGGGCATGAGGTAGCGCCAGCGGCCCAGGAGAAGCGCCACAATGGCGAGCATGGCCGCACACAGCCTGAGAAGCCCCCGTCGCTCGACCTTGGGCCACCAGGCTAGCCATCCCGCAAGCAGGAGGGGCACGGCGAGCCCCATTGGAGCTGCAATGGCTGCCGTCGACACCGACGCAAACGGCAAGCGCGCCAGCGACCGCACGCCCACACAGAGCGGCTGTGCAAGCAGGTCGCATGCCCCAAGGAGCACATCGCATGCCAGAGGCAGCGGAATCGCCATGCAGACGAGGAGTCCCAGTGTCATGAGGACGCTCATCAGGGGTCCTGCCAGCAGATTCGCAAGGGGTGCCACGAGCGAGAGTCGCCCGAAGACCGTTGCCACGACAGGCAGCGTCACCAGCTGGCACACCAAGGTCGCAGCCAGGGTGTCGCGCGCCGCGTCGTACGTCTTCTGAATCCTCCTTCGCACAGACGAGGCAACGAACCTTGGAAGGCGGGGACACGGGGCGATCACACCCAGCACGTAGCTTGCATGCGCATTGAGCAGGCACAGGCCCACCACCGAGCCCACCGAGAGCACGAAGGCCAACTGGCTCACCAGAGTGGGATCCATAAGCGCCATTGCCAGCGCGACCACGCTCACCGACGAGAGCGCGTGGGAGCGCCTGCCCGCTGTCTGCGCTCCAAAGGCCACCAGCGACATGGCCCACGCGCGCAGGGCAGACAGCGGCGCACCGCAGCAGAGAACGAATACGCCTGTCGCGAGCGCAAGGATCACCGTCCGAGCGTGCGGGCCCAGCTCGAGAGCCTCAAGCAGCCGAGACACCACAGCCGCCACCACGCCCAGGTGAGCCCCCGAGACCGCAATGAGGTGCGCGATCCCACAGGCGGCAAAGGCATCCGAGAGGCCCAGCCCGTCGAGTGCCTCGCGGCTTGCGCAGACGCACCCCGCCACCAGTGCCCTGCCCTCGCCTTCCGACGGGTCTATCCGCCCCAGCATGGCACGACGCAGTCCCAAGACGAGGCCCTCCACGCCCCCAGCGTCCCGCGAGCTTAGCACGCGTACGACGAGCACGGTTCCGCAGATGCCCTGCGCCCAGTTCGACCGTCCGAAGTCGTCATCCGTCGGCGGCGAGAAGCGCCCGACGCAGGTAAGCCACTCCCCACGTCGAAGGCGCTCCTTCGAGGTGAGCCACACGCGCATGCGGGAAATCCCCTCCCCCTCCGCACGTGCCAGGCAGCGGTACCCGTACGAGCTCTCTCGTGCGTCGGACACCACCTTGATCTGCCATTGGGAGACGGCGCTCGCCTGCATGCGCGCCACTGCGACATGCTGGCGCGCACAAGCGAAAAACGCCCCAAGAAAGGCCAGGCAACAGGCAAGCGCGAGCACCGAGATCCGAATCCTTGTCCCAGAAGGCCTTCTCCTCGACAGGAGGGCTGACACCACGCCAAGACCCGCGCTTCCCAGCAGGCTCACCAACACACCGAGGAGGCACGAGCGAAGCGTAGCCGAGAATCCCCATCCCATGACCGCCGTGTCGCAGAGCCACGCTCCCGCCAACGCCCAGAGGGTCAGTGGCAGGGCGGGTCGCGGCGGGCGATCTCGTACGCCCTCATACACAGATAGAGTCCTTTACCTTGGAAAACTTCTTCTCTCCGATGCCTGATACCCGCATGAGGTCCTCTGGTGTGGCAAACGGTCCGCCACGCTCGCGCTCCTCGATGATTGCTTTGGCGGTGGCCTCGCCCACACCGTTCAGGGTCTGCAGCTCCTCCGAACTTGCCGTATTGATGTTGACGAGGAGTGTCGCCTCCCCAGATCCGGTCGCACCTGAGGTCTGCGCCTGTCCCGACAGGGATTGCTCGACTTGCCCCGAAAGCTCCCCTTCGTGCGGTATGTGGATCTTCGCCCCGTCCGAGAGAGGCTCGGCCAGGTTCACCTGAGTGGTGTCAGCATCGTCCAGAAGGCCGCCCGCAAGACTCACCGCATCAAAGACGCGCAGATCAGAGCCCGTAAGCTCCACAACGCCGGGCTTGCCCACCGCACCGTCCACATGCACCACAAAGTGTCCCGCCTCCGCTTGCGCGGCCTCCTGCACCTCGTCCAGGCCCTCGCCTTCGTCGGCTGTGTCGCGTGTATCCACCGCCGCGTCCCCAGAGGCATCCTCCCTGACCTCGCGCTCTATCACCAGTTCGTGCAGGTCACAGCCTTGCCAGAGGGCGCCGATACCTCCTGCCGCACACGCGAGCACGAGCAGGGCGATTGCCTGCGCCTTGCCCCCGACAAAACCCATCCTCCGCGCTATCCGACGCACGGTCGGCGTGCGAACCCTTCGCTGAGCCAAAAAGACCACCCCCATACCATCATGGGGGTGGTCTGTCAGCTTGAGGCCAAGAGTTTGAACTTGCGTTGGCGCAAGGTAGCTCGAGGGTTGCGTTGAGGTAGGTCGCTCGGAAAATAAGAGCATCTACCTGCTCTTTTGCATTCCTACTCGAAGGCCGGAGCGAGCTCCCTATGCCATGCGCGCATGCTCTTGGGCGGCTTGTAGCTCGGGCAGTGGTCGAAGTCCTGGTACTCGACAGCCTCGACGAGCTGCTCGATCATCGAATCGTGGTCGAAGGAGTCCCACGCCTCGTGCACGGCATCGATGCGCGCGTGCGTCTCGGGGCGTCGCGGCATGAACAGCGTGCAGCAGTCCTCCGCAGACTGGGAGCTGATCTCGTGCGTGCCGATTTGCTCGGCACGTCGCATGATCTCCATCTTGTCGGAGCCGATGAGCGGGCGCAGGATCGGCATGGAGGCGATCTCGTTGACAGCCGCGATGTTGTCGAGCGTCTGAGAGGCCACCTGTCCGAGCGATTCGCCCGTAACCAGGGCCTTTGCCCCCTCGATCTGGGCGATGCGCTCGGCTACCGCCAGCATGACGCGACGATAGGTGATGATGCGCAGGCTCTGCGGCACCGCGAGCGAGATCTCGCGCTGGCGCTCGCCGAAGGGCACCACGTACAGGCGGCCGATGAGACCTGCCGGAGAGAGTGCCTCGACGATGTCGCGGCACAGCCACTCGCTGGTGTCCGCGGTCATCGGACGCCCGGAGAAGTGGACCGGAACGCAGACCGCGCCACGGCGACCGACCATCCACGTGGCGACCGGAGAGTCAAAGCCACTGGAAAGCAAGGTCACCACCTTGCCGGCAGTGCCCACCGGAAGGCCGCCAACGCCGACCATGGATGCGGCGTACACGTAGACGCTGCCCTGCACCACCAGCACGTAGACGATCACGTCGGGGTCGTGCATCTTCACCTTCTTGGTGGGATAGGCCTCGCAGAGGACGCCTCCCACAAGCTGGTGGATGTCCAGCGTGTGCAGCTCGTAGCTCGTGGAGGAGCGGCGTGCGTGCACCTTGAAGGTCTCGAAGGGACCCGACTCCCCCAGCGCCTTGACGGCGGCAGCGCAGTACTCGGTCTCGTCGAGGCCGCACAGGTATGCAAGAGACACCCGAGCCACCCCAGGCACCTGGGAGATAACTCGGGCCTCTTCCATCGTCGCCTGCCCGGAGGCAAACGACACGAGGATGTGGCCGCTTACGCGCTTGACGCTCTCCACGCCATGCCCGCGCAGCGCCCTATGCAGATTGTTTACCAGCTGGTTCTCGAAAGTCGCACGATTCTTGCCCTTGAGGCCGATCTCGTGATAGTGAACCAGGCAGACGCGCTTGGACATAGGCTAGAGGTTCTGCTGGACTTGCTTGTTGGAGCCCTTGATGTCCTCGTCAAAGGCATCCTGCACGAAGCTCAGCGTACCGGCCTCGATCTCCTCCATGGCGATGGAGACGGGGTCCTCGCCGGAGATGACCGTCGTGATGTCGTCGAACTCCTGGACGGCAGCAACACGCAGGTGCTGGCCGCGGACCATGTTGTTGATGTCGCATGCGCGCTTTGCCGCAATGGAGCACAGCAGGAAGGGATTGTGCTCGGTCTTCTCGAGCAGGCTATCGATCTCGGGCTTAGTGATTGCCATCTTGGTCGGTACCTCCATCGGTTTCGTAATGCCTGATCAGCTCCTCAAGGGCAGAGGTGGCCTGATCGAGGTCGTCGTTGACAAGAATCTCGTCGTACTGGGGTGCGTATCCCATCTCCATCTCGACGCGCTCGAGCCTTTGCGCGATCTGGGCCTCGTTCTCTGCGCCTCGTCCGCGCAGACGCGCCTCGAGCTCCTCGAGCGAGGGCGGCGCCACAAAGATCAGCACGGCCTCGGGCAGTGCCTTGCGCACGTTGAACGCACCCTTGACATCGATCTCGAGGATGACGGAGTTGCCCTGCTCGAGATGGGGATTGACCTCGCTCCACAGGGTGCCGTAATGGCTCCCGAAGTGGCCATCCCACTCGAGGAACGCGCCCTCGGCCACGAGGCGCTCGAACTCGTCCTCCGTTATGAAGTGGTAGGAGACGTCTGGAATCTCACCAGCACGTGGATCCCTCGTAGTTGCAGAAACCGTCAGGCCCAGGTTGGGAATCCTGTCTCGCACACGCGAGACGAGCGTCCCCTTCCCAACACCTGACGGTCCCGAAACTACGAAGAGTCTGGCCCTGCGCGCCACTACTTTGCGAGGGTCTCGAGCAGCTGCTCGCGCTGGCGGGCGCCGAGGCCCTTGACGCGACGCGACGGGGAGATGCCCAGCTCGTTCATGATCTTGGCGGCCTTGGCCTTGCCATAGCCGGGCAGAGACTCGATGAGGGCGGAAACCTTCATGCGAGAAGCGATGGGATCATCGGAGTCGAGCACGTCCTCGAGGGTCGTCTCGCCCTTCTTGATCTTATCGCGCAGCTCCGCACGGGCATGACGAGCTGCAGCGGCCTTCTCAAGGGCAGCCTTGCGCTGCTCATCGGAGAGCTGAGGTAGTGGCATGATTCCTCCAAACATCGAATGTGTATGAATTCACATTAAGTTGCTGACATTGTCATATTAGCAGGTCAAAACTGCCGAGAAACTATATTGACGCTCAGACCCATGTTTATCAAGCCCTCTTCAACTAAGCCGCACATTTTTTTGCAGAATGTGCGACATTAGTGCCTCATTTTGCTCGAAAAGGGCCTTTAGCTGGCAAAAGCCTATGACATGAGCTCCTCGACGATCGCCTCGAACGCGGCCGCGGGATCCTCCGCGTGGGTGATGGGTCGACCCACCACGAGCTTAGAGGCGCCGGCAGCGATGGTGGCGGCAGGCGTCGCGACGCGCTTCTGATCGCCCACGGCAGCACCGGCGGGGCGCACGCCAGGGCACACGATCAGCGCGTCCGGACCGAGTAGCTCGCGCATCTCGGCAGCCTCCTGCGGAGAGCAGACGATGCCGTCAGAGCCCGCGCTGACAGCCAGCGAGGCGAGGCGGGCTACCTCCTCGGCGATGGGAGACTCCACGCCGATGGAAGCCAGCGCATCGGCGTCCATGCTCGTCAGCACTGAGATGGCCACCAGCTTGGTGCGCTCTCCCCCGCGCTCGACGGCCGCCTCCTCGGCACCGGCACGACCCTCGGCGATCATGGCAGCGCCACCAAGGCCGTGGATGGAGAGGATGTCGGCACCGGTCAGGGATGCGGAGAAGGCCGCGCCCCTGATCTGGAACGGGATGTCATGCAGCTTGAGGTCGAGGAAGACGCGCAGGCCACGGGCGCGCATGTCGTCGACGATGGCGGGTCCGTAACGGTAGAAGAGCGTCATGCCCACCTTGACCCACACCGCCTTGCCCGACAGCTTGTCGGCAAGGTCGAGGGCGGTCTCGCGGTCACAGTCCATGGCGACGATAATGGCGTCGCGCGCCTGCTGCTCACTTAGCATTCGAATGCTCCAATCAGCTCGTTGATATCGGAAACCCCCTGCGACTCGACCCATTGCTCGAGGTCGGCCAGTATGCGTGGCGCGCAGGCGGGATCGTACATGTTGACCGTGCCCAGGGAGACGGCTGTCGCCCCGGCGAGGATCATCTCTGCGGCATCTTCCGCAGAGCTCACGCCACCGATGCCGCACAGCGGTATCGACACCGCCTTGGCGCACTCCCAGACCATGCGCACGGCGATTGCGTGGATGGCGGGACCCGAGACGCCGGCAGTGGGACGGGAGAGGCGGCTCTTGCGGGTACGCACGTCGATGCTCATGCCTGGGATGGTGTTGATGAGCGAGAGCGCGTCCGCGCCGGCATCCTCGAGCGCGCGGCCGATCTCGGCCACGTCGTGGGGAGCCATCTTGACGACTACGGGACGCGAGGTGCGGGGCCTAACGGCACGCATGACCTCGGCTGCAGCCGCAGGCGTGGCACCCATGGCCGCACCGCCAGCAGCGATGTTGGGGCAGGAGATGTTGATCTCGAACCCGGAGGCAAAGGGCGCGAGCTCCTCGTAGAGCTCGGTTGCCCGCACGTACTCGTCGATGGAGTGGCCGGCAACCTGACAGATGACCTGACAGCCCTTGTCACGCAGGCCCTGGAGATAGGAGCCGTACTGCTCGACGAAGGCGGCGACGCCGGGGTTCTGCAGGCCAACGGAGTTCATGATGGCAGAGCCCGAGAGCTCGGCCAGGCGCGGCGCAGGATTGCCCACCCAGGGCTCGGCGGCGACGCCCTTGCAGGTGATGGCACCCATGGTGGCACCCACGTCGTAGAAGCCCTCGAACTGCCAGCCGTTGCCGTAGGTGCCCGAGGCCGTGTTGAGGGGATTCCTCATGGCAATGCCGCCCAGGTTGACGGCCATGTTCACACTCACCACGCCACCTCCTCGGCGTCGAAGACCGGTCCGTCCTGGCAGCAGAGCGCGTAGCCGCCCTGCGCCATGGCGACGTTACAGCAGGCGCAGGCACCAAAGCCGCAGCCCATCATGCGCTCCATCGACACCTGGCAGGCGACTCCATGCTCATGCGCGAGCCTGGCGACGCCCGCCATCATGACGTTGGGGCCACAGGTGTAGACCTGCGCATACGTGCGCTCCTCGAGGAGCTGTGCCATGGCGTCAGTCGTGAAGCCCTTGATACCGAGCGTGCCGTCGTCGGTCGTAACGAGCACGCGGCGTGCGCAATCGCAGAGGTCGTTTGCGGGAAGCCCCCTAAGCAGGTCGATCTGCGCCTCAGGGTGACGATCGGCCGTCTGGGCACCCACGATCGCGTCGAAGCCGAGGCTACGTGCGGCGAGCATGCGCGCGGCTGCCACGATGGGCGGCAGGCCCACGCCACCGGCAACCAGAAGCGACCTTCCAGGCGCCTTGGGCAGCTGCCAGCCGCGCCCCGAAGGGCCGACCAGCGTGGAGGTGTCACCCACAGCCATCTTCGAGAGGCGACGCGTACCCTCCCCCACCACGGCATAGATGAGCTCGACCGTACCGCTCGGGCCGTGGGAGGAGGCGAACGAGAGTGGGATGCGCAGGATGTGCGACCCGTCGCCGGGAACCTGCAGATTCATGAACTGGCCGGGCGCGATCTCGGCCGCGACGTCCGACGAGATGACGAGACGCCAGATGTCCTGTGCGATCGGCTCGTTGCTCACCACCTCAAAGGGCCAAAGCCTGGTGTTTGATGCTTCCATGCGGCTCCTTTTCTCATCACTTGGTGACACTCATGGTAATCGAACAGCTGTCATGGCTTTGCCTCCACGGGCGCGCACCCATCGAGATACGACAACTCGCCCGAACGGCAGCCTCAGAGAACGGGCCCTCCCCCTCGCGGAGGAAGGCCCGTCCGACAGGCTGATAGTGTTGCCTTACGCCACGACACCGTCGATGAGCGTGCGCTTGCCCGCCATCAGAACGTCGGTCGCGACACCGGTGAGATGCTGGCCCAAGAAGGCGGAGTTCTTGGACTTGCTCTCGAAGTAGTCCTCGGTCACGTCGATCTCGCGCTTGGGGTCGATGAGCGTGAGGTCGGCCTGGGAGCCAGCCTCGATCTTGACGGGGTTGCAGCGGAGCAGGCGGCGCGGGTTGACGGCCATGACCTCGACCAGGCGATCCCAGCTCATCTTGCCCGTGTCAACGAGGTTGGTGATCATGAGCGGCAGGGAGGTCTCGAGGCCGATGGTGCCAAAGAAGGCGATCTCCCACTCGCAGTCCTTCTCGTGCTTGGCATGCGGGGCGTGGTCGGTGACGACGCAGTCGATCGAGCCGTCGATGATGCCCTCGACCAGCGCGGCGGCGTCAGAGGCCTTGCGCAGGGGCGGGTTCATCTTGAGGTTGGTGTTGTAGGTGTCGTCGATGTCCTCGTCGCACAGGAACAGGTGGTGCGGCGTGACCTCGCAGGTGACAGGCAGGCCCTCGGCCTTGGCGGCCTTGACCATCTCGAGGCCCTTGGCGGTGGAGATGTGGCAGATGTGCAGGGCGCAGCCCGTGATGCGGGCAAGCTCGATGTCACGCCAGATCTCGATCTCCTCGCCGAGGGCGGGCCAGCCGAACATGCCAAGACGCGTGGCGGCGCGGCCGGAGTTGATGACGCCGTTCTTGGTGAGGCTCTCGTCCTCGCAGTGAGCGCACACGACGCGGTCGAACTGACTGACGTAGGCCATGCAGGTCTTCATCATGCCCGCGCTCTGGACGCCATGGCCGTCGTCGGAGAAGGCGGAGGCGCCTTCCATGACCATGTCGCCGATCTCTGCGAGGGACTCGCCCTTCTCGCCGCGGGTGAGCGCGCCCATGGGACGCACGTGCACCAGGCCGGCACGACGGGCGGTGTCGATCTGATAGCGGATCTCGGCTCCGGTGTCAGTCACCGGGTCGGTGTTGGGCATGGTCGCCACGTCGGTGAAGCCGCCGTGTGCAGCCGCACGGGAGCCGCTGGCGATGGTCTCCTTGTACTCGAAGCCGGGATCGCGGAAGTGAACGTGCATGTCCACCAGGCCAGGCACGAGGTACTTGCCGGCGCCGTCGATGACCTCGACGCCCTCGGCAGCCTCAATCGCCTCGGCAACCTCGACGATCTGCTTGTCCTCGACGAGCACGTCACGAATGCCGTCCAAACCCACCTGGGGGTCTACTACATGGGCACCCTTGATCAGATAAGCCATTACTCTTCTCCTCCCATGAGCAGGTACATCTCGGCCATGCGGGTGAGCACGCCCGCGTTGACCTGGTTCAGAATCCTCGAACGGGCGCAGTCTGCGACCTCGGCGTCAATCTCCATGCCGCGGTTCATCGGGCCCGGGTGGCAGATGATCGCGTTGTCCTTCATGCGAGCCTCGCGCTCGAGCGACAGGCCGTAGAGGCGGTTGTACTCGCGGCGGGACGGGATGGCAGCGCCCTCCATGCGCTCGAGCTGGACGCGCAGCATGTAGATCACGTCCATGTCCTCGATGACGTCGTCGAGGTGGTTGGTCTGGTTGCAGCCGAACCACGAGGGGTCGCCCACCTGGAAGGTGGGAGGTGCCACGAGGGTCACGTCGGCGCCCATGGTCTTGAGGGCGGGGGCGAGGGAACCACACACGCGGCTGTGGGCGAGGTCACCGACGATGGCAACCTTCAGGCCGTCAAGATGGCCGAAGTGCTCGCGGATGGTGTAGAGGTCGAGCATCGCCTGGGTGGGATGCTGGTGCTTGCCGTCGCCACCGTTGATCACGATCGCATCGGTGTTCTGGGTGATGACCTGCGGGGTGCCCGCGAGACGCGCGCGGACGACGAACATGTCGACCTTCATGGCGTCGATGGTCTGGATGGTGTCGGCCAGGCTCTCGCCCTTGACGACCGAGGAGGTCGCACCGCCCATGGAGATGGAGTCGGCGGAAAGACGCTTCTCAGCCAGCTCGAAGCTCTTGAGCGTACGAGTGGAAGGCTCGAGGAAGAGGTTCACGATGGTACGACCACGCAGCGCGGGAACCTTCTTGATGTTGCGACCGTTGACGATGGGGTCAAAGGACTTGGCCGTGTCGAGAATCTGAGTGATGTCGTCAGCGGTCAGGCTCGTGGTGTCAATGAGATGCTTGACGGAAAGCATGGTTACTTAGCACCTCCAAGGGACTTGTCGATACCCCAGATCTCGACGGAGTTCTTCTCGTCGAGCGGGGTGACGCTCACGCGCACGTCCTCGTCGTGGGACGAGGGGACGTTCTTGCCCACGTAATCCGCGCGGATCGGAAGCTCGCGGTGGCCGCGGTCGACCATGACGGCAAGCTGGACGCTCTTGGCGCGACCATAGTCCATCAGGGCGTCCAGTGCGGCGCGGATGGTCCTACCGGTATAGAGGACGTCATCGACCAGCACGATGTCGACGCCGTCGATGGGGAACATGATCTCGGTGGCATGGAGGACCGGTGCGATGTGGCTTGAGAAGTCATCGCGATAGAAGCTGATGTCGAGCTTGCCGATCTTGGGACGCACGCCTTCGATTGCCTCGATCTTGTCTGCGAGACGCTCCGCCAGAGGTACGCCGCGACGCAGGATGCCGACCAGTGCGATGCTGTCCGCGCCCTCGTTATGCTCGATAATCTCGTGAGCGATGCGGGTGATGGCGCGATCCATCGCCTGCTCGTCCATGATGACCGCCTTGAGAATGGCCTGATCCATGGAACTCCTTCCGTAATAAAAAAGATGCCTACCCGCTCACGCGGCATGGACATCCGGAAGGAGACTCAAAACGAGTGCATATGTGGTAAGTCACCTTGCCGGCATCCCGTACCGCGCTTAAAGGTTGTAACCAATATAGCCGCCACATCATGCATTTTCAAGGCTGCACACAAGGCACACGAGCCGCATCATAAAAGAAAGGGAGCCCCGACTTGGGGCTCCCTGATGCGCTAGACGAGGGCTTTCTTGCCGACCCACCCCCACTTTGGGGTAACCCTGTTACCGTAGTAGTCAACCCACTCCCGCAGCGACATCGTACGAACATAGCCGATGCTGTCCATGATCAGACCGTCACCGATATAGATGCCGATATGGCCCCAGATGCTGCCTGCCCGAGTATGGCCGTGCGAACTCACCGCCACGATCATGCCTGGCTGAATCGCGGGGAGGTGGCCGTTCTTGCAGTAGTTCCTGTACATGTCACACGCGTCGCCATACCAAGACCCCAGGCCTGCATTGCGGAAGACGCGCGTAATCCACTCCGAACAATACCCAGCAGGCGTACTGGGAGTGTTCTTTGCGGACTTGATGACCGCCTGCTGGAGCTTTGAAAGCGTCACATTGCCCACGGGCACGAACCGCCAGCACTGAGCCTTGGTGCCGTTCTTGGTGTACTCCTGCACGTTAGCGCCGCTCCTAGTCGACGCACCGCTGATGTCGAGCGCGAGGCCGGTGGCGCGGTTGACCAGCACGATACGGCCCTCGTCGCTCCAGACGGCATTCCAGACCTGTCTGGCACTGCCTGTGTAGGTGGCCTGCCGTACGTTGGTGCCCGCTGTCTTTGCATCGCTGACGGGCTCGAGCAGGAAGCTGCTGTGGATGTTGATGATGCGGTACGCGTCATTGCCAGCACTCACCACATACCAGAGCTGGGAGCTCGCGCCGTTCTTAGAGTTGGCAACTGCGCTCGCGCTCTTTATGCTCTTGCCCTTAATGTCAAGGCAGGTTCCCAGAAGGCTCTGGATGTTGTAATAGCCGTTCTGTAGGATCGAGGTCCGGTCAAACACGAACGGGGTGCCTTTGCTGGCCTCGACCAGCTTGCACTGCCCGGACGTGCAAGAGATGCTCGCATCTCCGCTCCTGAACACCAGGCCTCCATCGAGCCAGCCAATCGTCCAGGAGGCGCTCTTGGAAGACTGCTCGATGCCATTTGCGCCCGACCTGACCCACAGGCCCGAGTTGATGTTGCGCACTTCGTAGCTACCGTCGGAAAGCCGCTTCACATGGAAGCGCTGGGCCATCGAATCGTTGCGTGCATACCCCTGCACCTTTGCTCCCGAGCTCGCGGAACCGCCGCACACGTCGAGCGCGCGTGTTGTGCCCGTTGGAGTGATCACGTAGTTGCCATCGGCGAGGGCTGCGGTTGCCTTGAACACCCACGCCTGCGCGTCAGTACCGTTCTTGTAGTAACCCCGCACGTTGGCGCCGTTGGCATTCTTGCCACCGAAAACGTCAAGCGACAGGCCACCCGCACGGCTCACGATACGATAGGTGCCATCGCCGTTGTCAACAAGGCTCCACTGCTGCGCTTTGCTGTGGTTAGGGGTCCACAGTCGCACGTTTGCGCCTGCAAAACGGGGCTACCGGAGGCGACGTCAAGAGCGAGGCCTGACACCGTATTGCTGAAGGTGTAGAAACCATCCGCGTACGTGGCCCAGAACTTCTGTGCGTTAGTCCCATTTGACGAGTAGAGCTGAATGTTCGAGCCCTTGGTTAGCGTGCCGTTCTTGGCGTCAAGCACCCTGGAGCCCGTCGAGGAGACGATGGTGTACGCTCCATCGGCGATTGCCTGCACACCAGCCTCAATTCCCGGGTCCGTGACACGCAGCCAAAAGCGCTGCGCGTTGGTCCCATTGGCCGTCCACACCTGAAGGAGCGTGCCATTGGCGCTCTTGCCACTTTGCACGTCAAGGACGAGCCCGTATCCAAGGCAGGACTTGAGGATGTATCCGCCGTTCTCGCAGGCCACGGGCTCCCACATCTGAGCCAGCGTGCCGTTTTTGCAATAGAGCTGGACCTTGGTGCCAGACGTAGTCTTTCCGCCCGCCACATCAAGGACCTTGCCGCTTGCCACGTTGACGATGTAGTAGCCCGCACTACCCTGCACGAGCCTCCATCGCTGGGCGCCCGAGTTATTGGATCGATATAGTTGGATGGTCGCCTTGTTCTGTGCAGAGCCACCCCGCACGTCGACGACTACGCCATAGACCACACCCGTCTCGATGGCAAAGGCGGAGCGGGGCAGCGAGGGCGTCCCGTCCTGATCGGCGTCGCTCGCGTCGTCGAGGTCCTCCTCGGTTGTCTGGGCGTCGGCCTCACTCGGCGTGGTGGGGTCTTCCGCAACCTCGCCCTCCTGGACGGTGCCTTGCTCGGTCTCGTGGGCATCATCGGATGCATTCGTCTCGCCCGAAGCCGCGGCACCGCCATCGGCCTCTCCCCCAGCCTGCTCCCGTATCTCTTCCTGATCCTGTGACAAACCCTGCTCGCCCGAGCCAGCCTCGACGATTTCGCTGTTGTCCTCAGACGCGTCAGCGCCAGAGACGACTGCAGGCTTCTCCCCTGCCAGGGCATCCTCGTCGCTGGAGACGTCTGCGCCAGACCCATCCTGTGAGAGCTGCTGTGCCTCGGAACCCACGCCGCACTCTTCGGCAAATGCCAGCGAGGGGCACATCGCGCCTAACGCTATGGCCACCAGTAGACCCATAAGGAGCGAGGTTTTGCGTTTCATGCCGTACCTGCACAATCTTTCTGGCCAGTCCCAAGGCGGTGCGTGAGACCGACTGGTTACATCACTTTGTTGTTAGTCCCATCTCTAGTAGATGAGCACCCTTGTCTTACTAGGAACGTTGGAGTAGATCCACTTGGCGTTTCCGATGGCCATGCGCACGCATCCGTGGCTTGCATGGACGCCCAACCTGCCGTCCATAACGGTGCGCGTGCCCTCCCGGTAAAGCACCGAGTGGAAGAGGTAGTCGCCATAGAACTGCGTCCAGTAGTAGCACGTGAAGCCCGATCCAAACGAGTAACCCCTCGACCCGACACTGAAGCTACCTGTCACCGTGGGCGTTGAAGGAGCGCCGACCGTACATTTAATAGTCTTGTAAGGCTTCCAGTTGCCGTTGCCGCCGCTCATGACAATCACGCGCGTATGATTCCTGTCCACCACGATGAGGTACTTGGTGGAACTGTAGCTGGCGTTTGCCTTTCTGATGGCCTTGAGCACGTATTCGGGATATGGCTTGTAGGTGGTCTTAATGAGCTTCCAAGCTTGCGCGGAGCTGTTGTTGGCCGAGTAAATCTGCACGTTGGTGCCGTTGGCTGTCTTGCCGCCCAAGACGTCGAGCACCTTGCCCGATGCCCCGACGTTCTCGAACGTGACGCAGCCGCCATCGGCAATGCGCGCATACCAGCGCTGGTTGTTCGACGAGGACGAAGACTGTTGGACGACATTGGACTTGCTCGCCGTGCCTGTGGCCGCTACGTACTTTCCGCTGTAGGCGTTCTTGAGGCGATACACTGACCCGCTGCGCTCGAGGTAGAAGTACTGACCCAAGGCCGCACCCTTTGCATAGAGCTCGACATTGGCGCCGGCGGAGGCAGAGCTGTCCTCGATGGTGAGATAAGGCCCTTTGGTGTTGGCGATAAAGAAGCAGCCTGCCTCAAGCAAGTGGGTGGACTTGAGCGTAAACCGCTGCGACGCATTGCCAGAGGTGGTAGATGTGGTCAGCTTGGTCCCGTTTGAGGTCTTGCCGCCCGTCATGGTGAGCGCCGCGCCGTTGGCCTTGTTTACCAACACGAAATGGCCACCCGCCCACTCAGCACGCCAGGTGTTCGCACCTGTCACCGCGGTTGCATGGTTGCCCTGCTGGGTTACCGTCGCACCGGATGCGCCTGCTGTGAGCCATCCGCCCGATGACGCCGTACGTATGCGGTACTCGTTGGCGCCCACCTTCTTGAGCTCGAACTTCTGCGCTAGCGAGCCATTGGAAGCGTACATCTGCACCGCAGCACCTGAGCTTGTGGAGGCCCCCTTGATGTCGACGACCTGCTTGTTGGCCGAAAGGGCACATATGGTGTACAGGCCCGTGGGTAGCATGTCCACCGCATGCAGCTTGAACTGCTGGGCTGCCGTGCCGTTGGACGTGTAGAGCTGCAGGTTGGCACCGTTTCTGGCGCTCCCGCCAGAGATGTCGAGCGCAAGGCCTGAAGCGCGGTTGAGCAGCGTATAGGTCCCGTTCGAGTTCTTCAGGACCACCCACTGCTGCGCCTTGGTTCCGTTGCTCTCGTATTGACGCACGTTGGTGCCCGGGAGCAAGCTAGCTTTCCACGCGTCGAGCGCGCAGCCTGAGCCCACAGCAACCACGTCGTAGTAGCCGGCGACGTTATAGGCAAAGTGGAAGCGCTGGGCAATGGTTCCGTTGCCCGCATAAATCTGCGCATTGGCACCGTTTGACAGAGACCCGCCGTTGATGTCGGCGACGTTGCGCGTCCCGCCGGGCACCGTCGAGACGATCTCGTACGTGCCGTCCTGCACCACTTGCGTTCCGCTCACCTCTAGTTTCGTGGAGAACAAGCCGAAGCGCTGCGCAGCACTCTTGTTGTCGGTATAGACCTGGACGTTGGTCCCGTCAGCAGCCTTGGCCCCGCGGACATCCAGCGCAAGCGCGTCCCCAAGCGCGGAGATGATACGGTAGCCAGAGCCGTAGGCAACGATGTCCCACAGCTGCGCATCGGTATCGTTGCTCTCCCACAGATGCACATTGGTGCCGCTAGCAACCTTGCCACCCGCAACGTCAAGCGAGAGCCTGGTGCCATCCGCGGCCGTGCGGAAGATCTGGTAGAGGCCGCGTGCCGCATTGTAGGCAATCTGCCATGCTTGCGCGGCCCCACCGGTATAGGTGGCTTCAACCACATTGGCCTTGGCGACGTTTTTTGTGCCAACGGTATCGAGCACGAAATCAGACCCCACGCCCGTCTTGATGACATAGGCCCCATCAGCGACGAGCTGCTCCGTTATTACCTGTTCTGGATCAGGCTGCTGCGGGACCTGCTCGGAGGCGTCGGTGGTTGCTTCGGGGTCGACGCCGCTGGCAGCTGCACCTTCGGTGTCAGCCCCTTCGGTGATCGTAGGCTCGAGGACCTCGTCGGTGGCTTCGTCCACCGCGGTGTCGTCCGTGTCGCCCTCGTCCTCGGACTCGTTCTCATCGGCAGCCGGCTCGCCCTCGTTCATGGGCTGTTCGTCTACCGTCTCATCTGGCACGACAAGCTCGTCATCGGTTGGGACGCCCGTCCCCTTGCCCTCTGATGCTGAATCGAGCGTAGTCTCTTGTGCTGAATCATCAGCGGGCACCGCATCGGTTGCCTGGGCACCCACCGGACATGAGAACATAACGACGCAAATCACAATGAAGGCCGCTATGCACGCAAAGAAGCGTGGCTTTCTCTCAGACATCACAGACGCCTCCTTCCGCCACTGCGTTAACCTCTCAACCTTACCATCACAAAGCAAAAGCTTGTCCGACTTTGAAGACAGAGCCGGTCGTAAAGCTATATGGCTGGCCAAAGGCTGGCACCTCGACATTAAGCCTCCACGCGAACTCGACCACTCCAATATGAGAAGGTCCGTCTCGCCCTATTGACGAGACGGACCTTTGCATTGCTCTTTACCGCTTGCGCGTAGGGCTACAGCGAGACTAGTGAGCTGCGCTTCCTGTGGCCAGGTGCTGCTTAACCTGTGTGGTCGAGATGCCTGGGGTACGGTCAAGGTACACGACCTCGCAGTAGTCCTTGAGGTACTCGAACCTATCGCTGCCGGCCCAGTCGCCGCCCATCACCACGACGTCGATGCCATACTGCTTCACGTCATCGACCTTCTGCTCCCATGAGTCCTCGGGGATGACGAGATCAACGTAGCGAATCGCCTCGAGCATCTCCTTGCGCGTGTCGTAGTCGTAGAACGACTTCTTGCCCTTGCCTGCGTTGAACTCGTCGGTAGAGAGCGCCACCACCAGATAGTCACCGAGCTGGGCAGCACGGCGCAGGAGACGTACATGGCCAAAGTGCAGCAGATCGAAGGTCCCATACGTCAAGACCCTGCGAAGACCTTTGTATGACCCGTCAGAGGAGACCTCTCCATAGGCCTTCTTCTCCTCGATGTCGATGGCGTCGTTCTTGTAGCCCACGGCTTTACCTCCATAGTTCGGGACGCAGCTAGTGTTTTGATTGGACAGTGTACTCAGCCTTTTCAGACGTATTCTAGTGGATTACTGCATCCACGTACAAATCGCAAGCTAGGCAGCACAAGGGTGCCAATACTGGGTCTTTCCGCCATCAATCCTGGCCAGCTGCACGTTCACGCCGTTTCCAAGACTCTCGGATGCCATCGTGAGCGCCAAGCCAGTGTTGAGGCTGACAATCTGGAATCCACCGGACGCATCAGAGGACACTCGGCGAAGAACCCAGAGCTGAGTGTCGCTTCCGTTGTACTGGTTCTGGCAGACATTGTTCGCATTCGAACCACTATTCCCGCAAGCGTCAAGTGCGAGGTCAGACTTCGCGTTGAAGATGGCGTAGTAGCCCTCGCCCGTATCTGCCGTACCGACACGCAACAGATGGAACAATTGAGCTCCGGTGCCATTGGAAGTCCATGTCTGCACATTCGCATTTGCAAGCATAGAACCACCGGCAACATCCAGCACCGTACCCATCGCAGAGATGAGCGTATATGTTCCGTTCTTGGGACCGTCCAACTCGACTGCCTGGGACTCCGAGCCAACCAGATGGCGTGCCAGCCAGTTGATGCGGGCTGCCGTCCAGTTCCAAAGCTGCCCAACAGCGTCGTCCTGGGAGTCAAATTGAGCGGGCGCTATTGGATAGTGATAGGCATCCCAGATGATGTGATTCATAATCCACGAGGCTGCTATCAGATTGGAAACCCCATAGATGCTTGTGGGGTTACCGGAATCCTTGTCCAACATATCGCTAACGGCTGGAAGGAGCTCCGTTTCAAACAGCTCCTCCCGTAGGGCACGATACTGCTCATTGCTTGTGAAGAACCCATAAACATCGCTGACTGATATGTAGATAGACTTGTCAAGTGGCAAAGGTGGGCCAGCCTCCGACTTCTCGGGGACCGGCCCACCTTTTCCTATGGCCACCTCCCGCGCGGC
>CADAQM010000003.1 GCA_902790135.1 uncultured Coriobacteriaceae bacterium
GCCCTTGAGCATGCTGGTGGAGAGCATGGTGCCCATGTCGGACCAGCCGAGGTTGTTCTCGTTGAAGGTCAGCCAGTACTTGACGCGGTCATGGTAGCGGTCGATGACGGTCTTCGCATAGTTGAAGAAGATGTCGATGAGCTCGCGCGAGGCCCAGCCGTTGAAGCGCTCGACCAGGGAGTACGGAATCTCGTAGTGCGACAGGGTCACGAGCGGCTGGATGCCGTGCTCGACGCAGCAGTCAAAGACCTTGTCGTAGAACTCGAGGCCCTTCTCCAGGGGCTCGCCGTCGCCGTTGGCAAAGACGCGCGACCAGTTGATGGACATGCGGAAGACGTTCCAGCCCATCTCGGCGAACAGTGCGATGTCCTCCTCGTAGTGATGATAGAAGTCCGTTGCCTCCCAGCTGGGATACAGGGCATCGGGATCGAAGACCTCGTCGATCTGGCGAGGAATGCCATGGATGCCGTCGCCGCCACGCAGGTGGTCGTCAATCGAAGCGCCCTTGCCGTCTACGTCCCAAGCACCCTCGTACTGGTTAGCTGCCGTGGCGCCGCCCCACAAAAACCCCTTCGGAAATGACATAGTTTCCTCCTCTGTTCCCTTTTCCCAAACGAGACTGCTGACCGTGGCACATCTGGCCAATGGCCTAGCATTTCAATCATAGAATGTGGGAACCTTCTCACATCCATGTTGGAGCGCCGCCCATCGACGGATGGCAACCACACGCATGCGGACGCAGCCGCGTCACGCTGGGATGACAGGGCTTGTGAATGGGCCGGGGCAAAGAGTCTGGCGTTGTCAGAAGCGCTCGACGCCTTCGGTGGTCACTCGTGCCAAGAAGTGCGGCGTCCGTACGGGACGATTGCCCCCGATGTCAAAGGCGGAGAGCAGCCGACGCTCGCCGTCGTCGAGCTTCTCCTCGCTGGATGAGTAGAGCGTGGCCAGCACGTCGCCCTTGGTCACCCGGTCCCCCACCTTGCGGTTGAGGATGATGCCCGCCGTGAGGTCCACGGCGTCGTCCTTGGTCGCCCTGCCTGCACCAAGGGCTGCAGAGGCAAGGCCACAACGCTCGGCGTCCATGCTCTTGACCCACCCGCTGACGGGAGCCAGCAGCTCGCGTGTGCAACGCGCCTGCTCGAAGACGCTGTAGTCGTCGGCCACGCGCTCGTCGCCGCCCTGCGCCGACACCATCTGACGGAACTTCTTGAGCGCGGCACCGCTCTCCACCTGCCGGCGCGCGAGGCCGCGGCAGCTGATGAGCGTACCCTTGTGCGCGAGAAAGAGCATGTTGGCAGCCAGCTCCAGGCAGGTCTCGGTGATGTCCTCGGGCGCGCATCCCTTGAGGACGTCGATGGCCTCGCGCACCTCAAGCGAGTTGCCGATCGCGTTGCCCAGAGGTTGGTCCATGTTGGTGATCAGTGCGACGGTGGTGCGGTGCACCTTCTCGCCGATGTCCACCATCGCCCGTGCCAGCGCCTCGGCGTCGTCGAAGGTCTTCATGAAGGCGCCGCTGCCACACTTGACGTCCAGCAGGATGCAGTCCGCGCCCGCCGCGATCTTCTTGCTCATGATCGACGACGCAATGAGCGGAATGGAGTCGACCGTTGCCGTCACGTCGCGCAGGGCGTAGAGCTTCTTGTCCGCCGGCACGAGGTTGGCCGTCTGGCCCACCACCGCCACGCCCACGTTGCGCACGATGTCGAGAAAGCGGTCGTGCTCGATCTCCACGGAGAAGCCGGGGATGGACTCGAGCTTGTCCAGCGTCCCGCCCGTGTGGCCAAGGCCGCGCCCGCTCATCTTTGCCACGGGCACTCCCGTCGAGGCCACGATAGGCGCCACGGCGAGGGTGGTCTTGTCGCCCACGCCGCCGGTGGAGTGCTTGTCCACCTTAATGCCCGGCAGCGAGGAGAGGTCCATCATCTCGCCCGAGCAAGCCATCTCCCAGGTGAGCCAGCTGATCTCGCGCGGGGTCATGCCCTTGAAGAAGATGGCCATGGCAAGCGCGGACGCCTGGTAGTCGGGGATGGTTCCCGCGACGTAGCCGGAGACGAAGTAGTTGATCTCTTGTGGCGTCAGCTCGAGCCCGTCGCGCTTGCGCTTGATGATGTCGTACATGCGCATGGCAGCCCACCTTCTCTGAAAAGCCAGGTATCACAAGACCGAGAGGACCCGAACCTAGGAAAGCCTCAGGTTGTCGGGGCCAAAGCCCTCGGGGAGCAGCTCGCGCAGCAGGTAGACGCGCGGCTCGCCGTCAGAGCAGCCCAGCACGATGCGGAAGCTCGCCGGATCGCAGAACTCCATCATCACCTGCCGGCACACACCGCACGGCGCGCAGATCTCCGGTGCTGGCTGGCCCTCGGGACCGCCCACCACGGCGATGGCCTCGAAGTCGCGCTCCCCGTCATAGACCGCTTTGAAGAAGGCCGTGCGCTCGGCGCAGTTGCTGGGCGTGTAGGCGGCATTCTCGATGTTGCACCCCTGGTAGACGGTGCCGTCTGCGCAGAGCAGCGCGGCGCCGACCGCCCAGTGCGAGTAGGGCGTGTACGCATGCTCCCGCGCCTCGAATGCCAGCTCCACCAGCTTGCCGTCGTCCATTGCCACTCCTACCGTCGGTTTTTTGATAGGCCCATTATAGGGCCGCAGGCAGGAGGCGCGCGCTTGCCGACCGTCGGCGGCTTTGGGGCATCGGCTGACCTCGACGCACCACTGGTCCGCTCCAGCGGACGGAACGGAGGCCGGTTCCGTCCATATCGACGGACCAGTCGCCACTGGTCCGCTCCGGGAGACGGAATGGGGCTTCGTTCCGTCCGGATCGACGGACCAGTCGCCACCGGTCCGCTGCCAGAGCCGCAACGGGGGCCGGTTCCGTCC
This sequence comes from uncultured Coriobacteriaceae bacterium, assembly GCA_902790135.1. Classification (GTDB taxonomy): domain Bacteria; phylum Actinomycetota; class Coriobacteriia; order Coriobacteriales; family Atopobiaceae; genus UBA1367. The sequence continues at coordinate 2,875 of CADAQM010000003.1, forward strand.
ATATCGACGGACCAGTCGCCACTGGTCCGCTCCGGCGGACGGAACGGAGGTCGGTTCCGTCCATATCGACGGACCAGTCGCCACTGGTCCTCTCCGGGAGACGGAATGGGGGCCGGTTCCGGTCGGAACGACGGACCAGTCGCCACTGGTCCGCTCCGGGAGACGGAATGGGGGTCGGTTCCGGCTCTGGCGACGGACCAGTCGCCGTCAGACGTGCCCGCGACATACAAGGAAGGAGCCTCCCGGAGAATCCGAGAGGCTCCCTGCCTAGCATATGCAGCCTCAAGCTGCCCGCTTTTAGCGCGAACCCTTGACGTAGGGCACGCCGTCGGCCTTGGGGGCCACGGAGCGTCCGACGAAGAGGATGAGCACGATGATGGTCATCGCGTAGGGCAGCATGGACAGGATCTGGCTCGGGACCACAAAGTCGCCGCCGCCGAGCATGATGACGAGCGCCTGGGTGAAGCCAAAGAGCAGGCAGGCACCGTAGGCACCAAAGGGCGTCCACTTGCCGAAGATGACCGCAGCCATGGCGATGAAGCCGTGGCCGGAGATGGCCGTCTGCGTGAACTGCGCGATGATGGCGATGGTCATCGAGGCGCCACCGAAGCCGGCGAGCATGCCGGAGAGCAGCACGCAGCAGTAGCGCACCTTGTAGACGTCAATGCCCAGGGTGTCGGCCGCTGCGGGATGCTCGCCCACGGCACGCACGCGCAGGCCCCACTTGGTCTTGTAGAGCACAAACCACATGATGGCCGTAAACAGCAGAGCGATGACCGTGGTCACGTTGACGTTGAGGTTGGCAAAGGGCGTGCCCGCAAGGCCCGACTCGCCCAGGATCTTGGGCAGCTTGGGGGCAATGGGGCTCATGGCCGCGCCGTCAAAAAAGCGGCGGCAGGCAAAGAGGGCCAGGCCCGGGGCCAGCATGTTGATGGCCACGCCAGAGACCGTCTGGTCTGCCGCAAAGCTGACCGAGGCGACCGCGTGCAGCAGAGCCACGAGAGCGCCGCAGGCGCCGGCAGCCAAGAAACCGATCCAGGGGTTGCCCGTGAAGTAGCTCGTCGTTGCGGCCGCCACTGCACCGATGACCATCATGCCCTCGATGCCGATGTTGGTGACGCCCGAACGCTCAGAGATGACGCCGCCGAGAGCGCCAAAGATGAGCGGAGTCGAATACATGAGGGTAATGCCGATTAGCAGAATCAGGTTTGCAAACATCGCCCTACACCTCCTTCTCCGGCAGCGGAGTGCCATCCTTGGAGACCCTGATGTCCTCCTGCGCCTTGCGCCTCTTGGCAATCATGTCAGCCAGCATGGGGGTGACGCCCGGCAGAGCCGTGAAGAACACGATGGTACCGATCATGATGTTGATGATGTCGGACGGGGCACCCATGACCTGCTGCACCGACATGCCGCCGTAGATGAGCGAGGCGAACAGGATGGATGCGGGTATGCAACCTAGCGGCGAGCATGCCGCGATGAAGGCGACTGACAGGCCGTTGAAGCCGTAGCTCTCCATGGCCGCGAGCAGCGTGATGGTGTGCGGCGAGATGCCCGTGATGGTGAGGGCGCCGGCCAGACCGCAGATGGCGCCGGAGATGAGCATGGACAGCACGATGTTGCGCTCGACCGAGATGCCGCTGAAGCGGGCGGCGTCACGGTTGAAGCCCACGGCGCGAAGCTCGTAGCCGAGCTTGGTGCGGGTGAGCACGAAGCTGATGAGGATGGCCACCAGCACGGCGATGATGAAGCCGTAGTTGAGGTCGGTCTTGGCGAGGATCTCGCGCAGCCAGGGGATGCCCTTGAGGAAGGCCTTGCCCTCGGCCGACTTCTTCCAGTTGCCCAAGATCATGGTGTAGCTGGAGCCGTTGACCTGCAGGGCGCTCGTGGAGTTGGGCTTGTGGAAGGTGTCGCTCATGACCACGAAGTTGCAGAGGTAGAAGGCTATCCAGTTGCACATGATCGAGGTGATGACCTCGTGGATGCCAAAGTGGGCCTTGAGCCAGCCCACGAAGGCGCCAAGCGCGGCACCGCCGAGGATGCCGGCGCAAAGCACGATGGGGACCTGCAGGGGCATCGGCAGGTTGAGCTTGACGCCCACGATGGTGGCGAGCGTCGTGCCGAGGATGTACTGGCCCTCGGCGCCGATGTTGAAGAGGCCCGTCTTGAAGGCGAAGGCGACCGAGACGCCCGTCAGCAGGATGGGCGTTGCCTTGATGATGACGTTGGCGATGTACTTGGGCTTGCCGAAGGCGCCGTTGAACAGAGCCGCGAACGACCCGATGGGGTTGTAGCCGGCGGCCGCGAGCACGATCGCCGAGATGGCGAAGCCCACGAGCACGGCCACGAGTGCCGCAGCAAAGCGGCCCCGGAGGAACTTCTCCAGCTTGCTCACTTTGCCTCACCTCCTGCCATGAGAAGACCGAGCTGGTTCTCGTCCACGGTGCCCTGGGCGAAGGTACCCGCGATCTGTCCGTGGTAGATGACCGCGATGGTGTCGGACACGTCCATGACCTCGTCGAGCTCGAAGGAGATGAGCAGGATGGCCGCGCCGCGGTCGCGCTCGGCAATCAGCGTCTTGTGGACGAACTCGATGGCGCCGACGTCCAGGCCACGGGTGGGCTGGAAGGCGATGAGCAGGTTGGGGGCTGCGGTGACCATGCGGGCGATGATGGCCTTCTGCTGGTTGCCGCCCGAGAGGCCGCTCATGCGCTCGTCCTCGCTGCCCGCGGGACGGATGTCGAAGTCCTTGATGAGCTGCGTGGTGTAGGAGCGCATCTTGTCGTAGTCAAGCGTCAGGCCGGCACCGAAGTCGTCCTCGGTGTGGCGCTCGAGCACCGTGTTCTCGCTTACGGAGAAGGGCAGCACCAGACCCCAGCGATGGCGGTCGGACGGAATCGTCGCGATCTTGTGCAGGAAGGTGTTGCGCGGGGTGGTGTTGACGATCTCGTCGCCGTTGATCTTGATCGAGCCGCTCTCGGCCTTGACGATGTTGGTGATGGCGTCGACGAGCTCCTGCTGGCCATTGCCGTCGATGCCCGCGATGCCTACGATCTCGCCCGAGCGGATGTCGAGGTTGAGGTGACGAACCTGCTCGATGCCGCGGTCGTCCTTGACGGTGAGGTCGCGGATGGAGAGGACCGTCTCGCCCGGGTGCGCCGGGGTCTTCTCGACGGTCAGGTTGACGTTGCGGCCGACCATTTTGGAGGCAAGCTCGGTCTCGTTGGTCTGGTGCACGTCGACCGTGCCCATGTAGACGCCGCGACGGATGATCGAGCACTCGTCGGCGGACTGCATGATCTCCCTGAGCTTGTGGGTGATGATGATGATCGTCTTGCCCTTGGCAATCAGGTCATGCATGATCTCGATGAGCTTGTCAATCTCCTGCGGGGTGAGGACGGCAGTGGGCTCGTCGAGGATCAGGACCTCGGCGCCGCGGTAGAGCGCCTTGAGGATCTCGACGCGCTGCTGCATGCCGACGGTGATGTCCTGGATCTTGGCATCCGGATCGACGTCAAAGCCGTACTCGTCGACAAGCTCCATGACCTCCTTGCGTGCACGGGCCATGTCGAGGATGCCAGCCGCACCACAGACCTCGTCGCCCAAGATGATGTTCTCGGTCACGGTGAAGTTCTCCACCAGCATGAAGTGCTGGTGGACCATGCCGATGCCATGCTTGATGGCCTCAGTTGGGTTGGTAATGCTGACCTTCTCGCCGCTCATGAAGATGTCGCCCTCGTCAGCCTGGTAGAGGCCATAGAGGATGTTCATGAGCGTGGTTTTACCTGCGCCATTCTCGCCCAAGATTGCATGGACCGTCTGCTTCTTGACGTCAAGATCCACGCGGTCGAGGGCCGTGAACGCACCGAAGGTCTTTAGGATGCCGTGCATCTGCACCGCATACTCCGGACTCACTTCCACGTGCCACCTCCCTAGATTGACTCCGCATACATGATAGTTGACCGCACACTGTGGAGGATACGTGAACCCGATACTTTTTAAGCCAGAAATGGCACAGCGCTCATCCATATGCGGGCGACATAGGCGCGCCGCGCGGAGGGTGACACACAAACTCCCACGGAGAGAATGTGTTACGCGCGCGAAAAAAGGAGCGCACCCTGCGGTGCGCTCCTCTGCAATGCGTATGTGCGTGAGGCCTAGAGACCAGCCACGAACTCGTCGAGGGTAGCCTTGGTGTCGGGAACGACGATGTCGCCGCTCTTGATCTTCTCGATGAGGGCGAGGGTCTCGTCGTAGAGGTCGGCGTTGATGGTGTCGAGCACGTCGTGGGTCGGGGCGATGCCGATGGCGTCCTCAGCAGCACCGAGGATGATGTTGTCGCCGCCGACGATGGAGCCGTCGATGATGCCGTTGGAGACGTTGACGACAGCCTCGTCGACCTTCTTGAGGGCGGAGGTGATGATGGTCTTGTAGTCGGGGAACAGGACAGCCTGGTCCTGGTCGACGCCGATGCTCCAGACGCCAGCGTCATTGCAGGCCTCGAGCATACCCACGCCAGTGCCGCCAGCGGCATGGTACAGGACGTCGCAGCCGTTCTTGATCATCTTCTGGGCGATGGACTTGCCCTTGGCGGCGTCGCCGAAGGACTCGGCGTACTGGCCCTGGTACTCCACCTTGGTGCCCTGCTCGGCGTTGGCATACTCGATACCAGCGTAGAAGCCGTACTCGAACTGCTGGATGGTCTCGGAGCTCATGCCGCCCACAAAGCCGACCTTGCCGGACTTGCTGACGCGAGCCGCGATGTAACCAACGGCAAACGAGGGCTCCTGAGCCTTGAACAGAACGCCGGTCAGGTTCTCGGCGCCGTTGTCGTTGGTGCCGTCGATGAGGGCGAACTGGACGTCGTCGTTCTGCTCGGCGGCGTTGTTGACAGCCTCAGCCATGGCGAAGCCGATGCCCCAGATGAGGTCGGCGCCGTCGTCATAGGCCTTGTCGAGGTTGGTGGCGTAGTCGGCGTCCTGCTTGGACTCGATGTAGGAGACCTCCCAGCCGTTGTCGGCCTCGAGCTGCTGCATGCCGGCCCAGGCGAGCTGGTTGAAGGACTGGTCGTTGACGCCACCGGTATCGGTGACCATCTCGATCTTGACGGAGTCGTCGCCAGCACCCTCGCTCGCGCCGCCGCCGCAACCGGCCAGGGCTGCAAGAGCGCCAACACCCATAGTAGTGGCAAAGGTACGACGGGTCATCTTGGCATCGAACATACGCACTCTCCCTTTTCCTGCGCGCCTGCGACCCCATGCCGCAGGTCTGCTATAACCACGGGGTCTCCCCCGCATTTACCTGAATTCACACACACGAAACACTATAACGCTTACTCCGCGTTCTGTGCAGCCACGTCGAGAGCTATTTCCATCATCTCAGTGAAACTGTTCTGACGATCCTCGGCCGAGAGGCTTCCATCGCGCAGCACGAGGTCCGAAACGGTCATGATGCCGAGTGCGCGCTTGCCCGCCGCGACGGCATTGAGGTAGAGCGCGGCAGCCTCCATCTCCACGCCGAGCACGCCCATCGCAGCCCACGCCTCGCTGCCGGAGCGGTCGCTGTAGAAGACGTCGGAGGACAGCAGGTTGCCCACGTGGTAGCGGGCCCCGCGCGCCTCGGCCGCCTCGACCGCCTGGCGCAGCATGGTGAAGTCGGCGATTGGCGCGATGGTGCCAGGCAGCTTGTACTGCGCGGCAAAGTTGGAGTCGGTGCAGGCGCCCTGGCCAATGAGGATGTCGCGAAGCTCGACCCCTGGCGCCAGGCCGCCGGCACTGCCAATGCGGATGATGGCGTCCACGTCATAGAAGTGATACAGCTCGTACGAGTAGATAGCGATGGAGGGGATTCCCATGCCGCTGCCCATGACCGAGATGCGTTTGCCCTGGTAGGCGCCCGTATAGCCAAACATGTTACGGACCTGGTTGAAGCAGACGACGTCGCTCAGGTAGTTCTCGGCGACGTACTTGGCGCGCAGCGGGTCGCCAGGCATGAGCACGACCTTGGCGATGTCGCCCTTCTGTGCGGAGTTGTGAGGCGTAGGCATGATGCACTCCCTTCGTTCGTCTTTCGGTTCGAGAGCCATGGTGCCGGAGATGCGGCCCACGGCGAGACATCACGGTTGCAGGATTTCGGAGAGGCGGCTCTCCCCCGTCGCAAGCGGGGTGGCGCCCAGGTAGTCGAGCACGGTAGCGGAGAGGTCCGCGAAGGTGGGCAGAACGCCGAGGTCAGCGCCCTGGCGCACGTGCGGGCCAGCAATGAGCCACGGCACGCACTCGCGGCTGTGGTCCGTGGAGGGGGTCACCGGGTCGCAGCCGTGGTCGGCCGTGATCATCAGCAGGTCGTCGTCGCGCAGCTTTGCCAGCAGCTCGGGCAGTTTGGCGTCAAAGTAGCTGATCGCCTTGGCGTAGCCGTCCACGTCGTTGCGGTGGCCGTAGATCATGTCGGTATCCACCAGGTTGGTGTAGCAGAGCCCATTGAAGTCGCGGTCCATCCACGCCAGGGTCTTGTCGATGCCGTCGGGGTTGTCCCTGGTGAGGATGTGGTCGGTGGTGCCCCTGCCGGCAAAGAGGTCGAAAATCTTGCCCACGGCGAGCACGTCGAAGCCCTCCTCCTTGAGGCGGTCGAGCATCGTCGTGCCCGTCGGCTCGAGCGAGTAGTCGTGGCGGCGCTTGGTGCGCTGGTAGGGCCACTCGCCCTCAAAGGGACGCGCAATGACGCGACCCACGCCGTGCTCGCCCTGCAGCTGCTCGCGGGCGATGTGGCAGTACTCGTAGAGCTGCTCCACGGGCACCACGCTCTCGTGCGCGGCAATCTGGAAGACGCTGTCGGCCGAGGTGTAGACGATCAGCGCGCCGGTCTCCACCTGCTCGCGGCCGTAGTCGCGGATGACGTCGGTGCCGGAGTAGGGCAGGTTGCAGATGACCTTGCGACCGGTAGCCTTCTCGAAGGGCTCGATCACCTCGGGCGGGAAGCCCTGCGGGTAGGTGGGGAACGGCCGCGGGCTGATGACGCCCGCCATCTCCCAGTGCCCGACCGTGCTGTCCTTGCCCTGGCTGGTCTCCTGCATGCGCGCAAAGGCGCCGGTCGGGGCCGCGATGGGCACGAGCGAGTGGTCGTAGACCGACTCGAGAGCGCCGTCGATGTTGCAAAGCCCCAGCTGCGTGAGGTTGGGAATGCTGAAGTGCGGGCTCGTGGCGCAGGCGCAGAGCGTGTTTGAGCCCTCGTCGCCCCATGCGGCAGCGTCGGGCATCTCGCCGATCCCAAAGCTGTCGAGCACGATGACAAAGACGCGTTTGCCCATGGTCGCCTCTCTTTCCCTTGACCCAATGGTTGCATCGATGATACCGCGCGCGGGCCATATCCCCCGCGATGGTCTACCATGACCGGCAGAAGGGAGCTTGACGATGGAGCAAAGACCGTATGTGGTAGTCATCGGCGGCGCGAACATGGACATCTGCGGCCGGCCGACGGGAGAGGTCGTGGCGGGGGACTCCAACCTGGGGACGGTGCGCCTCTCCCCCGGCGGCGTGGGGCGCAACATTGCCCACAACCTCGCGCTGCTTGGCGTCGACGTGCGCCTGGTCACCTGCTTTGGCGAGGATGCGCAGGCAGACGCGCTGGTGGAGAGCTGTGCCGTGGCCGGCATCGACATCGCGCACTCGTTTGCCGTGGCAGGCGGCGCGACCTCGACCTACCTGTATGTGACCGACGCGCAGGGCGAGATGCAGGTGGCCATCAACGACATGGCGATCCTTGAGCAGCTGACGCCAGAGCGCGTGGCCGAGCGGCTGGAGGTCATCCAAGGCGCGGCCGCGGTGGTGGTGGACACCAACGTTCCCGCCGAGACGATCCGCTGGATAGCCGAGCACGTAAAGCGGCCGCTCTTCTGCGACCCCATCTCCACGGTCAAGGCCCAGCGCGTTGCCGCCGTGTTGGGGTCTTTTTGCACGCTCAAGCCCAACCGGCTGGAGGCGGAGACGCTGAGCGGGGTTGCCATCACCGACGAAGCAAGCCTTGGCGAGGCGGCCGCTGCGCTTTTGGCCACCGGCCTTGGGCGCGCGTTTGTCTCGCTCGGCTCCAAGGGCGTGCTTTGCGCCGAGAAGGACCGGCTGGTACGGCTGCCCTTGCTCCCCTGCAAGGTCGTCAACACCACCGGCGGTGGCGATGCCATGATGGCAGGCCTCGTCTGGGCGTACCTGCAAGGCTTTGACCTGCGCGAATCCGGATTGGCTGGCCTTGCGGCGTCGGCGATTGCCGTGGAGAGCCCAGAGACTGTGAGCCCCGCCATGAGCGTGGCGGCCCTTGAGGAGCGCATGGGCCTTGCCTGACCGCACAAGGACTCAAATGCTGACGAGAGCCACATACGCGCTATGCTTGTTGTGGCCAAGACGAAAGGAACGATTATGACCAACCAGAACCAGAACCTCAGCCGCTACCTTGACCTGACGCCTGAGGTCGCCGAGGCGCTTGCCAACAACAAGCCGGTGGTCGCGCTAGAGTCGACCATCATCAGCCACGGCATGCCCTATCCGCAGAACGTCGAGACCGCCCTGCGCGTGGAGGCCATCGTCCGCGAGCACGGGGCGGTGCCGGCAACGGTGGCCGTCATCGGCGGGCGACTGCGCGCGGGCCTCACGCCCGACGAGATCGACTACCTGGGGCGCAAGGGGCGCGCGGTGATTAAGGTCAGCCGTCGCGACCTGCCCGTGGTGGTGGCGCGCGGCCTGGACGGAGCCACCACCGTGGCCTCCACCATGATCGTCGCGGCGTTGGCCGGTATCGACGTCTTTGCCACGGGCGGAATCGGTGGCGTGCATCGCGGTGCCGAGACCACCATGGACATCTCTGCCGACCTCGAGGAGCTGGCCATGACCCCGGTCATGGTGGTCTGCGCGGGGGCGAAGTCGATCCTCGACCTCGGCCTCACACTGGAGTACCTGGAGACAAAGGGTGTGCCTGTGCTGGGCTATGGCACCGACGAGCTGCCGGCCTTCTACACGCGCCAGAGCGGCTTTGGCGTCGACTACCGCGTGGACACCCCCGCAGAGCTGGCCTCCATCCTGCACACCCAGCGCGAGCTGAACTTCCCCGGCGGCATCCTCGTGGGCAACCCCATCCCCGAGCAGTACTCGATGGACAAGGCCGTCATCGACAAGGCCATCGACCAGGCGCTGGCCGAGTGCGAGGAGCAGGGCATCCATGGCAAGGAGACCACGCCGTTCCTGCTCGCGCGCATCGCCGAGATCACGGGCAACGACAGCCTGAACTCCAACATCCAGCTGGTGTTCAACAACGTGGCGCTTGGCGCCGAGATCGCCCGCGAGCTCTGCGCCCTGCGAGCATAGATTCTGTTTTGGGGACACTCCCCCATCCGCCTAGTCCAGTCAAAGGGAGGAAAGCCATGTCACAGGAAGAGCAGGCGAGCAAAGACAAGCTCCCGCGCGTGCCGTTGGACAAGGTGGACGAGCTGATAGAGCTGATCCGCACGCGGACGAACATGCCCGCCTTCAGGTTGAGAATCGATGCAAGCCGTACGCCCGGCCTCACCGACACCAAGCTGGGCGGCCTTCCCTACTGGCCGGCCGACCTCGCCTATCCCACCACGCCCAAGGGGCAGAAGCTCATGCTGCTCGCCCAGCTGCGACTCGCGGACTTTGGCGGCGACGAGCGCCTGCCCGGCCAGGGGCTTCTGCAGTTCTTCATCGATGCTACGGACGACTGCTCGGGCATGGACTTCGACGACTCCACACGCCAGAACGGTTTCCGCGTGATATGGCACGAGACGATCGACCCCGCCGTCACGCCCGAGCAGGTGGAGGCAATCGGCATGCCCACTTCGCTCGTTGGCTTTGACGAGGACTATCTGGGCAACCCGCTCACCGGCGAGTTTGCCCTCAACGTGGAGCCCACGACGAGCTGCATGAACACCGCAGACGGTCGCATCGACGACTTGTTTGTTGCCTGCTGCCGCGGGCTTTTGGGCGACGACTTCGTCGCCGGCCGCGACAGCTACTGGGACCTGCTCGACAAGGATGGCGTGGACAGGCTGTTTGACGAGCTCAAGTGCCCCGAGCCTGCCCATCTGGTGTTTGGGTACCCGTTCTTCACGCAGGAGGATCCGCGCTACGGCGCGCTCATGGACGAGTTCGACACGCTGCTGCTGCAGGTTGACTCGGAGGGCGAGCCCGGCACCGGCAAGGACCGCGTGCTGTGGGGAGACGTAGGCATCGGTGGCTTCTTCATCAACGGCGATGCCCTGCGGCGCGGCGACTTCTCACGCGTACTCTTCAACTGGGACTGCTACTAGGCATTCGTTTGCAGAAAAAGGATACCCCCAAACCGCAGCTTTGCGGTTTGGGGGTATCCCCTTAACGCAAGAGAGCTACTCTGCGTCAGGCAGACGTAGCAGGTAGAAGGAGTAGCCCAGCGCAAGGATCAGGCTCACGCCGGGGCCAACCAGCATCGCCATCTGCTCGGATCCGAACAGCGCCACCTGAGCGGCTTCATTCTCAAAGATGACCAACGCGTTGTTCACCATGTGGAACACCACGCACGGCCAGAGGCTGCCACCCTTGAGCAGGACCAGCACCAGCACAAAGCCCACCGACACGGCAAAGACGACCTGCACCAGCGAGGTCAACAGGTCCTGGCCGGTCGCGTTGAACGAATTCACGATGTGACCCATGCCAAAGGTGATCGATGAGACCACCACGGCACTCGTGCGGCCGTCCTCATCCATCGCACGGAAGAGGAATCCGCGGAAGATCAGCTCCTCGATATAGCCCACGCAGCACATGCTGATCACCCAGAACAGGCACTCGGCAGCCGTGCCATCAGGCGCGATTCCAAAGAACAGCTTCTTTACGGCAATGATGGCGATCGGAAGGTACCACAGCATGCGGCTGGCCGATACGCTGGGCGCACGCAGGCCAAAATGCTCGCCCAGCCCGGAGTGGCGCACCCACGCCCACAGGACCACTGACATCGCCAGAAGCACAGGCGCAGTAACCATCTTTTGCGCGCCGAGGTCGAGGGAGAGCGCATCCGCCTCGGAGGCCAGCAGCACGTATGCGACGATCCACGCAACGGCGAACCAGATGCGGCTCTTCTCGTAAAAACGGTCTAGCAGCTTGAACATGGGCTATCGTCCTTTCCTTGCATTGCTCCCACATAGGTGGCCTCGAGGACACCCGCCACGAGCGCCTCGTCATAGCTCAGAGAGTTGTTGGCGACAAGACTCGCAAACCCGTGCGCCGTGACGAAGATGCCGAGAAACACGCGCTGCGCATCCTCCACGCCCACGCCGGCTGACTGCGCCACCACTTGCACCATCTCCTGCACCTCCGGTGCGGCCACCATCGATGTCAGGTCCTGCCTGCCGAACGCATCGGTCTGGAAGAGCAGCCGGAACAGGCGCGGCTCGTCGTGGGCAAAACGCACATAGTTGAGCCCCAGTTGCATGAGGGGGTCCTGCGCGGTCTCCAGCCCAGTCATGAGGTACGCACTGTGCAGCTCGTCGATGGCTTGGTAGGCGGCGTCGCGCACCTCCCCCATCGTGGCAAAGTGGTACAGGATCGGCTGGGTCGAGCAGCCAAGTGCCGAGGCCAAGGCGCGCACGTTGAGACACTCGTGACCCTGCGTTCGCACGAGTTCGACCGCTGCCGCCACTATGTCGTCCGTCGTTATGCGAGCCGTTCTGGCCATAGCATCCTCTCCTTTTTATAACAGATGTTATGTTATCAGTTTTGAGGCAATTGATGAACGTCATCTTTGTGACCGGTCCGCTCACAGGGACGCAACGGGGACTCGTTCCGGCTCCACCAGCGGACCAGTCGCCACTGGTCCGTCCCAGAAGCCGCAACGGGGACTCGTTCCGGCTCCACCGGCGGACCAGTCGCCACCGGTCCGTCCCAGGAGCCGCAACGGAGGCCGGTTCCGGCTCCATCGGCGGACCAGTCGCCACTCCTGCGGGTCGGAGCATATCCCCGAAACGCAATTGCCATCCCCAACGGTCAGTCCACGTCTCGCACACGCCGAGGGGCTATCATGAATGCAACCAACGGCAAGAAACATGCGGAGGCGCACATGAGCGAGTTCATGGACATCATCACGGCGAGCAACCTCACCTACGGACAAAAGCTGATTCACCTGGCACAGGCCGCCGAGAACTGCGAGCATCCCATCCCCACGACGCCCGAGTTCGACTGGTTCTTCGAGCGCGACGCCATCTGCGACATGCACGAGGGCAATGCCCCCTATCGCCCGCGCTACATCTGCTGCGACATGGAGCGCTTCGCGCGCCAGGGCAGCGACTTCCTGCGCCTGGACGCCCCCGACAACCTCGACGACCTGCTCATGAACCTGCAGATCCTCTACCAGAACGTGCCCTCCGTCACCGGCCGCCCCGTCTACGTGGGCCAGCTCGACCGCCTCTTCGACCCCTTCCTGGACGGTCTTTCCGACGAGGAGATCCTGCCGCGCTTCAAGCGCTTCCTCAACTACATCGACCGCACGGTCGCCAGCGGTTACTGCCACGCCAACCTCGGACCCGAGGACACGCGCGCCGGTCGCCTGCTGCTGCAGGCCGACGCCGAGGTCCAGAACGCCGTCCCCAACTTCACGCTCAAGTATGAGGAGGGCATCACCCCCGACGACTTCGCCCGTCTCGCCCTCAAGACCTCGATGGCCTGCGCCAACCCCGCCTACGCCAACCATCGCATGCACAAGCACACCTACGCCGCGCCCGTCGACGGTCCGGCCGACGGCTACACGGTCGTCTCCTGCTACAACGTGCTGCCCATCCGCGGCGGCGCCTACTGCCTCGATCGCGTCAAGCTCTCGCAGCTGGCCGACCTCGCCACCTCGCCGGAGCACCTGCTGAACGAGCTTCTGCCCAACGCCACCGGCGCGCTGCTCGAGTACATGGACGCCCGCATCAAGTTCCTGGTGGAGGACTCCAACTTCTTCCAGACCTCGTTCCTGGCACGCGAGGGCCTCATCGAGCGCGAGCGCTTCGTGGGCATGTTCGGCATGATCGGCATGCACGAGTGCATCGAGAAGCTCCTCGGACCCGGCCATGTGTATGGCACCGACCCCGAGGCCAACGACCTCGCCGACCAGATCATGACCAAGATGACCAACCAGGTGCTAGCTTGGGACGCGCCCTACTCCGAGATCGGCAACGGCCGCTACATGATGCACGCGCAGGCCGGCTTTGGCGACCAGACCTCCTCGACGCCCGGCGTGCGCATCCGCGTGGGCGATGAGCCCGAGGTCTTCTTCGACCACCTGCGTCATTGCGCCCGCATGCACCGCTTCTTCAAGGCTGGCGTGTCCGACATCTTCCCCGTCGAGCCCACGGCCGCACAGAACGTGGACGCCCTGCTAGACGTCATCAAGGGCGCCTTCGCCATCGACGACACCTACCTCTCGTTCTATCCCTCCGACTCCGACCTCGTGCGCATCACGGGCTTCCTCGTCAAGCGCTCCGAGATGGAGAAGTTCGCCCGCGGCGAGGCCGTGCTTGCCGACACCAGCCACGACGGTGAGGGCAACTGGCGCGCCAACCATCTGGCCGACCGCAAGGTTCGCCTGGGATAAAACGCAGACTAACAAGTTTCTCCAGGGGGCGGCCACAATGCCGTCCCCTCTCTGTCTCAAAGGGGGCACGCGCATGGAGCTCTTTGCGCCGGTCAACAAGGTGATTCCGTTTTCGCTGGTAGATGGGCCAGGGTCGAGGTGCTCGGTCTTTCTGCAGGGCTGCAACATTGCCTGCGCGTACTGCCACAACCCCGAGACACAGAACCTCTGCGAGGAGTGCGGGCTTTGCGTCGAGCAGTGCCCGGCCGGTGCGCTCTACCGCGAGGGCCGTCACGTGCGCTGGAACAAGGACGCCTGCGTGCAGTGCGACACCTGCATCCACGTGTGCCCGCACAAGGCGAGCCCCAAAATCGAGTGGCTCACGCCGAGCGAGGTGTTCGCGATCGTGCACTCCTACCAGCCCTTCATCCGCGGCATCACCGTCTCGGGCGGCGAGTGCATGCTGCATGCGCACTGGATGCGCGAGCTGTTTGCCCTCTGCCGCGAGGCTGGGCTGGGGACGCTCATCGACAGCAACGGCTGCGTGCCCTTCGAGGGGCACAACGACCTGCTCGACGTGGCTGACGGTGTGATGCTCGACGTGAAGGCGTGGGACGAGGGTACGTTTGCCCAGCTCACCAGTGGTGACGTGCGCGTGGTCAAGCGCAATCTGGCATTGCTTGCCGAGCGCGACAAGATCGAGGAGCTGCGCATTGTGGTGGTGCCTGGCTGGAACGACCCCGAGGCCACGATCGCCGGAATCGCGGACGTGCTGGACGAGAAGCTCGCCCAGACCAAGCTCAAGCTCATTCGCTTCCGCAGGTTTGGCGTGGTGGGAACGCTCGCAAACGCAGACTCCCCCACCGACGAGCGCATGGGCGAGCTCGAAGCGCTCGCGCGAGAGGCGGGCTTTGGCCAGGTAGAGCTGCGCTAGAGGATGCCTTCAGGCCGTCAACCTGCGATAACGCCACGCAGACGCGCCTTGGTCGCCTCATCGGCAAAGCTTGCGTCCACCGCATTGAGCAGCAGCTGTGTGACCTCCGCGTTACCAAGCCCCAGCACGTCAGACAGCAGCATGAGCTCGCGACCAACCCAGGTGTTTGAGACGGAGTTGTTGTCCGAGCAGATGACGACCTTGCAACCTGCCTCCAGCAGCTCTCCAACGGCGTGCACGCCAACGCCCTCCAGCGCGCCGGTCTGCAGCTCGGAGGTGTAGCACACCTCGATGGGCACCTGACGCTCGGCAAGCTCGCGCACGAGGGCAGGGTCCTCCGCAGCACGCACGCCGTGGCCGATGCGCGCCGCACCCATGGCAAGCGCGTCGCGCACGCTCTGCGGACCGTCTGCCTCTCCCGCGTGGATGGTGAAGGGCACACCCAACTCACGGGCGCGCTCGAAGACCGGCGCGAAGTCTGCCGTGGGGAAGATCGCCTCGGCACCGGCCAGGTCAGCGGCCACCACCTCGTTGCCCAGATACTCCCCGGCAAGCTCGATCGTCTCGAGATTGGCCGCCAGATTGTCGGCACCGCGCATGCAGCACAGGATGAGACGTGCCTCAAAGTCCGAAGCTCGCAAGCCCTCAAGCGCCGCCTCCACCACCTGACGCTGCGTCAGCCCTCGCTCGCAGAACGACTGCGGGGCAAAGCGCAGCTCGGCGTAGGCGTATCCGCGCTCCTTGAGCTCGTCCTCGAGCAGGCGGATGTGCTCGGCCACCTGCTCGCGCGTCTGGATAAGCGAGAGCGGGAAGACGAACTTGTCCAGATACTCGTTGAGGTCCTCGCAGCTGTCCCCCACCGAGATGCGATCGAAGACCTCCGCATCAGAGAGCGCATCGAGCGGCGTGCCACCCAGCTCCGCCAGACGACGGGCTGCCGAGATGCTGATGGAGCCATCGCTGTGCAGGTGCAGGTCGATGAGCCGCCCGCGCAGGCGCTCGAGACTAACCGCCATGCCCTACCCCTCGACGATTGCGATGCTGGCGCTGGTTCCCAGCCTGTCGGCACCCGCAGCCACCATGGCCTCGGCCTCGGCGCGCGTGTGCATACCACCCGCGGCCTTGACCTTGCAGCGGTCGCCCACCGTCTTGCGCATGAGCTCGACGTCGTGCACCGTGGCGCCGCCGGTCGAGAAGCCCGTGCTCGTCTTGACGAAGGCAGCGCCAGCTGCCACGGAGCACTCGCAGGCGCGCACGATCTCCTCGTCGGTGAGCAGGCAACACTCGAGAATGACCTTCACCGCGGCATCGCCCGCAGCCTCGACCACGGCAGCGATGTCGCGCGTGCAGTACTCGTCGTCACCGTCCTTGAGACGACCCACGTTGATGACCATGTCGATCTCGGTGGCACCGTCGGCGACGGCCTGCGCGGTCTCGGCCGCCTTGGCCAGCGTGGAGCAGGCACCCAGGGGGAAGCCCACCACCGTGGTCACGCCCACGTTCCAGCCTGCCACCAGGGCGGCGGCAAGCGAGGTCCAGCACGAGTTGACGCACACGGTGGCAAAGCGATGGGCACGAGCCTCCTCACACAGGCGCTCGATGTCGGAGCGGCGTGCGTCCTGCTTGAGAACGGTGTGGTCGATAAGGGCGTTGAGCTGCATGTTGTCTCCCCTCCTGCGTTGTTGGCGTTCGTTCATGAGTATACAGCCGCCCGCGGACAGTTAGCCACTGGCCAAAGGCGATGCACGCGGATCGGTCGCCCCGCTAGGTGATGAGATTCGCAAGAATCATCGGGATCATGAACAGCAGCCACCCCACAAGGAGGGTGATGAGACGCTTCTTCTCCGCGTGAACCGCGATGTACTCCCTGATCAGGGCGCTGGGCCAGTAGTAGAACGCCACGCGGCTCCCAATGCCCACGCACCTGAGGCCAATCCTGCGGCAGTACCTGAGCGCCCGGTAGACGTGGTAGTTGCTGGTGACGAGCGCCGTGTAGCCGCCACGGCCGCCGCTCAACTCGTCGATGATCGCCTTCGAGTTCCTCAGGTTCTCGAAGGTCGTTGCGGACTGGTCCTCGCGGGCGATCTGCTCCGCCGGGATGCCCTTCTCAAGCAGGTACTTCTCCATCGCCTCGGCCTCGGAGATGCTCTCGTCGGAGCCCTTGCCGCCAGAGGGGATGAGGATCGGTGGGGTCGGATCCCTGTGGTAGACCGCGATTGCCTTGTCGATCCTGTCGGCCAGAAGCTTTGAGACACGGTCGCCACCGAGAAGGCCAGCGCCATGGATGATCACGTAATCAAAGTCCCTCCTCAGCGGAAGCACCTGAAGAAAGACGCAGTAGGTCATGAACACAACGAAGGTCATCGAGAAGTAGAAGACCGAGGCACTCAGGAACATGCCGAAGCGCGTGAACTCAATGAAGTGACTCTTGCCGTCCAAACCGGGCACGGAGATCTGCGGCATTACCAATGCAAGATAGGCCGCGATCTCGCCGATGCCCACCACCAGGCCGAGGCCAAGCGAGAGCAGGTTTGCCAGGCTGTGCCCCTCGCGCCTGATCATCACCACGCCGTTGATCACCAGAAAGAACGGCACGATCAGAAGCGTGAGAAAGACGGCAAACATGAGGATGATCATGACATGTCCCTGATACTTGCCGGCAACGAAGGAAAGGGCGACGATCGAGACCATGAGCGTGACAAAGAGCAGGTAGCAGTTGCGGTACCTGCTCCTGTCCCTTGCAAAGGAAAAGGCGGTCAACGCCCAGAGGATGAGCGTTAAGGCGGTATACACGGGATTCATCTTATGGCTCGCCATCCAATCCGTGCCTATTCTCGTCGCTCGCACGAGCACCGCATGCCCGCCGCAACCACATCGGACGCACTTAATCGATAATGCACCAGCAATGGTATCAAAGCGCGCCACCTCCCCCCGCTGGCACGTTAAGCACGTGCGTGGACGCACCGCATCAAATGTGATACGGTCTCCATCGTATGGCACCGTCGGAGGAGGCATCCGGAACATGAGCACGCTTCAAAGCTAGGCGCACGCTTTCGATCTACAGACAACCTATGCTGAGGAGCACCTCATGACAACCGAACCCCTCGGGACGCAGACGCGTCCCTCGCCCGACCAACAGCCCGCGCTCTGGACGCGGGACTTCACCCTCATCACCCTGGCAACCATCCTTGGAGCGGCTGGCGGCATCGCCGGCGACTTTGCCCTCTCGTTCTTCGTCTTTGACGAGACGGGCTCCACCTTGGCGTCGGCGCTGGTGATCGCAATCCAGCTCGTGCCGCACGTACTGGTGCCGCTTGCCGTCTCGCCCTTCATGGATCGCCTTCCCCGCAAGGCCTTTCTGGTGGCGGGAGACCTCGCCTGCGGCCTGGCCTATCTGGCCCTCGGTGCGTGGCTCGCCTTCGCGGGCTTCTCCTACGTGGGCTACCTCGTCATCTCCCTGGCGATCGCCTGCCTGTGGGCCATCGACGAGCTTGCGTGGACCAGCATCTATCCCGAGGTGATTCCGGAGGGAGCCGAGCAGAAGGGCTACGCCGTCTCGGGCATGCTCTACACCACGCTTGCGATGATCATGACGCCCCTCGCCGCCGTGCTTCTCGACACCATTGGCGTGCCGCGGCTGCTGATGGCGCAGGGCGTCCTTGCCATAACGGCCGCCGCCATCGAGAGCTTCGTCCACGTGCATGAGCACGAGCGCGAGCGCAGCGACCAGGAGGGCTTTGCGCGATGGCTGGCAGACATCAAGGAGACGGTCTCGTGGCTGGCCGACGAGCGCGGCATGCGCGGGCTCTTTGGCTACATGGCGGTGTCGAACGGCCTGTATACCGGCTTCTCCCCCATCCTCATCGCCTTCTTCCGCACCACGCCCGGGTTCTCCGCGGCTATGTATGGGCTCTTCTCCGTTGCCGAGTGTGTGGGCCGGGCCGCAGGAAGCACCGTCCAGTACAAGGTCAAGGTGCCGCGCGAGAAGCGCTTTGGCCTGTGCCTTTCGGTGTATGTGATCTACGACATCATGGATGCGTGCCTGCTCTGGCTGTCCTACCCATTCATGCTGGCCAACCGGGCGATCGTGGGATTCCTCGGCGCCAACAGCCTGGTGCTGCGCGAGTCGGCCATGCAGCGCTACATCCCCGAGCGCATGCGCTCGCGCGTGAACGCGTTTCTGGGAGTGTATATCTCGGCGGCTTGCTTCGTGTTCTCGATCTTGGTCGGCGCGCTCGGTGAGGTGCTCGACTATCGCATCTGCGTCACCATCTGCGGCCTCGTGGGTCTTGTGGCGAGCTATATCTTCGTCTGGCATCGCCGGTCCGACGTGCGCCGCGTGTTCGAGGTCAACCAGTAGGCAGCGGTTGCCTGCGACAAGTCCGCCCCCGGGAAACAGGTACCTATCCCCTGTTTCCCGGGGGCGGAGCGGTTACGACTGATTCGCGCTCTTCCAGTGGTCCAACGTGGGAAGCAGCGCTCCCATGAACGACACGGCCTCGTCGAGGCTCACGCCCGTGGCCTGCGCGAGGTACGGCGCGGAGACCTCGATGACGTCGTCCATTGTCTCGTAGGCAAATGCGCCGCCGTCGTAGCACCACTTGCAGTAGTCAGGGTTCTCCGCACCATCCGCATTCGTGCCCCTCGGCATGTTGGGCACCGAGAACGGCGTGCCGCAGCACTGGCACGACGGCTCCTGCGGCATGTCGAGCAGGCGCATGACGGGCACGTCGAGCGCGACCGCGATGAGCTTGGTCATGTCGATGCTCGGGGTCGTCTCCCCGTTCTCCCACCTGCTCACCGCTTGGCGCGTCACAAAGAGCTTGCGGGCAAGCTGCTCCTGCGTCATTCCCTTTTCCTTGCGCACCTGCGGAAGCACGTTCTTGATGGCCATGTCAGCCTCCTCTCACGTGGGTGTTCTTTAGCAACGAGTATATGGGCGGCATCGCGCGGGGTCACGAAACAAGACGTTGCGCGCCCACGAGAGGCCCCCTACCCGATCGCGCTAAAGAAGCGCATCGCATTCTCGAAGAAGAGCTTGCGGGCGATCTCCTCGCCAAACCGGTCTGCGAATCGATCGAACAGGTACGTCTGGGACGAGCAGTCGGCAACCCAAGTCGGAACGTCAGCGCCGTCGCGGTCGGAGCCCAGGGCAATCACGTCCTCGCCGCCAATCTCAATCCAGTGGTCGACATGAGCCGCCAGCTCGTCGAAGGTGTAGGCGTACCCTTCCGTGCGCACGAAGTCCTGATGCAGGTTGAGCCCCACGACCCCGCCTCGCTCGGCGATAGCAGAGAACTGCTTGTCGGTGAGATTGCGCAGGTGATCGCACATGGCGCGCGCGTTCGAGTGCGTCGCGATGTACGGCTTGGTTGCTATCTCATCAAGCTCCCAGAAGCCCTTCTCGTTGAGATGCGACACGTCCACCACGATCCCGTGCGACTCGAAGGCGGACACGCACTCCTTGCCAAAGTCCGTGAGTCCCTGGTCGGGATACTGGTTTCCGCTGCCCAAGGCGTTCTTGTAGTTCCACGTCAGGCCGGCGATCAGCACGCCGTCGTTGGCGAACTCGTCGATGACCTCGATGCCTGCGTCCAGACACGCGGAGTTCTCAACCGTGAGGATGGCCGCAACCTTGCCCTCGTCCAGAATCGCGGGATGTCCGCAAACGAGCGCGCCTGGGTAAACTGGTCGCTGAACTGCTCCATCTGGTCCTTGAACCACGCGACCGCCTCGTGATACCAGTCGATGGTGGAGATGTCGGGGGCCTCCTCGCCCTCCGTGTCGGGAATCCAGACGGCGTAGCACTGGGCCCATCGGACGTCGCCGATGCGGTCGGCTGACACCTGTCCGTTGTTGCTGGCCATCGTCCCACTGAACTTGTTGTGGAACCCCGAGTAGGGCTTGCGGGCAACCATGCCCAGGCTGTCGATGGTGTCGGCATGCATGTCAAACGACTCGATGGCCTGCGTGGCACCATCAGCTCCGAGGCCTCCCCGCCCCGTCGCGGCACATGCCACGTTGGCGAGCGCCCCAATGCCCAGCGCTCCGGACAGCAACGCCCTGCGCGTCATCTTTGCCTGCAAGATTGTCATGGACGCCTCCAGTCCTTCACCTCACCCAAGATGCTGGGTGAGGATGCCCTTTGTCTACTGTATCCCAACAAGCCTCCCACTAAGGCCGAATGTACGTCAGCGCAGCTACAGGAGGGATAGCAGATGCAATGGACGAGCATGCCACGGTAGACATGAGGGGGCAGGACATGGACGAGAGGTTCGATCAGCTAGCCAAAGGACTCTCAGGGTCTTCGGGCGGCACCATGGCAGAGGGCTCTGGCTCCTCCTCAACTGACCTCAGCAAGGTGTTCGGCGATGCCGTCAAGGATGATACTGTCACGGAAGACGGCATTCTCTACGCAAAGGTGGTCTGCCACGACCAGAAGAAGCGCGGCGGGTCGCTCACGGACGCTCTGGCCTTCGTCGACATGTGGCATGAGCGGTTTGGGAGAAACAACTTCTACGGCAGCAGCCTCGAGACGATGAAGTTGCTCGTCATCGAGTACTGGGACAGCGTCACATGCCCCGATTCCGAGCTAGAGAGCCAGTACTACGATATGGTCACCAGGTTCTACTTCTGATTCAGCGCCGTTTGCAGAGCTACAGCCCCTAATTCGTTCAAGAAACCGCACTACTGTGTCACATGGGAGCGCGTCGAAGCCGTGAAGACGAAATCCGAGGCACAAAATCGCTGGTCAGTTTCACTCGCAGGCACCAGGTATTGACCACGTTGCAAGCCGCACGACACAGTACTGCGGTTTCTTGAACGGTTCTGCCTCTCCCGCTCCGCAAACGAGGGTGAGGGATACGTCATGCCAGGACGGCGCCTCATCACGAATTGTGACAGTCGGCATGAAAAGGCCGTGGCGCAAAGCCACGGCCTAGAGTCAAAACCGCAGGCAAAAGCCTAGTCGAGATCGGTTCCCTGGCTCTCGATGACCTTCTTGTACCAGTAGAACGAGTCCTTGCGCTCGCGATGGAAGTCACCGTTGCCATCGTTGTCGCGATCGACGTAGATGAAGCCATAGCGCTTCTTCATCTCGCCGGTCGACGCAGAAACCAGGTCGATGCAGCCCCACATGGTGTAGCCGATGAGGTCGACGCCGTGCTGCATGGCGATGGCCATCTGCTCGATGTGCTGGCGCAGGTAGTCGATGCGGTAGTCGTCGTGGAACTTGCCGTCCTCAGCGCGCTCGTCGATGGCGCCCAGACCGTTTTCCACGATCATCAGCGGGATCTGGTAGCGGTCGTAGACGGTCTCCAGATAGAAGCGCAGGCCCTTGGGGTCAACGGTCCAGCCCCAGTCACTCGCCTTGAGATAGGGATTGGCCACGCCACCAAAGAGATTGCCAGAGCCCTTCTTCATCTCGGGATCGACCGAGACGGTGTTGGACTGGTAGTAGCTGAAGCTGTAGAAGTCGACCGTGCCAGCCTTGAGGACCTCGGCATCGCGCGCGGCAAGCTCCCACATGTAGTCGGCATCCACGCCCTGCTTCTCCCACAGCACTGGCGCCCACACGGGATACGCGCCGCGCACCTGGACGTCGCCGCAGTAGAAGTTGAACTCGCGGTCGGCCTCCATACCAGCGATGACGTCGTCGGGGTTGCAGGTGCGCGGGTAGTTGGTGTTACCCGCGATCATGCAGCCGACCATGTTGTCGGGATTGATCTCGTGCGCGAGCTTGACGGCCTTCGCGCTCGCCACGAACTGGTTGTGCAGGCCAGTGAGACGACGCTTGGGGTCGTCCCAATCGCAGGCGCCAAAGGTCATCGCGACGTCCTCGGGCGGTAGGATGCCCACGCCCATGACGTCGCCCATGCCGGGGATGGTCCCAGCGTTGATCTCGTTGAAGGTCAGCCAGTAGTGCACGAGGTCCTTGTACTCCGTGAAGAGCAGCTCGCAGAAGCGCACCCACAGGTCGATGACCTTAGGGTTGTCCCAGCCGCCGTACTTGTGGCTGAGCGCCAGCGGGAACTCGTAGTGGCTGATGGTCACGAGCGGCTCGATGCCGTTGCGCTTGCAGGCCTCGAACACCTTGCGGTAGAAGTCGATACCCGCCTGGCAAGGCTCGGCGTCATCGCCGTTGGGGAAGATGCGGCTCCACTGCGTGGAGAGGCGGAAGCACTTGAAGCCCATCTCACCAAAGAGGTCGATGTCCTCCTCGAAGTGGTGATAGAAGTCGATCGCCTGGTGGGAGGGGTAGTACACGCCCTCTCTCACGCCGTTGGGCGTGATGACGCGCGGCGTGCTCACCGTGCCGCCCATGATGACGTCAGGTACGGAGAGGCCCTTGCCATCCGCGTCGTAGCCGCCCTCGAACTGGTTGGCCGCTGTTGCGCCACCCCACAGGAACCCCTCAGGAAACTTGTAGCTCGCCATTCTCAGCCCTTTCCCGTCGTTGTGCGTTCGTCCCTAGTCCAGGTCCTCGCCGTCTAAAAGAGCGACGTGGCAAGGCGCGCCACGCCGCGCTCGCGACGGCGAGCCCCTCAGTCCAGGTCCTCGCCGTCTAAAAGAGCGACGTGGCAAGGCGCGCCACGCCGCGCTCGCGACGGCGAGCCCCTCAGTCCAGGTCCTCGCCGTTGCTCGCGATTACCTTCTTGTACCACCAGTAGGAATCCTTCGGCTCGCGATGCAGGTCGCCGTTGCCGTCGTTGTCCTTGTCCACGTAGATGTAGCCGTAGCGCTTCTTCATCTCGCCCGTGCCAGCGGAGACGATGTCGATGCAGCCCCATGTGGTGTATGCGATCAGGTTCACGCCGTCAGCCAGCGCCTCATCCATTGCCTGGATGTGTGCGCGGAAGTAGTCGATGCGGTAGTCGTCGTGGAACTTACCGTCCTCGTCGCGCTCGTCGATGGCGCCAAAGCCGTTTTCCACCACCATGATGGGAATCTGGTAGCGGTCCCAGACCTCGTTGAGGCTCCAGCGCAGACCGTCAGGATCGATGGCCCAGCCCCAGTCGCTCTTCTTGAGGTAGGGATTGGGCACGCCCATGACCATGTTGCCGCCGTCCTGGCCCACCTCGGGGTCGGCGGAGTAGCAGTTGGTCATGTAGTAGCTATAGGTGTACATGTCCACCGTGCCGTCGCGCAGGATGGCCTCGTCGCCATCCTCCATCGGCACGTCGATGCCGTTGTCCGCAAAGAAGCGCAGCGCATAGCCCGGATAGTAGCCGCGGCACTGCACGTCGGAGCAGAGCCAGGTGCCGATCTGCAGCTTCTTCTGCGCGCCGAGCACGTCAGCCGGCGCGCAGGTGTAGGGATAGATGGACGGGCCGCCTCCGATCATGCAGCCCACCATGTAGTCCGGATCGATCTCGTGCGCCAGCATGACCGCTTTGGCGCTCGCCAGGAACTGATGGTGCAGGGCGGTGTAGATGACGGTGAGCTCATCCTTGTCATCGGTCGGCGCCAGACCCATGGGAACCACGTCCTCCTTGGGCAGGATACCGCCGGCGATGAGGCTTCCCAGCCCGCCGTTCTGCAGCATGTTGATCTCGTTGAAGGTGAGCCAGTACTTAACGAGGCCCTTGTACTCGGTGAAGATCGTGCGGCACAGGTTGAGGTAGAAGTCGACGCAGCGACGGTCGTACCAGCCGTTATACTTCTCGCAGAGTCCCCAGGGAATCTCGTAGTGGCTGATGGTGACAAGGGGCTCGATGCCGTTGTCGCGGCAGCATTGGAACATGGAGCGATAGAACTCGACGCCCGCCTGGTTGGGCTCGTCCTCGTCGCCCACCGGATACAGGCGGCTCCAGTTGATAGAGGTGCGGAAGATCTTCATGCCCATCTCGCCGAAGAGCTTGATGTCCTCCTTGTAGTGGCCGTAGAAGTCGACCGACTCGTGGCTGGGATAGTACGTGTCTGGGTCTATCACGCGCGTGTAGGTGCGCGGACGGTCGACCGCACCGCCCGTCAGATGGTCCTCGACGCTCTCGCCCTTGCCGTCCGTCAGCCATGCTCCCTCGCACTGGTTGGCCGCCGTAGCGCCGCCCCACAGAAAGCCGTCAGGAAAATGTGACATGATTCCCTCCCCCTTATTCGATTGCCATAGAGTCATTGTGTCATAACAAACAGGACGAGCGTGCAGGCACGGGTTGAGCCGCGAGCACCATTCGGCAAGCGCTTGCGTTACAAAGTGTTCCACTCCCCGTCATTTGAGCCTTGGGCATAGTAAACTTGAAGCAGCATCGTCTAGGGGGATGGAGCGCCTGGGCGTCGACTACCTCGACTACTACCTGCTCCACGCCGTGCAGGACAACAACCAGCACATGTACGACAACTATCACCTGTGGGACTGGATTCGCGGCCTGAAGGAGCAGGGCATCATCCGTCGCTGGGGCTTCTCGTTCCACGCCGGTCCCGACCGTCTCGAGCGCCTGCTCACCGACTATCCCGACATCGACTTCATCCAGCTGCAGATCAACTATGCGGACATGGAGGAGCCGTCGGTCCAGGCGCAGGCCAACTACGACGTGGCGCGCGCCCACGGCGTGCCCTTCACGGTCATGGAGCCCGTCAAGGGCGGCTCGCTCGCGGTGCCGCCACGCGCGGTTCGCGAAATCTTTGATGCCGCCAATCCCGACGCCTCGTACGCCAGCTGGGCCATCCGTTACGTGGCCTCGATGGAGGGCGTGCTCACGGTCCTTTCGGGCATGTCCACGCTCGAGCAGGTGCGCGATAACGTGAGCTACATGTGCGACTTCAAGCCGCTTTCCGCCGAGGAGCAGGCGGTTTTCGCCAAGGCGCAGGAGGCGCTTGCCCAGGTGCATCAATACAAGTGCACCGGATGCCACTACTGCACCGACGGCTGCCCCATGGGCATCCCCATCCCCGACTTCTTCAAGGCCATGAACCGCAAGCTCATCTTTGAGAACGAGGCGGAGGCCAAGCGCCGCTATCAGCAGACGTCCGAGAAGGCCGGCGTCAACGCGAGCGACTGCATCGCCTGTGGCCAGTGCGAGGCGGCGTGCCCGCAGCGCCTGCCCATCATCGAGTACCTGGCCGAGGTTGCCTCCGAGCTCGAGTAAGACACACGCAACCCGAGACCGCTGGCTGACCGTTGGGGACGGTTCCACTTGGTCGAAATTGTGGTTTGGGGATACTCCCCTAACCGCAAAACGACCAAGAGGAACCGTCACAAATGGTCGCCAAATGATCGGAAAGGGCGTCCGCCTCGCAGGAGACGGACGCCCTTCGTCCCGTTATGTCGCTATCCAAGCCTAGAACTCGGCACCGTTGCTCTCGCAGACCTTCTTGTACCAGTAGAAGGAGTCCTTCTTCTCGCGATGCAGGTCACCGTTGCCGTCGTTGTCCTTGTCCACGTAGATGAAGCCATAGCGCTTCTTCATCTCGCCGGTGGAGGCGGACACGAGGTCGATGCAGCCCCACATCGTGTAGCCCATGAGGTCGACGCCGTCGTAGATGGCCTTGCCCATCTCCTCGATGTGCTTACGCATGTAGTCGATGCGATAGTCGTCGTGGAACTTGCCGTCCTCGGCCTTCTCGTCCACGGCGCCCAGGCCGTTCTCGACGATCATCAGAGGAATCTGATAGCGGTCGTAGACCTCCTCGAGGTACCAGCGCAGGCCGGCCGGGTCGATCTGCCAACCCCAGTCACTCGCCTCGAGGTACGGGTTCTTGACGCCACCGAAGACGTTGCCGCTGGCAGCAGCCGCATCCTCGTGCGTGGTCGCGGCACCGCTCATGTAGTACGAGAAGCTGTAGAAGTCGACAGCACCGTCGAGCAGGGTCTCCTCGTCGCGGTCGGCGAGGTCCTCCATCATCTCGACGTCGACACCACGCTCGATCCACAGGGCCTTGGCCCACGCGGGATACTCGCCGCGCACGTGCACGTCACCGCAGTAGAAGTTGTTCTCGCGCATGACCTTCGTGGCCATGAAGACGTCGGCGGGATCGCAGGTGAACGGATAGGTGGCGTTGCCGGCGATCATGCAGCCGACCAGGTTCTCGGGGTCGATCGCATGGGCGATCTGGACGGCCTTCGCGGAGGCCACGAACTGGTTGTGCAGGCCGTGGAAGGTGCGGTTGATGTCGACCCAGTCGGGCGTGCCACCTGCGAAGGACAGCGCCCAGTCCTCGGGCGGAAGGATGCCCAGACCGTAGACGTCGCCGAAGCCCGGCATCATGGCGCAGTTGATCTCGTTGAAGGTCAGCCAGTACTTGACCAGACCCTTGTACTCACGGAAGCAGAAGTCGGCATAGCGGACCCACAGGTCGATGACCTTGTCGTTGTCCCAGCCGCCGTACTTGTGGCTAAGCGCCAGCGGGAACTCATAGTGCGACAGGGTGACCAGCGGCTCGATGCCGTTCTTCTTGCAGCACTCGAACACGTTGCGATAGAAGTCCACGCCCGCCTGGTTGGGCACCGCGTCATCGCCATTGGGGAAGATGCGGCTCATCTGGATGGACAGGCGGAAGCACTTGAAGCCCATCTCGCCAAACATGTCGATGTCCTCGGCATAGTGATGATAGAAGTCGATGCCCTCGTGGCTGGGATAGTACGTGTCGGGACGGACGCCCTTGGGCGTCACTACGCGCGGGGTCTTGACATCGCCGCCCATGATGATGTCGGGAACAGAGAGACCCTTGCCGTCCGCGTCATAACCACCCTCGAACTGGTTGGCCGCCGTCGCGCCGCCCCACAAGAACCCCTCCGGAAACTTGTAATCTGCCATATCACTTCCCCTTCTCCTCACGCCAGGGCGGTGCCCCGGCATCCCATTTGGGTCAATGATATGGGTGAAATCGTTCCCACTTCTGTCATGGCGCGGCAAGCGGCGTGGGTAGGCAGAGCTGTGGCACCTGCAGCCAAAGACTGCAGGCAACCCTACCTCTAGCGTTTGCGCAGTGCTCCTTTTGCCCTAGCGGCCCCAGGTGAGCATCTGGATGTGGCGCGGCAGGCCTCCCACAAACAGGGGCACCAGCTCGCCCTGCACCAACGGGCGCGCGTAGCGCACGAAGTCGTCGGTCACGCCCATACCGTCCTCGCGAATCCAGTCGAGCGGCACCTTGCGCTCGCGATTGGCGATGTCGGCGATGTTGACGGTGATGTACTCGGTCACATAGGGCTGGTCGGAAAGGCGCCTGATGGCGGGAATCACGCCACTCTGGCCTGCCAAGGCTGCCCTGACGGCAAGCCCGCCGAGGGCATAGGCCTCGTCCAGGTCGGTCGCGCTCGCAAGGTGGTTGGCGCAGCGCTGCAGCGTGGAGAACTCCACGGCGCGCGTCTTGACGCCGAGCCTGTCCGCAACGACGGATGCCAGGTAGCGACTGGCACCGGAGAGGGCCGCCTCGTGCCCGAAGGCATCGAGCTTGATGGCGCTCGTGGGCGGCTCGGCCATGAGCGAGCCGTCGGGGCGGCGGGCACCCTCGGACACGGCCACGACCACGGACTTCATCTGGCCGAGAAGCTCCCCCACCCGCTCGGTCAGCGCATCCTCGGTGATGGGCGACTCGGGCAGCAGGATGAGGTCGGGGCAGATCGCGTTCTCCTGCGAGGCGAGCGCCGAAGAGCCAGCAAGCCAGCCAGTGTTACGGCCCATGATCTCCACGAAGGTCACGTTGCGGAGGTCGTACACGCTGGAGTCGCGGCCGATCTCGGCAACCGAGGTGGCGATGAACTTGGCTGCGCTGCCGTAGCCGGGGGTGTGGTCGGTGCCCTCGAGGTCGTTGTCGATGGTCTTGGGAACGCCCACGAAGCGGATGCTGCTGCCCTCGCGCTCGCCGTAGGCCGAGAGCTTGGAGATGGTGTCCATGCTGTCGTTGCCGCCGATGTAAAGCACCGCGGCGACGCGATAGCGGGTAAAGAGGTCGAAGAGGCGCTCGTAGGGCTCCTCGTCCTCCTCGGGTCGAGGGAGCTTGTAGCGGCAGCTCCCGAGGTAGCTCGAGGGGGTCTGGCGCAGCTGCTGCACCTCCACAGGGCTGGAGAGCTCGGGCTCGAGGTCGAGCAGCTTCTCCTCGAAGAGGCCCTCGATGCCGTAGCGCATGCCCAGAACGCCCGCGCCATTGGCACGAGCGGTGTCGAACACGCCTGCCAGGCTCGAGTTGATGGCCGCCGTGGGACCACCGGACTGACCGACCAGGACGTTGAAGTTGCCTACCATGAAACGCTCCCCCGTTCGTTTGACCCCAGTTCCATCACGGTAACACAGCTGCGGCGCAAGGGGACATGCCCTCGCGCCGCAACCCTTGCGCTACCAGTCCTTTGCTGCCGTCGACGCCATCCAATCGTCGAGGAACGCCCCGTAGGCTCCGGCGCAGATCGCCTCACGCGCGCGACGCATAAGATCGAGCAGGAAGTAGATGTTGTGCATGGACAGCAGGATGGAGGCTGTCATCTCCTTCTGACGCACGAGATGGTGCAGGTAGGCCCTGGTGTAGCCACCCGTGCAGACCGGACAGGTGCATGCGGCGTCCAGCGGGCTGCCATCGTGGGCGTGGCGCGCGTGGCGCAGGTTTATGCGTCCCGTGCTGGAGAAGGCCGAGCCCATGCGCGCGGTGCGCGTGGGAAGCACGCAGTCGTACATGTCGATGCCGCAGGCGACACCGCGCACGAGCGTGGTGGGATTGCCCACGCCCATGAGGTAGCGGGGCTTGCCCTTGGGCATGTGCTCCGACACCAGCGGCGCGAGCGTCTCGAACATCACCTCGTGGCTCTCCCCCACCGAGTAGCCACCGATGCCGTAACCCGGGAAGTCCGCGATGTCCTCGAGCTGGTGCAGCGAACGCAGACGGAGCTCGAGGTCCATACCACCCTGCACGATGCCAAAGAGCGCCTGCGGGGTGCCCTGGGCAGTCAGGTGTCCCTCGGCCTCATGCGCTGCCCAGCAACGCTCTGCCCACATGCTGGAGAGCTCGACCGCACGCTCGACGAAGGGCCTAGGGCTAGGATAGCCTGGGCACTGATCGAGCTGCATGACGATGTCGGCGCCGAGCTTGCGCGCGATGTCCATATTGTCCTCGGGCGTCCAGCGCACGTAGCTGCCGTCGTAGTCGACGGCCCTGAAGGTCACGCCGTCGTTGGTGAGCTTGACGTGCTCGCCATGGCTGAAGACCTGGAAGCCGCCCGAGTCGGTGAGGATGGGGCCGTGCCACTGCATGAACTCGTGCAGGCCGCCCATCTCGTTCACGAGGTCCGCGCCAGGACGCATCGACAGGTGGTAGGTGTTTGCCAGGAGGATCTTGGTGCCCAGCTGCTCGAGCGTGGGCGGAAGCAGACCCTTGACGGTAGCCTTCGTCCCCACGGGCATGAAGATGGGCGTGGGGATGTCGCCGTGCGGGGTGTGGAGCACGCCCGCACGCGCATGGGTCGTCGGATCCTCGGCGACGATGTCATAGGAAAATGGCTTGGTCTCGCAGTGATCACACATGCTCTGCTCCGTCCGCCTCGGCCATGGCGCGCTCAAGCCAACGAGCGACCCCGTCGTCGTAGACCGACTCGCACACGTCGTCGGCCAGACCCTTGATATACTCCTGGCTGTTGTCCATAGCGACGAAGACGCCACAGGCATCGCGAAGCGTCTCGTCGTTCTTGGAGTCGCCAAAGGCCACGGCACATGCCGGGTCAATCTTGAGATAGTCCATGAGCCAGCGTGCCGAGATGCCCTTGGTCACGCCCGCGGCCGTGATCTCGAGCTCGTGGCTGCCCATGCGTACTGCCTCGAAGCCACCGATGTGCCCGATGACCTCGAGAGCACGGTCGCAGGCAGCAGACGTCGGCAGCGAGCAGCCCACCTTGAGGACGCCCTCGTCAGCGGCCTCAACGTACTTGCGCACCGAACGCACCTGCTCACGACCCTCGACGTTGGTGGCTATGCGCCTGGTGGTGCGTGCCACCCTGCGCACGAAGCGCCCCATCCCGGTGTGCAGGGAACCGAGGGCCTTGACGGGGCCGCCCGCAGATGTGCTGCCGGCGGCGCGGATGCTATTGATTGAGGGAGCACGGCCAACGAGCATGTAGGAGAAGCTCCTCCACTCGAAGTAGGCCTTGTCGCCAATGAAGGCGTACCAGCCCGCATGCAGCGGCTTGAGAGCATCCATCAGGCGCAGCACCTGCTCGGAGCTCATCGTGTGCTCCAAGAGCGTGCCCCCGATGGTGTCGTAGACCGCCGCCCCGTTGGCGCAGATGAGGTAATCCATGGACTCCGGCTTTCTCAGCAGCTCAGGCACCATGGACCAAGAGCGTCCCGACGCTACGGCAACCATGCACCCGCGCTCGCGCGCGAGGTTGATGGCGTCTACGACGCGCAGGGAGATCTTGGTTCCGTCGGCGACCACCGTGTCGTCGAGGTCGAGCAGTACGAGTCCGATCCCCTCGGGACAAAGCTTGGTTGGTCCTATCACAGGTTGGCTCCCGTCTCGGCGATGTCATACCCATTGAGGATAGCACGGCGGCAACGTGCCCACCCAATCGACTCAGGATGCGGGGTCTATAACGCGAGGCATGTGTCTGGCTCCGACGTTCGCGCCGCCGAACCATGCCACTGCGGGCCGAGGCCAGCCTCCACGAGCGTTTGCGGAGCCGGAGGGGCAGAATCGTTCAACTTACGACACTACTGTGTCGTCCTAGCCAGCGGTCGCCTCGAGCGAGGCGCATCCAGGTCATTCTTTCCTGCGCTTTTGCTCCCCTGCGTCAGCCGGCGCGGCGTGAAGGCGGCGAAGCATGACACACTAGTGCGATTAGTTGAACGAATCGCGGCCTGTCGCAACGCAAACTACCTAAGAGCCACTCGATCGAT
This sequence comes from uncultured Coriobacteriaceae bacterium, assembly GCA_902790135.1. Taxonomy (GTDB): domain Bacteria; phylum Actinomycetota; class Coriobacteriia; order Coriobacteriales; family Atopobiaceae; genus UBA1367. The sequence continues at coordinate 34,204 of CADAQM010000003.1, forward strand.
GCCCCAGAAGCTCGACGCATAACAAAAGAGCCCGGCACGTGAGATGCCGGGCTCTCCGAGTCGCTGTTTAGCAGCTAATGACGACGATTAGTCTACTCGCCGAAACCGCTGTCAACGAGGGCCACGAGGGCGTCGAGGGCGGCCTGCTCATCGGGGCCGTCGCAGGTGATCTCGACCTTGGCGCCGGTGCCGAGGCCAGCAGCGAGGATCATCATGATCGACTTGGCGCTGACGGGGGCGGTGCCCTTGTCGAGGTCCTTGATGGTGACGTTGGACTCGTACTTCTTGGCCTCGCTCACGAAGACAGAAGCGGGACGGGCATGCAGGCCGGTGGCGTTGATGATCGTCGTCTCCTTGGAAACCATATTGCACTCTCCTTTTCGGTAGATGCTCCGGAGGCGGGCTGCCTCCGACGCCAGACTTTGACAATAGTACCCAAACGCCGATGTGTCTTTCCCCACTTTGTATGACTGATGGGACAAACGGCATAACGGAGTCCCACGAGCGTAAACACCCTCACAAGAGTTCTACATAGCCCCGTGCGCACAAATGCGCCGAACACCCACGTTGAGCGGGGCAGACAGGAGAAATACCGAGCTGTCAACCACTCGATGCGCCCAGTTGCCCGCGCATCAACAGGCACCGAATTTTGCATACGGAGCCTATCGGTAAGCGGCATAATGTGAACGAGACGTACCCCACGGCGTCTTTGCGCCGTGTTGAAGGGAGACCATGATGCAGGATTCCTCGCAGCCCAACGATATGCTGGACGAGAGCATCGATACGAGTACGACCTCCACTGAGCAAGCGGTGGACGAGCGCGTGGAGCAGGCAATGCAGAACATCTCCAGCCTGAGCGACGATTCCCCCGAGACGGACGCCGACATAGATGAGGCGCCCGAGGCAGAGGTCGAGACGCTGCCCGATGATGCGGCGCCGGTCGAGGACGATACCGAGGCAGCGGCCGAGAAGAAGCCCCTCTCCGTGGCATCGGATGCCGCACGCGGGGCCCAGGAGTCCCTCATGGCCGGCATTGCCGCCTTCAAGAGCGTGCGCGAAGCCTCCCAGATGCACTCGTCGGCGCGCGAGACGCTGCGCAGCATGAAGGAGTCGCTCGAGGATCACACGCTCATCCTGCAGCACCGCATAGAGGTCGAGCAGAACTACCCGCAGATCGTGGCCGAGCAGAATGCCGAGCTCCAGGAAGCCCAGAAGGCGCTGCTCGACGCAAACGAGCGAGCCCAGACCGCCGAGGCGGACCGCGCGGAGCTGGAGAGCAAGCTCACCATCATGAAGAACCGCCATGAGGATGAGCTCAGGCCGTATCGCAATGTCGCGGAGTCCACCAAGGGCCGCGCCGACGACATGGCTCGCGCGCTTGCCGACGCGAAGCGTGCCGTCAAGAGTGCCGAGAGCAACCTCACCGAGAAGACCAGGCAACGCGACCAGCGCATCGCCGCAGCCAACCGCGCGTCTGACACCGCACAGGAACGAGTGCGCAAGCTGCAGTCCGAGCTCGACAGCATGCAGAACTCCGAGAAGGACTCGCCAGAGGCCGTCACGAGGGTGCAGAACGAGCTGGTCTCTGCCCAGGCGCACCGCGACGCGGCCGCAGCCGACGTGCCCGTCATCACCGAGGAGATGCGCGTGGCCGTCGAGACCGCACAGACGGCCCTGTTTGACCGGCGCCAGGCGCTCACGCAGGCCGAGCACAACGCCGAGGCAGCCAAGAAGGAGGCCAACGAGCACCGCGCAGAGTACGACAAGCTGCTCAAGAAGGCCCAAGAGGAAGAGCGTGCCCTCTCCGAGCAAATTAGGCTGCGCGTTACCGCCACCGAGCAGGCGCGCAAGGACGCAAGCGAGGCCCAGACGCGCATCGACGACGCGCAGGACGTGCTCGACGACGCCGAGGAGATCCACGCCACGCCGCAGGAGACCATCGCCCTGCGCGAGCAGGTCTCACGCGAGCAGGCCGACTACGACCGCCAGCTGGACGCCGTCGAGGAGCTTGCCGAGAACGAGCGCGAGCTGCGCCGCGGCACGCTCAAGCAGCGTCTCATCCTCATTGCGGGCATCGTCTTGGTGATCGCAATAGTGGTGGCCATCATCGTGGCCATCGTGCTCAGCAGGAACTAGACGATCAGCATCGCGTCGCCAAACGAGAAGAAGCGATATTCCTCATCGATGGCCGCCTGATAGGCGGCCATCACCTGTTCGCGCGTGGCAAACGCCGACACCAGCATCATGAGCGTCGAGCGTGGCACGTGGAAGTTGGTGATCATCGTGTCCACCACGTGGAAGGTCGAGCCCGGCATCAGGTAGAGGTTGGTGGTCGCGTTGACTCGCTCCACGATGTCACCCGCGCCGCAGACGGCGGAGGCGTCGGGAGCCTCCTCGAACCCGCGCGCCACAACAGGCGGCTCAGAGACGGGCGCTGTGGCATCGTAGGCGCTCTCGAGCGAGCGGACCGAGGTGGTTCCCACGGCGACAACGCGGTGACCCTCGGCCTTTGCCCTGTGCACCGCGTCGACCACGCGCTCGGGCACGTGGTAGCGCTCGGTGTGCATCACGTGCTGGGTGGGATCGTCCTCCTCCACCAGGCGGAAGGTGTCGATGCCCACCTCGAGCTCGACCTCCTCCCAAAGCACGCCCTTGGCGCGCAGACGCTCGATGAGCTCGGGCGTGAAGTGCAGGCCAGCGGTCGGCGCAGCAGCGGAATGCTCCTCGCTCATGGCGTAGACCGTCTGGTACTTCTCGGGATCGCCCTCGTAGGAAGTGATGTAGGGAGGCAGCGGCACATGGCCGGCCTGATGGATGGCAGCATCGAGCGTCAGGCCTTCCGCAGGTGCGAAGCGGACGAGACGCCCTCCCCTGCTGGACTCGACGTAGTCGAGGATCTCCGCCGTGAGCACTACAGGAGCCGTCACGGGACCATGCGCCCCGCCGGCGCGATACTCCACGACCGCCCCCGGCTTGAGACGCCTGCCCGGGCTCACCAGGCACTCCCAGACCGCACCCATCACGTCGAGGTCCTCGCGGCGGCGCAGAAGCAGCGTCTCGGCGAGCGCGCCAGTCGTCTTCCGGCCCACCAGACGCGCAGGCATGACCCTCGTGCGATTTGCCACTACGAGGTCGCCCGCCTCGAGGTAGTCGACGATGTCGTAGAAGTGACGGTGCTCGACGCTGCCATCCTCGCGGTGCAGCACGAGCATGCGACAGGAGTCGCGCGGCTCGGCAGGGGCCTGGGCAATCAGCTCGTCAGGGAGCTCGTAATCGAAGTCATCGGTGCGCACGAGGCGACCTCCTTATGCGTGGTTTTGCTCACGAGATTGTAGGCCATACGCGCCGCTACGTCTGGCGCAAACGCGATGCGCTGCACCGTCTGCAAAACTCGCGCTAGAAGGCAGGGCGCGTCTAACCGATGTGCGCCTTGGCAGCCTTGCGGGCATCGCGGGCCTCATGGCGCTCGATGGCTGCCTCCGCGGCGGAGAAGCGGCAGCCGCAGTAGTTCTGCCGGTACATACCCAGCTCGCGCGAGCGCGTGGTCGCCGTGGGGTACCAGTCGCGGAAGTCGCGCCACACCGTGGTCAGGCCATGGGCGGCAGCCAACCCCTCCAGCACCTCGTGGCAGGTGTCAAAGAGCTGGTAGGGAGACACTACGAGTGTGGTCGAGACGTGCGAGAAGCCCAGGTCGCGGGCCGTGCGGCACGCCTCGGAGAGACGCAGCGCGTAGCAGGCCCGACAGCGCGCCTCTCGGTCGAAGCCAAAGGGCGCCACCGCACGCTCCCAGCGCTCGCGATCGTCTCCCGCAATCACCACCTCCACATGCGCCACGTCGCGCGCCCAGTCCATGAGGGTGCGCAGGCGCAGGTCATGCTCCTCGAGAGGCTGGATGTTGGGATTGGTCCAGCAGATCGTCGGCTCAAAGCCCTCCTCGCGCAGCAGCCTAAGTGGCTCGAGCGAGCAAGGCCCACAGCAGGCATGTAGCAGCAGCGGAGTTCCCATGCGATGCCTACAGGCAGAACCCGAAGCAGACACCAAGCTCGGTGGTCGCATCCCAGATCTCGGCGGGGTCTCCCTGCTCGCTCACGCCCCTATAGCGGCTGGTGCCACTGCACGAGGCCGAGCGCCCCCACCAGGCAACGACGCCGTCATCGCCGGAGAGCGTGAGCGCACCGTTGCTCACGAGCTGCTGGACGTTCTGCATCTGGAAGAGGGCGTACTGGCTGCCCTCGGCGGCAACCACGGAATTGTAGCCGTTGCTGTTGTCGGGGTCGGAGGGCCAGACCCAGTCGGAGGGACCGGAGAGCTCCACCATGGACGGGAGCCAGAGCATGTCGATGGTGGTAGTGACGCTCGAGGCCTCGGTGGTGTGCCCCACGTTGTTGGTGAGCTTGCCCACCGGGACGATGGAGGCGCGCAGGTCCTCGTCGAGCGTCATGAACAGCTCGGAGTTGAGCCACGCGCGCATCTCGCAGGACTCCCAGCCGCCCGTGATGTCATCGGTCGCGTTCATGCGATGCCAGATGGGAATGTTGGTGGCCATGAAGGTGAGACCCGCCTTGCCCTCGCCGTTTGCCAGGTCGTCATGGTAAACGTCCACCAGGCGCATCTTGGCCACACCGATACCCGCAAGCGTCGCATCCTTGGTTGCCAGGGTCATGTTGCCCGCCGAGTCGACCAGGTTGTAGTCCTTGGCAATGTCGAGCGCCGCGTCGCGCGACGAGCAGCGGCTCATCTCCTTGCCGATGATCGCGAGCTCCTCCCAGCTGTATGCCTCGAGGGAGTCGCGGATCTCGGTACCTGCGGGAGTCAGCTCCTCCGTAGCAACGTCCTCGACCTCGGTAGGCTCGCCCTGCTCGACGGCAGGAGAGGTGACCTTGGGCTCGCTGTGACGACCGCCGAGGACACCGGTGACAAACAGCCCGCCGACCAGGGCAAGCATGAGAAGCGCGCCTGCGACGGCACCTATCACCAGGGTGTGGGAGCGTGCCTCCTCGGTGCCCGCCGCCGGCTCCTCGTAGCGCGGGTAATGGGTGGCGGGCAGCGTGTCGAGCGTGGTCTTGGCAGCCTTGCGCAACGGTGCGCCGCACGCGACGCAGCGTACGGTATCAGAGTCGTTGAGCGTGCCGCAGGAGGGGCAGGAGACCTGGGCCTTTCCATCGGCTTCGGCCAGGCCCGCACCGAGAAGGGTTGGGGAGCCGCAGACGCTGCAGAAACGCGCGCCAGAATCAAGCTCGGTACCACAGTTCATGCAATAGATGGTCGCCATGGCATTCAGTCCTCTCAGGTGTGCCCGCAGTGCCCGGACAGGCTCCTCTTGCCTACGGTTGGCCTGCTACTTAGCGAGCTTGATTCCCATGAACCAACCCCAGCGCGGCGTCACCGTGGTGCTGTAGTAGTTGATCCACTCGTTCACGCTAATGGTGCGAATATAGCCGATATTGTCCATCATCACGCCACCGCCGATATAAATGCCAATGTGGCCATAGATGCGGCCTGCGGAGGTGTGGCTATGGGTTGATACCGCAACGATCATGCCGGGCTTGAGATCCGAGCGATCCGATGAGGAGGTCCACCGGTTGTACATGTCGTTGGCGTTGCCGCTCCCGTATGCAAAGCCCGCGTTGCTGAAGACCATGGAGACCCACATGGCGCAGAGGCCTGCACCGGGGCTCGGGGTTGAGTGGCAGGCAGCGACCACGCGCGCCTGGGAGCCGGAGGTCGAGCCGTCAGCGTAGGTGCCGGTCACGTTGCCCGCATTGGCGCCCGCTGCCGCCGCAGCCTCCTCGGCTGCCTTGCGAGCCTCCTCCTCGCGCTTGCGCTGCTCCTCGCGCTCGCGCGCAAGCTGGAGCAGCTCCTCGTCACGCTTTGCGATGAGTGCCTGGACATCGTCGTCGAGCCCGTCGAGGATCGTCTGCACCTCTTCCTGCTTGGCCTGCATCTCGGAGAGCTTCTTCTCCTGCTCGGCACGCAGCTCCTCGAGCTCCGCCTTCTCGGCCTCGAGATCGGCACGATGCTGCTCGAGCTCGCCCTTGAGGCGCTCGACATCCTCGATGAGGGTGCGGTCGTTCTCGGTAATCTTGTCGAGGTAGTAGATGTTGGAACTCAGCTCCTCGAACGACTCCGCCATGAGCAGCGCAGAGAGTGCCTCGTCCCCACCTGACTTGTAGGCGCTGCGAATGCGGCGGGAGAGGGTCTCGCGCTTCTCCGCGAGCTCCGCCTCCTTCTCCTCGATCTGCTTCTCGGTCTCGGCTATCTGGCCGCTCACCTCGTCGATGGAGGATAGCGTCCCGGCAAGCTCCTGGGAGAGCGCCTCGTATTGCTCGGCAATCTCCTCGAGCTGCGCCTGCACCTCGTCGTACTCTGCCTGGGCAGAGGCAAGCTCCTTCTCGGTCTTGTCGATGTCACTTTGCGTGATGGCACCGGCGGGAATCGCTGGAACAAGCGTCAGCCCGGCAGCGGCCGCAAGGATCTTGAGTGCCGTTCGACGCGAATATGACGTAGGTTCCATCGTAGTCTCCCTGTCCGTTTTAGCTGCAATTCGAGACGAGCCCCCAACGGGGCGTCCTGGATAAGGGCCATGGTAGCACGGGACGGGCGCCAATGCTCAGATTTCGACACATTCACACGTGGAGCGGAACGAGGCGAGCACCAACGAGCACCAACACCCCCACAACATGTGGCCTCGATCAGAGTATGGGTGCGTTCCAGGCACCTGGCGTCACGCCGACGAGAAGCACCACCCAGAACGCGATGCAGATCGCCGGGGCAAAGGGGATGACGCGCATGGGCTCCGCGATGTCCTCCTCCAGCGTGGCCCGAAGGTCACGCGACGAGGGAGCCGAGCCCTTGGCGTTGGGGTCGCGGTGCGCACCGCCCTCGACCTCGACATGTTGCAGCTTTACCGGGCTGAGCAGCCAGACGACCACCAAGAGCAGGACGCCGGCGGCCATGGCCAAAATTCCCTGCTGCCAGCCCAAGTAGAAGCCCATCACACCTGCCAGCTTGACCGTGCCCATACCGGTGATGTCGCGGTCGAGCATCGCATTGCTCAGGAACAGCGCCAGCGCGAGGGGGATGCTCATGCCCAAGGCACCAGCAACGGAGGTGATCGTCAACTGCAGCGCATCGCCACCGGTCACGAAGAGCCACACAAGGTAGGCGATCCTGATGAGATAGGCCAGGTAGATGCAGGCGTTAGGTATCCGGTACTCCTTGAGCGTGGAGAGGGAGATCAGGAACAGCATGCAGGCGACGCCCAGCACTTCAAGGGTTTGGACCGTGGCGCCGTAGCGCAGCACGATGCTCACGAACATGCCCGAGCAGAGCAGCTCGCTGAGGGGCCCCTCGAGGCTGATGTGCTCGCCGCAGTAGGGGCAGATGCCCTTTTGCAAGACCCAGCCCAAAAGCGGGAGCGACTCCCTGAACGTCAGGGGATGGTCGCACGAGTCGCACCGCCTACCGCCGCCCAGGGCAGGCCTGTCCTTGGACATGCGCCAAGCCATGGCATGCAGGATGGATCCGACGAAGAGGCCGCAGACGATAGCCAAGAGGCATACGCCGAGCGTCAGCGCCGGTGACTCGAAGAATCTGACCTGATGAGCAGCAAGCATGTGAACCTATCCGCCGAAATCGTCCTACTACGATACCGCATTGAGCCGTGAGACGGGAGCTGGAACCGGCTCAGAACATCCACCTCACAAACCCCGCCTCCAATGGACGAGCCACCATGAGCGTAATCCAGAACGCGCAGGCGATGGCGGGGCCAAAGGCAAACGGGGCGAGCGCGTCGAGCCGACCGTGTGCCTTTGCCACTGATCCCGCCAGGCCCAGCAGGCATGCCAGCGTCAGCAGGGGCACGACCAGCCACCCCACATACATGCCAGCCGCAGTGAGCAGCTTCAGGTCTCCCCCACCCAAGCTCTCCGTGTCCAGCAGGTGGTCCAGGAGCAGCGTCAGAAGCAGGAGGGGCACGAAGGTGCAGAGAGCGCCCGCCAGCGAGCCAACCAGAAGCGTCAGGGGGTTCGCAAGACCGAGCAATCCAGCCATGGCGATGTAGGTCACGCGTATGACGACCGCCGCCGCGATGCAGACGTTGGGGATGGTGAGCGAGGCCAAGTCGGTGAGTGACAGCGCGACCAGCACCAGCGAGAGGAGACAGAGCTCGATTGTCTCGAGGCAAGGACCGTAGGCCAAAGCCAATCCCACCCACATGAGGCCGCAGACAAGCCGCACGAGGCACGGTCTCACCGGTGGGGCAAACGCGCCTTGTGCGCAGGCCCATCGCCAAATGAGACCGCCAGAGAGGGTCCCCGCGGCAAGGAGCGCAACAGATGCAAGCGCATTCTCCACAGGCAGCCTCCCCTTCCGTCTGGTCCTCCAGGTCGATAGCTGTGCTTATACCCCAAGCCGCGAAAGGTATACCCAAGCCGACGATCTAGTCGATGCTCTTGAGCGACTCGACCATGTCCACGCGGTCGAGCTTATGGCGCAGGGAGAGGATCACCAAGCCCGTAAAGACCAAGGTCAGGGCAAAGGCATAGAAGAAGCTGGGCGGATGGATGGACCGCCCGAACATGACATAGTCGACCTCCGCCGTCGTCACCACAAAACGCTCGAGGAAGATGCCCAGCACCATGCCCAGCGCGTCACCCATCACCGCGAGGATGCCGATCTCGCGGAAGATGTAGGCCTGGACCTCGGTGCGCGTGAAGCCCAGCACCTTGAGGCTCGCGATCTCGCGGATGCGCTCGCCTATGTTGATGTTGGTGAGGTTGTACAGCACGATGTAGGCCAGCGCAGCCGCACTCACGATGAGCACCACCACGATCATGTCCACCACCGACAGCATGTTGCGGTACATGTTGATGGTCTCATCGGAGAAGATGACCGTGGAGACACCCTCCATGTCATGCAGCTCGTCGGTGATGCCCTTGCGAATGGCCGCATCGGGAGTGGTGGTGGCGTAGACGGTGGAGAAGACCGGTGTCGAGGCATCCACCTGCCTCCAGGCGTCGCGGCCCACATACACGACGTTGCCCACGTAGTTCTCGGCGACGCCCGTGACGGTGAGCTCGTGGCCGTCCCCGACGGCATTGCCCACGTCATCCTGGTCGAACAGCGTGATGGCATCGCCCACCGAGAGGCCGTACTTGAGGGCGAGCTTCTCGGTAATGACCACGGAGTCGTCGGTGAGCTCGATGGGCTTGCCCGAAACCCGGTTCTTGAAGGTAATGACCTCGGCCATCGCACTCGCGTCGCGCGGGATGACCGTGTTGACCCGGATGGTCTCGTCGGTGCCTGCGGCACCCGCCTGCATGTTCTCGTTCTGCACGCGCACGATGCCGCCCACCTCGCCTGTGCTCTCGAGGTAGTCGATCGCACGCCGTACGTCCAGCTCGATGGCGTTGTCGTCCAGCCCGATGGTCGTGTCAAAGTGGATGATGGGCCCATACTGGCGGTCGATGATGTCCCAGATGGAGTCGTGCAGGCCAAAGCCCACCAGCAGCAGGGCTGCGCAGCCAGAGATGCCGATGACCGTCATCAGGAAGCGGCGCTTGTAGCGGAAGAGGTTGCGGCAGGTGACCTTCCAGGTGAAGGAGAGGCGCTGCCATATGGGCCGCACGCGCTCGAGAAGGATGCGCTTGCCCGCAACCGGCGCCCTCGGCAGCATGAGCGTGGCGGGGACCTCACGCAGACTCGAGACCACGGCTCCCCAGGTGGCGAGCAGGGTGACGCCCACGCCCAGGCCACCCGACATCAGCGCGATGCCCGGGGAGACGGGCAGCGGGAAGGGATGCAGGGGAATCGTGTAGATGATCGAGTAGGCACTCGTGACGATGAAGGGCAAGACCTGCGAGAGCGCCAGGATGCCGATGGTCGCACCAGCCACGCCGGCCACGCCTGCGTAGACGAGGTACTTGGACGCAATGGTGCTCGTGCCGTAGCCCAGCGCCTTGTACGTACCGATGAGCACGCGGTCGTCGTCGACCATGCGGGTCATGGTGGTGAGCGCGACCAGCGCTGCCACCAGGAAGAAGATGAAGGGGAACACGTCGGCGATGGAGTCGATGCGCCCCGCGTCAGCATGGTAGGTCGCCGCGCCCTCGCTCTGCGTGCGGTCGAGCGCATAGACGTCGGGAAGCTCGATCTCGTCGATCTCGCGCTGGGCGTCATTGAGCTGGTCGAGGGCGTCGGAGAACTCCTCCTCAGCCTCGGCCTTGCCGTCATCGTACTCTGCCAGGCCGTCCGCATACTGCTCGCGGGCATCTGCCAACTGCCCGCGCGCGTCGGCAAGCTCAGCCGCGGCATCGTCGAGCTGGGCCTTTGCCTTCGCGAGCTCGCTCTCTGCCGTGCGCCTGCTCGCGGCGAGGGTCTTGCGGCCGGCATCGAGCTTTGCCTGGCCATCGTCGAGCTGTGCCTTTCCGGCATCGAGCTCGGCCTGCGACTCGTCGAGGGTCCGTTTGGCGTCTGCCAGCTCGTCCAACCCGGCAAGACCCTCGTCCACCTGGGCCCGCTGCGCCTTCAGCTCGTCGAGCTGGGTGCGCAGCCCAGGCAGCTGCTCCTGTGCCTGCTGTGCCTGGGCGAGCGCCACCTGCGCCTGCTCCAAGCCCGCCTGCGCCTGGGCGAGGCCCGCCTCAGCCTGGGCCTTGCCCGCCTCGGCTTGCTGCTTGCCCGCCTTGGCCTGGGCGATGCCCTCCTCGAGCTGAGCCCTCCCCTCAAGCGCACCTTCCACCTGGGCAAGCTGCCCCTTGAGCTGCTCGAGTTGGGCCAGCTGCTCCGAGGTCGCCTCCTCGCCCAGGGTCTCAATGGCTGCGATGGCACCCGTAAGCTGCGCCTTTGCCGTCTCGAGCTCCTCTTTTGCGGGTATCTGTGCGAGCTGCTCCTGCAGGGAGGCAATGGTCTCGTCAGCCACGGCAATCCCCTCGTCACAGGTCTCAATGGCAGCCTGCGCCTCGGCGATGGCCGCCGTGAGCTGGTCGATCGCCGCCTGCGCCTGAGCCGGCGCGGCCTCTATCTGGGCTATGCCCTCCTCGATCTGGCTGATGCCGTCGTCGAGTTGCTGCGCGCTTCCCTCGAGCATCTCGCGCGCCTCGGAAGCCGACTTGGCACCCAGCTGGCCGAGCAGCTCGTCTTCGCCCTTCTTGTAGGCCGCGCGCCCCTCCCTGAGCTGGTCTGCGCCTTTCTGCCACTCCTTCTTCTTCTCGTCGAGCGTGGCCTGGTTGGCGTCGATCTCAGCCTCGGCGTCGGCAAGCTTCTTGTAGGCGTTCCTACGCTCGGTCTCGTACTGCGCGAGTCCGTCCTGGTATTGCGCCTCACCATCCGCAAGCTCCCGCTCGCCGTCGGCTATCTGCTCGGCCGCATCGGTGAGCTCGGCCCATGCGTCGGCAAGCTCCTTGTCCACCTTGGCCTTCTCGTCGTAGTACTCGTCCCACTTCTCGTCGAGCTGCTCCTGCGCGTCCGCCTTGAGCTCGGCCTGACGCGCTGCGGAGAACTCGCCCTGCAGGTCCTCGAGGCGGTTCTTGGTCGCGTTGACCACCTCCTCGTAGGCCTTCGACTCGCTCAGCTCCTCGGACGCCCCCTCCACCGTGAGGTAGATCTCGGTGTAGGGCGCGTCCTCAGCAAGTGACGACGGAGCGACAAAGAGGTATTGGTCGATCATGCCCGAGCCCAGGGTCGTCGAGCCAAAAGAGCCGGTATAGGGGTAGTTTGCCGAGGTCACGGTGCCGACCACCTCGAGCTCGTCAATCGCGAGAAGGTCGTCGAGCTCCGTGGTGCCATAGAGCAGCTCGATCGTGTCCCCGATGCCAAAGTCGTCGCGCGGCACGTCGGCGCTGATCACGCACTCCCCCTTGGCGGACGGCCAGCGTCCCTCCACCAGGCGCGGCCTGTTGAGGTAGTTCTCGTCGTCGGAAGCCACCGCGTAGAGCCCGTCGTCATGGCTGGCCTCGGCCGCGTCGACGTCGAGCGAGGAGATGCGCACAGCCACCTGCTCGGTACCCAAACGGGCCATGGCATCGCAGGTAAGGGAGGGCATGAGGTGCTCGACGCCCTCGACCGCCCTTACGCGCTCCACGTCCTCGTCGCCAAAGCCCAGCGTGGAGATCAGCCGGATGTCCCAGAGGTTTGCCCCGTCGTAGAAGGCATCGGCATCGGCGCGCATGTCGGGCCCGCACATCTGGAGGCCCGCATAGAAGCCGCAGCCCAGAGCCACGATGCCCATGATGGCCAGAAAGCGCCCCAGCGAGCCACGTATGCTGCGTAGGATGTCTTTGACGAAGGCGCTGCGCATCGGAGGAGCCTACCACTCCACCGTGAGGGCGTCCGCAGGGTGGGCGTTGGTCAGAACGCGGCTCGCCTTGCCCTCGCGCACCTCGATCACACGGTCGGCAATCTGGGTAAAGGCGCTGTTGTGCGTGACGATGGCCACCGTGTGCCCCGTCTCGCGGCAAGTGTCCTGCAGGAGCTTGAGAATCTGCTTGCCCGTCACGTAGTCGAGCGCACCGGTCGGCTCGTCGCAGAGCAGCAGCTTGGGATTCTTGGCAAGGGCGCGAGCGATGGCAACACGCTGCTGCTCGCCACCGGAGAGCTGCGAGGGAAAGTTGTCCATACGGTCGCTGAGCCCCACCTGGGCGAGCACCTCGTCGGCTGGCAGCGGGTTTGCGCAAATCTGGCTCGCGAGCTCCACGTTCTCCAACGCGGTGAGGTTCTGCACGAGGTTGTAGAACTGGAAGACGAAGCCAATGTCGTGACGACGGTACTGCGTGAGCTCGCGCTCCCCCAGCGCGCTGACCTTCTGCCCGTCGAGCATGATGGTGCCCGATGTGGGCGCGTCCATGCCGCCGAGCATGTTGAGCACCGTCGTCTTGCCGGCGCCAGACGGACCAACGATCACGACAAACTCGCCGCGCTCGATGACAAAGTCCATGCCATCGACGGCATGGACCTCCACGCTGCCCATCTGATAGGTCTTGCGCACGTTTATGAACTCGACAAATGACATGCCCGTCTCCACTTCTCGAGGCATATCACTCATTGTACGCACAAACGCAGGCAGTCGCCGCCATTCGGCCGCAGGCAGCGTGATTCCTAATCAGAAAGCCAATCCTGACCGCGATTTGCCGCTGCCTGCTGCGCCTCAACCTTCTGCTCGCGGCGGCACAGCTCCTCCCTGAAGCCCTTGAGCGGGTCAAAGGGCGTGAAGATCTTGGCCCGCTCCGCAAGCGGCATACGCGGGTGCCCGTAATGCATGGGGTCGACGGGCTGCTCGATCTGCGCGTCACGATTAGTCGCCACTGCGATGCCCTCCGATCTGGCGGTTGCGCTCGCGCGCCGTCGCGTTGGGGAGCAGGTCCATGGCACGCAGCATGGCATTCTTGCCGAACTTCTCCCGCACGGCATTCATGGCCTGTTGCCTGCGATGCTCGCGCTCCAGCTTTGCTGGGTCGGAGAAGAGGTCCATCTGCAGGCCCTGTTGGTCGTTGAATGCCACCCCATCCAGCGAGAGGGTGATGCGGTGCACGAGCCGATCATGGTCGGTAACCTCGCCAAAGAGCGTCTCCACCTCCCGGCGGATCACCTCGCTCGACGACGTATGCGACGAGAAGCCCCGCGTTCCCGTGGCAGAGAACTCGCCCCAGCGCATGCGCCTGCCACCGCCGTCCGAGGCTGCGTCGCGCTCCTCCTGCGTTGCCCGGTAGCCGATGACGAGGGTCGCGCCACGGGCCACCTGGCCGCTTGCGACCAGCTCCTGCGCCAGTTGGTCAGCCATCTCCTTTGTGACCAACAGCGCGTCGGCAAAGGGGTAGTCGCACCCGAGCACCTGTCCCGCTGAGAGCGAGTGACTCTTGTGACGGTAGCCCTTGATGTCGGAGATGCGCACCGGCTCGATGCCCCAGGCGTGGTCAATGAGAATCTCGGCGTCCACCCCAAAGGCACGGTAGATGGGCTCGGTCGGGCTCATCGCAAGCTGACCCATGTTGTGGATGCCCATCTCCTCCAGGCGTCGCGCCGTGCCAGATCCCACGCGCCAGAAGTCCGTGATGGGCTGGTGGGTCCAGAGCTCGGCCCGGTAGCGCTCCTCGTCGAGCTCGCCAAAGAAGCCGGGACTGTGCTTGGCGGTGATGTCGAGCGCCACCTTGGCGAGGTAGAGGTTGGTGCCCAGCCCACAGGTGGCAGGGATGCCCGTGGTTGCGACCACATCCTCGCGGATGCGCTCGCCCAGCTCCCGCGCGCTGCACCCGTAGAGGGCAAGGTAGTCCGTCACATCCATGAAGGCCTCGTCGATGGAGTACACATGGATGTCCTCTGGCGCGATGTAGCGTAGGTAGACCTCGTAGATGTCGGCGGAGCGCTCGATGTAGAGCGCCATGCGCGGCGTGGCCATGAGGTAGTCAATCGTCTTGGGAATCTCAAACACCCGGCAGCGGTTGCGCACCCCCATGGCCTTGAGGGCGGGCGAGACGGCCAGGCAGATGGTCTTCTCCGTACGGGAGGGATCAGCCACCACGAGGCGCGTGGTCATGGGGTCGAGCCCACGCTCCACGCACTCCACGCTCGCATAAAACGACTTGAGGTCTATGCAGAGGTATTGTCGCTGGGATGACACGGTATGGGCGCGTCCCGCCTAGCGCGCGAAGACGATCTTGCGCGCCAGGTCGTCGGCGAACTCCTGCCCGCGATAATGGGCGACGATGGCCAGGCCAAACGGGATTGCCGTGCCCATGCCCTTGCTGGTGGTGATGTTGCCGTCGACGACGACCTCGTCCTGCTCGAGGATGGCGCCGTTGTCCACCAGGACCTGCTGCAGGTCGGGGAAGCACGTGGCATGGCGGCCCTCGAGCACGCCGAGCTTGGCGAGCACCGTGGGAGCGGCGCAGATGGCGGCCACCTGGCGACCGTCGTTGATGAAGCGGACGACCTGCTCGGTGAGGTCGTCGCACTCGCCCAGGTGCGTGGTGCCCGGCATGCCGCCCGGCAGCACGAGCATGTCGTAGTCGTCGAAGTCGAAGCGCGTGTTGGAGATCTCGGTGTCGCAGACGACAGTCACGTCGTGGGAGGAAGCCACCGCGTTGGTGTTGGTGATGGAGACCGTCTCGCAGGGGATGCCCGCACGATAGAGCAGGTCGACCACGGTCAGGGCCTCGATCTCCTCCATACCCTCGGCGATGAAGACGGCGACGTGCTTATCGGTGGCCTGGGTGAACATGTCTGTACTCCCTCTCTCGCGTTCGAAATGTCGAGCATCTAGGATACCGCGTCCCGCGGACGTAAATGGGCAGACGCCCCTCTTTCGGCATCCGCGGGTCGCTGAGTTGTTGGCCGGCTACTCGCTGCGCAGCGCCTCCACCGGGTCGCGACGGGCGGCGGCGCTCGACGGGATGAGGCCCGCCACCAGCGTCAGCACCACGCTGATCCCCACCAGGATCACCGCGCTCTCGATAGGCAGCTGCATGATGTTAGGCACGTCCTTCAGGCGATAGACGATCTCGTTGACCGGCACGGAGGCCGCATAGACCACCAGCACCGCCAGCACGCCGGCAAAGAAGCCCTCGATCACCGTCTCGGCATTGAAGATGTTGGCCACGTTGAGCTTGGAAGCTCCCATGGCGCGCAGGATGCCGATCTCTTTCTTGCGCTCCAGCACCGAGATGTAGGTGATGATGCTGATCATGATCGAGCTCACCACCAGCGAGATCGACACGAATGCGATCAGCACCAGCGAGATCGTGTTGACGATGTCGGTGACCGAGCTCATCAGCACGCCGGCGATGTCGGAGTACTGGATGGTCGAGTCGTCCTTGCCCTCGGAGAGCATGAGGTCGTTGTAGTCGTCGATGATGTCGAGAACCGCCTCCTTGGCCTCGAAGTCGATCGGGAAGATCGAGATGGAGTCAGGGCTCTCGCGCTCCGCATAGCCAAGCTTGCTCAGGTTGCCCTCGTAGGTAAGCTCGTCAGCGTTCATGTAATTGGTGAGCAGCGAGGTGAGGTCCTCCTGCGTCATGTTGAACTGGATCGCGTTGGCAAAGGCATCGGCATCCACCGAGAAGCCGTTCTGCAGCGCGTCGGAGAGCTTCTCCATCTCGCCAGAGAGCTCACTTGAGATGGCGGAGCCCAGCGCGGCGCCGATCTGTCCCGATGCGGCGTTCATCTGTGCGGTGAGCTGCTCGACCAGCTGCTGCTGGATGATGTTGCCCGCCTGGACCATCATGTCGCCCAAGGCCTTCGAGAGCGTCGGTGCCAGCTTGTTGGTGAGGTAATAGCTCATGACTTGGTTGATCATCTGTTCGACCACCGACGGGGCGTCCTCGGAGACGTCAGGCTGGAAGACGTCGCTCTCAGAGAGCTCGGCAATGACCTGCTGGACCGTCTCCTGCTGCATGTAGGCCTGCAGCGCCTCGGTGAGGTCGGTGCCCTCCGCCAACGCATCCATGCTTCCGCCGTAGCCGCCAATCTCGACCGGCGAGAGGTACCACGGCATGAACCCCTGGGCGATTCCCGCAATCCTCTCCTGTTGTTCCTCGGTCAGTGAGCTGGTCCCCAACGCTGCCTGGATGTCCTCCTCGGTCAGGGCCAGTGCAGGATCGTTCATGATGCCCGCCATAGCCTCGGGGCTGAAGACCTCCGTGATCTGCTCGGGGTCGAGCTTAATGTTGGAGAAGTCCATCGAGCCCATGGACGAGCCGAGGTCGAGGCCAGAGGGGTCGAAGCCCTGGCCAAAGCCCTCAAGGGCGCTCGCGTCAAACGAGAAGGCGTTGCGCAGAGCGTCCTCGTCGATGGTGAAGACGGACTCCATGTCAAACTCGCGGTTCTCCTCGTCCTGCAGCTCCTCGAAGGTCTTGCCTGTGAACACGTCCACCTCGGGGCTGTCCATCTGGTCGCGGACAATCTCGGACTCGGTCGCCTCGTCCATCAGCTTGAGCGTGAGCGCGGAGGTGTAGCCGATGCCCTCGGTGACGCCGGAGGTCCCGGATCCGCCCACCTGCTGGACGACGCCCACCACATGCAGGTCGATCGCATCGTCAATCGCCTGCATCATGAACTCCTTGTCGCTGCTCATGTCGGTCCAGGTACCCTGCTCGTCGTTGCGCTGGTAGAGCCTCGAGGTGGGCACCACGGCAAAGTGCATGGCCATGGCATCGTCGAGCGTGAACTCCTTGTAGGTGTCAGGGACCTCGACCACCTCGCCATTGAGCGCCTTGGTGGTCATGTCGTCCATCACCTTGATGTCATAGAAGCCGAGACTGTAGAGGGTGTAGTCGGTGACGCTGCCATCGCGGTTGAGCACGAACACGCACTCGTCGTAGCTCTCCGGCCAACGCCCCTCCACGAGCTCGAGCGACTGCTCGAGCAGGTGGCGGTCGTCGAACAGCTCGTTGAACGAGCTCATCGAGGAGCCACCGAGAAACGCCGAGCCGGCCATCCCGTTGGTGAGCGTCTGGCCCATGCGCGACGGGTTGAGCCGGGAGATGCCCTCGGAGGTGTCGGACTTGTAGATATGCGGCGAAAGGCCGTAAGAGTATTGGATGGAGCTCACGTAGGGCTCGATCCCGGACTCCCCGCCCCTGAGATAGGCGCCAAACGCCTTGAGGTCGTTGTTCTTGACCTGCGCAAACATGTCGGACATGATGCTTGACTGCCTGATGCGGCGGTCGTTCTGCTCGGCAGCCTCCCCCTCGCCGTCGGAGCTCACGTTGGCCATCATCATGCTCGTGAGGTCAAAGCTGCTCTTGGTGATGGTGAGCGGATAGCTCGAGAGGGCCTCCTCCTCGGTCCGGGCGATGTAGTCGTTCACGCCGTTGGAGAGCGCCAGGATGGCCGCGATGCCGATGATGCCGATCGACCCGGCGAAGGCCGTCATGAAGGTGCGGCCCTTCTTGGTCATCAGGTTGTTGAACGAGAGCGAAAGCGCCGTCAAAAAGGACATCGAGGCATGGCGCGTGGCATCGCTCACGCCCACCTCGTCCGCACGACCGTCTCGCTCGCCAGTGGCCGCATGCCGCCCCCGAGTTTGTGCCACGCCCACGGGCGCGACCCCCATCACGGGATCCTCATCGGGGCTCAGGGGGTTGGTGTCGTCGACGATGCGCCCGTCGCGCAGCCGCACGATGCGCGTGGCATACTCCTCGGCCAGCTCGGGGTTGTGCGTAACCATCACCACCAGGCGGTCGCGGGCGATCTCGGCGAGAAGCTCCATAACCTGGATGCCGGTGTCGGTGTCAAGGGCTCCGGTAGGCTCGTCCGCGAGGACGATCTCGGGGTCGTTGACCAGCGCTCGCGCGATAGCGACGCGCTGCATCTGGCCACCGGAGAGCTGGCTTGGCCGCTTGTCCGCATGCTCGGAGAGACCAACGCGCTCGAGGGCCGCCCTCGCACGGGCGCGCCTCTCGGCAGCTGGCACACCCGCCAGGGTGAGCGCCAGCTCGACGTTGGAGAGCACCGACTGGTGTGGGATGAGGTTGTAGCTCTGGAAGATGAAGCCGACGCGATGGTTGCGGTAGGCGTCCCAGTCCTTGTCCGTGTAGTCCTTGGTGGAGACGCCATTGATGACGATGTCACCCGAGTCGGCGTGGTCGAGGCCACCCAGGATGTTGAGCATCGTGGTCTTGCCCGAGCCAGAGGGTCCGAGAATGGCCGCAAACTCGTTGTCACGGAGGGTGATCGAGACCTCATCCAAAGCCACTTGGACGAAAGCGGCGGTGGAATAGGCCTTGCGGATGTCTTTAAGCTGCAGCATGGCGACCTCTAGGGAGAGCGACTAAATAGTTTGGGTACAGCCTACCCATCAGTCCATTATGTCATGTAGCAGCCCAAGGGATGCGCAGATTGTTCTCATGCTCGCGGGCATAAGCTAAAAGTGACGTTATCATAGGAAGGCAGACGTGACTCTCGGGCGAAAGACCAGTATGCCAAGGCAGGATAACCTCAGACAAAGCAGCAGAAGACGCTCGTCGGCACGCAGTACCGACCGACGTCGCACGCGGACGACAGAGCGTCGCGGCGAGCCGTCAGAGCGCCGCATCAGGCGTGACGCCACGAGGCCGAGGCGCGAGGACAGCACGCCGACATCGCGCAGCGCAGGCGGCCGCAATGCCGGCATCGACGGCTTCAGGGCCCTGGCCATTCTCGCCGTCCTGTTCTACCACCTCGACGTCTTCTGGCTCCCGAGCGGACACCTCGGCGTCGTGATGTTCCTCGTGCTGACCGGCTACCTCGTGACCTCGTCGCTGCTCAAGAGCCAGCGCGAGGGGTTGGGCTCGATCCCGCGCTTCTGGGGCCGGCGCCTCGCACGCATCTGGCCGCCCATGGCCATGATGATCCTGATCACCGTGCTCATCTGCATCGTGGCCAACCACGTCCTGCTCACCAAGGCGCGCCCCGATGTTCTGCCAGGCCTCGCCCTCGCGGAGAACATCAGCTACATCCTGCGCAACGTGTCCTACTTCGAGCAGATCGGCGGGCCCTCCCCGCTGACCCACCTCTGGTATCTGGGCATCGATGCCCAGTTCAGCCTCGTCTGGCCGCTGCTGATGACCCTGTTTGCCGCCATCATGCCGTCCAGGTCCATAACGAGGCGCATCTGCCTCGTGCTTGCCGTGGCGTCCGCGGTGGCCATGGGTGTGCTCTACAACCCTGACACCGGCATCACACGCGTGTACTACGGACCGGACACCAGGGCCTTTGCCCCGCTCGTCGGCGCATGGCTCGCCTACCTCGTGCCACTGGGCAAGCGTCCCGCCCGCGACGTGCGCGACCTCCTAGAGGCCAACCGCATGGTCATCGAGCTCGTTGGTCTCGTCTGCCTCGTGGCGCTCGTGGTGGCCATGGTGCTCGTGCCCGACACCTCGATCCTCCTCTATCGCGGCGGCATGATGCTCGCCGCTCTGATGAGTGCGCTCATCGTCCTCGCGATCGTGCTGCCAGGAGGCCTCATCTCGCAGGTGCTCTCGCTGCCCCCGCTCGCCTGGCTCGGGTCGCGCTCCTACGGCGTCTACCTCTGGCACTTCCCGCTCATCCAGCTGCTCGGCGCGGCAGCCAATACCGCAGCCTGGTGGAAGGCGCCCGTAGTGGTGATTGTCTCGCTGATCCTCGCCGAGCTCAGCCACCAGCTGATCGAGCGCCCACTCTCCGGCAAGGCTCCCGCGCGCAACCAGATGCCCTCGCGTCGCCGCGACAGCGTCGGCTTCTCCACTCCCGCGATCGCCGGCATTGCAGCCTTAGCGCTGCTGGTCATTGGCGACGGCGTCGGCCTCGCCCTCATCCCCGACGAGACCCTCGTCCCCGAGGACGCCATCGTCAGCACCGGCGAGTCCGCCGACCAGGCGATGAACCTGAGCAAAAAGAAGCCCGCCGATGACGAGAGCGCCGACGGCGAGAAGAAGCAGGAGGAGGTCGAGGCCATCCCGTCCGAGGAGAACGTCCCGGCCGAGAACGCCGTCCTGCACGCTCCTGCCGAGGAGCGCGCGGCGGGCGTCTACGACCCTGTCCTCATCGGCGACTCCGTCCCCGGCGACGCCGCAGCCTTCTGGAACGCAGCCTGCCCGGACAGCCTGCTCGACAGCTACGTGGGACGCCGGCCCGACCAGGCCATGAACGTGCTCGACCAGTACCTCGAGCAGGGCGTGGTGGGACAGGTCGTCATCATCCAGGCCTTCTCTAACACCCCCGTCTCCATCGGAGAGCTCGACCACATGGTCGCCGCCTGCGGCAAGGACCGCACGATCTACCTTGTCAACGTGCGCATTCCCGAGTCCGAGGAGACCGCCATCAACCGCACCCTCGCAGAGTGCGCGAACAACTACGACAACGTGCACCTCATCAATTGGAACGCCCTGAGCGAGGGCCAGGGCGACTGGCTCTATCCGGACGGCGAGCACCTCACCCCCACCGGCCAGCCCATCTATGTGGACATGATCGTAGGGGCCATCTACGACGAGTTCCTCGCGCGCGGCGGCACCGTCACCAGCCGCGACAGCACCAAGACCGCCGAGAACACGGGCAAGTCGGTGGTCGTCGACAACACCGCTGGATAACGAGCCCCAGCAAGGCGCCAACAAGCATCGAAATCCGGGGGACCGGTCCTTATGCCAACCGCTGTAAGGGCCGGTCCCCCCTTCGGCAGGATTGACCGCATCAGTATGGCCTCAGCGCGTTACCATGACATGAGTGTGCCCCCAAGGTGAGGAGAATCCATGTCAGAACTGCTCATTCCCTTTGTTCTTGCCCTGACCCCCATCATTTGGCTCGTCATTGCCCTGATCGGCCTGAAGCAGCAGGCCTGGATGGCAAGTCTCGAGTCCATGCTGGTCGGCATCGTCGTCGCCATGGCCTATTGGCACATGAGCCCCATCAACATGGCAACCGCCGCCCTGGAGGGCTTCCTCTTTGCGCTCTGGCCCATCGTGATCGTCATCATCGCAGCGGTCTTCACCTATAACCTCTGCGTAAGCACGGGCGCCATGGAGACCATCAAGGCTATGCTCACCTCGGTCTCATCCGACAAGCGCATCCTCACCATCCTCATCGCGTGGTGCTTCGGCAATTTCATGGAGGGCATGGCGGGCTTCGGCACGGCCGTGGCCATCCCCGCAAGCATGCTCATGGCCCTCGAGATCGACCCGGTCACCGCCATCCTGGTGTGCCTCATCGCAAACGGCGTGCCCACCATGTTCGGCTCGGTCGGCATCCCCACCACCACGCTTGCCACCCAGACCGGCCTCGACGTGCTGCAGCTGAGCTACATGCAGGCGCTGCAGGTGGCTCCGTTTGCCATCCTCTGCCCGGTCCTGATGGTCATGGCCCTCGGCGGCGGCCCCAAGGCCCTCAAGGGAATCCTTCCCATCCCCATCGTTGCAGGCCTCACCTTCTCGCTGCCCCAGATTCTGGTGGCTCGCCTCGTCGGTGCCGAGCTCGCCGATGTCGCAGGCGCCGTGCTCTCGCTTGTCGTCACCTTCATCGTCGCCATCCGCTACTCCTCGCGCGAGGTCCCCGAGGAGTACAAGGTCGTGCTCAAGAAGCGCATGAACGTCGACGTGCAGGGCGCGCTCATCTCGTGGAGCCCCTTCATCCTCATCTTCCTAGTGCTGCTGTGCACTTCCAAGATCGTCACGCCGATCTATGAGTTCCTGGCTCCCTTCAAGACCACCGTCAACATCTATGCGGGCAACCCCGAGGCCACCCTCACCTTCACCTGGATCAACACGCCGGGCGTCCTCATCCTCATCTGCGGCATCCTCGGCGGCCTGGCTCAGGGCGCCTACCTCGACCAGACCTTCGCGGTTCTCTACCTCACCGTCGTCCAGATGTCCAAGACCATCCTCACGATGCTCGGCATCCTCGGCCTGGCCAAGATCATGACCTACTCCGGCATGATCGGCTCCATCGCAGCCTTCTTCGTTGGCGCGCTGGGAGGCCTGTATCCGCTCGTGGCACCGGCTCTAGGTGCGCTCGGAACCTTCGTCACCGGTTCTGGCACCTCCTCCGAGGTCCTGTTCGGCAACGTGCAGCTGAGTGCCGCCCAGAACCTCGGCATCAACGAACTGTGGCTCGTCGCCTCCAACTCGCTCGGCGTCTCCGCCGGCAAGATGCTCGCCCCGCAGAACATCGCCATCGGCTGCGCTGCCGTCGACCTTCAGGGCAAGGACGGCGAGCTGATGAGCAAGATCGCGCCGTACGCGTTCGGCTTCCTCATCCTCATGATGATCGAGGTGTACGTGGGCACGCTTGTGGGCATCTAGGCGACGCATTAATCGCTCGTTGGCGCCCCGTCTCGACGGGGCGCCTTTTTGTGTGTCGATGCTTCCAAAAGAAGCTTTCAGAGGAAGATTCCGACGGTCTTGGACGTTCAAATTTAGCTATTTACCTGCGGTTTCACAAGCTCTCCATGTTACCTTACGTAAACAATCGATTGACGTGGACTTACGTGATACTCTCCATGCAAGGGGAATACTGTAAACCACCCAGGAGAGGGGTAACCCATGTCTAAGCCCATTATTGATGCTGATGCCTGCATCGCCTGCGGCGCCTGCGCCGACGCTTGCCCGATGGACGTCATCGAGGTCGAGGATGTCGCTACGGTCGCTAACGAGGACGACTGCGTTGGTTGCGGCGCTTGCGCTGACACCTGCCCGGTTGGCGCCATCGAGATCGAGGACTAGTTAGGGACTCGCCCATCTCTTAGGCACCAGACAGCCACATACGGCTATCACGAAGGCCCCGCATCTCAAGTGCGGGGCCTTTTGCTATGCGTTGCAGCTGCGGACAGGAGCATGCCACCGAGCGGCCACCAGTCCGTCCGCGGAGCCGCAGCGCCAAGTGCGTCACTTCTCCATCAACCAGACAGTCGCGCAGATAGCGTCGCAGCCTTATGAGAAGATATCGGTCAGACTCCACAAAGACTCGGCACCTTGGACGTGAGCATCATGCACCTGCGCGCCTCCTCTCCTCTGCACAATCTCCTCCGCTTGATGGCGGCGCTTACGCTCGTCGCGTGCGGCATTGCCCTCTCGGCCTGCTCCACCGTCACCATCTACGAGGAGGAGCCCGAGACCCCCGTCGGTCAGATCGTCCCCTCCAAGCTTGCCATCGTGCACACGGCGGGCATGGCAGACTCGTTTGACGCCACGGACACCAGCCTCGGCATAGCAGCCGTCGCCCAGCTGTCGCGCGACCTCGAGGAAGACGGATACGACGTGATGCTGCTCGACAGCGGCAACACGCTCGCCAGCCCAGAGGGCCTCGACTTCAGCGATGCGGAGGTCCCCGTGGCCTATCTCAACGCCGCCGGCTATGACGCAACCCTTGCAAGCGCGGGCGAGCTCGGCATGGGGCGCGACCTCATCCATCAAAGGTCAAAGCAGGCGAGCTTCTCCCTGCTCTCCTCCAACCTCATGGACACCACCTCGGGCGAGCTCGCACTCGCATCCACCCAGGTCGTCAAGCTAAAGGACGGCAGGAAGGTGGGCGTGTTCGCGATGACGGCGCCCGATGACCTCGAGATGATCGGCCCCTTCGAGGCAAGCGGACTCGAGGCGGACTGGGAGTCCCTCGTCGCATCGGCCCAGAAGAACGTGGACGAGCTACGCGAGCAGGGATGCCTGCTCGTTATCTGCCTGAGCGACCTCGACCGCTCCGCCGAGGGGCCCCTCGGTCCCCACGAGCTCGCGGGACGTGTGAGCGGCATCGACTTTGTCCTGGACGTCTCCGATTCCCAGTGGAACGAGACACGGATAACCGATGCCTCGGACGGGCACCCCCTTGTGGTTGAGACTCCCGAGGGGCTCTCGAGCGTCTCGGTCGTCACCTGGGAGCGCGGCGTCTCAGGCGCCAAGCCCATCGACGTCGGAACCTACGACGGTTCCGACGAGCAGGTCCAGGCGCTTGTCACGCAGACGGACATCGAGACCGACACCCAGCTCAAAGGCGCGCTCACCAAGAGCAGCTTTGAGCTCTCCTCAGAGGCCTCTGAGACCGGCGAGAGCGCGCTGGGCGACCTCGTGGCCGATGCCATGCTCTGGACGGCTCAGGGCGGCCCTGACAGCTCTGCAAGTGCAGCCATCATCGACTCGGCATCGATTGCCGCCGGCCTTGGCAAGGGCAACATCACCCGCGCGGACGCGCTTGGCTGCTGCCCGCACGCAAGCACGCGGCTCTATACGGTCGAGACGAGCGGCAGAGATCTCCAGAGCGCGCTTTCCGATCAGCTCGCAGGCGAGCAGGGCGCCTCCATCCAGGTGGCTGGCATGACCATCGAGCTCGCCGACGCGAAGAACAGCCCAAACGCCACCAGGGCCAGCATCAAGACCATCGACGGCAAAGACTTCTCCCCCACCGCAACCTATACCGTCGTCATCACGGGCAACGCCCTCTTTGGCGATTCGGCACTGGCAAAGCTTGCCGCTGACGACCTCTCCAACGTCACGTCCCTCAACACCAGTGCCGGCAAGGCACTTTGCGGTTACCTCTCGCACAAATGCAAGCCCACGGTTCCCGGCAGCTACCAGAAGTCCGAGGGGCGCATCGCGCAAGAGAAGGCGGATACGAAATCCGACTAGGTTGGCCGGCGCGGGACTGAGAGCGCTAAACCAACAGGCTTCAACGTAGCTACGCGCGCTTGCGCCAGGCCCCAGATACGAAGTAGCTCATGGCCGTCCAGGCAACCATCGGGTAGAAGTGACCGTGCGGATCCCGCCCAGAGACCAGCACCCGCATCACCTCGTCGTGGGTGAGCAGCTCGAAGCCGCCAAAGCGCTCCGTCCCCTCGGCACCAGGATGGGCCAGCTCGAGGGACTCCTTGCGACGCACCACGGCACAGAGCAGCGCGGTGCTCTCGTCAGTGAAGCCCGGCGTGTTGAAGAGAAACGGGCTCACTACCCAGATGTCGTCATCTGCCCCAAGCGTGATGCCACACTCCTCGGCGATCTCGCGCGTCATGGACGCGACGACGGGATCGGACGCCCCCACGTCACGGCTGTCGATCAGGCCCGAGGGGATGGAGAGCATGTACTGCCCGGTCGGGTAGCGATACTCGTAGAAGAGCACCAGGCGCGGCTCGAATCCCTCTACCTCCAGGATCAGGCAGCAGCTCACCGCGTCGGGCAGCATCTGCGTCAGCTCCTCGGCCGGGCGCAGGGCCAGAAGCGTGTCCGCCGTGCGGCGCGAGGCGTCAAAGTAGTGCGTCCCGTCGTCGTAGGCAAGGTCGTACACCCTGATGAAGGGCGTCTCTAGGAGCTGCTTGGTCTTCTCGGTGTCAATGCGTGGCGTGGCCATGGGTGCCTCCGTTCTCGTTTCCCTCCCCTACGGTAACGCAAACTCCCGACAAACGCCCGCTCGTGGCTCCATGCGC
Organism: uncultured Coriobacteriaceae bacterium; assembly: GCA_902790135.1. Classification (GTDB taxonomy): domain Bacteria; phylum Actinomycetota; class Coriobacteriia; order Coriobacteriales; family Atopobiaceae; genus UBA1367. The sequence goes on from CADAQM010000003.1 coordinate 60,050, forward strand.
CCACGTTCCGTCTGCCCCCGAGTCGCAAACACTACACTGTGAGGCATCAGGCACCCGTTGAGGACGCCCGTCACACAAGGAGGGAGAACCACCATGGCAGAGCAGTTCAATCCCGAGCAGATCCAGCAGGTCATCGAGAACGGCATCGCGCAGGCACAGGAGCTTATGAACGACCCGACCAAGGTCGACCAGCTTCTGCAGCAGCTGCAGCAGAAGATCAAGGAGCTGCCGGCGAGCGCTGGCGAGGCGCTGGCCAACATCCCGCTGATGGCCTCGATGGTCAAGAGCTACGTCACCCGCGAGTACGCGGAGGTGTCGCCCAAAGTCGTCGCCACCGTCGTGAGCGCCTTCATGTACCTGGTGACCCAGAAGGACCTCATCGCCGACAACATGGGCGTCGTGGGTCTCATCGACGATGTCGCCGTCATCGCCCTGGTCATGAAGGTCAACGAGAAGGAGCTTGCCGCCTACAAGCAGTGGCGCGAGAACAACCAGCTCCCCGAGGCCGCCATCGAGGTCTAGGCCCGACGCGAGACAGTGGCACACAAGCTCCCCGGAAGTTAGTGTGTCATCTGCTGCAAAAGGAAGCGCCCCGACCAAGTCGGGGCGCTTTTCATGCGCTATACGAACGAGCCTATCCCACGTCAATCACACCGTCAGGCGCACCATAGGCGATGAGCTCGTCGACGGTGACAAAGGAGTAACCTTGCTCCACGAGCTGCGGCAATGCCATGCGCAGGCCCTCGACTGTCTGACTGCGGTCGCCACCGCCATCGTGCATGAGAATGACCTGTCCAGGCTGCACGGAAAGGATCCTCGAGGCGATCACGTCGGCACCCGGGAGGCGCCAGTCCTCGGTGTCCACGTCCCAACCAATCTCTGCGTCCACGGTGCCCCAGAGTGTGTCGATGATCGAGCCGTAGAAGTTGCCGCCCGGCGCGCGAATGACATGCGGGGGCTCCTCGCCGATCACCTCTGCGATTGCCTGGTAGCCCCGCTTGATCTCGTCAAGCTGCTCAGCCGAACTCATGGCGGTCAGGTCGACGCCACCGCCGGAGCCACCGGCGTGGTCCCAGCTGTGCGTGCAGACCTCGCAGCCCATCTCGTGGGCGCGCTTCACCGCGTCGGGCTCCTCGGAGATCTGGTTGCCAATGGTGAAGAAGGTTGCCTTGGCATTGTTCTCCTCGAGGATGTCGAGGATCTGGTCAGTCTGCTCAGGCCAGGGACCGTCGTCGAAGGTGAGCGCGATCACCTTGTCCTTGGGCTTGGCGGTGTAGATCTTGTAGCCGGAGTCGACGGCGGGCTTGGTCACCTCGGAGACCGTCTTCCCGGAGACCTTGCCGGTGCTCACGGTGCGCACGCCGTCCTCGCCATCGGACAGCAGGTGAATCGAGCCGGTCCAATAGTCGCCAAACTCGCGGCTGCTATCCGAGGTGCCGTAGGGAATGACCTCCTCGGTGACCTTCGCGTCCTCGGTCACGTCCTTGCCGTCGCCGATGGTGACCACCGCGCCGCGGTGCACGCGCGCGTCGATGGCCGCCGGCGTTCCGTCGATCTCGGCCGAGCAGCGATCTCCCCCACCCTCGGTCAGGATGGCCCCGTCCACCGCCAGCAGGTTTCCGGGCTTCGGGTCGGCCAGCCCCTTGTCGAGCAGCTTCTCGATGGTGGCGCCACGCCAGACCGTCGCCTTCTCTCCGTTGACCGTCACGCGGAAGCGTAGGAAGTGATGCAGGAGCAGCACCACGAGAAGCGCTGCGACACCTGCAACCACCATCATGTTGCGCGAGAGCTGGATGGGCTGACGCGGACGCTTGGCCTGGGGACGGCGACCCGCGGCGGGACGACGTCCGGAAGCGGGGCGGCGTCCATTGGTCGGGCGGCGGTTGGATGCCGGACGACGCGCACCTGCGGCAGAACTGCGCTGCGACGGAGAGCCCGGGCGAGAGCCTCTCGGACGCGAGGAGCCGCCTGCGCTGGAACGACGCGCCGACGTGCTTCGCGCCGCCGCGCTGCTTCTTTGTGCGTTGCGCCTCGTTGCTGATGGGTTGTGCCCCGCGCCTGTACGGCGGACGCGCCTGTCTTCAGAAGATGCCATGCTCCATCTCCCACACTCTTGGTTGATTAGGGTCCATTGCCCATGGTAGCAGCCACTTTTGCCCCACAAGGGCAGAATCACCATGCATTTCTGAATTTGGGCCGAAAGCGTGCGCGAAGGTGCGCCGCGCGCGTCTACGCCAGCGAGCGCACGTCTATCTGGGTGGGGTCTTGTGCGGTCTTCCAACCGTTTCTACCGGAGAGCGCCTGGTGCGGGAGCGCCACAAGGCGAGTCCCCGCGCCGACGATGGGACGATAGAGCTCGTCTGCCACAATCACCTCTGCACCCAAAAGCGCCTCGGCAACGCCCTCCTCGCCCTCGACAAATGCGTCCGCAGCGCCGACGAGCTCACCTTGCGCCTCAAGCGGACAGAGCACGCGCGCGGCAACCCCCAGCTCCCGCTCCACCGCACATGCCAGGGAGCCTGCCATCACCGGCTCGCCCACCAGCGCCCACGGAGCCTCGCCGCGCTGGGCACGGGCGTCCCGATGCGGCCAGGCACACCGTCCGTCGCTCGCTGCGCGCCGCAGGGCACAGGCGAGCTCTCCAGCAAAGGCTCCTACGGGCAGTCCCGTGACGTAGGGGGTTCCAAAGCGCTCGCGCAGCACTTGCGCCGCCTTGAGACCCGTCGCCGAGACCACCAGGTTGACCTCGGCCTCAGCCGCGCGGGCAAGCTCATCGAGCGAGCTTCCCATGGCCCAGCAGGAGCTCACCTCAAACCCGGCGTCCGCCGCGAAGTCACGAAGCGTCGCGTCCGAACCCGCGATGCCCAGGTCGAGCGGCGTGGCGCCAAGGATGTTGAGCACGCCTCGCCGCACCGGCGCCTCTTCGACAAAACGCCCAGCCACCTGCGCGAATGCGTTGCCGGCACCCACCACGTAGTCATGCATGCCATTGGTCCGCACGTAGAAGCAAGGTATGTGGCAGGCTCGCTCTACCAGCCGGCAGATGGCGGCAAAGTCGGTCCCGCTGATAAAGGGAATCGGCGAATTGCAGAGCGCAATGAAGCGTGGCGAGAGCTCACGGGCCGCATCAACCACATCCGCCACGAGCTTCTCGTCATTGCCCAGGATGGCGTCGCGCTCCACGAGCCCCGTGATGAAGATAAGGCTATCCTGGTCGTACCAGCGCGTCTCGTCATGCGTGTTGTAGGTGGAGTTGCAGCCGGAAGGGTCATGGATCACCACCATGCCGCCCAGCTCGAAGAGCGCCGAGCAGGCTCCGGAGACGTCGCCGGTGTAGGTGGGAACGATACGATTGGTCCGCCTCATATGCAGCTCACGCATCCTAAGCCCTTGCGCGGAACGATGTCGCGCGTGTCCTTCTCGCTCCGCCATGCCTCGCGCATGAGCCGTGCCATGCTTCGCACGCCCGCAAAGCCCCAGAGGCCTCCGCCGTACACGAGGTTGACGAAGTAGCCCGTGCCGGTGAACCAGGCCGCCTTGGGACCGATGGCCAGCGTCTTCTCCTGGCGCGTGCGCGGGGCAACCCGCAGGTCGGGCAGGATGGTGGACGAGAGTTCGAGCTCGGGCGCATGCTCGCGCAGCCAGTCGAGCGCAGCCGCCTCCTCCTCGTTCACACCATCGAGGTAGACCTCGCGCACGTTGAAGCCGTGCTCGATCAGCAGGCGGGCGAGCTCGAGCGGTCGCGGATGGACCACCGCATCGATGGCGATCGGCGCGTCGCCAACCACGGCAAGCGTCTCCGCCAGCTCCTCGTCGCAGGAGGCACGCTCAGCGGCAAAGTCCGGATAGGGCAGGCCAAAGAAGTCGAAGAGCTGCCCCTCCTGCCCCTCGATCTGCTCGTAGTCAAAGGTGGCGGGCAGGTAGAGGTGCGGGCGGCCCAGGCGCTCGGCCGTCTTGCGCGCGCCCCACTCGCCGGACGGGAAGACGCTCACGATGGTGCCCGCACGCGCGAGGCCGAGAAACTCCTCATAGGTCTTGCAGTCGTGGATAGACGCGAGACGCAGCCCGCCGGAGCGCAGGATCTTGCGCAGGTCGCTGTCCTCGTCGGGAGCGAACTCGCTGCCCAAAAGCGTCACCAGCGAGTCGTCCGGCTCCACGACAGGCAGTGGGTCATACATCACCTTGCGCAGGCGCTTGTCGGGGATGAGGCGCTTCTTGGAGATGGGGTCCATAAAGCCGCGCACGAAGTCCACCTGCGGGAACTCCGCCTCCAGCTGACGATAGACCCGGCCCATGGGCACGCCCAGAAACAGGTGCGTGCACACCGGGAAGACGATGACGCACGGCGGCAGCTTGGGGAGCTTGTGCAGCACGTCGCGGATGCCGTCCAAGGTGATCTGCTCGACCGTGCCCCGCGTGATGTCCTCCTCCTTGAGGACCACGCAGGAGAAGCGGTCGAGCGCGCCCATCTCGGCGGCGGTGAGCACCACGCCACGCATGCAGTTGAGTGCGCAGACGTAGATCTGATGCGCCTCGGGCACCAGCATGCCGATATGCACGATGTTCCAGGTGCCGTGCACCGGCGCGTTGAACTCCAGCTTGGAGGGAAAGAGAGCCGTCGAGGTGGTCTCGCCCGCCGTGAGGGCGGACGGTCCGAGCCGTTTGAGCATGTCAGTCACCTCCTTGTCGCGGTGCGGTCAGAACGGGTGTGTGGGACGCGGTCCCGACGCCTCTAGCAGATGCGCGGGAGCAGCTCCCCACCAGGCTGGGGCAGAAGCGTCTCGGCACCGATCTCGGTGCGCATGACCACCCAACCGGGTCGGTCGTCGGTCACCTCGCCTATGATGGCGGCACCACCGGAGTTGGGGCAGCCACGCAGGGCCTCCACCAGCGCGGGAGCCTGCTCCTTGGGGGCGATGACCACGAGGCGCCCCTCGCAGGCGAGGTAGAGCGGCTCCAGGCCGAGCATGCGGCAGACGCCGCCCACGGCGGGGTCGACGGGCACGCTCGCGGCATCCAGGCGTACGCCCACGCCACTCTGCGAGGCGATCTCGTAGAGCACCGTGCCCACGCCACCACGCGTGGCGTCACGAATCACGTGGATGTCATTGGTCACGTCCAGCATCGCCTCGACGCTGTCCCACAGCGGCGCGCAGTCGCTCGTCACGTCCGCCTCGATGCCAAAGTCGTCACGGGCCAGAAGGATGGTGCAGCCATGGCGACCCACGTCGCCGGTCACGATGATCGCATCGCCCGGACGCGCCTTTGCGCCAGCGGGGGCCGCACCCTCGACGATCTCGCCCACGCCCGTGGTGGTGATGAACACGCCGTCGACCTGGCCCTTGCCCGCCACCTTGGTGTCGCCGGCAACCAGCGTCACACCGCAGGAGGCGGCCGTGTCCGCCATGGCCTGGGCGATCTGGGCGAGCTTGTCCAGCGGATAGCCCTCCTCGATCACAAAGCCGCAGGTCAGATACATCGGACGGGCACCCATGCAGGCAAGATCGTTGACCGTGCCACAGATGGAGAGCTTACCGATGTTGCCACCTGGGAAGAACGACGGACTCACGATGAAGCCATCGGTCGACATGGCCATGCGTCCGCGGGGCGGCTCGAGAACCGCCGCGTCGTCCGCCGTCAGAAGCGGGCTCGCGAACCGTGCGGCAAACACCTCGTCGATCAGCTTTGCCGTCTGCTTTCCGCCGGCACCCATGGCCAGCGTCACCTTGCCGGAAACCTCAGTCACAGCAGGTCACCTCCGTATTGGTAGTAGGCCGAGCAGGCCCCCTCCCCCGACACCATGCAGGCCCCGACCGGGCTCTGCGGCGTGCAGACCTTGCCAAACAGCGGGCAGTCCGAGGGCTTGCAGTGGCCCTGGAGCACCTCGCCGCAGCGGCAGGCAGGGTTGGCCTTGCCCTCGATGTGGGGCATGTCGAACTTCTTGCGCGCATCAAAGGCCGCATAGGCCTCGCGCAGCCGCAGGCCGGACTGCGGGATGACGCCCAGACCACGCCACTCGGTGTCGCAGGGCTCCATCACGCGCTCGATGAGCTCCACGGCCGCAGGCGTCCCCTCGGGCCTGACCACGCGCGGGTAGGCGTTGACAAAGAAGGGCTCGCCCTCCTGCGCCTTGGTCACCGCCACGGCAAGGGCCGTGAGCAGCTCCTTTGCCGTGAAGCCCGCGAGCACGCCGCTCACGCCCTGCTCCACCAGCTCCTCGCAGAGGGAGGTTCCGGTGATGGCGTGCACGTGCCCGGGATACAGGAAGACGTCGGCGCTGCCCTTGAGCGCCGCATAGGCGTTGGGCATCGTCTTGTTGGCTACAAGCAGGGAGAAGTTCTCCACACCCTGCGCGTGTGCCTGCTCGACCGCGAGACAGGAGGCTGGCACCGTCGTCTCGAAGCCCACCGACAGGAAGCACACCTGCTCCTCGGGATGGGCCTTCGCATACTCCAGCGCGTCGAGCGGCGAGTAGACCACCTGTACGCGGGCGCCATCGGCACGCGCAGAGGCGAGGCTGCGCGTGGTGCCCGGGACGCGCACCAGGTCACCGAAGGTGGTGATGGTCACGCCTTGGTCTGCAAGCCACAGCGCTTCGTCGATGAAGCCGACCTGCGTCACGCAGACCGGGCAGCCCGGCCCGCTGATGAGGTCCACCTGTGGTGGCAGCAGCTTGCGGATGCCCAGGCGGAAGATCTCGTGGGTATGCGTGCCGCACACCTCCATGATGCGCAGGCGCGGACCGTCATAGTCGGCCAGCACCTGTGCGGCTGTCTTGCCCTTTGCGTCACTCATGCCAGCAGTTCCTCCATGACCTCGTCGGTCTCGTGCTCGTCCTCGTCGGTGATCTTGGCGATGGCGATGCCCGCATGCACCATCACGTAGTCGCCCGGCTCGACGTCATTCAGCAGCTGGACGGATATCTCGCGCTTGGCACCCGAGGCATCCACCATGGCCATGCCGTCCGCGATGCGCACCACCTTGGCCGAAAGTCCCACACACATGTTTAACTCCATTCGTCACAACGGGATGAGAGGCTCTCGTCCCGCCTAGTTCCTCGAAATGCTGCCGTCGCGTATCTGCGTGGCGGCCACCACTGCCTGCCCCAGCGCGATGCCCCCGTCGTTGGGCGGCACCATGCTGTGCGTGAGCACCGTGAAACCCCGCTCGCGCAGCGCGCGCACGGAGAGCTCGAGCAGCAGCTGGTTCTGGTAGCAGCCGCCCGTGAGCGCGACCGTGGTCACGCCCGTGTCCCCGCGCGCCTGCTCGCAGGCCGCCACCACAAGCTCGGAGAGTCCCCGATGGAAGGCATAGGCAAGCTCCTCGGCCTGCCCGCCGGCAAGACGGGCGTCGACAATCCGGGCAAAGAGCGCGTCGGTTGCCAGCACGAAGGGCCCCTCCTCCGAGACGCGCACCAGCTCCTGATCCGCCCCAAAGAAGCGGGCGGGACGAGCCTCATGCGGGCAGCGCTCGGCGGCAAACTGCAGGTTGGTCGCCGCCTCGCCCTCGTAGCCCGAGGCCCTGCGCACGGAGAGCACCGCACTCACGGCGTCAAAGAGGCGCCCTGCGCTCGTGGAGGCGACGGCATTGATGCCGCGCCCCAGCATCGCAAGCACCACGCGCGCCTCAGACTCATCGCAAATCCCCAGCTCAAGGGCATCGCCACGCGCCGCATCGGCACTGCCGCGCGCCGTGCGCAGCATGTCGAGCGCCACGCGCCAGCCCTCGCGAGCGGAGAGATCCCCGCCTGCCTGCAGGAAGGGTGCGATATGGCCCAGACGCTCGAAGCCCCGGTAATCGCTGAGAAGGATCTCGCCTCCCCAGATGCTGCCGTCCTCGCCGTAGCCCGTGCCGTCAAACGACACGCCGATGACGGGGTCCGCCACGTCGTTCTCGGCCATGCACGAGACCACGTGCGCGTAATGGTGCTGCACGCGCACCAGCGGCACACCGCGCTCGGAGGCAAGCTCCTCCGCCACGCGCGTGGAGTTGTAGAGGGGATGCAGGTCGCAGGCGATGGCTGTCGGCTCGAGCTCCAGAAGCGACTCGAAGCGCCCGACCGTCTCCTGCAGGGCGGCAACCGTGCGCACGTCGGAGAGGTCTCCCACGTACGAGGACGGGTAGAAGAGCTCGCCAGAACCCAGGCAGAAGGTGTTCTTGAGCTCGCCACCGATTGCCAGCACCTGCGGATAGCTCCCACCCGAGAGCATGAGCGGCAGGGGCGCCCAGCCGCGCGAGCGACGAACCATGTAGGGCTTGCCCTCAAACAGGTCGGTCACGGTGTCGTCGCAGCGCGTGCGGATAATGCGGTTGTGGCTCAGGATCGCGTCGCAGAGCGGTCCGAGCTCCGAGCGCGCCTCGTCGTCATCGCGGCAGATCGGCGCACCGCTTTCGTTTGCGCTCGTCATTACGAGGCAGTCGGGCATGACCACCTCGTCGTCGTAGGTAAAGAGCAAAAGCTGCAGCGGCGCGTAGGGCAGCATGACGCCCTGCTTGGGATTGCCGGGCGAGCACTCCTCGCACACGAGTCCGCCCGCGCGCTTGGGGAGAAGCACGATGGGCTTCTGGTGCCCGTCGAGCAGCTCACGCGCCTCGTCGCTCACCACGCACTCACGCTCGGCGACGGCGAGGTCGCGCGCCATTACGGCGAAGGGCTTGCCGGGGCGCTTCTTGCGCTCGCGCAGCAGCTCGACAGCCGCGGGGTTGGTGGCGTCGCAGCACAGGTGGAAGCCACCGATGCCCTTGACCGCCACGATTCCGCCCGCTGCGATGATGCGCCGCGTCTCGGTGATCGCGGCACGCCCGCGCTCCGGACGGTCGAGCAGGTACTCCTCGGGCCCGCAATCGTTGCAGCAGACCGGCTGTGCGTCGTAGCGCCTGCTCGCCGGGCTGTAGTACTCGTGCGCGCAGGTGGGGCACATCGGAAACGCCTTCATGCTGGTGCGCTCGCGGTCGTAGGGCAGGCTCTCCAGGATGGTCAGGCGCGGCCCGCAGCAGGTGCAGTTGATGAAGGGGTGCAGATAGCGGCGATCGGCGGGGTCGTAGAGCTCGCGCTTGCAGTCGTCGCAGATGGCGATGTCGGGTGAGATGAAGATCTCGCCCTTGGTGCGCTCGCTCTCCACGATGGAAAAGCCCTCGTAGACGGGCGCGTCGGGCGCTGGCTTGACGTCTATCTTGAGGATGGTGGCGCGCCGGGGCGGCTGAGTGCGCATGAGCTCGACGAAGCGGTCGATCTGCTCGGGGGTCCCTTGGGCATAGATCTCCACGTAGGGGCCCTTGTTGCACACCGTTCCCGCGATAGCCGCCGTGGTGGCATGGCGGTCGACCGTCGGCCTGAAGCCCACGCCCTGCACGATGCCATACACGCGTATGCGTCTGGTCTCGATCATCACGCCTCCAGCCTTCCGGAGACGGCAAACTGCGGCACGTCCACGAGTGTTTGCACATGGCCTTCGACCAGCGGCCAGACCGTGCGGTCGCTGACGATCACGTCAAAGCCGTCCTGCGCAACAAGCTCAGTGAGGTCGCCCTCCTCCGCAAGGCGCACGTCGCCCGGCTCGGAGAGCTCGCGCTTCTGCATGAACCAGGTGGCACAGGTGACCGAGGTCGCCCCGCGGGCGAGCAGCTCCGCGCGCAGCGTGTTGGCGCTCACCTGCTGGTCGACGACAAGCACTCGCGCGCCGGCAACGTCGATGTCACCGGCTAGCTCGGCAGCCAGTGGGTTGCGAATCTCATAGGGGGTGCCAAAGCGCTCCTCGAGCAGGCGCGCCGCAGCCAGGCCGGACGGTGCCACCACGAGGTTGCGCTCGGCGCTCGATGCACGGCACACGTCCTCGAAGCTCGAGCCCATGCCATAGCAGACGGCCCCCGGCACCAGCTCGCGCAGGTGGTCCGACGAGGTCACGCCCAAATCCAGCGGGTTTGCGCCGAGAACACCCACACGCCCCTTGTCGACGGGCAGGGCTTCGGTGGCAAATCGGCCCATGAGCTCGCGGTAGGCCTTCTCGGCACCGGCGTCGTAGAGCTCCATGCCCGTGGTGTCGATCGTTATGGTGGGAATGCCGCCCCTGCGCTCGCTCATGCGCCGCAGCGCGCGGTAGTCCGTGGCGATCACGGAGGGCACCGGCGTGCCCACCACTGCGGCAAAGTGCACGTCCATCTTGCCAGCCGCGTCGGCCAGCTCGCCCACGAGCTTGTCGTCGCGGCCCATGATGGCGTCCATGTCGCGCAGGCCCGCGCTGAAGATGGCGCTTCTGCCCGAGGTCCAGCGCGGCTCGTCAAAGCCGCAGATGTTGCCCGTGCAGCCACCGGCATCGCAGATCACCACGAGCCCGCCAAGGTCGTAGAGCACGGCCGTGGCACCGGACTGGTCCGGCGCGAAGGGCGTCAGGTACTTGCGCAGCCCGCGCACGCGCCGCGTCGGCGCGCCAGAGGTGGCATCGGATTGCAGGTGGAAGTGGGTGCCCTGCCCCTCCCCGCCCGTTGGAGACGGTTCCTTCTGGTCCGCGTCGCCCATCGCGCGGGCGAGCTCCTCGAAGAGGCGGCGCACGCCCGCATAGCCGTAGGGCTGAACGTCGGAGTTCCAGGGCAGGCAGATGGCCTCCGGGTGATACCAGCCGGCATCCTTGCCCAGCGCGACGTCGACCGGACAGTCCGTGGCGTCGTAGTGGATCATCGTGGGCTCCATGTTGGAGTACACGCGCGTGTGCGGGGAGAGCTCGGCGAGATGGCGCAGCCAGACGAAGTTCTCTCCCGTGATGGTGCCAAAGACCTCGCGCACCTCGAGACCCGCGCGCACCAGGGCAAGCGCGAGCTCGAAGGCGTCGGCGTTAAGACACTCCCCCACCGCGAAGCGCGCACTTGGCCAGCGCGTACAGAAGGCGTCTGCGGCCTGCTGGGCACGGGCGATGTCCTCGGCGTCGTCGAAACTCACGCCGAGCACCTGGCCCAAGGCCTGGTACTGGCGGTGCAGACGGTCGATCTGATAGAGGCGTGTGAGCTCGATGGAGGGCATCTGCAGGCGCTCCTGCAGGTCCGCCGCCGCAAAGCGCGCCTCCGGATGCAGCACGAGGTTGAAGTTTGCCTCGGCCATCTGCAGGAACTCGTCGAAGTCGGCGCAGCGCGAGACCTCGCGCACCGTGCGCACGCCGGCGCCGCGGAGGTACTTGTAGAGCTCGCAGTCGTCTGCGAGCGGCGCGAAGAAGCCCATCACGTTGACCGAGGTCGCGCGCTTGGGCAGCGGCTCGAGCAGCGAGTAGAGGCTCTGGCGCACGTGCACCATGGGAGGGCGGCGCCCCTCGCGCGTGAGCGCGTACATGTAGCAGGGCCTCACGGGCAGGCCTGCCAGCTCCTCGGCACGGCGGCAGACGCGCTCCATGTCGGTGCCAAGCAGCGCGTCCACGCAGGTGATGCAGATCATCACCACAGATGGGCGCTCGGAGAGGCTCGCCACGACCTCCTGCACCGCCTGCGGAATCTTGCGCAGGTGGCGCCCCGTGACGATGTCCGTCTCGTCCATGTTGAGATAGAAGAAGCGGTTCTCGTAACCGGGAATGCGGCTGATGAGCGAGGTGTTGCGGCCGCAGCAGCCAGGGGCCACCACCAGCATGATGGAGCCGGGGATGGCAAGGCCTGCGCGCTTGACGCCAAAGCCCTCCGCACCGGGAGAGTTGAACGCCAGCGTGGCAGGCGAGCTGTAGATGAGGTGCCGGCTGGAGACCAGCTCGTCGGGCAGATTGTCCAAGCCGCGCTCCGCGAGCTCGGCCGTGGTGAAGAAGCGCGCCTCGCGTTTCATCGCTACACCTGACCGTCCCAGAGGCGACGCGCGAGATCGAGGAAGCGCTCGCTCACGGGAAGCGTCTGGTCGCCCTCGATGACCGTCTTGCCCTCGTCCTCAAAGCGGTTGATGTCGTCAGAGCGCGGAATCCGGGCCACGATGGGCAGCCCATGCTCGTCGGCGAAGGCCTGCACCTTCTCGAGCTCGTCAGGCACGTTGCGGTGGTTGAGCACGATGCCAGCCACACGCGCGTACCCGCGGTCCTCGAAGTTGGCCACTGCCGTCTGGATGTTGTTGGCCGCGTAGAGGGCCATCTTCTCGCCGGAGGTGACGATGAGCACCTTCTCGGCATAGCCCTCGCGGATGGGAGCCGCAAAGCCACCACAGACCACGTCGCCCAGCACGTCGTAGAGCACGACGTCAGGCTGCCAGGTCTCAAAGAGGCGCAGGTCCTCGAGCAGGTTGAAGGTGGCGATGATGCCACGACCCGCGCAGCCGAGGCCAGGCGTCGGTCCGCCCGTCTCGATGCAGAGAACCCCGCCGAAGCCTTCGCGCGAAATCTCCTCGAAGCTCTCGGGATCGGTGTCGTTCTCGCGCAGGTAGCTCATCACCGGACGGAGCAGCTCTCCGCCCAGAAGGTTGATGGTCGAGTCAGCCTTCGGATCGCAGCCGATCTGAATCACGCGATGACCCTGCACGGCAAACGCCGCCGCCAGGTTACTGGTGATGGTGGACTTGCCGATACCGCCCTTGCCATAGATGGCTATCTTGAGCATGCCAGTCGCTCCCCCTATAGACACACGAAAGCCGCCCAGCGACAGGCTTGGCGGCAATACGGCATAGGCGCAGACTGTGGGTCAACGCAGCCGTTCTTGCTTGGACGTATCCTTGCCGTCAAGGTTGCATCGCAAAGACGCTCTTCCGGGTGCTTCCCGTCAGATGTTCGTCTTGCCTATCCTACCAAAGCCCGCATATGGTGACAATTGACTGCCCGTGCTAGCTGCGACATTTCACATACTGCCGACCATCGCCAGCTCGCTTTGCCGCACCCCGTACGCTAGGATGCAGACGTAGGGCAATCGTCGAGGAGGCGCCATGTGCCACAGGATCTCCCCCTTGGTCATAGCCGAGCTCAAGGCCGCGCTCGAGCAGCTCGGGATGAGCGGACACGCCCGCATACCCAGGCGGGAGCCCGGCGTGGTGGTACCCGACGTCTACCCCGGCAGGCAGCTGCCCCTCTTTGTGACCAATGGGTCGGGCGCCCTCGAGGCGGTGGAGCTTACATGGGGCTTCGACGCCCCACCCGGCACGCGGTCGAAGCTCGTCTTCAACACGCGCATCGAGACCGCCCTCTCCCAGGCACGGTCGGGCACAGGGCTCTGGGCTGCCCCCATCACACTCGGGCGCTGCCTCGTCCCCGTGCGCGGGTTCTTTGAGCACTACACCAGATCGAGTGACCGACGCGGCGAGCAGTGGCGCTTCACCTACCCTGGCCACAGCGTGTTTCTGCTGGCTGGCGTCTGGGAGAACGACCGTGTCTCGGTGGTCACCACCGTCCCCAACGCAGACGTCTCCCCCATTCACACACGCATGCCACTCGTCCTCGCTCCGGGGGAGTCGTCGGTGTGGCTGGGTCCGGACTTCGCGCGATTGGCGGACCGCTCGGCGGTGCGCCTCGTCGCCGAGAAGGAACAGGCCTAGCAATAGGTGGGTGCCCGCCGGATGCCCTAGATGATCACGCCGTTGCAGTGATCGACCTCATGCTGGATCGTCTGTGCGACAAAGCCGTCGAAGGCATCCTCGTGCGCTTGCAGACGCTCGTCGTCGTACGCCACCACGATGCGCCTGAAGCGCTGGGCGGTGCGGATCCCCTCCAGCGATAGGCAGCCCTCCTCGGCCTCGTAGGGCCCCTCCGCCTTGACGATGCGTGGGTTGAACATCACGAGGACCTTGCCCGCGCCATCGAGCACGGCGATGATGCGTTTGCGCTCGCCGATCATGTTGGCGGCCATCCCCACGCAGTGCGCCCGATGCGCCTCGAGCGTCTCGGCGAGGTCCTCAGCAATGCCCAGGTCGTCGGCAGTTGCCGCCTCGCTCGGTTGGCGCAGGAAGAAGCGCTTGGTCATTATTGCGCGGATCATGGGGAGACCTTTCTGTGGGGACGGAGCTCAGGCACAGCTTACCGCAACCAAGACTTCCTGCCCACAGACGAGCTCCCCGCTAGAGGAGCTGCAGACGAGTGCCTGGATCGCCTCCCCAGACGGACAAGACACCAACCAAAGGGCGTCGTTTGTCGAATAGGCAGGTCAGCGGGCACGTCCACGAGTACCATTGGGCCAACTGCATACCTTCACTTGCAAGGAGGCACCCATGAGAATCGCAATGGCAAACGACCATGCCGGCACCCGTCTGAAGAACGAGATCAAGGCCTGGCTCGAGTCTGAGGGCCACGAGGTCGTCGACTTCGGCACCTACGACGAGGAGGGCTGCGACCTCTCCGACTTCATCTATCCCGCCTCCAAGGCAGTTGCCACCGGCGACTGCGAGCGCGGCATCTTCGTCGACGGCGTCGGCTATGGCTCCGCGATGATCGCCAACAAGTTCCGCGGCGTCTTTGCCTGCGTCTGCCAAGATCCCGTGTGCGCCGAGCTCGCCCGCCAGCACAACGACGCAAACGTGCTCTGCATCGGTGGAAAGATCATCGGCCCCGTGCTCGCCATGGCCATCGCAAAGACCTGGATGGCGACCGAGCCGCTCACGGCAGAGCGCTACGCCAACCGCCGCCGCAAGGTTGCCGCCATCGACGAGGAGCGCACCGTCGCCCTGTAGGGCCCGTGCAGACAGACCGCACGAACAAGGCCCCGACGCTGCGTCGGGGCCTTTTAACAGGCGGTAGCATGCGAGGGCGTCAGCTCCCCAGCTCGTCCCCATAGTGCTCGAGGCACCAGTTGAGGAAGACGATGTGCGCCGTCGACACGATGACGCTCTGCAAGACGTGCTGCTCGAAGGTGGCGCCATCCGGATAGAGCTCGGGAGTCTCGCAGTCGCCCAGCAGGTAGGCCAAGACGCTCTCGAAACGCAGGCAGAAGCTGTCGTAGGCGGCCTGGGCAGAGTAGGTCCGCTTCTGCATGTCAAAGAGCTTGCGGATGTGGTCGAGCGAAAGCACTTGCTTGTTGATGGTGAGGAAGATGAGGTAGCCGATTTGGTCGGCAAAGTACTGCTTTTTGACGGGACGGTCGATGTAGCCCTGCTTGACGTAGTTGCTGAGCATCGACGGCGTAATCGAGACACGCCCCAGAGGGGCAAGCACCTGGTTGATGTAGGTAATGGTCTGCTCGAGATAAAGTCCGAAGTCAGGGAGCTCCTCATACCGAGGAAGCCTGAAGCCATGCAGGCTGATCTGCTCGTCCATGATTGCTCCATCACTCTTACGTCCGATACGTAGTAATATATCACGTAAGCGGTTTATCAAAAACCTATAAGCTGATACTAGACAACTCTGAGCACGATGGAGGCAGAAGTGAAGTTCAAGATCGTTGCGGACTCCGCTGCAGACATGACCGAAATGTCTGGAGACGTTCCCTTTTCGTTCGTCCCGCTGCACATCATCGTTGACGGGCGCGACTACACCGACAACGAGGAGCTCGATACCGAAATTCTGCAAGAGGCGCTGGTGATGGGCAAGTCGTCATCGTCGGCCTGCCCCTCTCCCGAGGATTGGCTCAGCGCCTTCGACGACGCCGAGAACGTCTACTGCGTCACCATCACGAGCGGTCTCTCCGGCTCGTATGCGTCCGCCGAGCTGGCAAAGAACATCTACGAGGAGCAGTTCCCCGGCCGCAAGGTCTACCTCATCGACTCGCTGGCCACCGGCTCCAAGATGGTCATGCTGTGCTACAAGCTGCGCGAGCTGATCTCCAAGGACCTTGACCCCGATGAGATCTACAAGCAGGTCATGGAGTACCACAAGCAGTGCTACCTCTACTTTGCCCTCGCCAGCTTGGAGAACATGGCCAAGAACGGCCGCGTCAACCCGATCCTGGCAAAGGGCCTGCAGGTACTCGGCATCCGCATCGTGGGCACGGCGGACGAGGAGGGTCACCTCAAGCCGCTTGGCAAGAGCCGTGGCGACAAGAAGACTATCAGCGCCCTGATCGGCCACATGCGTGCCTGCTGCTACCACGGCGACCCGATCGTCATTACGCACCACAACAACGCTCCAGCCGCTGCTGCCCTGCGCGACACCATCATCAAGGAGTTCGGCACCCAGTCGGTGGAGATCCGTCCCACGCGCGGCCTGTGCAGCTACTATGCCGAGCCCGGCTCGGTTCTGGTGGGCTTTGACGTCTAGCACGTAGATCCTCTGAAACAGCGAGGCGCCTCGGGTGGAGAGACTCCGCCCGAGGCGCCTTTTCGTCGCGTGACACACTAACTCCGTGGGAGTTAGTGTGTCACGCGGGATTAGCGTGTCAGGTCCATGCAGAACGTGGTGCCGGCGCCATCGTCGTAGTTCCCCAGCTTCTCGAAACCCATATGCCGGTAGAAGCCCACGGCGCGATCGTTTGCCGACTCCACACCAAACACCACGCCACGCACTCCGTCGGCGCGGAGATGGGCGAGCAGGGCTTCCATGAGCCGGCGACCGCCCCCCTTGCCCGTGAACTCCTCGGCAATGTCGATGTGCAGATGTGCGGGATACAGGTCCGCCACGCCCTCGTAGAAGTCCAGCTCCACGGCCGCCTGACGCTCGAAGTCGGGACCCAGCCCCACGATGCGCCTGCGATACCCCTCGAAGGCGCAGCGCCACGCATGGGCGTCCTCCGCAGCCAACACGTATCCGCGCGCAATGTCCTCGTCATCCAAAAGCATGTAGGCAACGCCCAGCTCGAGGTACGCGTCACAGTACATGAGCAGCGTAAACGCCTCCTGTGACTCGCTCGCGCGGGCCTCCTCGCCAGCCTGCTCAAGGCATACGGCACGCATCTCATCAGCATGTTCGGGCGTGTAGGGAACGACACGCATGCGCCTCTCCTTGTCTACGATACCGCCAGGACACCCCGTTCGATGCGCCACGTCACCTGCGTGATCGCCCTCAGCAGTACCTCATCGTGCGAAACGAGCAAGAGCGCTCCCGGAAACGCAGCAAGCATGCGCTGCAGGGCTTCGATGGAGCCCAGGTCCAGGTGGTTGGTCGGCTCGTCCATGATGATGAGCTCTGGGCTATCGAGAATCCCGAGGGCAAGCATGAGCTTGCGCATCTCGCCGGGACTCGTGGCATCCCCCTCGAGCAGGCGCTTGGGCTCGGAGTTGAGCTGGGCAACGATGGAGAGCACCCTCCCCCGCTCGTTGCTATGCAGTGCGCGCAGGCGCGCATATGCCTCCCGCCGCTGCTCGTCGCTCGGCTCCTGCGGGATGTAGAGCGTGGGCACGCCAGCGGGTAGATGCGCGACGAGGCGCCTGACCAGCGTCGTCTTGCCACAGCCGTTGTCTCCCATGAGCCCGATGTGGTCGCTGCGGCCCACATACAGCGGCGGCACGCTAAGGTACCTCTCCCCCAGCGGCAAGACGCATGCCTCCAACCGCACAAGCACAGGCCGCCTGCTCGGCATTGCGTCAAGCCAGATGTTGCCGTCGTAGCGCTTCTCCACGCGCATCTGGTCGAGCCTCTCGGACGCACGCGCAAGGCGCGCCTCCATCACGCCCGCCTGCTTTGCCGCAATGCCATCGGTGCCCCAGACGATCGCAACGCGCTTCTTGTGCCGCGCGTCACTGTCATGCTTGTCGATGCCCGCAAGGCTCTTCTTGCCCTCCTTGCGCGCCGCGGCCTCACGCCGGCGTTGTGCCTCG
This sequence comes from uncultured Coriobacteriaceae bacterium, assembly GCA_902790135.1. GTDB lineage: Bacteria > Actinomycetota > Coriobacteriia > Coriobacteriales > Atopobiaceae > UBA1367. The sequence goes on from CADAQM010000003.1 coordinate 77,673, forward strand.
CGCTCGATGCGCTTCTTCTCACGGCGCGCATCCTCGCGAACCCGCAAGCTGCTCTCGCGCTCGATCGCTGCCTGGCCGGCTGCCTGGGTATAACCGCCCGGCCGCATGGTGGCAGCACCGTTCGCCATAAAAAGACACTGCCCGCACAGCTCGTCGAGCAGCACGCGGTCATGCGAGATGAGGATGCCGATGCCGCCGAACCCCTCAAGCGCACGAAAGACCTCCTGGCGCGTGGTGGCGTCCACGTGGTTGGTGGGTTCGTCCATCACGAGCACGTCTGGCTCGATCCAGAGCGCGCAGGCCACCTGCAGGCGCTTCTGCTGGCCACCCGAGAGCGACTCGTAGCGCCACAGCCAGTCGTCCTTGAGGTCGAGCACCTGCCTCAGATGTGTCGCGAGCCGATCGTAGGCCACGGCAAAGTCCTCAAGGTTAGCAGGGGCGTTGGTGGCATCCTGAGCGCAGTAGGCGCTCACCAGGTGCGGGCTCACGCTGCCCTCATCTGGCTTGATGAGGCCACAGGCGATCTTTGCGATGGTCGTCTTCCCGCAGCCGTTGTCGCCCACGACGCCAGTCCACCCCTCTGGGAAGGTCGCCGAGACCCCACGCAGGATGGGCTCTTCCGCCTGGGGATAGCAGTATCTGATGTTTGAAAGATTGAGTTGCATGAACGGTCCTCTCGATGCATGCCTGCCCCGAGCCTCGATGGCCCTCTGCGAACGCAGGCGGTTATCTCTGCATCGACTAAGCCCTCATGCACCAATCCCTTCTCAAGCCGGAGCTTGGCATATGGGCTCCGGCGGTCCGTTGAGAACAGTATACGCCCTGCCTCCCAGCCGGGCTAGATGGTGGAAATGTGCGCTCGCGAGAGTGTGCTCCTCCACTTTGCTCTATTTGTTATAGTACATATATAACAGATTGGAGACGACATGTTACTCGACATTGATCTTTCCTCGCAGGAGCCGATCTACCGGCAGATTCGCACGCAGATCGTCTCAGCCATCGCAACCGGGGAGCTCTCGGCTGGCGACCAGCTGCCCAGCGTCCGTTCGCTCGCAGGTGACCTTGGGGTCAACATGCACACCGTCAACAAGGCCTACGCGGTCCTGCGCGACGAGGGATACGTGGTCATGCGTGGCAGAAGCGGCGCCGTCATCGCCGACACCGCACGCAACGTGCCCACGTCAAAGGCACAGGAGCACAAGGTGCGCATCGCTTCCGAGCTCGCGCGGCTCGCCAGCGAGTTCAAGGCGCTCGGAGGAACGCGCCAGGAGTTCATCGACCTCGCATCGTCTCAGGTTGATACCGTCTTTTAGTTCTGAAGGAAGGCGTTTCACATGACCGGAACCATCATTGGCATCATGCTTACCGTCGTGCTCGAAGGAGTGATCCTCGCCGCGACGCCGCTGATCATGCCGCCCACCGAGTGCTTTACCGTCACGGTCCCGCCCTCGGCAAAGAGCGACCCCCGCATCCGTCCGCTCTTCCGCACGCACACCGCCATCGTGGCCGCCTGCACGCTCATCGGCATCGTCTGCGTCGCGCTCTTGCTTCCCACAGACGACGACATGCTGGCCGCCCTTGGCATGATCATGGCGACCGTCCTGCCCAGCTTGGCATCCTTCGTCTACATGCTGCACGCCCGCAAGGTCGTCCAGGCCATCAAGTGCGAGGAGGGCTGGAAGGCATCCCCGTCGCACACGGCGGCGATCATCTCGGACGAGACCATCCCTCAGCCCATACCGCTTGCCTGGGAGCTCCTCCATCTCGTGGTCGTCCTCGCGCTGGTCGCGTTCGCGCTTCTCGCCTACGATCGCCTGCCCGACCAGATCCCCATGCACGCCGGCTTTGACGGCACGGTCACCGACTATGCCGACAAGAGCCTCCGCGTGGTAATGTTCCCCGCCTTCGTAGCCGCCTTCATGGGTGTCGCCTTTGCCTTCTCGCACTGGTCGATCATCCACTCCAAGCGCCCCGTGGACCCCGAGGCGCCGGCCACCTCGGCGCTTGCCTACGGACAGTTTGCCCGCGCCCAGAGCATCGTCATGCTCGTGGGGGGCCTGCTGCTCAGCTGCGTCATCGGTGTGGCCTTCTTCCTCTCGTCTCTGGGCAGCATCTCGCTTGGCACGGCGGGGCTGGTCGTCACGATTGCCGCACTGATCTTTGTGATTCCGGAGATCTGGGTTTCTCTGCACTACGGCCAGGCGGGAGGACGTCTTGCCAGCGAGCTGCGCAGCTCCGATGGCATCGCACGCGATGACGACAGGTACTGGGTGCTGGGCATCTTCTACTTCAACCGCGACGATCCGAGCATCTTCGTGCCCAAGCGTTTTGGGTCTGGCTGGACCCTCAACTGCGGACTCCCTGCAGCATGGGCAGCCATTGGCCTGTTCGCGCTGGTCACGGCAGGATTTGTGGCTGCATCCGTCTTCGTTGCCGGATAGGCAGTCGTAAAGGATAGCCGAAACGAGGGCGCGTCCCCAACAACGGGGATGCGCCTTTCGCTTACTCCTCTGATACGCCAATGACCTTACGGAACAGTTCCTCAAGAGGCTCCCATGACCTCGCCTCGTCTTCGGGCCAATCCGCAGGAAGCTTGGCATATCGCATGAGGGCATCGTCGATAAAGGCATCGATGGCAGGGATGCGCACTGCCTCGTCCTTCTCGTTCATCTGCGCCTTTGCCGCGAGAAGCTCGTCGATGGCCGGACGCAGACCAGCGGGCGCCGTTGCGTCCACCAGCAGGTCGAAGGCGACGGGCGGCTGCTCCCTTCGCTCCGCGATGAACTTGCAGGCCAGAAGCGGACGCAGCGCATAGAGGTACTTCTTGTAGCGCACCCGCTCTCCCTGGAGGAAGTCCCGGTTCGTGTTGTGCGCGATGCCGTAGTAGCTGTAGAGCGCCGCACGTGGCGAGAAGTACGCGCGCACTACCTCCCAGACCTCCTCCCAGGCCTCGGTGCTTCGGTACACCACCGGCGAGGTGGCCCACTCGAAGAGGAAGAGATTGCCCTTGTGCGCAAGTTGCAGCGCCTTTGAGAGGTCCCAACCGCAGATGTCGAGCGTCTCGTCCACGACCCACTCGATGGTGTCCTTGCGTCTGGGCCTCAGCGTGAGATAGTCCCTGAGCGGCCGAGCGTAGATGAACCTCACGTCGTAGTCGCTGTCGGGCGAGGCAAAGCCCCAGGCGCGGCTTCCGCTCTCGATGGCACGGAGGATCCGCACGCCCTCGCTACGCTCGATCTCGTCCAGCTTCATCTGGATAAGGTCGATCGCCTCGCCCTCGAAGTCCTCGTATCTCATGCGTTCCCCCAACACGTATGAATGAGATGTCGTCCTTCTGTATGGTACCTGCCCGTGGATGCCGCAAACATGGTTTATTTGGTCATGTTATTTAGTATTTAGGTAGTATTCCTGCATATAATTGCAAAGTACGGCAGAACGGAAGGGAGTTTCCTCTCAGCCCGAGAGACAAGGATGGCGCAATGAGCAGGGCAATCGCAACGATGGCAGTGGCACTCTCCATGAGCCTCGCACTCGCCGCATGCGGCGGATCTGCCGCAACTACCGACAGCTCGGGCGCGGCAGCACAAGAGGGCGGAGCGGCCGCGAAGACCGAGCAAAAGGGCAACAGCTGGATGAGCGCGGACGACCTGCAGGCAGTGCTGGAGAGCGACTACGAATACATCAACGACAGCGAGCTTTCCAACATGGACGACGAGAACGACAAGATCCATCGCGAGAGTATCGAAAACGAGGATGGCACCGTCAGGCACTTCGTCGACATCAACTACGATGGCAAGACCAACGAGATCACCAGCATTAGCTGGTACTACTCCATGCGGGATAGCGACATCGACTACTGGATGGAGACGCTCGGCCTGGTTGTCACCGATCCGGACGACCAGCAGATCCTGAAGGACACGTTGTCCGAGATCGAAGACATGGAGATGCGGGACGTGGAGCTCTCCGATGCGGACTTCCACGCGTTCAGGTATGGAGAGGGTGACGACTGGCCCATCATGAACGTCAGCCTTACGAGACACTAACCGTTAGGAGCGCGCGCCGCGGGCGCTGACGTAACAGCCGCTCTCGCCGATTGACCCCATCGTGCGACATGCGTACCGTAGAGCCAACGGCAAGGCCATCACGGGACACGAGAGAGCGAGGCAGTCATGGAGGCAACAGAGCTGGTACTGCAGACAATGCGCGAGGCTGGCACCCCGCTGAACGCGGGCAAGATCGCAGAGCTGAGCGGCCTGGACCGCAAGGTCGTCGACAAGGCGATGAAGGAGCTCAAGAAGACCGGTGCCATCGTGTCGCCGGTGCGCTGCAAGTGGGAGCCCGCCGAGAAGTAGGCCACCGTATCAGGCAAATCAAAAGGAACCGTCCCCAACGGCCGGCTAGCCATTGGGGACGGTTCCTTTTGGTCGGATGCGACCTCGCTTTATCCCCGCCTACGCAAGCTCGCGCCAGCGTGCTGCCTTTTCGGGATTGACGGGTACGTCGGGCGTACCGTTCTCGCACCAGTCGGCCAGCGCCGCCATCATCTCCTGGAACTCGTTGGACGGCAAGCTCTGTCGATACGCGGCAAGCATGCCGTCGCGGTCTTCCAGCGCCAGCTCTGCGGCGCCGTTGCCCACGGCACAGTCGAGCCAGTAGAGGGCTGCAAGATCGTTCTCCTGCAGGCCGACGCCGGAGTTGTAAAGCACCGCAAGGTAGTACTGCGCGCGTCCATCGTTGCCAAACTCGGCCGCCGCGCGGAAGACCTTTGCCGCCTCGGCGTACGACCCCCTGTTTGCAAGCGTGCTGGCAACCGCAAAGAGCCCGCTGTTGACCTCCTTGTGCTGGTCGGACGCCTCTGGGTAGACGCGCGTCACAAACACGGCCATCTCTGCGTACAGATCCGCAGGCCTTCTCTGGTCGAGGCCCTCGAGGAGGTAGTCAAACATGCACTTGGCGCAGAGCTTACCGGCGCGTTCGTTGCCCAGAAGCTCTGCCTGATGGAACAGCCGCGCAGCCTCCACGAAGTCCTGCCTGACCCCCAGCCCACGCGCATGGAAGCTACCGAGGTTGTAGAAGGCAGCCTCGTTTGGCTCGAGCTTCAGGATGCTCGCAAAGGCCTCGACCGCAGACTCGAAGTCCCCTGCGTCTGTTGCCACCTGCCCAAGCGTGAGCAGCGACTGGACGGCCTCCTCCTGGCTTATCGGCTCCTCATGGTGGTGCGACGCATGATCGTGGCCATGGTGATGGTGCGCCTCATGCTCGTGATGGGACTCCCCCTTCACGTGGACATCCGCATCTGTGCGACCCTCTTGCATATCAGCCTGTCCCATGGCATTCCTCCACACCCGTTGCTTTTCTCCGTGCGTCATTATAGGCAAACCAGCCAATCGTTCCGCTCACCCCGCAACGTGTGCTCAGTTGCCAGATTTGTCATGGATTTGCAAGGCAAACGTCAGCCCATAGACCGTTTTGGATGGAATTAATGGGCTTTCTTTTCATCAATATGCTCATGCAGCATTTAATCTGTCATAAATACCCACAGTTCAGTGCTAATTTATCGTCGTAAAACCAACCATGATGTTCTCTTTACGATTCTTTGATTGTACTTGAGGAGCATGGTGCAGCATCCATGCCTGTATGCACTTTGGCCTTGGCTGGAGCCCCGTTAGCACGAGTGGCGAGCTTCAGCGTCCAAGGTCAGGTGAACTGGCATGTACGACACATGGGTAAAGGAGCGTTTTGATGAGCAGAGTACGCCGCATAGAGAATCAATTCTTTGACAAGTTCGCCGAGCTGGCCCACGAGGTGGCTGCATGCGCCGAGACCTTTGACGCCCTCGTGAGGAACTGGCCCGCCTCCGTGAACGACATCTCCAAGGTGAAGGACTACGAGGTCAAGTGCGACGCCATTATGCGCGAGACGCTCACGCTGCTGGAGAACTCCTTCATCACGCCGTTCGACCGCGAGGACATCGATCACCTGGTACGCGAACTCGACCACATCGCTGACGGCATGGACAACGTGTCCGCACGCTTCAACCTCTATGACATCGACAATATGAGGCCAGAGGCACTGCAGATGGCCGATCTCATCCTGCGCGCCTCCAAGGAGCTGTCGGAGCTCTTCGACCACTTCGAGAACTTCAAGAAGGATCCCGTCGTGCGCGAGAAGATGCACACCATCGGCACCATCGAGGACGAGGGCGACACCGTCTCGCGCCAGGGGCTGGCCAGCCTCTTCCGTGACACCACGGATGCCATCGAGGTAATCAAGTGGAAGTCGCTCATTGACACCCTCGAGAACACGGTCGACTCCTGCAAGGCAGTCGCCAATGTAGTTCGCAGTGTGCTGGTGAAAAATGCTTAGCCCACTTTTGCTCTGCGTACTTGCAGCAGCCATCGTCTTCGAGTTCATCAACGGCTTCCACGACACGGCAAACGCCATCGCCACCACCGTCTACACGCGCGCACTTCCCCTGCGCGTGGCCATCCTCATGAGTGCAACCATGAACTTCATCGGCGCCCTCATGAGCGAGAAGGTAGCCATGACCATCGCCCACGGGCTGGTCAACGTGTCGCTGGAGCTCTACGTCATCCTCGCGGCGCTTCTTGGCGCCATCATCTGGGACCTGTTCACGTGGTGGTTCTCCATCCCCTCGAGCTCGAGCCACGCGCTCATCGGCAGTCTGATCGGTGCCACCATAGTCTTCACCAGCAGCCTCGACACCGTCATGTGGAACGGCGTGCTCATGAAGGTCGTCATCCCCCTGTTCACCTCGCCCCTCGTGGGCATGGCCCTTGGCTTCTCGGTCATGCATCTGGTCTTCGAGCTCTTTGCCAACTGGCACCCGTCGAAGGCCAACGCCTTCTTCCACAAGGCGCAGATCTGCTCGTCGATGTTCATGGCCTACAGCCACGGCAACAATGACGCCCAGAAGACCATGGGCATCATCACGCTGGCCATGATCGGTGCGGGCTTGCTACCGGAGGGCTCGGGCGTCCCCACGTGGGTCAAGATCATGTGCGCGGCCACCATGGCGCTGGGCACCTCCATCGGTGGCCAACGCATCATGAAGACCGTGGGCAGCGGCGTGACCAAGCTCGAGCCGGTCATGGGCTTTGTCTCGGAGTTCTCATCCGCCGTAGCCATCGAGACGATGACGGCACTTGGCGCCCCCGTCTCGACGACGCAGGTCCTCACCACCTCGGTCATGGGCACCGGCTCCGCGCGCGGCGCCAAGAAGGTCAAGTGGGGCATGGCGGGCAGCATCTTCACGGCTTGGATCGTCACCTTGCCAGCAACAATGCTCCTCGGCGGCCTCTGCGCCTTTATCATCGGAGCGATCCTCTAACCTGGTGCGCCAACAGCACATCACAGGCTGAGACACATAGGGGGCTGACCAGCAATTGGATCGCTGGCCAGCCCCTTTTCGTGGCGTCCCTATAGCGTGCGCCTATCTGCCGCCGTCCTTCTTGCTCTCGTGGCTGGCCATCGCCTCAAACGCGATGCCAAGCGTAATGCTGCCGTACCTGATGTAGCTCGGAGCACCCGCAAAGATTGCGACGACACCAGCCAAGATGAACAGGATTCCGCAGATGAAGTACGTCTTTGCCTTGCCTTCTATAGCCCGACAATCCCCTCTCGCTACGTGTTGTCAGCAGCATATGCCGCCGTCCTTCAACTGGCAATAAGTATACCGAGCCGCAACAATAACAGCTTCTTTGCAACGTAAACAGTCTCCTGATTGCGCGACCTTACTGAAACAATCCCCTTACACGAGATGACGTCACATCACCAACGCGCCAGTGGATAGGGCGTGAGAGGGTGTCCAACCACATTTGCGGGGCGAGAGGGGCAGAATCGTTCAAGAAACCGCACTACTGTGTCGCGCAATGGCGCGGACACCTCAGGTGCGATACCTCCAGACTGAAGTTACCTGCGCTTTTGCCCCTCGCCATTCGTCCATGCGAGGAGGCGTGAAAGCAGTGTGACACAGTAGTGCAGTTTCTTGAACGATTCTGCCCCCGCCGCTACGGAAACCACGTGAGGCGGTGCGCCGAAGTCATCGGCGCACCGCCTTTTGACCTGCAACTACGTCGAACCATCCGAACGCAGGGGCATGCGGTTTTCGAGCCCTACCTGCGCCTGAGGATTACGGCAATGGTGTTTAGATAGTTAAGCGCACCCGCCTCGACGGCCGCGCGGTCACCCGCGGCGTACTCATTGTCGCAAGTAATCCAATCGTCCCACGCCTCGCGCGTGCAGGACATCTCGCGCATGCCGACGATCTTCACACCATCGGTCTGCACGAAGTTGTCGCGCCACCAGTCAATGTCGTGCATGTAGTCGAGCTGTTCGGCAGTCCAAGACTCGAGCAGACATGCAGGCAGATCGTCATGGCAGTCATACACCATACCAGGGATGGCAAAGAGCAGCTCTCCGCCTCGCTTGACGAGCGGCAATAGGTGCTCGCTGAGGTAGTGGGGATCGCGACCGAAATAGTTGTACGAGTCGACGCTCACAATCGCATCAAAGAAGTCGTGCGCGAAGGGAAGCGCCGTCGCGTCGGCCTTGAGCGGGACGACCTGCCAGTTGGAGAGGCCGCACCCTTCGAAGAAGCGCATGTTGTCGGAGGGATCGCTCCAGAGGTCGGCGGCATATACGGTGAAGCCGTACTCGCGCGCCATGAGGGCGCTCGTGAGCCCAGCACCGCTGCCGAGGTCAAGCACGACGGAACCCGTCGGGACACTGGCGTATCCGAGGAGCTCCTCGCAGAGCTTGAGCGGGTTTGGTCCCATGCTGCGAGCGCGCGTGGTGGATTGTGGGAAGCTTTCTGCCTTCGGGAAGTTCATGATCTTGTCCTGTTCTGTGAGAATCCATTGCGAGCAAGGGATTCGGAACGCAACAGACCGAGGGCACCGTAAGTGCCTCTTTTCTAAGCTCGGTTGTGGCGCTCCCTACAGAACAAAGACCAAAAAGACATCCCCTTGGATGGCCGCATCCGCGAGACCCCATGCCCCGCGTGTCACCAGCATCATAATGTGCCGATGCAGTTGGCTACCCTCACACGATGTGCCGATGCAGTTGGACACTCTCACGCGGGCGCTCGGCTAACCATTCGGACGGTGCATGGCAAGGCATCGCCATTTGTGATTTGTAACCGCCGCTCTTTGCTCTGATAATAGAGACATACGACACAGGGAGCGTGTTGTAGCGAGGCATTTGTGGGAGGAATCATCATGATCTTTTACTTCACCGCGACCGGCAAC
>CADAQM010000004.1 GCA_902790135.1 uncultured Coriobacteriaceae bacterium
GCAGCTCCGATTATACAGGGGCTGCGCGTCAGCATGCGCATTCGTCGCCAGCGCCGAAACCACTCGCAAAACCCATTGAGAAATAGGTTGACACAAATTGATACCTGAGGAGCTTCCATGGCCTATCGCATTGTCTCCATCGAAAACCCGGCTGAGGTGCATGTTCGGGACGGGCAGCTCGTTGTCATCCAAGACAAAGGCACGGTAACGATCCCGATTCGCGACATCCTCGTGCTTGTCGTCTGTGGGCCGAACATTCGCATGTCTACCATGGCACAAACGATGCTCGCGTCATCAAAAGTCGTAATGCTTTTCCTGGGCCGCAACCACCATCCCGTCGCAATGACGCTGCCTGTCGTGGGTTACTCACGTCAAGCTCGCGTCATGCAAGCGCAGGCTGCAATGTCCCCAAATCTGCGCAGCGAGCTGTGGCGGCGCATCATCGTAAGAAAGATCGAAAACCAAGCCGTGCGCTGGCAATCCTTGGGCTCGAGGGAGCGGAGGAGCTGTGGTCCTGCTCGCAGGATGTCCTCAGCGCAGACGCGGACAATCGCGAGGGCTTTGCGGCAAAGCGATACTTCCAATACCTTCAACCAGGCCTCAGCCGTCGCGAGGAGGATCCGCTCAACAGTGCGCTCAACTATGGACACGCCATCGTCAGGGCTCTGATGGCGCGTGAGGTGGTATGTGCGGGACTGGCACCGGCGCTGGGTTTGCATCACTGCAGCCAACTGAACGCATTCAACCTGGTGGACGACCTGATGGAGCCCCTCCGTCCAAGCATCGATCTTCTGGCAGCAGGTGTAGCAGGTAGGACATGCCGACTGAGCCGCAAACAGCGCGCAGCCTTGCGCAGCGCCAACCGCCTGGCTGTGGGCCTTGAACACGAGGCAAAGCCAATTGCTGACGCCGCGCACGTAATTGCGCGGTCATTCAGAAGCGCCGTCATGCATGAAGACCCCTCGCTGCTCGTTCTGCCGGTGGCGCAACCCGTTGAGCTTCTGAATATGGTGGGGGAGTAGCCATGCGCGTCATCATGTTCCTTCGGCCGACGAATCTCCGTGGCACGAAAGGGGCATATACCACGTTTCGCAAGGCTCTTCTGTCTCACGGCTTCACGCTGGTGCAACCAGAGGTCTTTCTGGCATCCGTGCGTACTCGTCGGGCGGCGGAGCACCTTGTCGCCCAGATGCGTGACGTGGTGCCGGAGACGGGTTCCGTTTGTGCGCTCGTCCTCACAGAGCGGCAGTATGCATCGATAACCTACCTCGTTGGTGGTCCCTCCTACCAGGAGCTCGCGGTCAATCAGCAGGGCAATGTAAACCTCTAGACGTGGAAACAGCCGACATCTCCCATCAGTCCAAACGTATTTTCAGCAAAGGAGCTCCTATGCGCAACGACGCCCGCGTGCACGAGCTCTCTACTTTGGCGGGTACCTCAAACTCGATTGAGCGGGAGAGTTTTCCCTGTTGATGTTTTCAAATAATCGAGTTTGAGGTACCCGCCAAAGTACAAGCGCATTAGCCTTCTGGGCACCACTCGTTTTTGTCCTTCATGGCTATTCGAAATGCAGAAAAGAGACCGGACTGGAAACCCTCTCACCGCCAGCCCATACAAAAAGACATCCCCCCGCGGCTTCGATTATGAACCCACCTCCATAAGGTGGGTGTCCTGCCCGCTTGTTCCAGCTTCCTCAACAAGGGAGGATTCCTGTACTGGACACGAGACTCGGACTCCCTCGAAACGCTTGTCGGTTCACCCAGTTAGAACCACAGGGGGATGCCAATTCCCACTATACGTGTGTCCCTTGCGAATACTAGTCTTGACTTACGCCCCCAGACTAGAAACAATCATAAGATGTGTGTTTGTAGGCATTTGCTCGGCGGTAAGGAGGTGTTGAGATGAATCGAGAACTCGTGGCATACCTGTGCCTGTTTCTCACAGCTCTGGTGACCTCTTTTCTGATGACTCCCATCGCCGCCAAGATTGCCTGGAAAGCCGACGCGGTCGACTACCCGAGCAAGCGCCGCATCAACCGCGACCCCGTGCCCCGCATGGGAGGCATCGCGATCTTCTCGGGCATTGCCGCCATGCTGCTCATGCGCTACATCGGCCAGCACTACCTGGGCTGGAACATCGTCTTCAGGCCGTCGCCGCACCTGCGCAATGTCGACTACACCCTCCTCGGCGTGGCCTTCTTCATCATTTTTATTACCGGCATCATCGACGACGTGCACTCCCTCTCGCCAAAGAAGAAGCTCCTCGGCCAGCTGTTGGCCGCGACGGTGGCAGTCGCAAGCGGCCTCGTGATTGGCGACGTGGTCAACCCCTTTACCACATATGGGCTCTTCCACGTTGGCTGGCTCACCTATCCCGTGACCATCATCTACCTGGTTGCCTACGTCAACATCTTCAACCTCATCGATGGCCTTGACGGCCTGGCCTCGGGCATCGCCTTCATAGCGAGCCTCTCGCTGTTCGTGCTCTCGCTTCTGCGCGGGCAGGGCGACGCAGCGTCGCTCGCCATCTCACTCGCAGGCTCCACGCTTGCCTTCCTGCACTATAATTTCCACCCCGCATCCATCTTCCTTGGTGACTCGGGATCGCTCCTTCTGGGCTTCTCGCTGGCCACGGTCTCCCTGCTCTCGGTCACGCGCATCTCCAGCCTGACCACGATCCTGGTCCCCCTGGTGGTGGCGGGCATTCCCATCATCGACACGTTCTCGGCGATCATCCGGCGCAGCCGCGCCCACGTGAGCGTTGGCCAGGCCGACCGTGGTCACATCCACCACCGTCTTCTCGACGAGGGCTTTGACCAGCGTCAGACGGTTCTGGTCATCTACGCCTGGACGGCGCTGCTGGCGATAGGTGCCATCGTGCTCACGCAGCTGCCGATTGCCGCGCGCATCGTCGTCTTCCTGCTGCTAGTGCTTGCCTCGTGCATCTTTGCGGCGCGCCTCAAGCTCTTCAACCCAGTGCTGCTGCACCACTACAACCCTTACACTGGCAACGACGAGATCATCTCGCCGCAAGATCCTGCCTTCGAGAAGGAGGAGGCGCGCTTCGAGCAGGAGCACGGCAACCACGTGCCCTTCCTCTAGCTGACTGCCCATGGACCTAGACTTCAACGCGTATATGCAATGCGAGCTCTGCCCCAGGCGCTGCCATGCGAGGCGCCAAGAGGGGAGGGCTGGTCTTTGCGGCACCAGCGCAACGCTCAGGGTCGCACGCAGCGCCCTTCACTTTTGGGAGGAGCCGCCCATCTCCGGTGAGAACGGCTCGGGTGCCATCTTCTTTGCCGGCTGCCCCCTGCGCTGCGTCTTCTGCCAGAACCACGAGATCTCGCAGGAGGGCTTTGGCCTTGAGGTGACCATGTCGCGCCTCGCGCAGATGATGCTCGAGCTCGAGGAGCAGGGTGCGCTCAACATCAACCTTGTGACCCCGCTGCACTTTGCGCCGCACGTGCGCGAGGCGGTCCATCTCGCGCGAGGAGCAGGCCTCACGCTTCCCATAGTCTGCAACACCTCAGGATACGAGCGCCGCGAGGTCGTGGAGGCGATGTCCGACGTCGTGGACATCTGGCTCACCGACTTCAAGTACGCGTCCCCGGAGATCTCGGGCAGCCTTTCTGCGGTGGCAGACTATCCGCAGGTGGCAGAGGAGGGACTTCGCGCCATGCTGGCCTCCCTGCGCCGGGCGGGCGGCCGCAAGATGGCGGAGGACGGTCGCATGCTGCGAGGCATCATCGTGCGGCACCTGGTGCTGCCGAGCCACGTGGAGGACTCGCTCAGCGTGTTGGGAAAGGTGTGGGAGATCTGCGGCAACGAGGTCGACCTCTCCGTCATGAACCAGTACACGCCCAACGAGGCCTGCGTCAAGGCGGGAGGTCCGCTGTCCGGACCGCTCGATCCCGACGACTACGAGCTGGTGCTCGACTACGCCGACGCGCTCGGCTTCGAGCACATGTGGTGGCAGCAGGGCGGCACGGTATCCGAGAGCTTCGTACCCGCCTTCGATGCGACGGGTGTGGAGGGGCCTGAGCTCGGCAAGGACAATCGGGTATAGTCAGTCTAGCTGCGCCGACAAGCGGCACCAAAAGAGAGGATCTGTTATGGCCGATGAAGTACGGCCCCTAAGCGACGAGGAGCGCGCCGAGCTCGAGGCCCTGCGCGCCGAGAAGGCCGCCCGGGAGGAGCGCGAGCGTGTGGCGCGTGAGCGCGCTGAGCTCGAGGCACTCCGTAGCGAGAGCGCTCAGCAGCGCCAACCCGCCAAGCGCGAGGCTGCCGCCGCGACTGCCGCAAGGGCTGCCGCTGCGGAGGAGGACCGCCGCATTCGCGAGCAGCGCGAGCGTGGCGCCAAACTGATGGAGCCGGACGACGACCTGCGCATGCCGCTCGGGCAGAAGCTGGTGCTCGGCGTTATGGGTCTGCTCGTCGTCATTATCCTTTTCATGAGCAAGTTCCTGGGCTAGCTGCCCAGATACGCGAGGTGGGAGAACAACCATGGCATTGACCGATATCACGCGCCCGTCAGATGTGGCGCTCAACACGGACCTCTACGAGCTCACGATGGCCCAGGGCTACTGGGAGTCGGGCCTCGTCGACGGCGAGGGCTGCTTTAACGTCTTCTTCCGCGACGCGCCCTTCAAGGGCGGCTACGGCATCGCCTGCGGCATGGGGCAGATTGCCGACCTCGTGGAGAACTTCGTCTACGACGACGAGTCCATTGAGTACCTGGCTTCCGTCAAGGCACCGGGCGGCGGCCCGATGTTCAAGCCCGGCTTCCTCGAGTACCTGCGCGACTTCCGCATGCGCGTGGACGTGTGGGCCATCCCCGAGGGCGAGATCGTCTTTGCTCGTGAGCCCATGGTGCGCGTGCAGGGCCCCATCATCGACTGCCAGCTCATCGAGACCGCGCTGCTCAACCTGGTCAACTTCCAGACGCTGGTGGCAACCAAGACGGCCCGCGTGGTGCACGCCGCCGAGGGCCATCCCGTCTCCGACTTCGGCCTGCGCCGCGCACAGGGTCCGGACGGCGGCCTGGCCGTGGCCCGCGCATCCTACATCGGCGGTGCCTCGTCCACGTCCAACGTCCTGGCTGGCAAGATCTATGGCATCCCAGTGTTTGGTACCCATGCCCACTCTTGGGTGATGTCCTTCCCGACGGAGCTCGACGCCTTCCGTGCGTTCGCTGCCTCAAGCCCCAAGAACTGCGTGCTTCTGCTCGACACCTATGACGTGCGTCAGGGCATCAAGAACGCGATCATCGTTGCCAAGGAGATGGAGGAGCGCGGCGAGCGCCTTGCCGCGGTGCGCCTCGACTCCGGCGACCTCGCGCGCCTTGCCAAGGAGGCCCGCAAGGCCTTCGACGAGGCAGACCTGCCCTACGTCAAGATCTCCGTCTCCAACGACCTCGACGAGTACACCATCCAGTCGCTCTTTGCGCAGGGTGCGCCGATCGACTCGTTTGGCGTGGGCACCAAGCTGGCCACCTGCGACCCGCAGCCCTCGCTGGGCGGCGTGTACAAGCTCTCCGCAACGCGCGAGACGCCCGAGAGCCCCTGGGAGCCGGTCATCAAGCTGTCCGAGCAGGCTTACAAGCGCACCATCCCCGGCGTGCAGCACATCCGCCGCTACTACGATGCTGCGGGCGTGCCCGTGGGTGACATGATCGTGGACGACTCGGTGGACTCCGGTGACACCACCTCGATGGTGGACGTTCTCGACGAGCTCACCTCATTCGACCTCTCCGATGCCACGCCGCAGGAGATGCTGACGCAGCTCGTGGCCGACGGGCATCGCGTGGGCGAGCTCGAGTCGATCGAGGTCGCCAAGGCCCGCTGCCGCGAGGCCTTCATGCACCTCGACCCGGCGACCAAGCGCTTCCTCAACCCGCAGACCTATCCGGTGGGCCTTGAGCGCGGTCTCGCGCGCTTGCGCAACGAGCTCGCCCTCGAGGAGGCAAAGGGTTCCGGCCGCAGGAGCCGCGGATAGCCGAAACGCGCCATTCAGCAAATAGGCAGGTGTAGCAGCCTCGTCTGTGGAAGTCCCGCACGACGAATCGGTGAATGTGCTTTCCGCAGCTGTCAACGGTCTGCTACTTTGCTACACTCAACAACGTTGCATATTCAACCTGAGTTTTACGTATCGAGAAAAAGGAGCCAAAGAGATGCCCGAGACGATCGAGGAGCTTGTCAAGCAGGCTATTGCCGCTGCTCAGGCGGCGGGTGATCTGCCGGAGTTCGAGGTCAAGGACTGCGGCATCGAGCGACCGGCTGATTCGGGAAACGGTGACTGGACCTCCACGGTGGCAATGCGCTCGGCACGTCTGGCCCACATGGCGCCCGCCAAGATCGCCGCTGCCATCGTCGCCCACATGCCCGAGAACGCCTCCGTTGCCAAGGTAGAGGTCGCTGGCCCCGGCTTCATCAACTTCTACCTCAATTCCGCAGCAAACAACGAGGTCTTCCGCACGGTCATCGAGGCTGGTGACGACTGGGGCAAGGTCAACGTGGGCAACGGCCTGCGCACTCAGGTCGAGTTCATCTCGGCCAACCCCACCGGTCCCCTGCACGTTGGTCACGGCCGCTGGGCCGCCATCGGCGACTCGCTCTGCAACGTGCTCGAGCATGCCAACTTTGACGTTCAGCGCGAGTACTACATCAACGACCACGGCTCCCAGATGGACGTCTTCGGCCAGTCCGTGGCCATGCGTTACCTGCAGATCGCCCAGATCGTCAAGGCAGAGGGCGTGGACGCCGCCACTGCCGCAGCCAAGCTGCTGTCCGACCGCGAGGCCTACGTGGACGACGAGCTCGACGAGAAGCCCGAGACCCATCCGTACATGGACACCTTCAACGAGACCCTTGGCGGTAACTCCTACGGTGGCGACTACATCATCGAGATTGCCCAGCGCTTCTACGAGGTCGACGGCGACAAGTGGGTCAACGAGGATCCCGAGGTGCGCGACCCCGAGTTCCGCGAGCGCTCCTACCAGGACATGCTCCAGCAGATCAAGGACACCTGCCACCAGGTGCGCTGCGACTTCGACGAGTGGCGCTCCGAGCGCAGCTTCTACGAGCCCGACGAGACCGGCGTCTCCTACATCGACCGCACCTTCAAGATGCTCGAGGACAAGGGCCTGCTTTATCGCACCGACGACGGCGCCCTCTGGTTCAAGTCGACCGACTTCGGTGACGACAAGGACCGCGTGCTGATCAAGAGCAACGGCGAGTACACCTACTTCGCCTCTGACGTTGCCTACTGCTGGAAGAAGTTCGAGATCGTCGACTACGAGATCAACATCTGGGGCGCCGACCACCACGGCTACATCAAGCGCGTCCAGTCCGTCGCCGACGCCATGGGCTATCCCGGCAAGTACGAGATCCTGCTGGGCCAGTTCGTCAACCTGCTGCGCAACGGCCAGCCCGTCCGCATGTCCAAGCGTCGCGGCACCATGATCAGCTTCCAGGAGCTCGTGGACGAGGCCGGCGTCGACGCCACTCGCTACACTCTCATCAGCCGCTCCTCCAACCAGACCATCGACTTCGACATCGAGAAGGTCAAGGAGCAGAGCAACGCCAACCCCGTGTACTACGTGCAGTACGCCCATGCGCGCATCTGCTCGATCCTGCGTCGCGCCGCCGGCGTGAGCGTCGAGGAGGCCGCCGAGATGGGCATGGACGCCGTGGCCGCAAAGGCGCTCGGCGAGAACTACGACCTCTCGCTGCTCACCGACCCGACCGAGCTCGCCCTCTCGCGCAAGCTCTCCGAGTTCCCCGAGCTCATCGCCAGCTGCGCCCGCGACCGTGCGCCCTTCCGCATCACGCACTTCTGCGAGGAGCTGGCCAGCGCCTACCATGGCTTCTACCACGACTGCCAGGTGCTGCCGAGCGAGGGTCGTCCCCTGGACGAGAACCTCTCCCGCGCGCGTCTCGCCGCATGCGACGCCGTGCGCGTCAACCTCGAGGTTGCCCTGCGCCTCATCGGCGTCTCTGCACCTACGGTCATGTAACGCTAACAGGTACGCTGCTGCATCAGATACCTAAAAGTCTGTATAAACGGCCCGAAGACAGCGTCTTCGGGCCGTTTTTATACCGATTCAGTCTTTGCGCTATTCGCTCATGAATCTCGTTACAAATAAATGAATACCGAAATCTCCTTGGTCAAAGGGCTGACAATAACTTAAACTACAAGTTGAAATAATAATATTGTTAAATTTCTTATGTATCTCACTGCAGTCATCGCTGGAGGACTGATGGAGCTGCGCGACTATATAGCTATACGTCGGGCATACAATTTGGTTAGGCAGAGTTCCCCTCGGGAGAGTCGAATGACTTTTGCCGAATTTGCCATGCTCTGCCGCATTAATGTACTTGCTAGGCCGCTTACTACCACGGAGATCGCAACCTACCAAAACGTTCTAAGGCCTACCATGACGCATCGCACCAAGCATCTCTCGGAGATGGGTCTCTTGGAGCGTAGCAAGGGCGATAGCGATCGCCGCCATATCCTGTGTTCGATAACCGACAGGGGAGAGGCCTTTGTAAGGGAGACCTGCGAGCAGCTTTGCATCATCCTGCGCTTGGGCACCGCTCTCAAACGTATCGACTGGGAGCGCGCCTGCCGCTATGTCGATGCCATGGGATCCGTTGAGCTCAAGGCGAGCGACCTCGTGCTGCTTGGCATTCTGAACAGCGATGGGGGAATCACCGTCAGCGCACTCGTCGACATGCTCGGCCTGCTGCAGCCCACGGTCTCCATGTCCGTCTCCGCGCTTGAGAAGGCTGGCCTGATCTGTCACGAGCGCGACGCCGTCCGTCGGCTGTCGACCGTCATGCTGACGCAGGAGGGTCGCGCCAAGGGCGAGGATATCTGCAAGGGCATCGATTCGCTGGTCGTGCACAGAAGGTAGCTGCGCTCATTCGCCTTGTCTTATCGACACGAAAACACAGTTTGAGTGGTGAATTAACATCAATTTTCATCGCAAGTGAGAGTTGCCGCATCTGCTGCCATTTTTCTGCTATAGTACGGCCTTGTAAACGTGCATGGGCGAGGAAAAGCCCGCACGACTCTTGATGAATCCCACTCAGCAAATCGAGTTGTTTTCCGCCAGTTTTGGTGTTGCTGTTTAGAGAGGCATAGGTGCATGGCCGAAGAAATCACCCCTAACGTTGAGTCCGCCGCCACCGAGGAGGCTCCCACTGTCGAGCAGCCCAAGCGCAGGCGGGGTCGTCCGCGCAAGGTGGCCGTCGAAGAGACTCCCGAGGTCGCGGTGGCGGCAACCGAGGAGGCTCCTGCAGAGGAGGCCCCCAAGCGTCGTCGCGGTCGCCCACGCAAGGTGGCGGCTCCCATCGAGGAGGCCCCAGCAGACCAGCCAGCGGCACCATCCGAGGGGTCTGCTCCTTCGCCCGAGAGCGTAGCTGCAGACGAGACGCCTGCCCCAGAGGCTCCCAAGCGCAGGCGTGGTCGTCCGCGCAAGACGGAGGCGGCTGCGGCTGCCGAGGCCGCTCCCGCGCCCGAGGCAGCACCGGCCGAGGCCAAGTCGGAGGAGCCCGCTCCTGTGGGTGACGCCGCAGCCCCGCAGCTCAGCATCGAGGAGATGACCAAGGCCACGCAGGCCGCGACTAAGGCGTCTTCGGTACCCATGGGCGCCCCGGCCACCACTCTGGCTGAGGCTGACGCGCAGCAGGGCACTGGCAGGCGCCGCCGCCGCAACGACGGCAATGGCCAGGGCCAGCAGAACAACCAGGGCAACGCGCAGCAGCAGAACAACCGCCGCAACAACAACCAGAACAACCGCCGCCGCAACCGTCGCGAACGCCAGGAGCAGGCCGTCGAGCCGTCCCTCACGCGCGAGGAGCTCGCGGAGATGAAGGTTGCCGAGCTTCGCGCCAAGGCCGCTGAGCTGGGCGTCGAGTACGTTGGGCTGCGCAAGAAGGAGCTCGCCGACGCCATCTACGAGGCAGCCGCGCTTGCGGAGGGCTTCTGCCCCGTCTCCGGCGTGCTCGAGATCCAGAACGAGGGCTACGGCTTCCTCAGGACGGGCAATTACATGTCGGGTGAGAGCGATGCCTTCGTGCACCAGCAGCTCATTCGCCAGCACGGCCTGCGTGTGGGCGACAAGATCGTCGGCTCGCTCGCGCCGTCGCGCTCGGGCAACAAGTATCCGCCGCTGCATCGCATCGACTCGGTCAACGGCCGTCCCCTCGAGGAGATGCGCAACCGACCGCGCTTCCGCGACCTCACGCCCATCTACCCTGACCAGCGCTTGATGATGGAGCATGGGCAGGACTCGATCACCGGACGTGCTATCGACCTCGTGGCTCCCATCGGCAAGGGCCAGCGCGGCCTCATCGTGAGTCCCCCCAAGGCCGGCAAGACGACGGTGCTCAAGCGCATCTGCCAGTCCATCGCTGCCAACAATCCCGAGGTGCACCTCTTCTGCCTGCTCGTGGACGAGCGTCCCGAGGAGGTCACGGACATGGAGCGCTCCATCCGTGGCGAGGTGGTCGCCTCTACCTTCGACATGCCCGCCGAGAACCACACCAAGGTCTCCGAGCTGGTCATCGAGCACGCAAAGCGCCTGGTGGAGCTGGGGGAGGACGTCGTGGTGGTGCTCGACTCCATCACGCGACTCGCACGCGCCTACAACCTCGCGCAGCCGGCTTCCGGCCGCATCCTGTCCGGTGGCGTCGACTCCGCCGCCCTGTACCCGCCCAAGAAGTTCCTTGGCGCCGCGCGCAACATCGAGCACGGCGGCTCGCTTACCATCCTCGCCTCCGCCCTCGTTGATACCGGATCAAAGATGGACGAGGTCATCTTCGAGGAGTTCAAGGGCACGGGTAACATGGAACTCAAGCTTGACCGCGAGCTCGCCGACAAGCGCATCTTCCCGGCCATCGACCCGGTCGCGTCGGGCACGCGCAACGAGGATCTGCTCATCGAGGCGGAGCTGCAGCCCTTCGTGTGGGGCATCCGCCGCATTCTCGCCAACATGAACAACACCGAGCGTGCTGCCACTGCCTTGGTCAAGGGCCTCAAGAGCACCAAGGACAACCAGGAGTTCCTCATTCGCTCCGCACGAAAGGCGCAGCAGTCGGACATCATGCTCTAGACCAGCGCCAAACCGCACGACCTGCGCTCCCTCGACTCGCTTTGGGTCGGGGGAGCGTTTTTTTGTGGCATGTTCTCTCTATGGGCTTGAACCATATACCTGCGACTTTGGCTCTTTTAACTTTTACGCGCGCAGATTGTTTGCAAATGCTTGAAGTTGGAGTAAAGTCTATTTCTGTCGGGGCATTATGTCTCGATGTCAGGTTACGACGGCACACACACATCCAACGAAGCACGCCGATACGAACCGAATCGCACCTTGTTCGTCAGACTGCACGGGCGTGCTTCAGCTTATGCCAGGTGTATGCCATCGACGGAGGAGGGGTATGCACATGACGGAGACTGGTAGCCATCCCGCAGTGTTCGCGGGGCTTTTGGGCGGTGCCGCATGGTCAGTTCCGACTCTCGCGCTTGCCGTTACGGCAGACGGAGTCGTCGAGGCTGTCAAGGGGTCGTTGCTGCTGCAGTTCACCCTTGGGTGCGCCCTCGGTGCAGGCCTGGCAGGGGCAATCATCTTCGTCCAGGATCGTCGTGACGCGCGCGAGGCGTCCGTGGCAGACGAGGTGGAGGAAGAGGGGAAGCCCGTCGAGGACGACCTCTGGAGCGAGTCTTCGCTCAACCTCGTGCGTGCACAGGTCGAGGAGATCGATGATGACCCGACCGGCGATCTCGGCAGGTTCCGTACCGGCCAGATAACCATCGACCTTCCGATTGTCGAGGAGGAGGTCGCGGTCGCAGCGGCAGAGCCGCGCCGTCCGCGTCACTTCAAGCACGCCGCTGCACCTGTCACGGCCAAGGCTGCCGCTCCCAAGCGCGCTGGTCGCCACTTTGCACAGGCAGAGCGCCAGGAGTCTCTGGTCGCGGCGCTGGTGAGCAGCGTGAGCGCACCCGAGCCCTCGCGCGGCCGTCACTTTGCCACAAGCGTGGTCGTCACCCCGATCGCCACGCCAGTCGCCGTCCCTGTCGCCGTCGAGGCCAAGGGGCCAGAGGCCTCCCAGACGACGGGCAAGCTGCCCAAGCTCGATGAGCGCGGCAAGTCCAGCGATGAGCAGGCGGCAAGACTCCGCAGGCGCGAGCTTCTCGCCAACCTGCCGTCCTTCGACACGCATGAGGTCATCGAGAGCAAGGCCCCTGCCGCCGCAGTCGCAGAGCCCGCTACTCCCGTTGTCGAGAAGGCTCCCGCCGCTGAGGCCTCCGTGGCCACTCCCTCCGCTGCGACGGACGCCAAGAAGACCAAGGCCAAGTCCTCCAAGTCCCCGCGCAAGGGCATCACGGGCCGCATCATGGTGCGCATGGCCGAGCGCACGCGCAGCGTCCGCGAGGTTCTCGCCGACCGTCTGAGCGACGACGCCATGAACGGCATCCCTGTGATCGAGCGCGCCGACGGCAGCGTCAGCGACGTGGCCCCCACCTGGTTCGACCACACCTTCGTTCCCGCGATTGCCAGCCTCACCGGCATCACGGGCAAGCTCGATGACACTGTCGAGCACACCGCTTCCGATCTCGGCAACAAGCGCGTCGTCAGCAAGGCGAAGGTCGACGCAGAACCGTCTCGCAGCGCCTACATCTCCCGCCACGTGGCCGAGGTCAACGTGGGCATGTTCCCCGAGCGCCGCAGCGCGGACGAGCTCGAGCACAACGACGTCTGGGAAGAGGCGCTGGCGGCGATGGGGGAGACCATCGCCCGCGAGACCCCCGTCTTCCAGGACGTGGTGGGTGGACCGGCCACCATCGACGACCCCGACGGGCTCGAGGGTCCCACGGGCTTCATTCCCTTCAGGGTGCCTGCCGCGCATCCGGAGGTCGTGGACACCGAGACCTACGTCGACTACCTGCTGCGTGACGAGCTGTCGCAGAACAGCGCCGAGGTCGTGCGCAACTCGGTCCACGCGCACCTGCGCGTCATCGAGGGCGGCACGAGCCCGCGCCTGGTCCGCCGCCGCCCGAGCGACACTGGCAAGCTCGGTACGGGCAAGCTCGGCACCGGCAAGGTCAACACGGGCCGTCACTTTGCGCAGCACAACCTGGCGGCACAGGCATAAAAGCCGCCATTCATGACATACGAGAGAAGGCCGCGGGCATTTTAGCCTGCGGCCTTTCTGCATTTGACGGCAATGATGTCCAAAGAGGATGCCCATGTTGCAGGGCAGAAAACTCTTGTGCATGTGAGACCGTCATAAACGTCTGTGTGGCTAGAGTACATACATGCATTCATGGCATCAAAAATGGGAGAAAGGTTTGCTATGAACACCAACATCTCGCGTCGCTCATTCCTGGCAGCCTCTGGCTCCGTTGCCGCCTCTGCCATCCTTGCTGGCTGCGGTGGCTCCTCCGACAGTGGCTCTGCTGCCGCTTCCGACACCTTCAAGATCGGTGGCATCGGCCCCGTCACCGGTGGCGCAGCCCTCTACGGCATCGCTACCAAGTTCGGCGCTCAGGTGGCCGTCGACGAGGTCAACGCTGCCGGTAACATCAAGATGGAGCTCAACTGGCAGGACGACGAGCACGATCCCGAGAAGTCCGTCAACGCGTACAACAACCTGAAGGACTGGGGCCTGCAGATCCTGGTCGGCACCACCACGACCAACCCCTGCGTCGCCGTCTCCTCCCTCACCAACGCAGACCGCATCTTCCAGCTGACCCCGTCCGCCTCCTCCGTCAACGTCCTCGGTGGCGAGGAGATCGGTGCTGACAACCCGCGCAAGGACAACGTCTTCCAGATGTGCTTCACCGACCCCAACCAGGGCACCAAGTCGGCCCAGTACATCGACGAGCAGAAGCTCGGCACCAAGATCGCCATCATCTACAACAACGCCGACGCCTACTCCACCGGCATCTACCAGAAGTTCCAGGACGAGGCCGGCGCACGCAACCTGGAGATCGTCTCCACCACCACCTTCACCGATGACAACGCCACCGACTTCTCGGCCCAGCTCAACAAGGCCAAGGACGCCGGCGCCGACCTCATCTTCCTGCCCATCTACTACCAGCCCGCCTCCATCATCCTCAAGCAGGCCTCCGACATGGGCTATGCCCCCAAGTTCTTCGGCGTCGACGGCATGGACGGCATCCTGGGCCTCGAGGGCTTTGACACCTCCCTCGCCGAGGGCGTCATGCTGCTGACCCCCTTCGTGGCCACCGACACCGACGAGGCCACCCAGGCCTTCGTTGCTGCCTACAAGGAGGCCGCAAAGACCGAGGAGGACCCGATCCAGTTTGCCGCCGACGCCTACGACTGCGTCAAGGCCATCGCCCAGGCCATCGAGGCTGCCGGCATCACGCCCGACATGGCCACGGCCGACATGTGCGACAAGCTCATCGAGACCTTCACTGGCGACTTCGAGTTCTCCGGCCTGACCTGCCCCGTGGGCGAGGTCATGACCTGGTCCGAGTCCGGCGAGGTCACCAAGGACCCGAAGGGCATGGTCATCGAGGGCGGTGTATACCAGCCGATCGCGTAGCTGGCCGTCCCCAACTAGAAGCGTGTTGCGGAGGCCACCTTAGAGGTGGCCTCCGTTATACTGAATGACTGCCCGTTACATTTGTCCCGTCCCTCTATGAGAGGAGGTTGGCGTGAGCTTCCTCATCGCTCTGATCAATGGCATAAGCCTGGGGAGCGTCTATGCCATCATCGCCTTGGGCTACACCATGGTGTATGGCATTGCCAAGATGCTGAACTTTGCCCACGGAGACGTCATCATGGTCGGTGGCTACCTCTGCTTTATTGCCATAAACTCGTTGGGCCTTCCGCCTTTGGTGGGCATCCTCCTGTCGGTTGTCGGCTGCACCTGCCTCGGCATTGTCGTCGAGCGCGCCGCCTACAAGCCGCTGCGCCAGGCGCCGTCGCTGGCCGTGCTGATCACGGCAATCGGCGTGAGCTACTTCCTGCAAAACTCCGCCCTGCTCATCTGGGGTGCCGACCCCAAGGCTTTCCCCTCCGTGGTCAACCTCCCCTCGCTCAAGCTGCTCAACGGCCAGCTCACCATCAACTCGATCACCATTGTCACAGTGTTGACGGCCGCGGTGGTCATGGTCGGCCTCACGCTCTTCACGCAGCGCACCAAGATGGGCAAGGCCATGCGCGCCTGCTCCGAGGACAAGGGTGCGGCTCAGCTCATGGGCATCAATGTTGACACCACCATCTCGATGGTCTTTGCCATCGGCTCGGGCCTGGCCGCCATCGCCGGCGTGCTTCTGTGCTCCGCCTATCCCACGCTGATGCCCACGACGGGATCCATGCCGGGCATCAAGGCCTTCACGGCAGCCGTCTTCGGCGGTATCGGCTCCATCCCCGGCGCCGCGCTCGGCGGCATCCTGCTGGGTGTCATCGAGATCATGTCCAAGACCTACATCTCCACCCAGCTCTCCGACGCCATCGTCTTCGGCGTGCTCATCGTGGTGCTGCTCATCCGCCCCGCCGGCCTGCTCGGCAAAGAGACTCGCGAGAAGGTGTAGGCCATGGACTTCATTCGCAACATGAGCAAGGAAAGCCGCTCCAACTTCATTACGTATGCCATGGTCATCGTGGCGTACGCCATCATGCAGGCGCTCTCGTCCATGCATGCCATCTCGAGCTCGATGACGGGCCTGCTTGTGCCCATCACGGCCTACATCTGCATGTCGATCTCGCTCAACCTGGTTGTCGGCGTGTCCGGCGAGCTCTCGCTCGGCCACGCGGGCTTCATGAGCGCCGGTGCCTTCACGGGCGTCGTGGCTGCCTCCGCACTGGCAGGCGTCGTCGAATCCACGATGCTGCGCCTGTTGCTCTCCATCATCATCGCAGGCGCAGCGGCGGCAATCGCCGGCATCCTCATCGGCATTCCCGTCATGCGTCTGCGCGGCGACTACCTGGCAATCGTGACGCTGGCATTCGGCGAGATCATCAAGAACCTGCTCAACAACCTCTACGTGGGCCTGGATTCCCGCGGCCTGCACTTCTCCATGACCGACACGGCGTCGCTGGGCATGGATGGTGGCAAGGTGCTCGTCAACGGCCCGCAGGGCGCCGTGGGCTTTCCGATGATCTCCACCTTCACCGCCGGCTTCCTGCTGGTCATGTTTACCCTCTTCGTGGTGCAGAACCTGATCAACAGCCGCTCCGGCCGCGCCATCAAGGCCGTGCGCGACAACCGCATCGCAGCCGAGTCGGTGGGCATCGACACCACCAAGTACCGCCTCATGGCCTTTGTGGTCTCCGCCGCCCTGGCGGGCATGGCCGGCGCCCTCTACGCGCAGAACTACACGGCCATCGTGCCCAAGAAGTTCGACTTCAACACCTCGATTTTGATCCTGGTCTTCGTCGTCCTCGGCGGCATGGGCAACATCCGCGGCGGCATCCTCTCCGCGGCCCTGCTGACCATCCTGCCCGAGAAGCTGCGCTTCATCGGCGACTACCGCATGCTGATGTACGCCATTGTGCTCATCCTCGTCATGCTCTTCTCCAACAACGCGCAGGTGCGCATGCAGGTTGAGACCCTTCGCAATCGCATCTCGCGGAGGGTGGACGACCAGCTCGATGCGCAGAGCGCGAAGGGAGGTGACGCGTGATGACCCGCGAAGGAGGAACCTACAAAGCCCAGAGCGAGCGCGCCGCAAAGACGGAGACGCGCCACGAGGGCACCTACAAGGCACAGGCCGAGCGCGCTGCCGGCAAGGCACCGCACGAGGAGAAGCCCAGCCGCCAGCGCACCAAGATGGTCGCGCCGCCCAACGACTACCTCGTCCCTGAGCGCGACGCGCTGCTCACCCCGGTGCTCGAGTGCCGACACCTGGGCATCGACTTCGGTGGCCTCAAGGCCGTCGAGGACCTCAACCTCATGGTGGGCAAGACCGAGATCGCTGGTCTGATCGGCCCCAACGGCGCTGGCAAGACCACCGTCTTCAACCTGCTGACCAAGGTCTACCAGCCCACGCGCGGCACCATCATGCTCGAT
This sequence comes from uncultured Coriobacteriaceae bacterium, assembly GCA_902790135.1. Lineage (GTDB taxonomy): Bacteria > Actinomycetota > Coriobacteriia > Coriobacteriales > Atopobiaceae > UBA1367. The sequence continues at coordinate 17,048 of CADAQM010000004.1, forward strand.
GGCCAGGACACCGCCGGCATGGACACCGCTCGCGTCAGCCGCGAGGGCATCGCCCGCACCTTCCAGAACATCCGCCTGTTTGACAGCCTCACCGTGGAGGACAACGTCAAGATCGGCCTGCACAACCAGGTCGAGTGCGGCATGTGGAGCGGCATCTTCCGCGCGCCGCGCTACTGGCTCTCCGAGCAGGAGTTCCACAAGCGCGCGCTCGAGCTGCTCGACGTGTTCCACATGGCCGACAACGCGGGCGACATCGCGGGCTCGCTGCCCTATGGTGCGCAGCGACGCCTCGAGATCGTCCGCGCCCTGGCGACCAATCCCAAGCTGCTCCTGCTCGACGAGCCTGCCGCCGGCATGAACCCGGTGGAGACCGAGGAGCTGATGGACACCATCGTCAAGATCCGCGACGACTTCCAGATTGCGGTCTTGCTCATCGAGCACGACATGGACCTGGTCATGGGCATCTGCGAGGGCATCGTGGTGCTCAACTTCGGCAAGGTCATCGCCAAGGGTACGCCCGAGGAGATCCAGGCTAACCCGCAGGTTGTCGAGGCCTACCTCGGCAAGCAGGAATAGGGGTGAGCTGACATGGCAATGCTTTCGGTCAAGGACCTCAACGTCTTCTACGGCTCGATCCATGCGGTCAAGGGCGTCTCCTTCGAGGTCGAGGAGGGCGAGATCGTCACCCTCATCGGTGCCAATGGCGCCGGCAAGTCCACCACGCTCAACACCGTGGCCGGGCTACTAAAGCCCCGCACGGGCAGCATCGAGTTCGAGGGGGAGAGCCTGATTGGCGTCCCCGCGCACAAGATGGTCACCAAGGGGATCGCGCTGTGCCCCGAGGGCCGTCGCATCTTCCAGGACCTCACGGTGCACGAGAACCTCGACATGGGCGCCTTCACGCGCACGGACGACGAGGCAGCCGAGATGCGCGAGGTCGTCTACGAGCGCTTCCCGCGCCTCAAGGAGCGTCGCACGCAGAGGGCTGGTACGCTCTCCGGTGGCGAGCAGCAGATGCTGGCCATGGGCCGCGCGCTCATGAGCAAGCCCAAGGTGATGATGCTCGACGAGCCCTCCATGGGCCTGGCGCCGATCCTGGTGCAGGAGATCTTCGACATCATCAAGGTGTTCAACGAGATGGGCACCACGGTGCTTCTGGTCGAGCAGAACGCTCGCATGGCGCTCTCGGTTGCGGACCGCGCCTACGTGCTCGAGACGGGCCGTGTGGTCAAGACCGGCACCGGTGCCGAGCTGCTTGACGACGACGATGTCAAGCGCGCGTATCTCGGCGGCTAGGGGTTCAACCAGCGACTTTACGGGGCCACGGCGGGAGCGTATCTGCCGTGGCCCCTTTCTTTTACACGAGGGCGTGGATGGCGTCGCGCAGGAACTGCGTGGCTCCCGCGCCGCATGCGCCGTCGTAGTAGGTGACAAAGCGCTCGTCTGCCAGGTAGCCATCAGCCAGCCCGCGGTGCGCCTCGGGCGTGTAGGTGCCTGCTCCCCAGTGAAGCTGCAGCCAGCGCGCGTGCGCACTCACGAGCTCGCGGGATGCGGGTCCCGTCGGGTCGCCCGTGGCCATCGCCGCACCCAGCAGCTCCTTGATGCGCTCCTCGAGGGCCTCCCTGTCGTTCCAGGTCTTCTCGTCCATGGCGAGAAGGGCGTCGTTCGCGGCGTCGATGGCCTCGTCCCCAAAGCGGCGGCGCGCCTCGGCCCCGTAGCGCTTCTCGTTGTCGGTGATTGCCTTGGCCTTCAGGCCCTCAAAGCGGTCCTTGTCGGTCATTTGGGTCCCTTTCTCCTGTGTCGCCAGGGTCTTCTCGACGGTGGTGATGATGCGATTGAGGTTCTCGCGCTGCTCCTGCAGGCGCGTGAGCTGCTCCTTGAGGGCATCGGTCTCGTCGAACGACGGGTCGTCGAGGATCCTGCCGATGTCCGTGAGGGCGAGCCCACACGCGCGGAAGAGCAGCACCTGCTGGAGGCGCGCGACGTCTGCGCCTTGGTAGATGCGGTATCCGTTTGCCTTGCGCTGGGGCCTCACGAGCCCGATGCGGTCGTAGTGGTGCAGCGTGCGCACGCTGATGCCGGCGAGCTCGGCAAGCTCGTTGATGCGATAGCCGTCCTGTGACATGTGCGGTCGCCTCCTCTCAAGGGCAGTATGAACTATGACGCAACGTTAGGGTCAAGTGTAAATGCGTGCGGATGGGGGAGAGCCGTCCTGCTAGAATTGACGATGCTGAATCTTTGGGGAGGAGCATGCAATGCGCAAGAGCAAGCTGATCAAGGACACCACGCGCGAGGAGCGCATCCAGATCGTGCGGAAGGGCCTGTCATGGGGCGAGGACTGCGACAGCGTCTCCGGTGACATGGCGGGCATCGACGAGATGTACCAGCCCTACATTGACGGCGAACTCGAGCTTGCCGAGTGCAACATGCGCGCCGCGGCTACCACCTACGTCAAGAGCGACCGCGACCGTCCGTCCACCGGCTCCTGCATCATGGGTCGCTAGGGGGCAGCTATGGCAAGCGATACCACCAACGAGGAGCTGGCCGAGCAGTTCAAGGCGATGCTCGTGGGCTCCGACCGTCCGACTGCCTTTGGCGACGAGCCTGCTGCCCAGGCCGACGACGGGGCCTCCGAGCTGGACTTTCTCAATGCGATGCGCGCCTTTAGGGCCGCGCGCGAGGCGGGGGATCCCGAGAAGATCGCCGAGGCGGAGGAGCACCTGCGCTCCGTGGTCCGCGGCGAGCTGACCGAGGGCTGCTAGCAGGCACATCATTCCGGTGACACACTTGCTCCGTGGGAGTTCGTGTGTCACGTGCTTCTCTCCACAACGAAAGGCAGGCAACCTTTCGATTGCCTGCCCTGGAGTTTCAGTTGCTCTTGCAACCTCTGTACTCAGCCCTTCGGACTCATCCTCCCAAAGTCAGTCGCCTTCTGGGGAAGTGCAACGTCGGGCTCTGTCAAAGTACATGGCACGCTTGCCGGGCACCCACTACTATGCCCTAACACGTAATGTGGATCCTGCGCGGGACATCGGACCAGGCCGTCTGTCGATCTCTGTCTGACTGTGCGATGCTCGTATCGCTTACAAAGTCCCTTTTAAGCGGACTTACACGAAGACGGGGCGCGCGACGTCGACCGCGGGATCCCTGTGGATATCCTCACCATACATCGGCATCACCCCCTTGGTCGGCTACCTCTCCGGTAGCTCTTCTTGATGGTTTCACTATAACCGACTTTATTGAAATATACAGAAAAACCTGTACATTTAAGCAATATTGCCGCTCAAGTCAAAAAAGCTACCGCCCACACGGACTTGTGCGGGCGGCAAGGCGTTTCAAGCTGGTTCGTCGACCAGGTAGGGCTCGTTTGTACTTCTCGCTTATGCGTTGTGCGTTGCCGCGTAAAGCGAATCGCTCGCGGCAACGGGGCTCATGAGCACCTTACCGGTGCCACGGTAGACGTTGACCAAGCCCTCGCCAGAGTAGGCGGATCCAAGAAGCGTCTTGCTCGAGCGCTCAACGGTGAAGTCGAGCGTCGAGGACCAGGCCACCGCCATGTGGCCGTCGATCTTGAGCGTGTCGTCAAACAGGTTGATCTCGATGAGCTCCTCGTAGGGGACGTTGCTCTCCAGTGCGACGATTCCGCTGCCGGCGAGCGCGAGGTTGAAGATGCCTTCTCCGCCGGCAAAAGCAGATGATGCGGTGCTTCGCGCCACGAGGCGGTGCTTTACCGTGCCCTCGGAAGCATAGAACATGCCGTCCTCCACCACCATACCGCCGGCACCCCAGTCGGCCACGTCCTGCAGGATGATGTACTTGTGCGTGGGCTCGAGCACGATCATGCCATTGCCGCGGTACTCGGGCTTGATGGCCTTCTCGCCAGTTACGGCGCCGCGGACCATCTTGCCAAAGAGGTCGCCGGCGCTCTTGACGCCGGTCGTCATCTCGATGCTGCCGAGCGTCCACTGCATGGCCCCGTTCTGGATGGTGGCGGACGAGCCGTTCTCCAGCCTGATCACGAGCTGGCGGCGACGCACGCCCATCTTGGCCATGAAGTACTCCGAGACCGCGTTGTCGGGCGCCACGCTGATGTCGCGGTCGTGCTCGAGGACCGAGAACCCGCCGAGACGATGCGTGTAGTGACGAGTGTCGTTCTCGAGCTTTGGGAAGCTGAGGGGGTTGTTCATGCCAGCGGTCGCAGAGCCAGACGTCGAACCGAAGAGTGCCATGATGTCTCCAATCGATAGGGTGTGCGCATTCTCCCATAGAACGCGGGCGCACAAAACAGCTGCCAGCTTAGTCCTTCAGATTAATGCTATCAACAAGCCAACAAAAAGCACGGCCACCCATGGGGCAGCCGTGCCTGACGGTGCTATGTGGCAGAGCCTAGATTAGCGTCTTGACGTCCACATACTCAACGTCGTCGAAGCTGTCGGCGAGGTTCTTGCAGCAGACCTTGCCGTCGTAGGTGTTGACGCCAGATGCGATGACGTCGCTGTCGGCAATGGCGGCTTCCAGGCCCTTGTTGGCGATCTCCAGGCCATAGCGCAGCGTGGCGTTGGTGAGGGCGATGGTGGAGGTGCGGGGCACGGCGCCTGGCATGTTGCCGACGCAGTAGTGCACGACGCCGTCCTCGATGAACACGGGGTCGTCGTGGGTGGTGACGTGGCTGGATTCGCCGCAGCCACCCTGGTCGATTGCCACGTCTACGAACACAGCGCCGTTGCGCATCTCGGGCAGGTAGGCGCGCTTGAAGAGCTTGGGCGTGGAGCCGCCGGGCACCAGCACGGAGCCGATGACCAGGTCGGCGTCGATGACGGCGCGCTCGACGTTGGAGTCGTGGCTCACGAGGGTCTGCACGCGGCCGTTGAACATGATATCGAGGTCCTCGAGGCGCTTGAGGGAGATGTCGAGCACGGTGACGTTGGCGCCCATGCCATAGGCGATCTTGCAGGCGTTGTAGCCCACGGTGCCGCCGCCGAGTACGACGACGTTGGCCTTGGGGGTGCCTGGAACGCCGGCGAGCAGGACGCCCTCGCCGCCGTAGGTCTTCTCGAGGTACTTGGCGCCCTCCTGGACGGCCAGGCGGCCGGCGATCTGGCTCATGGGGGCGAGCAGCGGCAGGCTGCCGTCGGTCTCCTGCAGGGTCTCGTAGGCGACGGACTTGACCTTGCCAGCGAGCAGGGCGTCCATCTGCGGACGGTCCGCGGCGAGGTGCAGGTAGGTGTACAGGATGAGGCCCTCATGGAAGAGCGGCCACTCCTCCTCCAGCGGCTCCTTGACCTTGACCATCATGTCGACGAGAGCCCAGACCTCCTTGGGGTCCTCGAGTAGGCTCGCACCGGCGGCCACGTACTCGTCGTCGCCGAAGCCCGAGCCGACGCCAGCACCCATCTCGATGTACACGTGATGGCCAGCGGCAACGTAGCTCTTCACGTTGTCGGGGGTCAGGCCGACGCGATACTCGTTGTTCTTGATCTCCTTGACGCAACCGATCTTCATTGGGGTTCCTCTCTTCCTCCACGGCGATCGTGGCTTTCAAACCTCCAAGAGGTTAGCTGAGCGCTGTTTCGTATGTGTGACAGGAGTCACATCTGGGCTGTGCGGTGGCTGACTTGCGCCCGGAAGACCAATCTCAGGCAGTTTGCGTGGGAACGGAGGCCATTTCGTTCAAGAAACCGCACTACTGTGTCGTGCGGGGGTGCGGACATCTCGCGAGAGCGAACTGCGGACTGCAAAAGTGCAGGTCGGGCTTCTCTATCACAGGCGTATACAAAGTGGTGGAGTTTCTGCATGACACAGTAGTGCGTTAAGTTGAACGATTCAGCCCCTCTCGCTCCGCAAACGGGGTCGGGGACCCAAAAGCCTGCGCCGCACGGACAAGAGAAGGCCCGCCGTCTTCACGACGGCGGGCCTGTGGCTGCACGCTATGTGTTCTGGAGCCTAGTCCTCGACGAAGACACCTTCGTAGTGATCGTCGGGGATGTAGGGAGCGGGCTCGCCCTCCCAGATGACCGCGCCGTCGACGATGAGCTTCTCCAGGCCAGGAACCATGCTGCACACGACCGCAATGGACGGACGGGAGCCATGGGGATAGCTGGAGGTGAAGTTGACCGAGCAGATGCGGCGGATGGTGGCCTGCTCATGAGCATGCGTGTGGATGATGGGCACCAGGTCGATACCGGTGGTGAAGCGGCCCTCGATCTCGTCGTCCTCCTCAACGAAGGTCATGAGCTGAGCGTGGGCGTACTCCTGGTCGGGGTCGTAGATGGTGTCGAAGGAATCGACGAGGCCGTCGTTGTAAATAAGCACTACGCGCATGATGACTCCTTATCTAGGTGTAATCGTTCTTGCCGCCGGGGGATGCGGCGCTTTGTATCACTTTGACACCGCGGACTGTTTTGATTTGCGACAAGCAGCAGAATAAGCGCTAAAAATCGGCGAGAAACACTCTAGACAAGCTGTCCGCTATGCGCAGGGCTGCGACGCCCCTACAGCATGTTGCGCAGCACCAGCTCGGCCTGCACGGTGCGCAGCATCAGGAAGACGTCGTCGAGTCCCAGGTGACGCTCCTTCTCGTCAGGGCTCAGGGTTCCGCGGCGGCGAGCCCAGTTCTCCAGCGTGTTGGGGAAGGACTCGCGTGGCAGCGAACGCCCGTCCACGTCGATGCGGCGGCAGATGTCGCGCGAGTCGACGATGGTCACCTTCTTGGCCTTGCGCGCCTCCGCGTAGCCGTCGAGGTGGAGCATGAGCCAGGAGTCCTCGAAGGCGGCGTTATGGGCCATGTACGGCAGCTTGCAGAAGGCCTTGAGCAGGGCTTTCTGCACCTTCTTGTCCTCGCGGAAGGGGGTCTTCCCGTCGAGCTCGCTCCAGGTGATCTGGTGGATGTCGGAGAGGGGCACTCCCTTCTCGCGATACATCTCGGGGATGCCAAAGTAGGCCGCGTGACCCTCGCGCGGCACGGCGTCGGGCGTGAGCTCCATGAAGGCCAAGCCCAAGTTGATGATATAGCCGCGGTCGGGGTTGCGGTCGGTGGTCTCGATGTCAAAGCCCATGACGGCACCCTTGAAGGGAGCATCAGCCATGGCGACGCCCAGGTCGCGCACGCCGGCGCCAGCCGTGCGAGCCACTTGCGTGTCGCGACGGCGCTGTAGCTTTGCAACCGCGTGCACGAGGTCGGCGTCGGGGAGCTTGCGCTGCAGGTTGCTGCCGTTGGCGTCGCGCAGACGCTCAGCCCCGAAGGTGTCGCAGATGGTGCGGTTTCGGTCTGCAAGGGAACGCACGAGGTCGAAGGAGAAGGGCTCCTGCCCAGCGGGCGCCTCGAACCAGGCGGCCATGAGCAGCGAGATGGCCTCCTCGTTGCGGCGACGCTCCTCGGTGAGCGTGACGTCGTCGGAGAAGAACCCCGGCAGGGAGAATGCGTTGGCAAGCTCTATGGCTTCTGCGAGAACCATGTGATTCCTTCTTGGTGGGTGCGGCAGGTGAAAAGCCTAGCACAAGCGGCGGACAGGGGAGAGACACGCGCGAGACCTGCGCATCAGTGCTTGCGTCGCGCCTCGGTTTCCTTCGCCTGCTGTTCTTGCTCCTCCTGCTGGCGTTCCTGCTCGCGCTGCTCCCGCTCCTTCGCGGCCTTGTCGTGCACGGCCTGCACGTCCTCGGGGTCGCCGAAGACGTGGCGGTAGTAGTCGCTGGTCAGGACGGCGTGGCAGTAGTTGATCTTGTTCGCCACGATCGCGTTGTGCTGGTCGACGTAGCCCTCGGGGATCTCGGCTCCCTTGGCCGGCTTGAACTTGCCCGACCCTGCCCAGTAGGTGCCCAGGCTCGTGCGCCAGTCGTAGTTGAGGTCGAAGGCGATGCCCTCGGTGCCGGGGTCGAGCACGTCGCGGCCCGGGAGCAGGCGCGAGTCCCACTCGAGCCCAAACAGGTTGCACAGCGTGGGCAGTAGGTCGATTGACATGGTGGGCTCGTCCACGGTGATGTGGAGGTCCTGCTCGGCCAGCGATCCGCACCAGATGATGGGGCGGTTGTGGTCGCGCTTGAAGATGTCGGTGACGTCGTAGCCAAAGAGCTCGGAGAGGTACGGGAGCTGCCCGATGGCCGCGTCGTCGTCCAGCCCGTAGGGGAAGTGGTCGGCCGAGATCACGATGACGGTCCTGTCGTAGATGCCCTTCTCCTTGAGCTGCGCGAGCAGGTACTCCATGGCGCGGTCGAGCTCCACGTTGGCGCCGAGGTAGCCCTTCACGCGGTCGGAATAGGGGAGGTCCTTGACCACGTCCCAGTTCTTCTGCCCCATCATATTGTCGCCGGGGGCGTAGTTGCTGTGCCCGCTCACGCTCATGTAGTAGACGTTGAAGGGCGTTGCGTCGCCGTACAGGTTGTCAAAGGTGCCCTTGACCATCTCGAGGTCGCTCTGCGGCCACTGCCAGGTGACCCACTCCTCCATGCCGTTGCCATAGCCCATGTAGCCGTTGTTGTAGCCGAGGTTGTTGTGGGTGGCGTCGCGCCCGTAGTAGGTGTAGGTGTTGTTGTGGAACGCCCAGCCGTTGTAGCCGCGACGGTTGAGGAGGTTGCCCATCGTGAGGTAGTTGTTGTGGGTGGCCGTCCCCCTGACGGAGCTTCCGCCCTCGGTCGCGAGCAGGCCAAAGATGTTGGCGCACTCTCCGCCCGTGGTGCCGGCGGTGTCAAACTGGTAGTAGTCGGTGAGCTGGATGCCCTCTTCCCACATCTGGTAGAGGGTCGGGGTGATGTCGGGGCGGATCGCCTCGCCGGTGAAGGCCTCCGCGGAGATGAACACGAGGTTGTAGTCCTCAAAGAGACCGGTGTACTCGTTGGTCATGCTCGGCGTGAGGGAGCTTACGTAGGCGTCGAGATTGGCCCAGGTCTCGTTGTCGGTCTTTTTGGCCAGGGCGGCAAAGTTGATGTCGAGCGTCGCGGGGACGTAGGTCGGCTCCTCGGGCTCGGGTTGCTCCTCCGCGGTGGGCTCGGGCTCGTCGGGCTCCTCTGAGTCTGCCGGGGCGTCCTGCATGGGAGCGGCCTTGAGGTCGAAGGAGGCGGTGTCGCCTACGAGCTGAGCCTGGATGTCCTTGCGCAGGCTGGTGGTCAGGCCAAAGCTCTGGACGCCCGTCTCGAAGCTGTAACGCGTGGTGTAGAGCTCGCTGAGCGGCCCGATGCCCGTGAGGTAGAAGCCGAGCAGGTACGCGGCGAGGGCGGTGCATCCCTGCAGGACGCGCGAGTCTCCGTTGGGAGCAGTGGCCGGATCCAGGCCGCGCCAGATGCCAAAGGTTGCGTAGGCGGCAGCGGGCAGCAGGAAGAGCACCACGTGCGCAAGACCGCTGGGGGAGAGGACGAGGGCGGAGGCCTCGCCACCAAACTGGCTGGCCACGCCGCTGGCGCCTGCGACCACCGTTATGGGGTCGTAGAAGACCTTGAACTGCCGAAAGACAAAGTACTCCACGCCAAAGAGCAGGCCGGCCACGAGGAGAACCACCAGCTTCGCTCCGCGGTTGACGCGGGGGCTCTTCGAGCACGAGCACAGCAGGTAGAGAAGCTGTCCCAGGCAGAGAGAGAAGGCCACGATGACGGGTGTGGCGGGCCAGAAGTCGCCCGTGGTGGACGCCTTGAAGACGAGCTCGAGGAAGAGGATGCCGGCCGTGATGGCAAAGCGGTCGATGAGAAACGGCAGGTGCGCATAAAGCCCCTGCTTCGCTTGCTCGTTTGCTGACACACGCACCTCCAACGCATCAAAAATCACAAGGAATCATGATAGCGCGTCGACAAAAACGCGCGGCGGACGCAGGGCAATTGTGAGGGATTGACGAGGGAAAAGGACATTCGGGACGGAGCCCTTTGTCCGCGGGGATGTGACAGCGACCTGGGCCTCTGTCACCCTCTGCCACATGAAACAGCGGGGCTCCTTTTGAAAGGCCACGCCGCAATTTGGCAGTCTCCGTACGGCGCAGCGGTCTATCATGAGAGGTGGCATACGACGACAACGGCAGCCCCTATGGGCGGCCAGGGCGAGGGGAGCAGAGAGATGGGCGAGGTGCGCGACGAGCTCAGGCAACTGTTTGCGGAGCGATTTGGGGGAGAGGCCAAGCTCTTGGTGACCTCGCCCGGACGCACGGAGATTGCGGGCAACCACACCGACCACGAGGGCGGAAACGTCATCGCCGGCGCGGTCGACCGCGCGGTCAATGGCCTCTTTAGGCCAAACGGTACCAGCACGATCACGCTGCTCTCCAAGGGCTTCGGCGAGGTCTCGGTCACACTCGACGACCTCGCCCCGCGCGAGGACGAGCGCACCTCCACCAAGGCGCTCGTGCGCGGCATGGCAGCCCTCTTTGCCGAGCGCGGCTATGTGCCTGCTGGCTTTGACGCCGCATGCGTGTCGGCGGTTCTCGGCGGCTCGGGCCTCTCGAGCTCCGCCGCCTTCGAGCTGTTGCTCGCCCAGGCCATGAACGCGCTCTGGGCCGACGGCGCGCTCGCCGCAGACGAGCTTGCTATGATGTCCCAGCGCTGTGAGCGCGAGTGGTTTGGCAAGCCCTGCGGCCTCATGGACCAGGCCGCGGTGGCCCTTGGCGGCATTCAGCACATGGACTTCTCGCAGGCAGGCGTGCTCGCCGCCGAGGGGCTCGACTTCGACTTCGGCGAGGCGGGCTACGCCATCTGCATCGTGGCCGTCGGTGCCGACCACGCCGCGAACACCGACGACTATGCCGCCGTACCTGCGGAGATGCAGGCTGTGGCAAAGCTTCTTGGCGCAGAGATCCTGAGCCAGGTGGGCGAGGCAGACGTGATCGGCGCCCTGCCGCGCATCCGCGAGGAGCTCGGCGACCGTGCCGCACTGCGTGCCTTGCACTACTTCCGCGAGGAGCGCCTAGTGGCCGAGCGCGTGGGGGCCCTGCGCGCCGGCAACGTTGACCGCTTCCTCGAGCTCACGCGCCTCTCCGGGGCCAGCTCGGCCATGTACCTGCAGAACGTCAGCATCGGCGGCTCTCCCGAGCAGCCCTCCATGGTGGCCATCGCGCTCGCCGAGGAGCTACTCGCCGGTCGCGGGGCCGTGCGCGTGCACGGTGGCGGCTTTGGCGGAACCATCCAGGCCTTCGTGCCGCTCGACGCGGTGGAGGCTTTCTCCGCAGGCATGGACGCCGCGTTTGGCGCGGGTGCCTGCGGCGTGTACGGCATCGATCACGAGGGAGCGAGGGCACAATGGCTGTAGAGACGACCGAGATCGGACTGGCGGCATCGCGACTGGCGTCGTATGCGGTTGCGTGTGGCATCGTGGAACCGACCGACCGGGCCTGGGCATACAATCGCCTGCTCGAGTGCTGCGGTGCCACCGGTCCCACGCCGCAGGTGGCGCTGCTCGACGAGGGCTACGACTTCGAGGCCGACCTCGCCCTGCTCGCCGAGGCGGGCGTCGCCGCAGGTCAGGCAGAGGATACCGCCTCTGGTAGAGACCGCCTGATGATGCGCCTCATGGGCGCCATCATGCCGCGTCCCTCCGAGATCGCCGCGCGCTTTGACGCGCTCGCGGCGAGCGAGGGTGCCCAGGCTGCTACGGACTGGTTCTACCAGCTCTGCGTGGATGTGGACTACGTGCGCGCCTCCGCCATCGCCAAGAACATCGCTTGGACCTGCGATACCCGCTGGGGCGAGCTCGAGATAACCATCAACAAGTCCAAGCCCGAGAAGGACCCGCGCGACATTGCCGCAGCCGGCTCGGCGCCCAAGGGCGAGGCTTACCCGGCCTGCCAGCTCTGCGTGGAGAACGAGGGCTACGCCGGTCGCTCCGCGGCACTCGGTGCGCATCCCGCCCGCCAGAACCTGCGCATCGTGCCCATCGAGCTCGGCGGCGAGCGCTGGGGCTTCCAGTACAGCCCCTACGCGTACTTCGAGGAGCACTGCATCGCGATGAGCTCCGAGCACCGCCCGATGCACGTTGACCGCAAGGCCATCGGTTGTCTGCTCGACTTCGTGGACCTCTTCCCGCACTACTTCGTGGGCTCAAACGCAGACCTTCCCATCGTGGGCGGCTCAATCCTCTCGCACGACCACTTCCAGGGAGGCCGCCACGAGTTCCCGATGGTGCGCGCCAGCGTGGTCGAGGACGTACGCCTGGCGCCCTTCCCGGGCGTAGACGCGGGCGTCATCGAGTGGCCGCTCTCGGTGCTGCGCCTTGCCTGCGACGATCGCGATGTGCTGCTCGAGGCGGCAGTCTACGTGCTCGATGCGTGGCGCGGCTGGTCCGACCCGTCGGTGGGTGTGATTGCGGTCACTCCGGACGGCACGCCGCACAACACCGTGACCCCCATCTGCCGCATGCGCGACGGCCGCTACGAGCTCGACCTGGCGCTGCGCTGCAACATCACGACCGACGAGCACCCGCTGGGCGTCTTCCATCCGCACGAGGACAAGTGGCACGTCAAGAAGGAGAACATCGGCCTCATCGAGGTGATGGGCCTGGCCATTCTCCCGCCACGCTTGGAGGCCGAGATGGAGGCGGGTCGCCTTACACGCGAGGAGATCGGCCGCGTGTTTGGCGCCGTGCTCGAGGACGCGGGCGTCTTCAAGTGGGACGAGGAAGGTCGCGCGGCACTGGACAGGTTCCTGGCAAGCCTGTAAGCTGGCCTTATCGACGAGGAGGTTGGCATGGCACAGGGCAACGACTGGAACTCATTCATGCAGCAGAAGACCACGCGCGTGCTGCTCAACGCGCTCGTGGCGTGCATAACTGCCTTCTACGCAATCGATGCTGTACGCGAGCTGATCACTCCCACCGAGACTGCGCTCATCATGATCGAGCAGATTGGGCGTCCCGCCTACCTGGCGCTCACGGTCGCGCGCCTTCTCGTGTGCATCTGGGTGTCCGTCACCTTCGCGCGCCTGGTGATCAAGACCCTCAAGGAAGAGGACAAGTAAACCAGCAAGTGTGTCACACCTCGAAGTTCTGTACTTTCAGTGCCTGCAAGCGTCAAATCTCCAATGGCGTAGAATTGACAGTTGGTTCCTTGGCCCGCCTCGTGCCGGCCGCGAGCACCATGCACCGTTTGATTCAAGAATGAGAGGTACCCCATGGCAGTTCGCATCATCACGGACTCGGGTTCCGATATCCTGCCTGGTGAGATGCAGGACCTGATCGTCCTGCCCCTTACGATTGCCTTTGGCAACGACGTCTACCATGACGGCGTCGACCTCAGCCATGAACGCTTCTTTGACCTGCTCTCCGAGAGCACCGAGAACCCCACCACGGGCCAGGTCCCTCCCTTCCGCTACAAGCAGGCCTTCGACGAGGTCGTGGCCGCGGGCGACGAGGCCGTGGTCATCACCATCTCCTCGGGCGTGTCGGGCACCTGGGAGAGCGCCTGCTCCGCGGCCGCCGAGTACCCCGACAAGATTCACGTGGTCGACAGCCTGCACGTGAGCGTGGGCATCCGCCTTCTGGTGGAGATAAGCCTCAAGATGGCCGCCGAGGGTGCCTCGGTCCAGGAGATCGTGGACGCGCTCGAGGACGCCAAGGGCAAGATTCACTTCCTCGCACTGCTCGACACGCTCGAGTACCTGCGCCGCGGTGGCCGCATCTCCAACGTGAGCGCCGTTTTGGGCTCCATCCTGGCCATCAAGCCCGTGGTTACCTGCACGGACGGCAAGATCGTGGTCATGGAAAAGGCCCGCGGCCTCAAGAACGGCCGCGCCACCATCGCCGACCTCATCCGCAAGGACGGTGGCTTCGACTTCGACAAGCCGCTGAGCATCGGTTACACGGGCAACTCCGACAAGCCGGTGCGCGCGTTCCTCGACAGCTGCCCCGACCTCTGGGAGGGCAAGGGCGAGGTGCCCGTCTCGTCGATTGGTGCCACCATCGGCACGCACGCCGGCCCCGGCGGGTTCCTGCTGGCCTACTTTGGCAAGACCGCCTAGGTATGTGGCGCCGTCTTGGTTTGAGCTGATAGTCTTTGATGCGGCCACCTGGCAATCGGGTGGCCGCGTTTGGTAGGGGGTTGTGATGAGGCTTTTTGTGGCGGCCGAGCTTTCCGAGGAGCTGCTCGAGGCGCTGGCGCAGACGTCGGCGCTCCTGCGCGAGAGCGTGCATGGGCACTACGTGGCGCCGGACAGCTTTCACGTGACCCTGGCCTTTTTGGGAGAGGTGCCAGAGTCGCAGGTAGATGCTGCGTGCGAGGCGCTCGAGCAGGCGTGCGCAGGCGTGTCGGCGATCCCGGTGACGCTGGCACCGCTGGGCTCCTTTGGCAGGGCAAAGCGCGCGACGCTCTGGCAGGGCTTCTCGCGCGGCGTGGACGAGCTGGCGGGACTCGCCGGTGACGTACGCGAATGCCTGGTGGAGGCCGGACTCAGCTTTGACGCGACGCTCTTCGTGCCCCATGTGACGCTCATGCGCGCGGCCGACCTCTCGGGCGGCGAGCTCCCGATGCCCGTGATGGAGAAGGGCCTCGTCCGCAGCGTGACGCTCTTCTCGTCGGACCTCTCGGGCGATCGCCCGCGCTACGAGGCGCTGCAGCGCGTGTGGCTCGAGGAGGAGTCGGACGACGAGTACGAGGAGACCTACGCCGGCTGGGAGCTCTCTGGTGAGGACGCGGTGGACTACCCGCTTCTGTCCGCGCAGCTCCGCGCGCTGGGGGAGGGCGAGCGCACGCGGATTCCCGTGTTGGCCAACGCCTCGGCGCTCATCAACGAGACGCTTCCCGATGTGAGCTGGGTGGGGTTCTACCTGGCAGATGGCGAGGGCGGCCTGGAGCTGGGACCCTTCCAGGGCAAGGTCGCCTGCACGCATATCGCGTGGGGCAAGGGCGTGTGCGGGACCGCCGCCGAGCAGGACAAGACGCAGCTGGTGCCCGACGTGCATGCCTTCCCGGGCCACATTGCCTGCGACAGCGCCTCGAGGAGCGAGGTAGTGGTGCCCATCCACCAGGACGGCGAGGTATGCGGCGTGCTCGACCTGGACAGCACCTCGCTGGCGCGCTTCACCGAGCGCGATGCGACGGGGCTTGAGATGGTCGTGTCAGCCCTGGAGGAGCTTTTGCCTGGCTTGCGCTAAAGGCGCGGGGACGCGCCCGCCCTGCCAAAGCCCAGTGACGCGCCGATGACGCCGCCCACGATGTGCGACAGGTTGGAGACATTGTCGATGGCAAACATGCCCTGGACGATCTCCTGCCCCAAGAAGAGCAGCGCTACCAGCACAAACGTGAGCGGGATCTCGCCCTCGCGAAAGCTCGTGAGCGACGAGAGCAGAATGAAGGCGAAGCAGACCCCGCTGGCGCCACAGAGCGCCTGCCGGGGGAAGAGCGCCATGTTGATGAGGCCGGTCACCACCGCCGTGGTTGCGATGGTCTCAAGCAGTGTGCGCGAGCCGTACTTCTCCTCCAGAAGCGGTCCCAAAAGCAGGATGTAGACCATGTTGCCAAAGAGGTGGCCCCAGCCGGAGTGTCCCAACACATGCGTGAAGAGCCGCAGGTACGTGAGCGGGTTCAGAAGCGGCGAGCGATAGGTTGAGAAGGCCAGGAAGGTGGCTGCCCCTCCAGTGAGCTGCCCTGCGAGCGTGGCCGCGAAGCATGCCGCCACAAAGGTCAGGACGACGGGGGAGTTGGCGGTGATGCGCCACCTGCTGCGCGCGTCTTGCGCCATGTAGGCCTCCTACCAGCGGCGATTGCGCCAGAGGAAGTCCATGAAGCGGCCGTCCTGCTCCTCCCAGCTGGCCTCACAGTGGTAGCCGTCTGGCTGGTAGTAGAGATAGGTCTCCACGCCGCGGCGCTCGAGACGGTCCACGAGGTCGAACTCAGCCCTGGCCTCGGCGCTCTGGGTGGCGGGGTCCGCCCCCTTGCGCACGTGACCGCTCTCGTGCTCGCCCCAGGAGAGGTAGATGCGCGTGTCGGGGGAGAGGGTCGCGGCGGCGAGGTCGTGGCGGATCTGACGGGCTACGTAGTGCACGCCGGTGGAGACGCACGCGGCCTTGGAGAAGACGTCGTTGTGCGCGAGGGCTCCGTAGAGGCTCATGATGCCGCCCATGCTGGAGCCGCCGATGCCCGTGGCCTCGCGATGCGACCAGGTGCGCAGGTTGGCGTCGGTCCAGGGCTTCACGTCGTTGATGATCCACTCGAAGGTCTGGATGCCCATGTCCTGAATGTCCTGGCCAAACATGCGGCGCTTGTGCGGGCTGTACTCGGAGAGGCGGGCGTTGCCCTCGTGGCTGCACTCCATGCCGACGATGATGAGGGGCTTCTCCCAGTTGTCGAGGAAGTCCTTGAGCCCCCAGCTCTTGCCATAGGTGGCACGCTCGTTGAAGAAGAGGTTGTGACCGTCGAAGAAGTACATGACGGGGTAGCGCTCGTCGCTGTCGTCGTAGCCGTTGGGCAGGTAGACGTGCAGCGTGCGATAGCGCCCGGCCGGCCAGTACCAGAAATCCTGTTCAAATACTCGTCCCACGAGAACTCCCTCCAAACGATTGCAACCATCCACTCTAGCCTTTTTGTGCAATGGGCCAAAATGATTCATCCCGAACGGTCGAACGAGACGGGTGGCGAGACGGGCGAGCCGAGACGGACGGGGCGCCTCTTCAGTCTTGGCATGAGAATCCGCGCTTGGTGCACTCGGCGATCGAGCTGGAGCCAAAATTCGCGCGTGGTGCACTGCGGATTCGCGGCAGGGCGAAAATATGAGGCTGGTGCACTGTCTCTGCCCATCTGGAACGGAAAATTCGCGCGTGGTGCACTCGCGTCCGAATTCGAGTGCACCACGCGCGAATTTCTGCCCTGCCCCAGAGCCGCCGGTGCACCATGCGCGAATTTCTGCCCCGCCCCAGAGCCGCCGGTGCACCACGCGCGAATTTCTGCCCTGCCCCAGAGCCGCCGGTGCACCAAACTCGGGTATTGCCCTCTCGAAGTAATCAAGGCAGGGTATTGCCGCCTCCATCTCGTCATAGAATGATGGGCAGAATCGCAGCTGGTGTTGAGGGAGCATCGAGATGAGCCGAGCGCGTGAGGGCATCGTCACCAGAAGGCAGTTTGTCGGGTTGGGGACTGGCGTTCTGGCCGGCGCTCTCGTTGGCTGCGCGGCTGGCGAGACGGGCGATACCACGAGCAATGACACGCCGCAGGAGGTGACCGTGACACCTACACATGAGAACGTTCGCCTGATTGGACGTACCTTCGAGCAGGACGGAATCACCTGGCTTCCGCAGAGCGGTAGCGCGGTGGAGTTTGCGGCAACAGGATCGCGCATCCTCGTCGAGCTGGCGGGCGACGAGAACGTGAGCAGTGCGCCAGACATGCGCCCGAGGTTTGCCATTCTCGTCGATGGCGAGGTGGTGTTGGACGACACCCTGGGTAAGGAATTACGCACCATCGAGGTTCCGCTGGACGGGCCCGTGGAGGGAGCCGTCATCGAGGTCATGCATCTCTCCGAGGCGAATCAGGGCTGGATTGACGTGCGCTCCATAACGGTGGAGTCCGATGTGGCCGCTCCCATTGCGCCGACCACCCAAAAGGCCTCGAGCATTGCGTTTATCGGCGATTCCATCACGTGCGCTTACGGTGTGGAGGCGTCGGGCAATGACGATCCCTTCAAGACGACGCAGGAGAACTTCATGAAGTCCTACGCCTACCTTGTGGCGCAGGATCTCGATGCCGACTACGAGACCGCGTGCTACAGCGGCTATGGCATCGTGTCGGGTTGGACGCCCGACGGCTCGCGCAACGAAAGCATGCTCTTGCCGCCCGTGTACGACCTGGTGGTGGAGGGTCATGACGCGGCGTGGGACTTTGCGGCGCATCCCCGGGACGTGGTCGTCATCAACTTGGGGACCAACGACTTCACCTACACCGGGACCGACGAGGCGCGTACGGAGGAGTTCGCCCAAGGTTACGAGGCGTTTCTCGCCCATGTGCGCGAGGTCAACCCGGAGTCGCTCATCGTCTGCACGCTGGGATCCATGATGGGCTGCGATGCGCTGTATCCCACGCTCGAGAAGGCCGTTGCGGACTATGCGGAGCGCACGGGAGACGCGCGGGTCATGAGCTACCTGTCTGAGCCGATCGACTACGCGAAGGAAGGCTGCGGAACGAGCGGCCACCCCAACGAGGGCAGCCAGCGCAGGATTGCTGACGCGCTCGTGGGCGTCATCCGCCGGGAGCTGGGGGAGTAGGGCAGCCGTCACCTCGCCAGGTTTGCCCTCTTCTCGAAGAAAGCTCTCCTCAGCTGCTCGAACTCCGCGTCCGAGCAGGCCTCGCGGCATGCTGGTACAAACGACTCCGTGACCGCAAAGCACTCGCGCATCTGCTCGCAGGGGTACTCGGCACACGCGGCGCAGGTCGCGATGCCCTTGTCCGCACAGCAGCTCACGACTTGGTAGCGACACCAGTTCTCTGGCTTGCACCCCGTGCAGGCGATCTCCTCGTTGGAGACCACGTGGTCGCGGTAGCCAACCCTCATCCAGAGCTCGGCCGTGTGGCGCAGCTCCTCCGGGGACTTCTCATAGGGATGCGCGACGTGCCTCGGGCACGCCGAGCAGTCGTTTCCGCAAGCTGCGAGTATGTGTGCCATGGCCCCCATCTCCTCTCGGCGGCTGCGCTACGCACGGGACTGTGGCGCAGGATCAACGGGAGTATATACGAGCTCGAACTCCTCGCACACCAGCTCCGAGTCCTCATCAAACGGAAGGCCCGCGGCACCCAGGACCTCGGAGAAGTACTCCATGTGGATGCGTCTCCAGTAGTCCAGGGACCTGTCACCCTCGCCCTCTTTGAAGGCGTGCTCGGCGCTCGCGCGCTGGAAGGTCTCAACGTAAACTCGCGCGGTCCTGATGACGCAGACCGCATTGTCTGCCGAGTCGAGAATCACACTGTAGTCACCGGGCTTGGGCATCGGCTCGCCTTCGAGGTCCATCAGGGCAAGCGATGAGTAGGTGGCGGTTTTGGTTTCACTCAACACCAGTCCCGCCAGCTTGTCCGGTGCCCCACCGAAGGCCCACGCCTCGTAGTCACCAACCAGCCCCGACTCGTTCCAGAGCTCCTCAGCCGTCATGATGGTCAGCTCCTTTGTCTTGATGGTCGGTTTTGCGGATGGGGGAGTATCCCCAAACCGCAATTACAGCTCGCGCAGGTGGCCGAGGTGGATGCCGATGTGGCCGATGCCGAGGATCACGGCGGAGATCACCGCGATGGGCGACTGGTACCAGATGCCCAGAAGCAGGAACGCCGCCACGGGCAGGCTCGCGATGGGCACGGGGATGGGTCCGAGCGGCTGGTACATGCCGTCGAGCTTCTCTCCGTTCCTGAAGTAGCGGACCCAGGCGACCTCGTAGAGCACCATGAGCAAAAGCGCAGCCAGCAGCCAGAGAAGCCAGGGGAGCGAGAAGCCCCGCGGGCACACGAACGCGACGGCGGAGGTGGTGGTGAGCACCTGCCCGCCGCGCTCGAGCGCAAGGAGGGTCTTGTCCTCGCGCGCGGCGATCTCGTCGTAGCCCTGGGGCTGGTTCTTGGCCCACCTGATGTTGGGGACGAACAGCATCGCCAGAAACGCGACGCCGACTATCGAGAAACCAAACTGCATCTTTACCCTCCAACAACGTGGCTGGTCCGTTTACGCTATCCCGACCAAAAAGAACCGTCCCCAATGGTCGGGTAAGCATAGACGTCAGCCGAGAAGCGTCACCAGCCAGGCGATGAGGGCATAGACGGCCGGGAAGAAGACAAGGGTGCCGACCCACTTGCCCACGAGCGTCCTCCCCGCGATGTAGGGCATGAGGTCCTCGGTGCCGGGGATGATCCATGCGCGCGTGAGGCCCACCCACCACCAGTCGATGAAGAGGCGGTCGAAGAGGCCAAAGATGAGGCCGATGGCAGCCATCTGCGTGAAGCCCTCGCGGAAGCCCTCTGCGCCGTTCACCCCGTACACCATGTATGGCACCAGTACGAGCGCAGGAACGAACAGCGCGATCCCGGCCAGGGCTGTGTTGCGGGTGATCTGCTCTCTCGTCGTGAGGCCGAGCTCTATGGCGCGCTCCTGGACCTCGGGCTCGTAGAACGTGACCAGACCGACGGGGCCGTTCGCGATGCCCACCACGCACACAAGCAGGAGCACAAAGCACATCACGATGCCTTCGATAAGAATCAACACGGTCAGTTCCTCCCAGTTCGTACGTCTATGAAGGGGACAGCCCCTTCTGTCTGGTCCCCTGTTTCGAACCAGAAGGGACCGTCCCTGATGGTCGGCTATGGGCTAAGCCTCCGACCTCCTGCGATGCCACTCGTTCCAGAACGCCTGGTATGCGGAGGCATCATCCTCGGATGGCCTTCTTGGTGGCTGGCTGTCATAAAACGCCTCGACCTTGTCAGCAAAGCGAAGAACCTCGGACCGGTACTCATCGAATGGGACGGTGGTTCTCGCGCCTGAGTTGGTTGTCAGTATCACCGTGTCCCCGTCATGCTCGAGGTCCCAGTCTACGCCGTTGGGGCAGCCGAGAATGACGACGTCGCCGGATCCGTCGCTCTTCTCGAAAATGTTGAACCCGCAGCAGGGCAAAAACTGCTCCTCCTCGTAGGCGTGGTGGTCTTCTTTTAGTGACTTGAGGAGGTAGAGGGCAGTCGCGTTCAGCGTGGCGTAGTACGTGAGGATCTCGTCGCCGATATGCGCCACGGCGTCACCATGGGCGCAGCAGTCACCAGGGTCGTCCTCTAGGCCCTCGAGCCATCCGATGTTGTCAAAGCCGATTGAGAAGCGCTTGCCGGAAGCGTCCATGGTTCTTCCCTCCGTTTGCCCTTCTCCGTATCTTAGGGCACCAGAGGCGATCCGGCCTAAGGCCGCCACTTCATGAGGTGGTACTTGGACTCGTCGTCCCTGAACCCGACGGAGAGGTAGAGGGGGTAGCCGTCCTCGGTCGCCTTGAGCTCCACCACCGAGAGGTCCATCTCCCGCGCATCGCTCAGGAGCGACTCCATCAGCCACCTGGCGTAGCCCTTCCTCCTTGACTCCGGTCGGGTGTACACGTTGAGCACGGTGCCCGTCCTTCCCGTGATGAAGGCGGGGCTCATTGGCTTCTCGACAACGAGGAGGAGCGCGCAGGAGGCGATGCGGCCGTCCTCCCGGATCACGTAGGCAAAGATGTCCCTGCCGAGGTGTCGGCGGTAGTAGTCTGGAAGCCCGTGCTCGATCCTCTCGACCACGTCCGCGTCGAGGGGGCCGTCGTCCTCAGTGAGGTATGCGATCCTCAGCTCGACCAGCTCGTCGATGTCGTGCTTGGTTGCCTGCTCTGCCTTCATGTCGGTCTCTCCATGTGGTGTCGGTGACTGCATTGTAAGGGGGATTGGGGGTGGGATGAGGTGAACGTGCTGTGCCTAGATGAAGTCGACAGGCTTGCCGGATGCGTGCACCATGATAGGGGTCTCCTCGTCGACGTGGCACATCATCTGGAGGAAGGCAATGGTGTCGGCTGAGGTGATCAGGCGGATGCGCATGGGGACTCCACTGGGGGAGTGGATACTATTCAAACTCGAGGAGATACGGCAACCCCATCATGTGCCTCACCTCGTTGAGCGTGAAGACACCAACGTCCTTGCCGTGGAGAATTCGGTGGCAGTTGGGGCATACGGGAATGAGGTCCTTAGTGGGGCGGTCTGTCTTTCCTCTCCATCCGCAAGCGGATGCAAGTGATGGATCTCGACGATTCCTGGCACGCCGTAGACCTTAGCTGAGTCGAACCCACATACGGTGCACGGCAGTGTCTCTGAGTTCGAGACACTTCTCCCTTTCCGTAAAGCTTCTCTTTGCCTCCTCGCGGGCTTTGAGTGTGGCTTGACGCGTTCCTTCTACATGCAGCCGAAGCTCAAGCTCCTTGTCGACAACGACCTCGGGCAACGGCTCCCCGATACCGAAGTGCGCATAGAGGGATGACCAGTTCTCGCACATGAGAAGGCTGTCCTTGGCCTTCATTCTTTTTCGCATGCTTGCGGCTACTGTAGTTCCGAGATATCCCGTGCTCGTTAAGCGTGTGAAGGTGCAGGGAAGCCATAGCCCCTCCTCTGGTGATCAGAAGGAGTCCCTATCGATTGCTTCGCTTCTGATTCCCGTACCATCGAAGTTGTAGCCATACGAGGTCGATATCTCGTAGCTGTAGCCCCACTCGAGATCAGCGGTGTCCTCGCCGCCAAAAATGCAATGGTAGTAGTTGCCATCGTCCCCGAACATTTCCTCCTCGCCAAACCACCTCTCCCCGTGCGCCTCGTTCATGCGATAGCTTCCGGCGGGAAGGCTTATGCTTGCCGATTCTCCTGGTTGGATGCAGACGGTCATTGCCAAAGTGTCAGTGTTACCGTCATAGATTTTGTAGAAGGTGTTTCCGCTATGGTTGTTTATTTTGAGCGGAACAGCAGAAGAGTAGTAGTCAGGGTTGGTAAAGGACGCACCAGTTCCCGGGAAGTCCTGAATGCAAGCATCTGCTCTCTCGGAAAGATCGGGTAGACCCTCGACAGAACTGCCTTCGAGGGCGCTGAACTTGACGTATGCTTGGTAGTACTTACCCTCTTCGAATAACGCCTCTGCCTCCTCGTATGCTATATGCGTGTCGCATTCGGCGCGGAGATTCTTCACGTCCTCGAAGCTCTTACTCGTAATGCTCTTGAAGGCGTTTTTTGCCTCCTTCCATTTCCCTTCTTCCATCCGCTGCTTGCCCTTATAGTAAGCAGCGTAGTTGCGGCAGGTGCGAGCCTCAGACTCGCCCTGCCCCTCGCCAAGCTGATCGAAAGCTTGAGCCGCAGATTCCCAAGCATCTGGATCCTCGCCGGCCTTCTCCATAGCCTCTTGGGCAGCTACTCCATGGAGAGCCTTCTGCTCCATCGCTTCAGAGTCCTCATAGTCCCCAAGCTCTTCGAAAGCGTTCGCTGCCAATTGGTATTGCCCTGCCTCGAAATGGAGTGTTGCTTGCTCGTATGCCTTGACCGGCTTCATGGCTATGCTATATACGACGAATGCAAGCGCCGCGATTGCAGCAGCAATCACCTGCCACGGAACGCCCGTTTTGGATGTGCTTTCCTTTGCGGTAACAGCTCTGGATGTTTGCGAAGGCACATTCCGCGCGGATGCGGCTGGCGCTGACCAACCTCTCTTACCATCGGGTTGCTCAAGCTGGTAGATGGCTGTCTTGAGATCCATGTTTGAGTCGCCGGAATAGGCCATGGCTAACATTTTGTCGGTATCGGTTGGAAATAGGATTACGACTACTTGCATTTCCGGGATACGGAGCACTGGCGCCTGAATACCCGACAATTCTAAGTATGCGATTTCCCAGTGAATCAGACTCATGCCCATGCTGCCAACCCCGTTGGCATCAAGGACGAAGTCCGACAAGACTCCACTCGACAATGCGTCACCGGATACACCACGCCAGGTACCGCACGCTCGCTTGAAAAGCTCGCCGCGCTCCTCTTTCATGAGGAGGTCCCATTCCTTACAGACGTCATTGATGGTGGACTCATTCTCAGGAGGCATTTCAAAGTCGATGGCGCTGACTCGTTCGACATACTTCTTGAAGGCGGCAACATACTTACGCGCGCCACCCTCCTTGTCAAAGTTTCCGGCATGCTCGATGGAGTAGATGAACCGTGCCACCTGACGGTAGAAGTAGTAGATCTCCCCAGCCGAGTTTATGCTTTGTTCCTTTCCGGCTGCAAACCAGACAAGAGTTTTGAAAGAGGCGGGATAGTTGCGCAGCCAGCCATCTGAATTGATTTCTTTCAGTATTCCGATTGCTTCGTCGAGATCAATATGGAAGCTTCCGATGAGCTGGTTGATGTTCTCAAGTATACCTTCGCTAATTGAACCATCAGAAGAAGCTATGTAGAGGCAGTATGCTTGCAGCTCATATAGGAATCCATCACGGAATGTGAACACAGAGTTGTCTCCCAAAGTGTCATCCATGAAAGAAAAGCTGTTGGCAAGTGTGTCTACCCATAGTCTGAGACCGTCGATATTAATGACCTCTGAATGAAGGATATCCAAGCTGAGACCAAACATCGTTGAACCTTCGACACTCATGGCCAGCACATGCTCAAACTTCATCTCTACCTCGCAGCTTGGATAGAATAGAGGGTGTTTTCGGTAATAGTACCAAACGCATTAAATCAAAACCGTACTCGAGTCGCTGACATATGCGGACGAGCCGGGTGAGGAGGCCTACTACCATGACCAGGTGGTGTGGGTGGACGACACGCCTGACGGGAAGGTTCAGACCAGCGTTTATCGGCGTGACCTCGGAATTCGTGCCCATCCTGCGCGGAAGGGTCGCATGAGGAAGCTCTCCTATGAATGGTTTGCCGGGCTGAGGGAGATCGTGATTGACCCGATGCGGTGCCCTCTCACCTATGAGGAGTTTGTCACCAAGGAGTACGAGAGGGACCGTGACGGTACCTGGCTCGACATCATCCCCGACGGGTTCGACCACTCGATTGACGCTGTGCGCTATGCGCTGATGGACGACATCCTGCGCGGGTGAGGCGGTATTCTCACACCGCTTTTGTTCTCATCGGAATACCGCTAGAGGTTGGCTATCCGGCTCGCAACCTGCTCTGGCGCTAGGCCGGTGGTGTCAATCCGCTCGCTGTCTAGGTCTTCGTAGAGCGGCAACCTTGCCACGCTGCGGTCGATGACGTCGGGTTGGCGGATCCCTGCGGCGACGTCCTTCTCCAGGCGTTCGCGCAGCTCCTCCACTGAGCACACGAGGGAGATCGCCCTCACGATGTATCCCGACATGTCGAGACGCGAGAGGATGTCGTCCACTATCTGCTGCTCGTGCATGACCCAGCAGAAGATCACGTTGTCATAGGCACTGCAGTTGATGAAGTTGTTCAGCACGTGGCAGATGTTGTCCATCACCATGGCCTTGGTCTCGTCGGTGACCACGAACGGGTCGGCATCCCAGCACCAGTCTCCGTCCAGGAGCACCGCGTTCGGCAGCATTGACTTGAGCCGCTGGCACGTGGCCGTCTTGCCCACGCCCATGGTTCCGCCTATGAGGTAGAGGGTCTTCATCGCGCTCGCCCTTCTCATTATGTTCTTCTCACCATTCTACGCGGGGTTGTGACGTGGGCGGATGCTCTTGTCTGTAAACAGGCGGAGGTGACGGAGGTTCTTATCACCATGGGCTTGGCGGACATGCAGCGGGAGTATTGGGTGCCGGAGTGCATCAGGGAGTACCTGGGGGCTTTGGGGTTCGTGTTGCCGTTGGAGGCGATGGAGGGGCACATCCGCTCTTGGCATGAGTGGATGCAGTCCACCGGGGACTTCTATGACTATCGGGACACCGATGGGTTCGGGAGGCTGTACGAGGTCCATAGGCGCTCGATCCACCCGGCTATGAGGGTTTGCCAGGAGTGGGGCTCCTTGCTTCTCAACGACAAGACCTCCGTGGTGTGTGAAGACCAGGCTTGCACGGACTGGCTCTCGTCGTTCTTCTCGGCGAACCACTTCATGCCCGCGGCTCAAGCAACTGTCGTCAAGGCATTCGGCTTAGGAACCGGGGCCTGGGTGATTTGGGTTGATGTCGGGAAGAAGGCTGCTAAGGTTCGGCATTACGACGCTCGCATGGTGGTGCCGCTCACCTGGGACGAGGAGGGCGTCACCGAGTGCGCTTTTGTCACGCGCGTGTTCTACCGCGGGAAGGCCTTTGACCAGCTGCAGATGCACGTGCTCGGACCCCTCGGCACGTACCAGATTAGGACGGTCTGCTTCGACTCGGACGGGGACGTGATCGAGCCGGAGGGCGTTATCGACAAATACGAGACGGGCTCGGTGTGGCCGACCTTCTCCATCGTGAGGCCCGCCGTCACCAACACGCGCGTGGACTTCTCGCCATACGGCCAGAGCATATTTGCCGACGCCATCGACGCCATACAGGCCGTGGACCTCACCTTCGACGCGCTCATTTCCGAGGTGGACGTGTCCAAGATGAGGGTGTTCCTCTCGGACGTGATGTTCGACCAGAAGACCGACGGCAAGGGGAAGAGGATCCCCATACCCTTCGGCAAGGGCGACTGCACTGTGTTCAGGAAGGTCATGAGCACCGAGGACATGGTCCAGGAGTTCGCGCCCGCCCTGCGCACGTCATCTCAGTCGGAGGCATTCCGCATCGCCCTGCAGATGCTCGGGGAACTCACGGGCTTTGGCCTGGGGTACTTCGACTTCGACGAGTCGCGCGGGTACATCAAGACGGCCACGGAGGTCAGCAGCGATAACTCGGCCCTCATGAGGAACATCGCCAGGCACGAGCACCTGCTGAATGCCTCGCTTTCGAGCATCGGCCACGCGCTCCTCCACATGGGGCGCACGTTCGGTGAGGGCCTGCCCGACGAGGGCCAGATCACCTGCCTCTTCGACGACAGCATCATCACAGACACGCACGCCGAGAAGGAGCAGGACATGCGCGAGGTGGGGGTCACCATGGCGCCGTTCGAGTACCGGATGAAGTGGTACTCGGAGGACGAGGCCACGGCTCGCCGCATGGCAGCCGAAGTTGGCGTCAGTACTTCCGATAAGGTTGCGCGTGAGCAGCGCTGATGTGGCCCAGTACTGTGTCAGAGGGCTACGGGGCGTCACGGAATTCTCATGGGGCCCAACGGAGCTGAGGGTGGGCGTTTGAGTCGTGGGTGACCGCACGGACGCCTTCCTGCCGTACCGGGACGGCCTGTGGAGCTGCTGGTGCCCGGGGGACATGGGAGGAGCTGTCGGTATTGCGTAGCAGCCACATGCAAGCACGGAGGCGACACAAGCGATGACGGGTAGCTGCTGGTACAGGTGACAGCGAGTGCTTCTGCCGCCCGGACGACGCACGTGACACGGAATGGCGCGTAGGAGCGCGTAGACGCAAGCATCGGGACGGCGGCGGATGGCATGCCCGACCCGCGCACCACAGCCGCCGACGGCACGATGCGACCGACTCCGAGCGAGCGGCGCCGGGCCGTGGCACGTGCGACGCGCGTGCGGCAGAAAAGTTGACAACAGTGCTGCTGGTACCGTGTTTGGAGCTCGCTGCACCTAGCCTTACTGCGGAAAATCAAAGTTGGAGACTCGTGCGCGCGTTCGCCGTGGAAGAAACGTCAAGACCCAATGTGTGTGATAAAGTTGTGAAGATGCTGACAATTCGGTCTAAAGGTCTGCCATGGAACGCGAGGGAGAAGTGGGCTCTGGGTGGAATGCTCACTGCATTACAAGCGGTTTCTTCAGGTTCGACCCTGTCGTATACCTTACCGGCAGGGTCATATCTTCTCATGCAACACTCGCTCCGATTGCGGCAGGACTTATTAGTACTCGAATGACACAGCCAAGAACCGCAGCTTATTCGTACACACTGGCAGTGAATGGGAGTATGTCGTGAGAAGCGTAATAGAGTCGTGCGTACCTAGGCCGTCAATCCTTCGAGGCACCTTTAACCCAGAGGTCTTCACTGCTTCTCTTGGTGCCGTTATGGACTACTACCAACAGGGTTCATCAAGTGCAGATACCGTATATACCAATGCGGAAACGTTCTTTCGCGACGCAACGTATCCCACTCAAGGAATGCGCGACCTTATTCCCAGTGTGTTCAGCCGAATCGGCGGTGACGCTGGAGCTCCTTCAATGTATCGACTGGAGACCTCGTTTGGCGGAGGCAAGACACACACGCTCATCGCGCTTACCCATATTGCATATCGTGGCGAGGAACTGGCTGGTGTCTCTGACGGCATCATCGATGCTCAGCTTTTGCCAGAACCGCACTGCATCAAGGTTGTGGGCATAGCCGGGGATGAAATCCCTGTCACGCGCCAATACGGTGACAAGCTCACTCCCTACACGCTGTGGGGAGAGCTTGCCTATCAAATCGGCGGAGAGAATCTCTACCGGGAGGTTGAGGACGAGGCGCAGAGCTTTGCGGCTCCTGGCAAGAATTACCTCGAGCGCGTCCTTGGCGGAAAGCGAATCCTCATCATGCTCGACGAGCTCGCACAGTACGCGGCGCGACTCGAGGCGGCGCGTACGGACGGCTCTGCGCAGCTCTCGGCATTCCTCATGTCACTTGGCGGCTATGCAAAGAACCATACCGGCATCGCTGTCGTGATGACACTTGCCGGCATGCGCGACGCCTTCGCCCATCAGACCGAGCAGATAGCCAAGCTCATCAGCAAGGTCACTGGCGAGGATATCAGCATTGACGATGCCGTTGCCATGGGCGAGCGCGCCATCCCTGGCGTAACCAGCGTTGTTATGCGCGACGCCTCGGCATTTACGCCTGTGCAAGCCAGCGAGATATCGGCCGTGTTGGCAAAGCGCCTGTTCGAGACCATCGACGAGCACGCGGCCTATGAGACAGCGAACGAATACGCCGGCATGTACCAGCGTAACCAGCAGCTGCTGCCCGAGATGGCCACCAGCATAAACTTCGTGGACAGGATGGTGAACAACTACCCCTTCCACCCGACCCTCGTGGACTTCCTTAACAACAAACTCGCACAGGCTGAGAACTTCCAGGGTACCCGCGGTGTATTGCGTGTGCTCGCGCTTACCGTTCGTAGCATCTGGCAGAGGCGCGAAGACCTGCCGATGATTCATGTGTCCGACATAGACATGACCAGCAATCTCGTGACGAACGAGATTCTTGGCCGTACCGGCAGCTCCGACCTGCAGGTGGTGCTTAACGCCGACATCGGTTCGACGGACACGCACAGCCTGCAAGGCGGTCTGAGCAACGCGCAGCAACTTGATAGACAGAACCCACATCCCGACGGACGCCCCCTCTACGAGATGACCTGGAAGGACGTTTTCCTCAACAGCCTTGTCGGACGCGCCGAGGGTAATACCTCGAACGTCTTTGGCGTTACCGAGCCGATGGCCATCTTTGAGGTCGCGACGCCCGTCGTCACCCCTCCTCAGGTGCGCGAGGCCTTGGGTGCCATAGAAAGTATGGCTTACTATCTCCGCCACGATCTTGGAAAGTACTTTGCCAATGTAGACCCCACGGTCAACAGCATACTCGCACGCATCCGTGGAACCATCACCGAGGCAGAGATACAGGGATGTCTCAAGGACGTCTCGCGGAGCCTTGTTCACGATAGTTCCACCTTCCGTGTCGAGAACGATGTGCACCGCCCGCAGGACATTGCCGACGGCAAGGACGTCCCCACACTCGGTGTGGTCGCACTCGACGCTGGAACCATTCGCCCGATGGACTTCTTCCAGTTGCGTGGGGACGGAACGCCTCGCATCAGGCAGAACATGATCGTTTTGCTGGTACCTAAGACCGTGAGCATTGACCTTGGTGGTACCGGCACTGGTACCACAAACGATGACACGAAAAGACATCTCGCGCGTGTCAGGGATATTGCCATCGAGGTGCTCGCCATGCGCAAGCTGGAGGCTAACCCGAGAGCATACGGTGTGACACAGACGAAGCTCAAGGAGGCAAACTTCCGCGAGCGCGCAAGCGAGCGTGGATTAGCACTTTCGACCAGCGTCAGTGGCATGTACTCCGCCATGGCGTACCCCAACGGCAACATGGTCATGCGTAAGGAGCTCCGAACAGTTGCCGACGAGGGCGGGGCTTCCCTCATCGGGGCTGTTACCGAGAATCTCAAGGAGAAGCTGCTGACAGATGACAGCGCGTCGAAAGCAAGCTTGCAACAGATAGGCCAGCTCGTCTTCGCACGCGGAAACGATCGGATGTCGGCAGACGAAGTGCTCAACAACTTCTACGCGAATCGCTCTTGGCCGATGCCCACGGGAAGACACGCCGTTGACAAGATGGCCCGCGAGGGAGTCACCAAAGGAAACTGGGTTATCTATCAACTGGGGGACAACCCTAACGCCAGCATGCCCTTGCTCATCCATACACAGGAGCAGCCGGTACCTGCTGCGTTCAATGTCTTTGACAACAACGTCTCGCTGATGACCGTAGTAGGTGCAAAGCAGCGTGGATGGCTGGACAGCGACAAACCAGAGCCTGCCGCCGTTGAGCGTACCGTGAGAGAAGTCCTGCACGCCTCCGGAGCGGCCACTGTTGCAGATGTCGTTGCCGCGACGCAAGAGCAGATGGCAAATGCCGATGCCGGCAGCATCAAGGATGCCGTGCGCACCATCGTGACCGGCAGCGATTTCTCGCTCTACGCGGGAGATCCCAACCAGAGCGAGAAGCCAACCACCCTTTACGACGGCTACAGCGCTACCTACCACGAGATTAAGGATGATGAGGTCATCATATCCCGCGCACAGCAGAGCGAGCGTGGGTGGAGCTCGGCGAAGAGCCAGCAGTACCGGATAGAAGGCCACGAGCACGCAAACCGTATCATGGGCGTGCTACGACGCGCTGGCAGCATCTACACTCGTTCGCGTTCCACCACCACAATCGATGCCTTGGAGCTCTCCGGCCTTGGTCTGCCTAACGGCGGGAAGCTGCGCCTTCAGCTGCGCGATGTTGGACCGGAAGCAATGAGGCAGCTCGACGAGCTGCTGCAAGTCCTTGGTGATGTGGTCAGCATCGATGACGACACGAACGTGCGCCTCACCATTGCCAAGCCTGACCCAAACGATGCGCTTATCCAAGAGCTGCAGAAGGCGGATGAGTAGCATGAACGCCAAGCAGAAGCTGATCGAAAGGCAGCTTGTCGAGGAGGCTGCGAATTGCACGTGGGTGCTTAGGGTAAGCGAGCAGCGGCAGTACACAGGGCCCGTGCTCACCGTCTGCGAGAGGATTCCGACCGGAGAGCCTGAGTTTGTCAACACGGACCAGCTCGTCATGGCCTTGGACGTACCAAAGCGGCCGCGTACCAAGCTCAAGGAGTGGGGACGCATCTTTAACGGACACCTCCGCGTCTGCTTGCCTGCCATCCGTGAGATCGTGACCGGCATCCAGGACGAGGAAGGCAAGCCACTCGAGGTGGCTGCCCTTTTGGATGACCGTCTCGAGTTTCGGGGAAAGCTGCCGCTCGACGAGACGTCCGGGACCAAGCTCGCCCTGCTTTTCCGCCTACATGGCCTCGTGCGTAAGGACAACCGCACTGAACTCATGGCTTGGCGCATCGCGCGCTTCAGCCGTGAGGAGGCCATG
Source organism: uncultured Coriobacteriaceae bacterium (assembly GCA_902790135.1). GTDB lineage: Bacteria > Actinomycetota > Coriobacteriia > Coriobacteriales > Atopobiaceae > UBA1367. The sequence continues at coordinate 48,123 of CADAQM010000004.1, forward strand.
TACTGGTTTGCCAAGACGACCGTGTCGGCATATGGCAAGAGCAGCGTCAACTGGGCAAAGGCGGGCTTGAGGGTCATGCTTGCTGGCCAGCAGAACAATCCAGTCGAAGTAGACAGGCTGCTTGAGCAGCTCAGGAAATGAGGTTTACCGTGGCTGCAGAAAGGCGACTCATCGAGGGACAGTTCCCTTGTCGCGAGGTTGGCGCCGAGACGAAACGGGAGCGTGGTGCGAGCTCCTCACTTCCGCCTCTATATTTCATGCACGTCTGGTGGGCTCGGCGACCACTTACACCGAGCAGAGCGGCTATCCTGGGAAGCGCGCTACCACATGATTCGAGCGCGAGCGACTTTCTGCGATACCTTGGCATTGTCAAAAAACAGGCTGTGGTTGGAAATCAACGCTGGACCATTGTCGGGAGCAATCTTAGCCTCATCGAATCGCAAGAAGGGCATGAGGTTATAACGCTTGAGGCCCGCGCGCAGAGGGCATTAGACAAAGAAGTGCGGCGTCGCAAGGAAGCGAGGGGTCGTATAGAGACCCTTTACGACAGCCTGCCCGAATACAGGAATAATGCCAGTATCAGGAAGTGGTATGACGATAACGCGCCATTCGACCAGCTGTCTCAGCTGCCCTATATGATTCCCGTTGTGACTGTTCCGGCAGACCCAGCAGGTGTAAATGACCTAATAGAGACATTGAAGAACTCTGACATAAAGGACGTCTTGGGATCATTGAGGCTTGATCCGGAAGATACCTACGGATATGGCCGGGCATACGAGTCACACCCCATGCCATTGCGGTCGACCATGACTGTGCTGGATCCAACTGCTGGTGGAGGGTCAATACCTTTCGAGGCCTTGCGACTCGGATGCGACGTCATCGCGAATGACCTCAATCCTGTGGCCAGCGTAATAGAGAGCGCCACCATCGACTATCCCTATCGTTATGGGGCGGAGCTCAGTGCCCAGATCGAGGAATACGGCAAACAACTTGCGTCAACGGTAGCCAAAAAGACCGCAACCTATTACTACTTTGCTCCCCTCAACGAGCGAGAGCAAGAGGCGCTAAGGATAGCATGTGCGGGAGACCCCGAACTCTACAACATGTATAACGTGGCTGAGTATGATCAGATGGGCCTCTTGTACTTCCGAGAGGCAACCTGTCCCCACTGCGGCGAGAGAGCACCCCTGCTCAATGCGTTTGCGCTGCAGAAGAAGGCAAACGGATGGGCCGTGCGACCAGAGATTTACGACGATGGCCAGCGTAAGCAAGTTAGGTTCGTGCCCTATCGGCTCGTGGATGGGACGGGGCCCAATGGAGAGGACGTTGCTCAGGGAACCGTGACAGATGGCACCGGTACATGCATTCACTGTGGTCAAGCTATCGAGTCTGAGGAGATCAAGCGCCAGGCAAGGGGCGAAAGCGAGCACGGGACCTGGAAGGACGTGCTCTATTGCGTCGTTGGCAAACGCGAGCAACCTAAGCTCGACCGTAATGGCAACGTACGGCGCTACGCCAGCGGCCCAAACAGGGGCCAAGTGGTAACGGAGACCGTCACCTTCTTCCGCGAGCCAGTGCAAGGCGACTTCGATGCACTCAAGCGCGCCGAGATGGCCCTTCGCGACAACTGGGACCGTTGGGATGCGATGGGGCTGATTCCCACCGAGCGCATCCCTGAAGGAAATGACAACCGCCCCCGTATATATGGCATGAACCGTTGGTGCGACATGTTCACGCCTCGCCAGCTGCTCGCCGCCCTCACGGCGATGGAGACGCTGCAGGACATGATACCTGTTATTCTCGACCGAGAAGGTGCTGACAAGGGCAGGGCCATCATCACTTACCTGCAGTTCATGATCGACAAGTTCTATGACTACAACAGCCGACAGACTCGCTGGGAGTATACGCGCAGCGTAATCAAGGGCACATTTGGTCGTCATGACTTCTCCCTCAAGTGGACGTTTGGCGAGATGATTGCCAGCGGACCCAACTCTGGCCTAGACTGGGGTCTCAGTCAGGTATTGGATGCCTACCGCGGTATTTGTGAACTGCTCCCCGAGCGAAGAGCAAACACGGTGAGGATACTTAACGGCAGCGCAGCGAACCTCTCTCTCGAAGATAAATCGGTGGACATCATCTGCGTCGACCCGCCCTACTACAACAACGTGCAGTATGCAGAGCTCTCTGACTTCTATTACGTCTGGGACAAACGGACGCTCCGCGACCTGTATCCCGGGGTGTTTGGAAGGCGCCTGACCAACAAGAACGACGAGGCAGTCGCCAATCCCGTGCGCGACGGCTCACGGGCAGAGTCCAACGAGCGCTACGAAACCCTCATGGGTGAGATCTTCAAAGAGTGCCGTCGCGTCATGAAGGATGACGGCATCATGGTCATGATGTTCACCCACAAGACCCAAGCGGCATGGGAGACGCTCACGCGGGCCCTCATCGAGAACGGGTGGATCATCTCCTCTACCTTCCCGGTCGATTCAGAGTCCGGCGCGTCTATGCACCAGCGTGATCAGGCGGCTGCCGCAAGCTCCATCTTCATCTCATGCCGAAAGCGAGATTTGGAAGACCGCGAGCCGGCCGTCTGGGAAGGCTTTGGTGGTGGCGTCATCAGCGACGTAAGAGCTGCCGTAGGTGAGGGTCTCGCGTCGTACGAGTCGCTCCACCTGAATGCTGTGGACGAGATGGTCGCATCGTATGGTTGCGCGCTGCGCGTGCTGTCGGAGAACTGGCCTGTCATCGATGGCGATGATCTCGTCTCACCCGTCACGGCCATGCGTGAGGCCTCGATGGTCGTGGCACAGTATCAGATGACGAAACTTACTGGTGGCAGGCTAGACGTCAACGACGTGGATGCCGAGACGGGTGCCACTTTGACGCTCTTTGGCATCTATGGTCTCGATTGGTTCCCCTATGACGATGCGCTTGGCCTTTCGAAGTCGCTCAACATCCGGCTGGACAACCAGACGGGTGGATACCGGAGTGACGGTCACAGTATCGGCATCGCCCCCGAGCGAGCCACGCGTGGCGGCCGTTCCGAGCAGCCAACGATATTCTACGCGCCTCTTGTCAGGCGTGGCTCGAAACTGCGCATCGCCAAGCCGGAAGAGCGCAATCCCCACCGCCTCGATAACCCACAGAGCGAGTGGGATGTCACCCAGGGCGTCATCGAAGCGTATCGCAGCGGTGACATCCCCGTAGCACGCGCCTACCTCAAGCGGCATGCGGCGGATAGCGAGAGGAAGATCCTGGACATACTCAACGTCCTTGCCGACAACATGGATGGCGAGGGGAAGAAGGAGATCCGGCGCCTTCTCTATGGCATGAGATAAGGTCCTACCATGGGCGGCTTCAGAGAGCGCGAATGGCAATACAGCTACAAAACGTCTTCGCTCAACAGCGATGGCGTGCCTACGGACATCCTGAGGGACTTCTACACACCCGCCCTTTCGCGCGCGGTTGCCTATGACCGCATGGCCGGGTACTTCCGCTCGTCCTCCCTTGCCGCTGCGTCCCAGGGGTACACCGCCTTCATCCATCATGATGGGCGCATGAGACTCATCGTCGGCGCTGACCTGACCGAGGTCGACATCAATGCGATTCTTGCGGGCAACGAAGCGCGCCTCGACGAGGCGTTGCTGCGCGAACTCGATGGATGTGACTCCTGGGAACGTGCCGTGTCTGATGGTGTCGCCTTGCTCTCGTACATGGTTGCCACGGGGAAGCTTGACGTGCGGGTCGCCCTTAGATGCAACGCGACGACCGGCAACGTAACCACTTGGGATTATACGGGTGATGGCTACGTCCACGAGAAGTGGTTCGTCATGCGCGACGAGCGGGGAGACAGACTGTATGGGAGCGGTTCCTTCAACGAGTCACGCACTGCTATATCGGTCAATGCCGAGAACCTAGACATCCATTGCGCTTGGACCAGCGACGAGAACCGCTGCAGGACCAAGGATGCTGAGGATTTGTTCGAGAGCCTGTGGAACAATCGCATACCACATATGAGGGTAGTTGACCTACCGACCGCGGTACGTGAGAGGCTCGTCCAGTTCTCCAAGGATCGGACCTCCTTCAGAGAGATTAACGGCGAGTACCTGACCGGTATCGCAAGCATGGGGCTTGACGAGGCCCTGCGGATACAGTTCCTGGCAGACGCGCCGCGCATGCCCTTGGGTCGCAGCATTGGTATCGAGTCAGCCGTAGTCGAGCCTTGGCCGCACCAGGATGTGGTCGCAAGGCGGCTGATCGAGACGTGGCCGTACTCCTATCTGCTCTGTGACGAGGTGGGCCTCGGAAAGACCATCGAGTGCGCGTTGGCCATACGATCGCTGGTACTGTCTGGGCGTGTTAAGCGCGTGCTCATAGCAGCACCTGCTAGCATCGCGAGCCAGTGGCAGGAAGAGCTGTTTGACAAGGCGGGGCTCGACTTTGCGCTGACCATTGCGTCGCCTCGAATTACACACAAATATCTTGTCCGAGAAACCGTGTATGATGACGAACTCTACGGGCCAGACCTCAACATCATCTCTACCGGGCTTCTCGCACGCAAAGAGCGCGCTAGTGGCCTTGAGGCTGCCCGTGATTTTGACCTTGTCGTTATTGACGAGGCACAGTACGCTCGTCGAAAGAACCCCACCGCCGGGGTGCAGGGCAACCCGGAGTATGGTGCGCTCTACCGCGTGCTGGCAGGACAGCTGCGAAAGAAGGGCAAGTCCTTATGGCTCGCTACGGCCACGCCCATGCAGATAGACATGATTGAGGTCTATGATCTGCTGCGCCTGACCAACCGTGTGGCACAATTCCGCGATGACCCCTCCCTCACGGCGCGGTATTACGAGGTCATGGGGAAGCTGGCCGCCAGCCTGAGCGGCAATGAAGAACGTATCGGAAGGAGCGAGTGGGCGTTCGTCGGCAGGGCTTTTCAAGAGATTCGTGCTACCGACCCCTGGCTGTGGAACTATCTTCAACAGACCTGTGTAGACTTGAGCAACGAATGGGTGATTGACGACCTTGTAAGCGTCGATCCCACCGATTGGGACTACGAGTCCCTGCAGCGGCCACTCTTCTCTGCAGCGCCCCTGTCCCGTGTCATGATGCGGCACTCGCGCGAGTTGCTCAAGGAATACCGGAGAAATGGGGAGCTTGCGAGCAACCTCGCTGAGCGGCATGTCGAGCCGGTAACCGTCATATCCATGACTGAGGAGGAAGAGGAGTTTTACAGCTCGCTGGAAACGTATTGTACCGAACTGAGCAGGCAGATAGCCCAAGCAAACCCGGGCGAGCGCCAGATGATGCACTTCTACCTCAACTTCCTACAGCTCAGGTTCGCGTCAAGCATGTATGCCATACAACAGACGCTCAAGAGGCGGCTTGAGCGCGTGCGGGAAACCCTGCGCGTGATGAACCTTGGGGATGGGACCGAGCGCGACTTGCAGGAGATTCTGGAAAGGATTGATGAGGAATACGAGGGTAGCTTAGACGAGGAAGACCTCAAGGATATCGATCAGGACGCGTTGCTCAAGAATCGATCACTGCACGATCTGCAGTGGGAGGAACGCAAACTCGATTCGATGGTCACCCAGATTGGTGGTATCAACTCTGAGCCCTCCAAGATTCTCAAACTGCTGGGCATTCTCGATCTACGCGGGAGTTCCGTGCCTGAGCACCTCAGGCAAACTGTCGTGTTCACAAGGTTCTATGACTCTCTTGAGAATATCCGCTACTACCTGGGCAATCGTAAGCCGCGCCTGCGGGTCGGGATCTACTCTGGCAGGAGGACATGCTATTACGACCCCGCAAAGGGGATAGATGTAGACGTCAGTCGTGATCAGGTAAAGAAGCTATTCGTCAACGGCGATATCGAGCTTTTGCTCTGCACCGATGCTGCCGCCGAGGGCCTCAACCTCCAGACTGCCGACATGCTCATCAACTACGACATGGGCTGGAACCCCATGAAGATCGAGCAGCGCATAGGGCGTATCGATCGCATAGGGCAGAAGCACACGGACATACACGTGATGAACCTCTGCTACCTTGGCAGCGTAGAGGAAACCGTTTATGGGCGGTTGCTTCAGCGTCTGCAGAACGCAAACCTCGTGGTCGGACCACAGCAGATATCACTGCTTCCTTTGGAGGCGGAAGACTTCAGGAGGCTACATGACGGTGAGATGACCGAGGAGGAGCTCGCAAAGAAGTCTGCCGAGCTTCTTCGGAGGCAGAAGCAGGCTACCTCTGCTATGGAACTGTCGTCGGAAGACCAATACCAAATGTACCGAAACATGACCGTCGCCGCACGGCAGCAAAAGGTCTCTGCCTCTTGGGATGACCTTGTCAAGGCAGTAGCTGGCTCGAACTACGTACGGAGTAGCTGTCAGCTGGCCGACGACGGGAATACCCTAGTCTTCAATGGCGGCACAGGGCAAATGCGAGCATCAATGTGTCGTGAGACGGTGGAGCGCAAGACCCCGTTGTTGACGTGGGGCTCCGAGATGTTCGAATACCTCTGCAAAGAGGCTGGTGATGCACTTGAGCAGTACAGGGATGTTATACGGCGCGTTGAAACTGAGGGACCAAATGGCGAGCCGATTTGCTGCCTGCTTGTAATGACGCCAAACGGCTCCCAGCTTCTGTGCGAGTACCAACAGCTTAAGAATCTACGTGTTGGAGGAGACGAGCCTCTGACTGACGCGGATGTCGAGCGAGCGCGAGATGCCCTCGCCTCGATCGCGCATGGTGAGATTCGAAAGCTCGATGTCGCGCTGGTCGAGGAGGCTAACAGCCGATACGCACAAAGCCACCTTGAGCTGATTCGAGCCACAACCATCGAGCTGCTCAGTCGACAGCTTGGCGAGGGGCAGGAATTCGCCACTAAGGCAATACATGCGATTGAAGAGCATGAGAGACAGGAACGCATTTCCTTGAACGAGGATGAGCTCTTTGGTCACGAAAACGAGCAGCTGTTTGAGATGAGACAGTACGGCCCGAGTATGGATGTTCTCGTTGATAGCTTGCTGCGTAAGTGCTGCGTCGAGTATGCCAAGAGGTCGCTTTCTGGAACAAAGGGCGGAAAGCGAGGCTTTACTACGGAGCAGCTTATTCGCAGGATGCGGCGGACTGGGAAAGAGTAGCAAACCATTAGCCGGGCTTGATAGGCGGAATGATGTCGCCTACGATTAGATACGTGTTATATCCCCTAAAGCTTCTTGACTTCTGCTGGCCAATATGCTCGCTCACGAAGATAAGTCTTGCTTTTGGGCATGCCCTCGCTCATACTCTGTATTGGATCCTTTGCTTAAAGCTTTGGATTTGGCCTGCCTCGGAGCCCGATATCCGGGGCATTTTCGCGCTCTAAGGGATGATTGACTGGACGAAGTTCGAGCGACGCTTGACGCGCTCGGGATAGATGTCGCCTCCGGGATAGGCTGAGCGGATGATGTAGTAGTTCCTGACGCACCCTAGGACGACTATGTAGTTCGTATCAGGCCCGTCGACCACAATCTCTATCTTATCCTCCCCGGTTCTGGTCGTCTGGCGATACACGTCGGCTCTGACGCGCCCCTCGACCACTGCCTTGAGCACTGGCAATGCAGCAATACGCTTGATGTCGAGATCCATCAGCTGGTTGACCGGCCCAGAATCGTGTCCGTGTTTGCAAATGAGATGGAGGAACTTCCTCTCGTCATTCATGCCCCTGATGGTGATGCCATCCCACGCTTGGAGGTTAATCAGCTCCGAGAAGTAATACTCTCGCGCGAGCCGTTCCACTGCGAACCAGTCGTATCCGTGCTTCATGAAGCATGGCGTGAGATCGAGATGGCCAATCTGGTCAAGTCCGTACGCCATTTCTACCGCCCAAACCAAAACACGTTGAACTTCTGCTCGTCTGGCGAGGTCGTGTAGTACTTGAGGCGAGGTGTCCCCAAACGATTTGCAATTGTGCTACACAAGGACGCCTTTGCCGCACTAGCATTTCGGTCGTTCCAATCATATCCGACAGCCCCGATCAGGAGGTCAGCAAGCTGGATGAGGTCACTCTCCCTAGACTCGACCTCCTCCACGAACAGTACCGAGTTTCCGAAGCGAAACGTGTTGATGGTGCACCGCCTGAGCGTCTTCACACGTTCGGGGTCATCAACGCGATGATCGATGAATACCTTGTGATAGCGGCGGGCATCTAGCCAGTGGTTGAAGACCTGATAATAGGTCTTCTGAAACCTGTCCTCATCCGAAGCGAAGACCGTGCTCTTTCTGCTTACAACGACGACTCGGAAGTTGAGGTCGGGACGTGAGAAGAAGAGGTCGATTATGTCCTCAAAGAATGCCAGCTTGCTGGGGCAGACGGTCTTCCACCCAAACTCCCCCTGCACGTTATGCTTGCCTCTGAGCGAGTCTATGCAGCGCACGATATCGCGCTTCTTGTTCTCCGGGCACGACACACCTCCGATGGCCATGAACTCGTCAGTCGGGTCTGATGTTATGCGGCTCTCGTCGCAGTACACGTTGCATACTTGGACTGGGGTCTGGGTGAGCATGAAGCATCTCTCTTCTACGCCGTCAGTTGGCCTTCCATTATCGCATGTACGCGAGGAACAATCATCCATAACTCGGAAAAGCAGTATGTGACACGGCCGTATCCTCTGACTGTACTGACGAAGCGGCCAGTTCTTATTGGCCGCCTGACATAAGGCAGGTAACGAATGGCCGGTGAGGAACATGGCATCGAAGAGGCGCAAGTCGCGCAAGCCCCGCAGGACGGGGACCAGCAGGCGCAGGAAGACTCGCAGGTAGAGGGCATGGACTGGCAGTCCGCCATCAAGGAGCGCGACGGCCGCATTGCCGAGCTCGAGGCGCAGGTGGCCGAGGCTGCCAAGACCGCAGAGGCTGCGGATGCGCTGCGCGGCGAAATCGCCGAGCTCAAGGCCGAGAGCGAGGACCAGCGTGTGGAGTTCGAGCTTCGCCTCGCGGGCGTGCGCAACGTGAAGGCCGCGAAGGCCATTCTCTCCGAACATGGTGGTGACGTGGCCACCCTCAAGGATGCGGAGCCGTGGCTCTTCTCAGACGCCTCAGCTAAGCCCCAGGGCGGCATGACCGGGCTCCCCAATGCCGGCACGAGCTCCGACGACGGCAAGACCATGAGACGCTGGCGCAAGCTCGCCGGACTTGACGACACAGACGAAGAGTAAGGAGGCCGCGACATGGCCAACTCAATCGCGTATACGCAGAACTACACCTCCATCCTCGACGCCGTCTACCAGCGTGCGAGCGTGTCGGGGTGCCTTACCAGCGGGCGACGCATCGTCCGCGCCGGGCACAACGCCAAGGAAATCATGATCCCGAAGATCCAGGTGACGGGCCTTGGCGACTACACCCGAAACGTCGGCTACAAGACCGGCTCGATCACCTACGAGTTCGAGACCAAGACCTTCAACTACGACCGCGGCATCCGGCTGATGGCTGACGTCATGGACGTGGAGGAGGCTGGCGTCCTGGACTGCTTTGTCGAGGCCGGGGCCGAGCTCCAGCGCACGCAGGTGGCCCCCGAGGCCGACGCCTTCACCTTCGCCGAGATCGCGGGCCACACGGGCGTCACCGTGGAGTCCGCGAGCTACGCCTCCGCAGACGCCGAGGACGTGCTCGAGGACCTGCGCACCGTGACGAGTGCGATGGACGAGGACCAGGTCTCCACGGGCTCGCGCATCCTGTTCATCACTCCCACCCTGAAGGGCATGCTCGACGACTTCTCCTATGCGAACCCGAACCGCTCGAACCGCGTGATGGAGCGCTTCTCCCGCGTGGTGGAGGTGCCGCAAGTGCGGTTCTACACCGCCATCGACCTGCTCAGCGGCGGCGACGACGGCTTCGGCTACCAGAAGCGCGCGCAGACCTACAAGAAGACCACCGACGTGGCGCTGGCGGACGACAAGACCTACTACACCAAGAGCGGCGACGTGTACACGCCCGTGGCCGCGGCCGACCTCGACGTGGACGACATCGGGACCTACTACGAGGTGGACGTGGCGGGCGGCCTGGACATCAACTTCATGGTCGTGGAGAGGAGCGCGGTCATCAAGTTCGACAAGCACGTGGCGTCGCGCGTGTTCAGCCCCGACGAGCTGGAGTCGCTGGACTCGTACATGATGAAGTACCGGAAGTACGGCATCGTGGAGCTCTTCGACAACAAGCTCGACGGCGTGTACGCGAGCGCGAGCACGTCGAGAGCTTGCTATCGCGGAGTCTTCCGTTTGCGAGATAAGGTTCCTCAGCTATAGCTATGTCCATGCATAACTCCCTGACGAACCATCGTTCATCCAGTACCCTTTCTCGCGGTTTTCCGAGGTAATTGATCTGTTTTGTGTAGCAGTTTCGGCTCTCGACGTAAACGAGAAGCAAAGGAAACGGACAGCTGTAACTCAAATGTGATTAATTAAGTAGCATTAATATATGTATGGGAAGCCTCTCCAGACTGTCGCTGGTAGGACTCCGCAGTTCTATGAGATTCACCGTGGACCTGCCTGACGCATGCTGGAAGAGCCGCATTCGGTTGTCGAGGCTGTGCTGGCGATATCTTTGATGCTAGCGAAAGAAAGGCATTGCCCATCAACTCAGCTTTCATGTAGAGCATAGAAGGTGACTAGCAAATGATTCCCGAAGTCGATGCCTACGAGTGGAATGACGGCTCCATAAAAGGTAGGCAACACATCATCAATCACGTGGATATGCTGTTTGGTCTCGGTGACAAAGAGTGGAGCAACAATAGGAACGGCATCTACGCTTTTAGTCCGATTGGCAGGGATAACAAGCCCATTATTGCCCCGCTCTGGGCTTACGATAATGAAGCTATCAAGCAGGGTCGGAACCACATTCTGTACCAGTCTCTCTTTGCCGAATCATGGGACCAGATCTTCCCCATGCACGAGGGTAAGTATTACTCGCCGGATGACTTACAGTCGGAAGATGACTTCTTTGACCTGCTCACGATGTGTCTCGATATCTGGGTCTACTCGGATGACTTCTGTGGTGGCGACTTCGATCAGTTTTGCAAGAAAACGTCTTTAGTCGTACTCATGGGTAACTGGGATCCGATTTGTGTGGACAGAATTGTAATCAGGCGCAGGCCAAGAAAGGACTTCGACACCCTACCGGTCCCAATCAATGGTAAGAAAAACATGCAGAGAAGGCATGGCGGAAGCGTCGAATGGAGAGCCTTCTCAGATCGTATTTGCCAAAACGAGCACGTGCAAGAGCATCTGGCTGGGATTCAAGATGGGATATGCCCAATCTGCGGCGGTAGGTTGGGCAAGCATATCGTGATTCATCATGTGGACTATGATCACGAGTGCGCGTTTGCCCTATCCGATGACAATTGGACGTTACCCGGAAAGCGCGTACAGCCAGATTGCAAGCGATGCCACATGGAGCATCCAGAAATGTTCGAGGATTGCCTATCTCGCTTGAGGGCTGTGCATCGTGACTGCAACTATCTTATCGAGGCAACGCTATGATTTAGCCGTTAGAGGCATTGGAATGAGTATACGGAGGTCATTCATTGCCGCACGCCCATAGCAGTAGAAGCCACTATGTACGTCCGGGAATCGACGATCCAGTCTACAACAGATCGGGATTTCGCCATGAACGCTACGGCGCTGATGACGAGTATTTCTCAACCGGTGGCTGGAAGAAGACTCGAAAGAGGGCAGACGAAGGAAGAGCCTCTGCTAAGGGTAAGGGCAAAGGCAAAGGAAAGAAAAAGGCCAAAGCTCCCGGCAAAAGTAAGACAACAGCAAGGGCTAGCCTCTTCGTGTTCGGGAGGGATGGGGAGACCCTTTACCTCTGCGGAGAGAGAAAGGCCAAAAGAACAAAGGCGGGAATTATCGCGACATTGCCTTGTGAGAGTTACGCCATCAAAGGCAAGACGATTCGTTTGACTCAAGATCTTCGATCACTGGGGTTTGAGTCAATCGAGGAGTTTAGGCGATGGTGCTCCTCGCTTGCGTATTATGACGGGGCGCGCGCTACAACCATTACCGCACTAACTGATGTCAAAGCACGTGCAGATTCACGGGAGAGAGCCAGCAAAGATTTGGATTCAGCTAGGACGGCTAATGTTCGGAAGAGGTACACCAGAAAGAAGCAATGGCATCGAGTTGAGGACGAGGCTCTGCGTCACCAGTTTGCCATCGGTGAAACGGAGATGTACCAAATCAAGAGAGCAATTCCATATAGAACCAATGCTGATATTAAGCTACGTATACAGGAGCTTGGCCTAAATAAGCCAGGTACGCTTACCGTATGATGAGAACGAACTATGGCCGCTGATTCTTCCGGGTATCAGCCGTGAGGATAGATGCGAGATGCAGCAAGCGCTGAACATCTCAAGCAAGAACCGCATAGACGAGCTGGTACAAACAGTGGCGCAGCTCGATAAGGGTGGTTCGTAGAATGTCATGCGGCTTTTACAGGAATTGACGAACGATCGTAATCCAGTAAACCGCCGAAACCTGAAGAGACGATTCTGTCTTACCTGCGTGTCATGCTTACAAGTACGAATACCAGTGTCCTCGAGAAGATTATTGCCAAGGAGGCCACACATGTATGAGAGCTTGACGAGGTACCTGCCCGAGTTCGAGAAGGGCGATAAATACGGCGAGTGGGTCGTCGACCATGAAAGTAAGGGCACGCCAGATGACCCCATACAGATGCCATACGTGGACTTCGGCCCCGTGATGAACGGTGTGTACGATGCCGTCTACGCGTTCGTGGACGACCATCCGGAATTTGAACTGACACGATACAGCGAGATACTCGAGAAGAACGGGCTCGAGTGGGATGGCATGGTGATGGAGAGGGCCGATGTCACGAAGCTTGATGGCCAGGCCGTGATGGCACTCCTCTTGGGAGTCATCAGGGCAGATCGCTTCTGCGAAGGCGCTCTTCTCGGGTTCTTCGAGAATGGCTGCGTAAAGCGTTGGCTCACGCGACTGAAGGAGATTGACGAGGGGGAGTAGCTAAACGCTATCTCTTGAGGATGGTTTTCGCGCCTTCCACGATCACGTCTTTGCCGAGAACGAGTACGGTACCTCCAACTGTTGGGGAAAGCGCTGACGCTAGGTCAATTCCAGTTACACGTGGTCATCAACAAAGCAGGGTTGGCGGGGCAATGCACGAGTACAGCGAGGAGAGAGCTGCGTCAACTGGTGTACCACCACATAGCACCCGCCAATCCGCTCAACAACTTGTTACACAAAGCCGAAGACGTATAGTCATACTTGTAATTCGGTCGAATGAGTTCCGCTCTCAGCGCGCGCACGGGCCCTTCCGACCTGGACGCCTAGTGAAAGGAGAGCACATGTCTTTTCTCGAGGGTATGGGCAAGACGCTTGGACATGTCGCAGTAGGGTTGAATGATGCTGCAAAGACGGTGTCTGATGTCGCGCAGAGTGCCGCGCAGACGGTAACCGATGCGGCTCAAACCGTGACTGGCACCGCGACTGAGACGGTAGAGCAAATCAGGCAGCAGCGTAACGCCGAGGGTGCCAGGAAGTGCCCTGGTTGCGGGCAGCCTCTCAACGGGATCGTTGCTGTATGCCCATCGTGCGGCTATGAGCTGAGCAGCGCAGACGTTGGGACCGAATCGTCGGTTGTCGACCTCGCGAAAGAGCTCCGCAGGATCGAGGAGAAACGCTATTCGGTCTTGGCCTCCGTATCGCAGAAGGTCTCCGCAAGGGAGTCGGCGCAGACCAACGAGAAGATCGCAAGTACCATCAGGAACTTCGTGGTTCCAAACTCCAAGCAGGCTATCTTCGAACTGATGATGCTGGCTGCGGGCAACATCGACGCACGAATCATTGCGAAGGTTACCCGGGCGAAGCGCGCCCTTGAGTCGGAATTAGAGTACGAGAGCAACACCGACGACCCAAGCAAGCCCGTTCAGATGGCCTGGCTCGCCAAGTTTGAGGCGGCCTTCCAAAAGGCCAAGGTGGCGTTTGGTTCGGATGCTGACTTCAGGAAGATTCAGGACCTGTACGACTCGAAAATGAGGGAGATCGAGGCCGAGAAGGAGAAGGCCAAGTCGTTCTTCCAGAGGATGTGGTGACAATGGGGTTCTTTAGCAACACCGATGGCGGCCTGATGGACGAGATCCGCTGCGATGAGCGGGACTACCTCATCTGGCGCTGGCATCCTCGTGGAACCACCGCAAGTGGAAGCCACAGGGCTACCTCGATACGCTGGGGGTCGTCGCTGCGCGTTAAAGAGGGATCGGTTGCCATATTTGTCTATGCAGACGAGAACGGCACGAGGAGAGATTGCATCAAGGGACCCTTTGACGGCATCATCGGGACCCAAAACCTGCCTGTCATAGCAAACGTCGTTAGCGAGCTCTATGCCGGCGGCACACCGTTTCCCGCCGAGGTCTACTTCATCAACCTCGCCAACCTCATCCAGGTCAAGTTTGGCGTTCCGTACTTTGACATCTTCGATCCCCGGTACATGGACTACGGGTTTCCTGTTGCCGTGAGAGGGTCCCTGAACTTCAAGATTGCCGACTACGAGGAATTCATCAGCCTGCACCGGCTGGACGAGTTTGGCATGGGCGACTTTCAGGCCCAAATCCGCGATGCGGTGGTGCGCTACGTCAAACAAGTCGTGAACAACGCCACCGAGAAGGATGGCATCCCCGCCACGCAGATCGAACGCCGCCTGGAGGAGATAAACGAGCTGGTCGTCTCCAAGGTGGCGCCCGCCCTGCATGACGACTTCGGCGTCACGGTGACGAGGATTGACATCTCGGCCATCGAGATCGACCGGAACAGCGACGGATACAAGAAGCTCCAGGCCATCACGCAGAATAAGGCGAACGTCTTCACCCAGGCTGCTGGCAACATACTGCATTCCGCTGGCAGCGGTGCGGTTGAGGCTGTTGGAGAGGCGGGAAAGAGCATAGGGAGCGCAGCGGCCACCCTCGGAGGTGCCGTGGGCGGGTTCCTGGGCGGGCTCGGCAGGCGCAAGGCGCAGACACCGCCTCCCATACCAGTGATGCAGTTCTACGTCGTCATAGACGGGGAGCAGGCGGGGCCATTCGACATGAAGACACTCAGGGGTCTCGTGTCCGATGGAACGCTTGACGAGGGTACCCTCGTGTGGAAGGAAGGCATGACCGACTGGGAAGAGGCTGGTACGGTGGATTCTCTCAGTGGGCTTTTCCAGTCTGATGACAGTACACCACCATCTATCCCATAGCGCGACGGGCAGGATAGTCTATCAGGGATGATTTTGGCCCTACGCAAAAGAGGCCAAACCGAACTTGCGGTTTGGCCTCAGGGCCTTATTGTCAAAATCCAAGTCCGCTTCTCGAACGACTGGAGAGACAAAACCTAAGCGGTCTAGTGCTCACGCGGTCGATAAGCTTCTTTTCCTCGAGGCTTTTCGTGTAGACCCTCGATTGCTGCTTGCTGAGGCCTATGTGACTCGCGATGGCATCCTGAGTGGCTTCAGGGAACGTGGCAAAGAGGTCCAGCTGGGCGAGCATGTAGACGATATTTAGCTCCTTGTCAGAAAGCCTGTTTGACCGCCCGAAGCTCTCTAACGTGTCATTTACCTCATCAAGTTTGGAGCGCTTCTCTTCCAGGACGCGATCAAGTTCGTCCTGAGCGATGCGGACATTCTCGAGCATGTTCATCACGAAGAAGGTGAGTTCCCCTCGGTTGAGAGGGTGTTCAGCCTCTCGGAAGGAGCGGTAATACCCAGCCCTGTTCTCAGCGATAACTCTGGACAGCGACAGCGATGTCATCATCGACAGTGGACTGCGTAAATACAGCGCGAGCAAGTATCTGCCGGTGCGGCCATTTCCGTCATAGAACGGATGGGTGTACTCGAAGATATAGTGGCTGATGATGGCGCTGTAGGTTTGAGGTATGTCTGCCGATTCAGTTATGGACAGCATCTTTTCTATGGCATCGATGATGGCCTTTTCTGGGTACAAGCCTTCGTGTATGACCTTCGAGCCCTGGCCAATAATCTCTACCTGCCCACGTCTGAAAAGCTTTCCATCGGGACGGTCCTGCTCTTCGAGTGGCTCGCCGCTCATGACCCTGTTATAGATCGCACGGATGTCCTCGGGTGACGAAGGCCTTGCCTGGTCGAAATCTGTCAAACCAAGGTAGAGCGTCGCGAGTTCGCGAAACCTCTTCTTACCGAGCGGATCGCCATCGCGTCGGCCAGCCTCGAGGAGCTCACTGATCTGACGTCTGGTGCTATACACACCTTCAAGCTCATTGGTGCTTACTACTTCGTTGACGACAAGGTCGCGCGTCATCGCTCCGAGTGCAACTGTTGGAAGCGCGCGCATCTTTGATGCAATTCTTCGCTCGAACCTGAGGACTCTCTCGTTTATCAAGGATAGCTCTCGCGGTACTGCCAAGAACAGTTCCCCATAGGGAGTGACCATACCCGTGCGGAAAGTGGAATCCGCCTCGAGTCGCATCATGGCTAGCTTCTCGGCATGCTGCTCCCTGTCAGGCGATGCGTCCATGTGGTACAGCTTTCGCAGCGATTGGTATTCCATCGACTCGTCCAATCTTATGAGGCTGGCTTTTTCGTGGCGGTTCCCAGTCTGTAAATTATGATAATCGCTAAATCCCATAATTAACAAGACGTGATTGCTTACCAAAATGATGGTGCTGCCATTATCCAAAAGGGTTACTCACGTTCATTGCGCTACACCCAAAAGAGGTCAAACCGAACTCCCGGTTTGACCTCCTCAAATCAACTGGTCGGGGCGACTGGATTCGAACCAGCGACCCTCTGCTCCCAAAGCAGATGCGCTACCAAGCTGCGCCACGCCCCGAATGTGAGACACAAGTATAGGTCAGCTACCTGCCCGCGGCAAACAAATCCACAACCTATGCGAGACCAAAGTGCGCGAGCCCCAGTGCCACGCCGTCCTCGTCGATGTCGGCCGTGACAAACTCCGCGGCCTCCTTGAGCTCGTCGACCGCGTTACCCATGGCAATCCCGTGTCCCGCCGCCACAATCATCGACAGGTCGTTGATGCCGTCGCCAAACGCGTAGGTGTCCCAGGTCGCCACGCCCAGCGCCGCCGCCACGCCGCGCACCGCGTCGCCCTTGTCCGCGCCGATCACGGTCACGTCAGCGGAGGGATGCGGCCCGTGCGGATTCACCAAACACGCGTCTCCCAGGGCCTCCGTCGCCCGCGCGCGATGCTCCGCGTCGTCAAAGTAGATGTCAAAGTTGTACGCATGGATGGCTGCCGGGTCCTCGATGCGGGGGAGATGCCCCAGCTTGAGCACGGGCTCGGCAACCGGACGGTACTTCTCCTCGCCGCCGTACCATGCGTCGCGCTCGCCAAAGAACGCATAGCCCGCACCCACCGCGTCGAGCGCGCTCGTGAATTGCGTCACCTGCTCGGCCGTGAGCTGCGCGTCCACTAGCGTGCGCTCGCCCATAAAGGCCATGCGCCCGTTGGAGCACACAAAGCCGTCCGCGTAGTCGCCAAAGTTGGCCTCCACGTACGCGCGCGCCCTGCCCGTGCAGATGAACACGAGGTCGCCGTTGGCGCGCATGCGACGCAGCGCCTCGGCCGCGCCCTGGGGCACCACCGTGCCCGTTGCCAGCGTTCCGTCAATGTCAAAGAAAGCGATGCGCATGGGTGTCCCTCCTCCTCTTGCCTGCCTAGGATTATGACGGAAAATACTCCACAAATCGGCGGTCATCCGTTGCCCGCGGCTAATTCTTAGTGTACAATTGGTTTGTACGCAAACAAAACGAAAGGAGCCTTCAATGGCAGTCTATGATCACGTCGCAGTCAAGCCCGATGGAACCGAGGTCTCCCTGTCCGACTACGCCGGCAAGGTCCTGCTCATCGTCAACACCGCCACCGGCTGCGGCTTCACCCCGCAGTACGAGGAGCTCGAGGCCATGTACGCCAAGTACCGCGAGCAGGGCTTTGAGATTCTCGACTTCCCCTGCAACCAGTTTGCCAACCAGGCTCCCGAGAGCGACGAGGAGATCCACCAGTTCTGCACCCTCAAGTTTGGCACCGAGTTTCCGCAGTTCAAGAAGGGTGACGTCAACGGCGAGAACGCCAACCCGCTGTTCGTCGAGCTTGCCACCGAGAAGCCGTTCCAGGGCTTCGACGGGCTCAAGGCCGTTGTCATGAACAAGGTCGCCAAGAGCGTCGACAAGGAGTTTGGCGAGAAGGCCTACATCAAGTGGAACTTCACCAAGTTCCTCATCGCGCGCGACGGCACCATCGTCGAGCGCTTCGAGCCAACGGCCAAGATGTCCAAGGTCGAGGAGGCAGTTGCAGCTCAGCTGTAGCGCCGCGCCCCGGTTTGGGGGCTTGTGTTTGTGGGTATGATGAGAGGCGCGCGGCTCTTTGTGAGCCCGCGTCTCTTTGGTTTTGAGCGTCTGGGCGGCGGGTGCCGCGCGGGCGATGGGGGAGGGTCGTATGGACGAGGTGGAGCAGTCATCGGCGGAGAAGGCGCCGGTTGGGCAGGCGCAGGCGATCGGTCGCGACGCGGGCATCGTGCGCGCGAGTGCCATCGGCATCGCGGCAAACGTCCTGCTCGCGGGCTTCAAGGCCGCCGTTGGTCTGCTCTCCAACTCCATCGCGATCGTGCTCGACGCGGTCAACAACCTCTCCGACGCGCTCTCGTCGGTCATCACCATCGTGGGCACCAAGCTGGCCAACAAGCCCGCCGACCGCGAGCACCCCTTTGGCCACGGCCGCACCGAGTACATAACCACCATCGTGATTGCAGCCATCGTTACCTGGGCGGGCGTGAGCTCGCTCACCGAGTCGATTGACCGCATCATCCATCCGCAGGCTGCCCACTACGACTGGGTGACGCTGGGGGTCGTGGTCGTTGCCGTCGCGGCCAAGATCGCGCTCGGGCTCTACACCAAGGCGCAGGGTGCGCGCCTGCGCTCCGACTCGCTGGTGGCGAGCGGCACCGATGCGCTCATGGACTCGATCATCTCGGCATCGACGCTGGTGGCGGCACTGATCTACCTGCTTTTGGGCGTGAGCCTGGAGGCCTGGCTGGGTGCGGTCATCTCGCTTGTCATCATCAAGAGCGGTGTTGACATCCTGCGCGAGGCCATCAGCCACATCCTGGGGGAGCGCGTGAGCCATGAGCTCTCCACGGGCATCAAGCAGACGGTCGAGCGGGTGCCGGGCGTGCTTGGCGTGTATGACCTCGTGCTGCACGACTACGGTCCGGAGCGCCTCTCGGGAAGCGTGCACGTGGAGGTGGACGAGAACATGACCGCGCGCGAGGTGGACGCGCTCACGCGCTCGGTGCAGCTTGCCGTGATGCAACAGCACGGGATCCTGCTGCATACGGTGGGCATCTACTCGGTCAACGCCAGCGACGGCGGCGAGATTGGCGCCATCCGCCAGGCGCTGCTCAAGTGGGCCAACGACGAGATGTACGTGATTCAGGTGCACGGCTTCTACGCGGACGTGGAGGCCAAGGAGGTCACCTTCGACCTGGTGGTGAGCTGGGAGGCGTCCGACCGGCGTGCGGTGATCGACCGCGTGGTCAAGCGCCTGGAGGAGCAGTTCCCCGAGTACCACTTCTACGCCAACCTCGACGCCGACGTCAGCGACTAGCGGGCTAGGGCGTGTGACACACTATCTCCGTGGGAGTTTCTGTGTCACGCGCCTGCGCGTGACACAGAAACTCCCACGGAGATAGTGTGTCACACGCACCCACAATCTTGTGAAGATGCTTGACAACTGTGTCACTCCCTGCAAAACTGTACTAAGTGAACTAATACAGTTAAGCAATAGGAGGTGAGTGCATGATCAGCATCGACAGCCGAGACCCGCGGCCGCTCTACGAGCAGGTGGTCGACAACTTCCGCAAGCTCATCGTGGCGGGCGCCCTCCAAGCTGACGACAAGCTGCCCTCGGTCCGCAGCCTGGCTTCGCAGTTGGCCATCAATCCCAACACCATCCAACGCGCGTATCGCGAGCTCGAGGCCCAGGGCTACGTGTATTCGTCGGCGGGGCGGGGGAGCTTTGTCGCCTCCTCGGGCGAGACCAACGAGCTGCATCGCCAGGAGCTCCTGACGCAGTTTGACGGGCTCGTGGCCGAGCTCGAGGACGTGGGAATCACCCGCGACCAGCTGATGGCACGTCTCAAGAAAGGTGGTGCACGATGATCCAAGTGAACGGTCTTTGCAAGACCTTCGGCGAGGTGCGTGCCCTCGACAATCTCGATATGCACGTGGAGGCCGGCTCCATCTACGGCCTGGTTGGGCCCAATGGCGCAGGCAAGACGACGCTTCTGCAGCACGTGGCGGGCGTGATGCGTCCCGACGCAGGCTCGGTCCTCGTCGCAGGCGAGCCCGTCTACGAGTCGCCGCAGGTCAAGGAGCGCATGTCCTACGTCCCGAGCGACTTCTACTTCTTCCATCAGGCGCGCGTGAGCGACATGCAGGCCTTGCATGCGTCCCTCTTCCCGCGCTTTGACGAGGCGCGCTTCGGCAGCCTCATCGCCGCTTACGAGCTGGACCCGCGCCGACAGGTGCGCGCGCTCTCCAAGGGCATGCAGAAGCAGCTCGCCTTCTGCCTGGCGCTGGCCTGCAGCCCCGACGTGCTGCTCCTCGACGAGCCGCTCGACGGCCTCGATCCCATGGCGCGCCACTCGGTGCTTGGCCACGTGATGGAGGAGGTCGCCTCCCGCCAGATGACCGTCCTGGTCAGCTCGCACAACCTGCGCGAGCTCGCTGACATCTGCGACCACGTGGGCATCATGCAGAACGGCCACATGTGCCTGGAGCGCAGCCTGGAGGACCTGCAGGGCGGCTTCGTCAAGGTGCAGGTTGCCTTTGCGCAGGA
Source organism: uncultured Coriobacteriaceae bacterium (assembly GCA_902790135.1). Taxonomy (GTDB): domain Bacteria; phylum Actinomycetota; class Coriobacteriia; order Coriobacteriales; family Atopobiaceae; genus UBA1367. Next base: position 69,004 of record CADAQM010000004.1, read on the forward strand.
AAGCGATGCCGTCCCGCAGGGGCTCGACATTGTGCACCAGGAGAGGCAGGGCCGCCTGCACACGCTGGTGGTGCGCGGCGCGGCTTCCGCAGTGGAGGACCTGCTCACGCAGCAGGGCGCCACGTTTGTCAATGTCCTGCCGCTCTCCCTCGAGGAGATCTTCATCTACGAGATTGGGGGTGCCCAGCATGAGGAGCGCTAACCTTCTGAGTCCCGGCCTGGTAAAGAGTGGCCTGCGCCGCTACTGGCCGCTCTGGCTGGCTGGCTTTATCGCCCTGCTGCTGTTTGTCGTGCTTCCCGCATACGTGAGCGTGCCCATGATCATCAGCGGGGCCGAGAACCCCGCCGACCGCGACCTGGCGCTCAACTTCTTCTGGTCTGCCATGAGCTTCTCGTCGTGGGTCTACGCGCTCGGTGGCGCGCTTGTGGTGGCGCTCACCCTGAACGACCACCTCTTCGACAGCCGCGCGGCTACCTTCGTGGGCTCGCTGCCCCTGCGCCGGCCTACGGTCTTTACGTCCACCTTTGCGAGCGGAATGCTCGTGCTGGTTGCGCTTCCCGCCGTGGCGGGCCTCGGCCTGATGCCGCTTTGCCTCATGCTTGGCCAGGTCTTCTCGCCGCTGCGCGTGTTGGAGTGGTTTGCGCTCACGGTGGCGCTCTCGTTCGTGTTCTTCTCGTTTGCCCAGCTCTCGTGCCATGTCTCGGGCACGCGCCTGGTTGCCCTGCTGGTCTACGGCGTCATCGGCTTCCTTTCGATCTGCATCGAGGCGGCCGCGCGCCTGCTGATGTCCGGCCTCGTGTATGGCATCAGCTCCGACGAGATCTCCTTCGACTGGCTCGCGCCAGCTGCGCACATTCTCAGCATCCTGACCCTGCACTATCCCGACCGGGGCATCGCGTGGCTGGAGCTTGCGCCGTATCTGCTGGTTGCCTGCGTCGCCATGGTTGGCGCCGCCTGGCTGTTCGGCCGCCGCAAGCTCGAGTCCGCCGGCGACGGCGTCCTCTTCGAGCCGCTGCGCGAGGCCCTCAAGTGCCTGGCAGGCATCTCGCTGGCGCTGCTCTTTGCCTCGGTCTATCGCCTTCTGGACGTGACCAACGCCTTCAACGGGATTCCCGTGGGCACTGGCGAGCTGCTTGCTTTGGCCGTGCTCTTTGCGATCGGCGGGTTCTTGGGAGTGCTGTTTGCCGACATGATCATGAGCCGCAGCACCCACGTGCTTGGCAACTGCTGGCGTGAGGGTCTCGTGGTGGCGTGCGTGATGCTGGCCTTCCTCGGCGCGTGCCGTGTGGACCTGCTGGGCGTGGGACGTTACGTCCCCAAGGCCGACGAGGTCGAGACGGCCATTCTGACCTGCGATTATGCTTCAGACTCAATCGAGATCGACTCTCCGGAGGGGATCGAGGACGTGCGGACGCTGCAGCAGAACCTCATCGCCTACGGCGGGGAGGGCGACATTGACACGGAGCACGCCTTCACGATTGACGTCACCTACCGGCTCAAGAGTGGCCGCTATGTCCACAGGACCTATCCCGTGCTCACCAACTTCCCGGTGACGGCCTTGGGCAATACCCAGGACGCGCAGCTTCTGCGCGAGTTCGCACAGATTGCGGACAGCGACGAGGGTCGCGCGTCCAGGTTCTCCGAGGCCCTCGGGCTCAAGGACAATGCGCACGTGCAGATCGAGTACATGCGCGAGGACGGAACCTACTCGTCCGTGGACCTGTACGGCAAGGATGCGCTGGACTTCATCCAGAGCGTGCTTGCGCACGACCTGATGGAGGAGGGTGCTGGCGAGCTGTTCTACGAGATGACGGCCGACGAGAGCGAGACCACCTACGACGCCGTGGCGTACGTGGAGGACCAGAAGCGCTCGCAGGAGGAGGGCTACGGCTCGTACCTGCTGAGCCTGCAGCTGAGCGAGCGCACGCCCAACACTCTGGCGTGGCTGGAGGAGCATCATCCCGAGGTGGAGCTGATCGAGGTGAGCTACGACGGCTAGCTGCGGCGGGTCGGCCACGTTCTAGACGGTTTTCAAGCGACGAGGGGCGGTTTCGACCGCCCCTTTTCGCGTCTCGGTAGGGTGAATTGCATAAGCTTTTGTGTCGAGATGCTAACTTACGCAAATTTGTGCAAGTTGCCAGTCTGTCATTTTTGGGCATGCATAAAACTGTAAGTCTATGCAGATTGATGCAACAACGGCCTTTCCTGCGCGTTAGCGGAAGCTGTTGGCCCAGTTGACCAGCGAGTCGTGCCAGATGTTGCCCATGACATCGCGGCGCATCTGGTCGTTCACCGGTCCGTTCTTGGCCATTTTCGCGAGAATGACCGCCTGGAGCTGCTCCACGGTCATCTGGTCGTACGGCACGTTGGGGATATCCTCCGGCAGAATCGACGGACCATCCGCGGCGGCGTCTTCCTCGGTCTCCTCCACGACTCCCTTGAGGGTGGGAGCTCCCTTCGGCGCAAACTGCTCCGCAAATAACACGCGCGGGGCGGCGTCTGTCTCCTTGCCCTCGGGCGCAAAGATCTCGCCTCCGCAGGCAGGCAGGCTGACGTGCAGCTTTCCGTCTTTGGTCGCAATGCGCTCGCCACCAAGAAGCCCCACGTAGCAGGACTCCTCCGCAGGGACGTCAATCTCGGCGTCCTTGTCGGCGTTATTGACCGCCACGATCAGCCGCCCGCGCGAGAACGCGTACTGCTCGGTGGTCAGCACGAGCTCGCGGTACGGACCCCATGCCAGGTCGTCGGCATAGTGCGCGTGCACCGCGCCAAGCGCGGCGATCAGCTGCGTGCAGGGGTTGGTCTCGTAGTCGTCGGCGTGCTCCGCGAGGTCGATGGTCGGCCGCAGCGAGTCGTCCGAGAAGCGCTCCTTGCGCCCCTCGATGCCAAACTCGCTTCCGTAATAGACCGACGGAATCCCCGGCAGGGTGTACAGCAGGATGTGAACGGGCAGGTAGTGGGCCTTGTTGCGGAGCTTGGTGTAGATGCGCTCCACGTCGTGGTTGTCCACGAAGTTGTACAGCTTGATGTGCGCGGGCACCATGCCGATGGTGCGGCGCACGGTGTGGGCGATCTCGAAGTAGTTGTGGTCGTTGTGGCCGCTGTAGAGGCCCTTGTGCAACGCGTAGTCGGTGACGCTGTGCAGCGTGCGCTCGTTTGCCCAGCGGGAGTAGTCGCCATGGATGACCTCGCCCATCAGCCAGAAGTCCGGCTTGGCGGCGTCGACGGTGTGGCGCAGGGCGCGCATGAAGTCGAAGTCCAGCACGTCGGCCGCGTCGAGGCGGATGCCGTCCACGTCGAAGGTCTCGATCCAAAAGCGAATCACGTCGCAGATGTAGTCGCGCACGGCGGGGTTGCGCTGGTTGAGCTTGGCGAGCAGGTCGTAGCCACCCCAGTTGTCGTAGGAGAAGCCGTCGTTGTACTCGTTATTTCCCCAGAAGCTGACGTTGCAGTACCAGTCGCGGTAGGGCGACGCCTCGCGCTTCTCGCGGATGTCGCGGAAGGCGAAGAAGTCGCGGCCGGTGTGGTTGAAGACGCCGTCGAAGACCACCTTGATGCCGGCGTCGTGGCAGGCGCGGACAAAGGCGACGAGGTCGTCGTTGGTGCCCAGGCGGCTGTCGAGCGTGCGGTAGTCGGTGGTTTCGTAGCCGTGGCCGACAGACTGGAAAAGGGGACCGATGTAGAGGGCGGTGAAGCCGAGGCGCTTGATGTGGTCAATCCACGGGAGCAGGGCGTTCAGGCGATGGACAGGCGCGGAGTAGTCGTTGTGCTTGGGTGCGCCAGCGAGGCCCAGCGGGTAGATGTGATAGAAAACCGCCTCGTCATACCAAGCCATGGCTGTCCCTCTGTCACGAAAAGAGCCCCCGAACGGAGGCTCTTGGAGATCATGGAGCGGGTGACGGGAATCGAACCCGCGTGGTCAGCTTGGAAGGCTGAAGCTCTGCCATTGAACTACACCCGCATGCAGTTGCAACGAAGAAGTACTCTACCATAGTTGCCTCTACATTGCTGCGGTTTCCATCTATCGAACACCATAATCTCAAGCGTTCGATGATGGGCATCACTAGCGGGTTCGACATCCAAGCTTACTGCAGCACAAGGACTTCAACCCATGTATCACTACTGATATGGCCCGATTCCGAACTTGCCTCCAAAAGAATGACGCACGAGCGAACGCCCAAAGTAGTGTCTAGATCCGCCTCAATAGCATATAGTCCATCGGAATCGAGGTTCGAAGGAACATAGTACTCCTCTGGCCATGACGAAACGGGGTATGTCGTACTTGCGTTTAGATAGTCTGCCAAATCGCGAACACGACAGAGGCCTTGTGTCTTTTCGTAGTCAAACACCCTGCTAAACCAGCCTCTGGCGCCATAGCAGTAGTCATCCGTATTGAAGTATGTGTCGTGGCTGGTACTGAACATCAAATAGCAATTGTTATCGTGATTGCCGAAGTAGGTATAGTACGTACCATTCATTCCATGGTCGCCGAACCCGATATAGCCCGGTAGGCTCTCATTCCCACTGTATTTATGAATATCACCAAAGTAATTACCCAAGCCGTAGTAGACAATATCGTGCAGCTTGACGCTAGTAAAGTAGGGTGAGGAACCACTACTGCTCTCGTAGTCGTTGGGATCAGCAAGGATGCTCTTGCGCTCTTGGTCGTTCACCTCGTAGTATTCGACTGAATTAACGCCATCACCCGTGCTAGTGGTATTGGTCGTCTCGGAATAATCATCCACTTCGGAATAGTCATCCGTCTCGGTATAGTCCTCCTCCTCATAGTCATTCTGAGAAGGAGTTGCAATTGTTTCGGCAGGTTGCTCGGATGAAGTCGTAGGAGGGTTGGAACTAGAAGTGCTATTCCCCGAGCATCCTACCGTACAAAGGAGAAAAGCTGCTGACACAGCCAGCGTGACCATTCGTTTCATGGTTACCCCCATTATCGAGACTGTAAGAGCACTTCCTAAATGCTTATCAAAATATAGCAGCACTATATAATCGATGGATTGCAGGTAACAATACGGCAACTCAACAGTCGTATCTCATGTGGTGTCATGTCACGACATTGCCGATATCCTACCTCACGGCAATCGCTCATCACCTACTGACATAATGTTGCCAAGCTTAAACAATATGTTTGTCATGGCATAGTTGTCAGGCAGTCGTTAGAAGACTATGCACAATGCATTCGAATTTGATGACTAGAGGTGCAAATCATCTGAATAATGACGGAGCATTATGTCTAAACACAACAACAATTGTGTAATCCGCCCCATACTCCGCAAACATGGCCCCGCGCACCCCTCGCCTCGCCACTCTGGCCACCAGTGGCACATTCCGCCCGCCACCAGCGCAGATGCCTAGAATGGAACCCAGGGCGAACGCGGAGCGAGGCAAACAAGGGCAGCTTGCCTCCTCTTTCCTGGACGCTTTGAGGGGACGGACATGAATATCGCGCAATCATCGGGTCGGGTGCCATCGGATGCCTGTATGGCGCGTACCTCAGCAAACACAACAACGTGTACATGCTGTGCCGCCGCAAGTCGGTTGCGGACGCGATCGAGCGCGACGGCCTGACCGTTTTCGAGCCCGACGGCTCCGTCGGCTGCTACATGACCGTCCACGGATGCCTCTCGGGGGAGTGTCCCGGCCCCGTCGACCTGGCCATCATCATCGTGAAGGCGTCTGACACCGCCACGGCCATCGAGGCAAACCTCAACATCATCGGCGACAAGACCCTCGTCATGACGCTGCAGAACGGCGGCGGCAACGACCGCATCATCGCCCGCTACGTCCCCATGGAGCGCGTCGTCATCGGAACCACCAAGCACAACTCCGTCAACCTCGACAACGGCAACATCCGCCACTCCGGCTCGGGCGACACCTGCATCGGGAGCAACGTCCCAGACGCCGACCTCAGCGGCATCGTGCGTCTCTTCGAGGAGGCGGGACTCGCCACCGTCGTCTCGGACGATATCTAGCGCATCATCTGGAGCAAGCTGTTCGTCAACCTCTCCATCAACACGTTCACTGCCATCACCAAGGCCCCCATCGGCTCGATGATCGAGAGCGACCAGGCCTGGTTCTTCGCCGAAAAGCTGGTCTGCGAGGCCATCGATGTTGCCGAGGCGGAGGGCCAGCACTTCAGCTACCTCGAGGTCCTGAGCTCGCTGCACGCAACCTGCGAGGCCGTGGCCAGCGGCTTCTCGTCCATGTCCCAGGACGTCATGAACTGCTGCAAGACCGAGGTGGACGCCATCAACGGCTACGTGGTCGAGCGCGCGGCGGTCCACAACGTGCCGACGCCCTACAACATGCTGGTCCGCAACCTCATCCACGTGATCGAGAGCACCTACAAGGAGCAGGTCAAGCCGCTGGTCCGCTACGCCGAGGGCGACGTGGTGATGCAGCAGGGCGAGACGAGCCCCTGCATCTACAAGGTCGTCCAGGGCTCGGTGCTGCTGAGCATGAACCGCGGCCAGAGGGACGAGTACTTCATCGGTATCCACGGCGAGGGGCAGAACTTCGGCATGTACAGCTGTCTGACGGGCACGCCCAACCGATATACCGCCGTCGCGCAGGGCGACACCGTCATCATGCAGATTCCGAAGAGCGAGATCCACAGCTACATCTCGATCAACCCAAGAAACGCCGAGCAGATGATGAGGGCGCTCGCCGACCAGATGTCGCTCATGGTCAAGCACATCGAGCTGCTGAACGTCGACATGACCACCATGCTGGACATGGTGGCCCCCTTCGCTCGAATGTCCCATTGTGGCTATGATATTTGCTGGTAAAGGCACGTATGTAAGGGGAGGGGCAGGGATTGCCGAGTGATGACAGCGCACGGTAATAGGTGCGCGATTGAGACGGTTTGGAGTCCCTTTGGGGCTGCAATTGTTGTGGCAACGAAACAGTTATCTGCCGCACCGGCTCTGCACGCAAGCGCCCTCTGCATATAGACTGGTACGTGGAGCGTTTGCAATCGGCAACCGGGGTGAGGACTACGCATGGACGACCTGATCAGAAAGGTAACCGGCGTCATGATGGTCGCCGCGGGCGGATTCTTTGTCGTGGTCGCCATCTTGGCCATCGTGGGTCTGCCGGGGACCGTCCGCCTGCTGCAGGAGGCGCCCTTCATAACCGACGGCGTGCTCGACCCCGCAAACGAGGGCAAGATCGTCGCGCTCTCGCTGCACATCGAGGACGTTGGCGACGCCGCAGACGACGAGCTCGGCCTCAGCTTCTCCTATCCCTGCGTCATCCGCGACGTGGAGCGGCTGACCTGCACGCTCTCCGACCAGAAGTGGGAGTGGAGGCGCATCCGGGACACCGACGACCAGTTTGGTAGCAAGACGTTCTTTGGGGACGCCAGCATCGGCGACTACCAGATCGAAGGCGACCTGCTCCGAGGCCTCGCGCAATACACCGACCTCACAACGAGCGACTTTGACGCGGCGGAGTTGAACCGCTTTTTAGAGACCTACGACGGCCTCACCACCGAATACTGGGACAATCGGTTCTACTTCACCAACACCAACAGCATCTACTTCGACGACTTCGAGTATGACGGCAAGGACTCGTCCACCCGGCGGCACTACAGGAGCCAGGAGGGCGCCCTGCGCTTCCGCTACCGGGGCCTGCCGCGCGACGCGTACTCCCGGATCGTCGTCCTGGGGAGGCAGGAGGGCAACTGGATCGTGGAGGACGAGAGGGTCGACACCCTCACGGTCTACGACGGCATCGAGAGCACGGATGCGCTGGTCCGCTCGGTCATCTTCCATGTGCTCGGCGGCATTGCCCTCTCGATGCTCGTCTGCGTGCCGCTGATCATTTTTGGCATCAGGAGAATCGCGTACGACTGGTAGCGGGGGAGGGCGGCGCTCTGGCGCGAACCACGGACGTCCCGAACTCGTCGCCGCACAAGACGCCGCCGTGTGCTATAGTCCTTCCCGCACAAATGCATGCTGGTCTAAAGGTGTTACTTGCTAACCACCTCTAAAAAACAAGGAGTGTTGCCTCATGAAGAAGGCCCTTTCCGAGCTCAATCGCCTGCTTACAGAAGTCCACCCGCTCGTGCTCACGCTCGCCGTTCTGGCGACGGTGGGTATGAATCTTCTTGCCAACAAGAGCATTGACACGGGTCTGTCGTGGCTCGCGCTCGACTGCGGCATCCTCTTCTCGTGGCTCGCGTTCCTCTCGATGGACGTGGCCACCCACTGCTACGGACCTCGCGCCGCAACTGCCATGTCGCTCGTCGCGCTGGCACTCAACCTGGTGATGGTCGCGGTCTTCTTCGTGGCCAGCCGCGTGCCCGGCGTCTGGGGCGAGAGCTTTGTCGAAGGCAGCGAGCAGGTGATCAACGGTGCGCTGGACAACACCTTTGGCGGCACTTGGTTCGTCATCCTGGGCAGCTCCATCGCCTACGCGGTCTCGGCCGTTCTCAATAACTTCCTCAACTGGGCGATCGGCGAGCGCCTGGGCGACAACCAAGGCTTCGGCTCCTTCGCCCTGCGCAGCTACGTCTCCACCTTCCTCGCGCAGTTTGTGGACAACATCACCTTTGCCCTGCTGGTGAGCAGGACCTTCTTCGGCTGGACCCTCCTGCAGTGCGTGACCTGCGCCATCACCGGCGCCGTGCTCGAGCTGGTCTTTGAGGTCTTCTTCTCGCCCGTGGGCTACCGCATCTCGCGCACCCTGACCGCAGCGCCGGCCTCCCAGGCGGTGTAGCCATGGACGTCCTCGTCACGGGAACCTCAAGCGGCATCGGTGCCGCCATCGCGCGGACCTTCCTGGACGAGGGGCACCGCGTCTGGGGCGTGGACATCGCGCCAGCGAGCATCGAGCGCCCCGGCTACGTGCACGTTCAGGCGGACATCACCGCCGAGAACCTCCCCGAGCTCCCCGAGCCGGAGATTCTCATCAACAATGCGGGCACCTTGGAGGAGTCCGACGCGATTGCCGTCAACCTCACGGGGACTATTCGTTTTACCGAGCGTTTGATACAGAGCCCCCGCCTTCGCTCCGTCCTGTTCATCGCGTCGGCCTCCGCGCGCAACGGCGCGGAGTTCCCGCAGTATGTGGCCAGCAAGGCGGGCATCGTCGGCTACATGAAGAACCTTGCCCTGGCTTTGGCGCCGCGAGGCATCACCTGCAACGCCATCTCTCCCGGTGGCGTCATAACCCCAGCTAACAGCCACATTTTGGACGACGAGGAGCTCTATCAGCAGGTGCTCGCAGAGACGCTTCTGGGCAAGTGGGCTGAGCCCGAGGAGATTGCCAAACTGGCATATTTCCTCACGGTACACAATCGCTCCATAACTGGCGAGGACATACTGGTTGACAACGGCGAGATGCTCAAGTCAAACTTCATCTGGTAATCTCGTATTGGGCAAAACCTATAAGCCTTTTAACCGTTGGGGGGAGCAAGCCCCGCCAGGGGGCTCACTTGGCCATAGAATGTGGCCAGCCAAAATGGGAGGGTTCATGACTAGCACGCGTCTTGCTCGCACGCTGATCATAGCTAATCCTGCATCGCGAAGCGGCAGGGGAGCCGTTGCTGTCGAGAGGGTGCGACGTGTTTTTGAGACCTATGATGCCGCGACTAAGGGCTTCGACCTGAGGATCACCCAGGCTCCCGGCGACGCTGTCCGCCTGGCGGCAGACTCCGCGCACTACGACACGGTCATCGCGCTTGGCGGCGACGGCGTCATCCACGAGGTCGTCAACGGCCTCATGCAGCTGGATTCCTACGCGCGTCCGCTTCTGGGCGTCATTCCCGTCGGCTCGGGCAACGACTTTGCCCGCACCCTTGGCATCAAGGTGAACGACCCCGAGATCTCGCTCTCGCAGATTCTCGTCGGGTCCGAGCGCGTCTTTGACCTTGGGCACGTCTCCAGCGACCTCTGCCCCGAGGGCGAGTACTTTATGGAGAGCCTCTCGTTTGGCCTGGACGCAGCCATCGCTCTCGACACCATCGACCGCCGCGAGGCCGGTAGCAAGCAGGAGGGCTCGGTCCTGTTCCTCACCTCCAGTATCAAGCTGGCCGCACGGGCGCGCGAGCCCCTCGCATGCGAGGCGTCCATCGATGGGGGAGAGCCCCAGAAGCTCGAGACCCTCATCTTTGCCGTGCAGAACGGCCCCACCTACGGCGGTGGCTTCAAGATCTGCCCCAAGGCCATGCCGACCGACGGCAAGCTTGACGTCTGCTACAACGTGCGCCATCCCAGGGTGCCGCACCTGCTCTTCCTGCTGGGCCTTGCGCGCTTTGGCCTCCACACAGGGTCGTCGTCGGTGCGCCTCTCGCAGCCCCGCAAGGTCTCGCTGAACTTCCTCAACGAGGCGCCGCCCTGCCAGGTGGATGGCGAGCGCTTTATAGGCAACAAGTTTGACGTGCGCATCGAGCCGCGTGCCCTGCGCGTCATCGTCCCCCGCGGCTGGTCCTCGTAGCCTCGCGGCAAGCAAACTCGCACGGAAAAATGTGCCACTGCGCTACGAGGCGCAGTGGCACTTTCTCTTCTCGGTACTTTGTGTCACGCAGTGCTGACTAGAGGGCATAGGTGTCCTCGACGACGTCCACTGCGTCCATGATGGTGTCCTGCGTGCCCTCGGCCGCCACGTAGCGGATGACGCCCTGGTCGTCCTGGAGCAACCAGCACACCAAAAAGCTTCCGTTGGGGTAGACGCCGTAGACCTGCAGCGCGTCGCGTCCGGCCAGGGTCACGCGTCCACCCTGCACGGAGTCCTCCTCGCAGCCGGCGTTGAGCATGTTCGCCCAGACGGATTTGGCCGCGTCCTCGGCGTCGAAGTCGGCGCGCTCCTCCTCGGGCACGCTGTCGACGTTGAAGGTGTCGAGGGAGATGATGGTGTAGGGCGTGCCGTCGCACCACTGGATGGAGCTGTTCCCGTCGACGTCCTTGAACTCGACCCACGAGGCGGGCACGTCGACAAACCCAATGCCGTCGGCGCCCACGTGCTGCGTCTGGTCGTCGGTGTCGTCATCGGAATCGGTGTCTGTGGCGTCGTCGGCGTCCTCAGCGTCGGACTCCTTCTCGTCCTCCGCATCGTCCAGAAGATCAGTCTCCTTCACGTCCTCGTCGGTCAGGACGACTTCCTCCTCCTTCGTGGTGTCGTCGGCGGGGGCATCGTTGCTGGACGAGCAGCCGGTAGCCAGGGGCATGCTGAGGCAGAGTGCGAGGGCGAGGGCAAGGCGAGAAGCGCGCGACATGGGTGCTCCAATCTTCGCAAGAATGATGCTCAAAGGGTAACACTACTCAGAAGAGGCCTCGTTAGGCCTGTGCAAGGCATCGGCAGGCGCAAATGCAGCCGCATCGTTTCCGTTTTTGACATGTCCCGTTGCGAGAGCGTGTCTAGTTTGTAACGACCTTCGAGGTGAAACAAACCCGTTATGTTTGGCTCGTACCCTTCCATTGTCACAAGTTGGAAGTGCGACATGATACCGAAGGGAGAACACCATGTCTTATTCCCAGCGCGTTATCGATGAGCTCAAGGAGCGCTACGCCGATCAGCCCGTCTTCATCCAGGCTGCCGAGGAGGTCCTCTCCACGCTGCAGCCTGCTCTGGATGCCCATCCCGAGTTTGAGGAGGCCGCCCTTCTCGAGCGCCTCGTCGAGCCCGAGCGCATCCTGATGTTCCGCGTCCCGTGGGTGGACGATGAGGGCAAGGTCCAGGTCAACCGTGGCTTCCGCGTCGAGTACAACTCCGCAATCGGCCCCTACAAGGGCGGCCTGCGCTTCAACCCGACCGTCAACCTCGGCATGCTCAAGTTCCTGGGCTTCGAGCAGATCTTCAAGAACAGCCTGACCACGCTCCCCATGGGCGGCGGCAAGGGCGGTTCCGACTTCGACCCCAAGGGCAAGTCCAACAACGAGATCATGCACTTCTGCCAGGCCTTCATGACCGAGCTCGCCAAGTACATCGGCCCCGACACCGACGTTCCCGCTGGTGACCTGGGCGTCGGCGGCCGCGAGATCGGCTACATGTTCGGCCAGTACAAGCGCCTGCGCAACGAGTTCACCGGCGTCCTGACCGGCAAGGGCCTCACCTTCGGCGGCTCCCTCGCTCGTACCGAGGCCACCGGCTATGGCCTGGTCTACTTCGTCCAGAACCTGCTCGAGGATCACGGCGACTCCTTCGAGGGCAAGACCGTCGTCGTCCACGGCTCCGGCAACGTGGCCATCTACGCCGTCCAGAAGGCGACCGAGCTCGGCGCCAAGGTCGTCGCCTGCTCCGACACCAAGGGCTGGATCGAGGATCCCGAGGGCATCGACTACAAGATCCTCGAGGGCATCTACGCCAAGAAGCGCTCCGGCAAGGATGCCGGCGTGAGCCTGGCCCTCTATGCCGACGAGAAGCCGTCTGCCATCTGGCACGCCGAGGACGGCCGCGGCGTCTGGGGCGTCAAGTGCGACATCGCCCTTCCGTGCGCTCGCGAGAACACCCTGCTGCTCGAGGATGCCGAGAAGCTCGTGGCCAACGGCTGCCAGGTCGTGGGCGAGGGCGCCAACATGCCCACCACCACCGAGGCAACCGAGTACCTGATCGAGCACGGCGTCAAGTTCTGCCCGGGCAAGGCAGCCAACGCCGGTGGCGTCGCCACCTCCGGCCTCGAGATGAGCCAGAACGCCGGCCACATCTCCTGGACCTTCGAGGAGGTTGACGAGAAGCTCAAGGGCATCATGGCCTCCATCTACCGTGCCGCGGCCGACGCCGCCAAGGAGTATGGCCATGAGGGCAACCTGGTCTTTGGCGCCAACATCGCCGGCTTCCTCAAGGTCGCCGAGGCAATGATGGCCCAGGGCATCGTGTAGTCTCCTCTGCCAACCAACCCGCGCAACGCCGAAGAGGTCCCGGTTCGCCGGGGCCTCTTTGCTTTCGTGGCGGACGCGGCAGGTTGTCATTCGCTTTTTTGCAGGTCACATGCACGGATAGTCCGCTCGTTGCCCAAATTGCAGTCTTTTCCGATGGAAAAATGTTCCATCTCACGCCTTTTTTGGAACCAGGTAACCCCACGTGGGGCCGTCCGACTCATCAGAGCTCGGCGGCATCACGCCGGACCACGAGGAGGCCGGTTGCTGGGGACAGGGCATTCTCACTTGAGGGGAGATTCGTATGGATGAGACCAAGAAACAGCTGCTCGAGGCTCAGAGCGTCGACGAGGTTGCCCAGATTCTCAAGGAGGCGGGCGACGTCGAGGCCAAGGCCGAAAAAGTCTGGCAGGAGAATCAGCCAGCTGAGGGAGCGGGAGGGCAAGGACCTCTCCCTGGACGAGCTGGATGCCGTTGCGGGAGGCCTGGGGCGAAGCTGGTACAACGAAGGCTGTGCGGCCACCGTCGAGCCTGGCAGCGATTGCACGGGCGAGGATGGCGGATGCATGTTTGTGCATTACGACTATAACGGCAATCCCCACAAGATACCCTGCCCCTTCTGCGGCGCACGATACACTGCTCAGTTCATCTTCGTTACTCCTGGCTACGATAACGCCACCGTTCGTTACTACTCATGCCGCCAATGTAAGAGGGATTTCTATTTGAACAAGGCAGGACAGTGGGCAGAGCTCGTCTCATAGGCATCGGGAATGGCGCGCGTTTAGGGAAGAGTTTTGGGCCCGGGGCAACCCGGGGCCCTTCCGTTGCTCGCGGTGATGGGCTTCCGCCCTCCCAGCGGCGCGTGGGCGGCGCCGTCTGCCTATGCCTTGCTCCCATGAGGCGTCGGCGCTGCTACCATGGAATCGATTCCATACCCACGACTGATGGGAGAGTGTCATGGTCAAACTCGTCCTTACCGATATGGACAACACCCTCGTTGCCTATGAGATTCCCGCGAGCGAGCGCGCCATCGAGGGCATCCACAAGCTCCTCGACAAGGGCGTCCTCTTTGGTCCCGCGTCCGGCCGCGACTACGACTCGGTCGTCATCTCCTTCCGCGGCGACACCGACTGCGTCAAGACGGCGCTGTTCTCCAACGGCAAGCGCATCTTCGTCGACGGTACGCTCATGAACCAGACCGGCGTCGACCGCGACTCCATGGTCAAGATGGCCGAGATGGTCTACGACCTGCCTGGCGTCTACGTCTCCGGCCGCGGCGAGGGTGGCGGCTTTGTGACTGGTTCCACGCTGCCGAGCCTTCTGGGCACCACCTGGGGCGGCCGCCGCGCGAGCGAGCTCGTCGAGCCGCAGGACATCCCGCATTGGACCATCGTGACGGCTGGCCTCCACTTTGAGGAGGGCTCCGAGATGATCGACAACGAGGAGTGGGGCGAGAAGATCCGCCAGGCCTGCCCCAAGCTTGACCTGCTCTCGCCGGGCAGCCGCATGTTCGACGTCGTGCCGCACGGCTGGTCCAAGGCCTCCGCGGTGCGCGTGCTGCAGATCCTCATGGCCATCGACAAGGACGAGATCGTGGCCTTCGGCGACTCCGACAACGACCTCGAGATGCTCAAGGCCGTGGGCCATCCCGTGGCCGTGGCCAACGCCAACGACCACGTCAAGGCCATCGCGCGCCACTTCATCGGGTCCGTGGACGAGGACGCCGTGGGCCAGGCCCTGAACGACCTCGCCGATCTGGGCGACGCCGCCTTCGATAAGTGGGACGCCGCCGCACGCGAGAAGGGCTGGCTCAAGTAGCGCTCGGCATAATCTCAGAGGAGAGGGGAGACCCGCCCGCGTGGCGGGTCTCTTTTTCTCGCAAAACGTATTGGTTAGCTGCAGCAATCGTGAAAAGGACTTATCCCCGTTGGGCAAAGTCCAAACGTTTGCTATCATTCTTGAGCTGTGTGACCATGCGCGGGCGTGGTGGAATTGGCAGACACGCTGGATTTAGGTTCCAGTGGGAGTGATCCCGTGAAGGTTCGAACCCTTTCGCCCGCACCACTTGCCCTTTTGGGCAGGCAAAAGATCTGTAGGAGCAGCCTTGAGCTGCCAGGATGCACTACCAGGAGGAACGTTGAACATCTCTGTCACCGCCGAGAGGCCCGAGAACGACAAGGTTGTCGTTACCATCACCGTGCCGGCTGCCGAAGTCGACAACTACGTGAACCAGGCCTACAAGAGCATCGCCCGTCGTTACCAGTTCCAGGGCTTCCGCCGTGGCCGCGCCCCTCGTCCCGTGATCGACGGCATCGTGGGTCGCGAGGCCATCCTCGCCGACGCCACCAATGACCTCCTCAACGACGCCCAGCCCATCATGCTTGACGAGCTGGACCTCGTGCCAGTGGAGCGTCCCGACTTTGGCGAGGACCCGTCCCTCGTCGTCGAGCACGAGGACTACGTGGTCACCGCCACCGTCACCGTGCCGCCCGAGGTCGAGCTTGACTCCTACGACGCCGTCGCCATCAACATGCCTCCCCAGGAGGCCACCGAGGCCGAGATCGACCTCCAGATCGAGCAGCTCCTTGCCTACCAGGTCTCCTACGAGGACGTCGAGGACGAGGACCGCACCGCCGAGGTTGGCGACATCATCACCGTCGACATCGCCAACAAGGAGGGCGCCGAGGACCTCGCCGGCAAGAACCGCACCATGGCCCTCAATGCCGACAGCCTGCCCCAGGAGCTCGTCGACGGCATCGTCGGCATGAAGAAGGGCGAGGTCAAGGAGGTCACCTGGTCTCGCAGCCACATGCACGGCGACCACGAGCACGTGCACAACTATGACGTCGAGGTCACCCTCAACGCCATCAAGGTTGCCGTTAAGCCCGAGCTCGACGACGAGCTGGCCAAGAAGAGCTTCGGCTTTGACACCGTCGAGGAGCTCCGCGACGCCGTCAAGGAGGAGATCGAGGAGGACAAGCAGCGCAGCCTGCCCAACCTCAAGGAGGACCGCGTCGTCGAGGAGCTCGGCAAGCGCGCCTCTGAGGTCGAGGTCCCCGAGGCCTACGAGAACCAGGTCTTCCAGGAGCTCGCCAACGAGTTCCTCACCTCGCTGCAGCGTCAGGGCATGAGCCTCGACATGTACCTTGGTGCCCGCCAGATCGACACCAACGACTTCCTGGCCGACCTCCACGCCCAGGCTGCCGAGCGTGCCCGCCAGGGTCTCGCCCTCGACGCCCTGGCCAAGGCCAAGGGCTTCGTCGCAACCGCCGAGGACGTGCTCCAGGAGTTCGTCAAGGCTGGCGTCGAGAACGTCGAGGCCTCCATGGAGGAGTTCCGCAACGACGGCCGCATATCCGCCATCCGCGAGTCCATCCGCCGCTCCAAGGCCGTCAAGTGGCTCGTCGAGAACGCCGAGGTCACCGAGGTCGACGAGGTTGCCGAGCGTCGCGCCGCTGCAGATGCTGAGGAGACCGATTCCGAGGACGCCGAGTAGGGTATAAGCCTATCTGTATGGCAACGCATGCCCCAGGTGCGCCGTTGCACCTGGGGCATGTTCAACTATTGGAGGCACCCATGTCCATGCACAACCCCACCAACATCCCGCTGATCCCCTACGTGGTGGAGCAGACGCCGCGCGGTGAGCGCAGCTACGACATCTACTCGCGCCTGCTCAACGACCGCATCGTCTTCATCGGCGAGCCGATCACCCGCGAGAGCGCGAACCTCGTCATCGCCCAGCTCCTGATCTCGCTCTACATCGACTCTCCTGGCGGCGAGGTCTACGCCGGCCTGGGTATCCTCGACACGATGAACTTCATCAAGCCCGAGGTCTCGACCATCTGCGTGGGCATGGCCGCCAGCATGGCCGCCGTGCTGCTCGCCAGCGGCGCCAAGGGCAAGCGCCTGTGCCTGCCCAACTCCATGGTGCTGATCCACCAGCCGTCGAGCGGTGTCGAGGGCCAGCAGACCGACATCCAGATCGTGGCCGAGGAGACCAAGTACATCCGCGAGCACCTCAACCAGATCCTCGCGGACGCCACCGGCCAGCCCATCGAGAAGATCAACGCCGACACCGAGCGCGACAACTACCTGCGCGCCCAGCAGGCCCTCGAGTACGGCCTGGTCGACCGCGTGATCTCCTCCCGCACCGAGCAGCTCTAGAAACCGTGGGGCATCGCAGCAGGCTGCGGTGCCCCGCAACCACATAGGGGAGCGTACATGCCCTACGACAACGACAAAAACAATATGCACTGCTCGTTCTGCGGCAGGCCGCGCAGCCAGGTCAATCGTCTGGTCCAGAGCCCCAATGGGGTCTGCATCTGCGACGACTGCGTTCGCGAGTGCAGCAGCATCATCACCGGGATCGAGGAGGACGAGTACGATCCCGACTTCGACGACTTCGACTTCAGCGACAGTCCGCTCGAGGCGCTTCCCACGCCGCACGAGATCTACGATGAGCTGTCCCAGTACGTCATGGGACAGGAGGCAGCCAAGCGCGCCATGAGCGTGGCGGTATACAACCACTATCGTCGCATCGTGACGGGCAAAGACGACGTGGACGACGGCGAGGAGAAGGTCGAGCTGGCAAAGAGCAACATCCTGCTGCTCGGCCCCACCGGCACCGGTAAGACCCTGCTGGCCCAGACGCTGGCACGCTTCCTCAAGGTGCCTTTCGCCATCGCCGACGCCACGACCCTGACCGAGGCTGGCTACGTGGGCGAGGATGTCGAGAACATCCTGCTCAAGCTCATCACTGCCGCCGACAACGACGTCGAGCGCGCCGAGATTGGCATCGTCTACGTGGACGAGATCGACAAGATTGCCCGTAAGGCGGAGAACCTCTCCATCACGCGCGACGTGTCGGGCGAGGGCGTCCAGCAGGCACTGCTCAAGATCATCGAGGGCACCGAGGCGAGCGTTCCGCCCCAGGGAGGCCGCAAGCACCCGCAGCAGGAGCTTATCCACATCGACACCACCAACATCCTGTTCATCTGTGCCGGCGCCTTCGTCGGTCTGGACAAGATCGTGGCCGACCGCATCGGCAAGAAGGGCATCGGCTTCAACTCCGAGCTGGCAAAGAGCGTCGAGGAGAACACCGACGAGCTCATCAGCCAGGTCATGCCGCAGGACCTGCACAGCTTTGGCATGATCCCCGAGTTCATCGGCCGCATCCCGGTCATCTCCTCCACGCGCGAGCTGACCGAGGACGACCTGGTGGAGATTCTCACCACGCCCAAGAACGCGCTGGTCAAGCAGTACAAGCGCATGTTCGAGATCGAGGGCGTCAAGCTCGAGTTCACCGACGCGGCCCTGCGTGAGATCGCCCACCTGGCAGTCGATCGTGGCACTGGTGCCCGCGGCCTGCGCGCCATCTGCGAGCAGACGCTTGAGCAGACTATGTTCGACCTGCCGAGCGACAAGCGCATCGCGCGCGTGGTGGTCACGCCCGAGAGCGTCGGCACCCCGACCCTGCCGCTGCTCTACGACAAGAATGGCGACGAGGTGCAGCTTAGCGCATAGGCGCGAGAGGCATATATGCATGAGACGACGGGCGGCCTTCGGGTCGCCCGTTTCCTTTGACCTGCCACGGGGGGGTTGCCACGGGGGTAACCCCCTTTGGCAGGTGGCGGATCCGTGTAGGAACTGTTGTCGTGTCACAAACAATTGGCCGAGAGGGGAAATGGGTATACTCCCGCTCAAGTCGTATTGCCTACTCAAGGAGGAACCATGTACTACGACTTTGGGGAGCTCATCGCCATCGTCACGAGCGTGCTCATCCCGCTTATCGTCCTCATCGTCATCGCGAAGGTCGTCGGCGGCATCGTTGGGGCGGCAGGCCGCAGCCAGCACGGTACCGTGAGTGATGGCTACCAGGGCGTCTTCTACGTCATCCAGCAGCAGCACGTGGGCGTCATCGAGCGCCTCGGCAAGTTCAACCAGGTGGTGGGGCCGGGCTTCCACGTGCGCGTGCCCATCATCGACCGCGTGCGCGACGTCAACCTCATGACGGAGGACGAGCACATCACCTTTGACGCGAAGACCGAGGACAACGTGACCATCGAGCTGGACGTCTCCGTGCAGTACCACGTCGACTACAGCCAGCCGCTGGAGGGTCCGTCCGGCATCTACAAGAGCCTCTACACCCTGACCGACCCGGTCGCGCAGATGAAGGACTACTTTGCCGACGCGCTGCGCTCGCAGATCCCCAGTCGCAAGCTCGACGAGGTCTTCACCGAGAAGGATGCCATCGCCCGCGCCATCGACGAGGTCGTCTCCGAGAAGATGCTCGAGTACGGCTACGTGATCGTGACCACGCTGATCACCTCCATCAAGCTGCCCAAGGACGTGCAGCAGTCGATGAACCGCATCATCGCGTCCAAGAACGACCTCGAATCCGCCAAGAATGAGGCCGAGGCAGACCGCCAGAAGACGGTCATCGCCGCCCAGGCAAAGGCCGAGGCCATGGAGGCCGAGGGCCGCGGCATCGCAAACCAGCGCGTGGCCATCGCGCAGGGCATCCGCGACTCCATCGACGTGATCCAGGGCTCCGAGCTGACGAGCGAGGAGGCCAATCGCCTCTTCGAGTACACGCAGCACATCGGCATGATGGAGGCCTTCGCTCAGGCGGGCGCCTCCACGGTGGTGCTGCCGTCGGAGTTCTCGCAGACCGCTCCGGTGCTGCGCGACCTGCTGGTGGCCGAGGAGGCCAAGAAGGCTCAGGAGCAGTAGCCCAGGGACACGCTTTCTCCGTGGGAGTCAGTGTGTCATCCGGACGGATGGAAAGGACCCTCCCCGCAGCTGCGGGGAGGGTCTTCGTGTTTCGGTGATGATGGATGGGAGCTGCTCTCTGCAGTTAACGTTCCTCGTGCGAGTTAACGTGTCATCAGGTGCAGGGCGTTTTCGCAGGTGAGCTGGCTGACGTCGGCTCCACGGATGTCGGCCAGCTGGTCGAGCGTGCGCTCGAGTTGTGCCACGATCTCCGTCGCGGCAAAGGGCACGTCCTCTCCAGGGGGCAGGTCCGTCTCCAGCAGCAGGCGGCTTGCGGGCAGCTGGCGCGCATACTCGCGGCCGCGCCGCGTGCGCAGCATCATCTCGTTGATGGAGAACCAACAGCCTGCGCGCACGGCCCGATGCAGCTCGTCGCTCGTGCCGCTGAACCAGTGGAAGATGCAGTTGCAGCTGTCGAGCGCCCCCGCACTCTCAAGCACGTCGAGCGTGAGGCCTGCCGCGCGCACGGAGTGGATGGAGAGCACCTTGGGACTTTGGGGAGCGCTTGTCTCGGCGCAGGCCCGCGCGATTGCCTCTAGGGCTCTGACCTGCGCATCCGAAGATCTGTCAGGCACGTGACTGGGGGAGAGGTCAAGCCCGACCTCGCCGACGAAGCGCGCGTCGCGCACAAGGCGCGCCGCCTCTTGCACCGCGTTCCCGTCGCAGCGTCCGTCTGCCACCCACCACGGATGCAGCCCCACGCCCACGCGCACATTGGGGGCATCCACCAGCTCGCGCGCAGTCTGCTCGTAGCCCTCTGGCGTGACGGTGACCGCAAACATCCCCAGGCCAAGCCGCTCCGCCTCGGTAGCCACACCCCTTGCATCTTGCATGAAGTCAAGATGCACATGCATGTCCCAGAGCGTTGGGCCCATCACAGTAGTCCCGTCAGCCCGCGCAGCACATAACCCGCCAGCATCTGGCCCATGATGGGTGGGAAGTAGCTCATGGTGCCCAGGATGGACTGTCCCTCGCGCACGAAGCCGTGCTCGTCGATGGCGTCGCGCTTGCCCTCGGCCTCGCGGGGCTGCTCGTCGGAGTACAGCACGGTGAGCCCGCGGATGCCACGCTTGCGGCACTCCTTGCGCACGATGCGTGCCAGCGGGTCCACCTGCGTCTTCTCGATAGGCGCGAAGCGCAGGCGGGTTGGGTCGAGCTTGTTGGCGCCTCCCATGGCGCTCACCTCGGGTATGTCTGCCTCTTGGCACCAGGCGGCGATGGCGAGCTTCTGCGAGACCGTGTCGATGGCGTCCACCACGTAGTCGGGGCGGGGGAGGGCGCCCAGCTGCTCGGACACGTGGTCCTTGTCGATGAAGGCCTGCACGGCAGTGACCTCGCAGGAGGGGTTGATGTCGGCCACCATGGCCTCCATGACCTCGGCCTTGGGACGGCCCAGGGTGCTCTGGAAGGCAAGCGCCTGGCGGTTGATGTTGCTGGGGGCCACCACGTCGCGGTCAACCAGCACGAGCGAGCCCACGCCGCCGCGCGCCAGCGCCTCGGCGCAGCTGGAGCCCACGCCGCCCAGGCCCAGCACCATCACGCGTGCCTGCGAGAGCCGCGCGAGGCGCTCTTCGCCCAAGATGAGTAGCAGCCGGTCGTTGATGGTCTCCATGAGGTCCCTTCCTGTTCTCTATGCCGCCCGGTCGTCCGTGCCGATGACGAGGTTCTGGAAGCGTCCGGCTATGAAGCTGTCGCTGTAGTGCTCGTCCACCCACTCCTGGAAGGGCGTCTGCGCCGGGATGCCCGCGTCGCGTGCCGCCATGCGGCCGAAGCAGCTCACTGTCATGAAGATGTCCGTGCCCAGGTACAGCGCCAGAAGTGCTACGAACGTCACCTGCCGCACGGTGGAGGGCATGCCAATGCGGTAGAGCATGGAAGGCATGAGAAGCTTGGCCCACACCAGCCCCAGCGCACCCCAGAAGAAGAGGTAGGGCACGCAGACCCACTTGCTCAGGGCACCCGGGTAGCTGGTGTAGTCCCACGAGCTGGCGCCCAGGAAGGTCTCCATGCCCCAGCCCGTCACCTGTTCCAGCACGCCGCCCACCACCATGCCGGCCACGAAGATGGTGGCGTTGCTGGCATTGCGCTGCCGCAGCTGCCAGCAGATGAGCGTGAGGAAGACCGCACCGAAGCCGTAGAGCGGGGAGAACGGCCCCCATACCAGCCCCACGCGGCTCTCGGTGGCCCCGCGCACCACGAAGCTGTACACCTGCTCGATGACGAGGCCCAGAAAGCTTGCCACCACGAAGAGGCTCACGATGTGGAACCAGCTGAGGGTCATGTCGTCGAGGTAGGCGGAGCGCGCCTGTCGCTCGACCTCGCGCACCACGCGCCGCTGTTCGCGCGTGAGGCGCGGGCGGTCGGCACGCGTGCGCCTGCCCAGGCGCATCTCGCGACGCCACTCGTCGCAGGCGTCCACGAACTTCCGGATGTCCGCGGCCTCGGCGCTCTCTACCCGCTCCTGGGGTATGAGCCCCTCATCTACCAGGCGCCGCAGCTGCGGGCCCTCGTCCATCCAGCGCAGGAAGGCGCGCACGCACCACACGATGCCGCGCAGGGCGAGGTTGACGAGCAGGAGGGTTAGCAGTGCTGTAAGCATGGAGGCTCCGATTGGGTTCTGCTGGCCGCCGCACCGCGTCCGCACCCGCCAACAGGGTGGCGGCAAGCATGGAGCGCATGCGCAGCCACGTTCACATCTTGTGTCATGGAAGAGCTTATACCTCCTGACGTGCTATCCTATGAGATTGCATGTTCAAACTGCAAGAAAGGTGCACATCGTGGAGGAGATGCCCAAGAACTACGATCCGCAAGTTGCGGAGCCCGAGCTCGTCGAGCGTTGGATGGAGGCCGGCTGCTATCAACGCAGCAAAGGCGTAGGCGATCGCACCATCGTGATTCCGCCCCCCAACGTGACCGGCGTGCTGCACATGGGCCATGCCATGGATGACACGATCCAGGATACCCTTACCCGTTACTACCGCATGCGCGGCTTCTCGACCCGCTGGATTCTCGGCACCGACCACGCTGGCATCGCCACGCAGACCAAGGTCGACAAGAAGCTCAAGGAGGAGGGCATCTCTCGTCTGGAGATCGGTCGCGAGAAGTTCCTCGAGGCATGCTGGGATTGGCGCCGCGAGTACGGCGGAACCATCGTCAGCCAGATCAAGCGCATGGGCTGCTCGATCGACTTCGAGGACGAGCGCTTCACCATGGACGAGGACTACGCCAAGGCCGTCCGCAAGGTGTTCGTGGACTGGTACCATGACGGCCTCATCTACCGTGGCAAGCGCATCGTCAACTGGTGCCCCAGCTGCTGCACCGCCATCTCCGATGACGAGGCCGAGTACCATGACGAGAAGGGCCACCTCTGGCACCTGCGTTACCCGCTGACCGAGCCGGTCGACGGCATCGAGTACATCGAGGTCGCCACGACCCGTCCCGAGACCATGCTGGGCGACACGGGCATCGCCGTCAGCCCGCAGGATCCCGACAAGGCCAAGTTCGTCGGCAAGACCGTCATGCTGCCCATCGTCGACCGCGAGATCCCGATCTTCTCTGACTGGCACGTCGACGCCGGCTTCGGTACGGGCTTCGTCAAGGTCACGCCCGCGCACGACCCCAACGACTACGCCATGGGCCAGGCCCACGACCTGCCGCAGATCAACATCTTTGACGAGCACGCGGTGGTCGTCGAGGGCTACGGCGAGTTCACGGGCATGGACCGCGACGAGTGCCGCGAGGCCGTCGTCAAGTGGTTCGAGGAACACGGCCTGCTCGGCGAGGTCGAGGAGCACCAGCACTCCGTCATGCACTGCTACCGCTGCGACTCTACGCTGGAGCCGTGGCTGTCCGAGCAGTGGTTCGTGGCGGTCGACAAGCTCAAGGAGCGCGCGATCGAGGTCGTCAAGAACGGCGACGTCACCTTCCATCCCGCGCGTTGGACCGACACCTACCTCACCTGGATGGAGAACCTCAAGGACTGGTGCATCTCCCGCCAGCTGTGGTGGGGCCATCGCATCCCGGTCTTCCACTGCGAGGACTGCGGCTGGGAGGACGCCCTCATGGAGGACACGGACGTCTGCCCGCACTGCGGTGGCCATCACGTGCACCAGGAGGAGGACGTTCTCGACACCTGGTTCTCCAGCCAGCTGTGGACCTTTGCCACGCAGGGTTGGCCCGACCACCCCGAGCAGATGGTCGGCCATCATCCCACCAAGGTGCTCGTCACCGCGCGTGACATCATCGCGCTGTGGGTCGCCCGCATGGTCATGAGCTCGCTGTACTTCTGCGACGAGATCCCCTTCGAGGACGTCTACATCTACGCGACCATCCTCGCCAAGGACGGCAGCCGCATGAGCAAGTCCAAGGGCAACGGCGTCGACCCGATGGACCTGATGAACAAGTACGGCGCAGACGCCATGCGCTTCAACCTGCTCACGCTCATCACCAACAACCAGGACGTCAAGTTCGACGCCAACATCGACAAGAAGACCCACGCGCTCATCGACAGCCCGCGCACCGAGCAGGCCCGTGGCTTCGTGACCAAGATCTGGAACGCGAGCCGCTTCGTGCAGATGAACCTCGAGGGTTACGAGCCGGGTGCGCCCAAGGCCGAGACGCCCGAGGACGCGTGGATGCTCTCCCGTCTGGCCAAGATGGTCGCCGCTGCCACCGAGGCGCTGGAGAAGTATCAGCTCGGTGACTACGCCCGCGACATCCAGGCCTTCTTCTGGAACGAGATTTGTGACTGGTACATCGAGCTGTGCAAGGGCCGCCTGCTGGACGGCACCGCAGAGGAGCGCCTGCAGGTTCAGCGCAACCTCGTGTACGTGCTCGACGTGGCCCTGCGCCTGCTGCACCCCGTGATGCCCTTCGTGACCGAGAGCGTCTGGGACGCCCTGCCCGCCAGTGGCCTCGACGCCCACGACGCCAAGTTCCTGATGGTCGCCAACTGGCCTGATCCCGAGGAGCTCGCCGGCTTTGTCAACGACAAGGCCGAGCATGACTTCGAGCTTGCCCGCCGCGTGGTCTCCGTCGTGCGTGCGACGCGCGCCCGCTACCGCCTGTCTCCCAAGACCGAGCTCGACGTGGCCGTGCGCTCCAACGCCGAGGATGCCGCCGTGCTCGAGAGCCAGCGCGGCTTCATCTGCAGCGTCGGTCGCGTGGACCAGCTCGCCCTTGGCGCCAACCAGGAGAAGCCGCTCGGCTCGGTGAGTGCCGTTGACGGTGGCCTCGAGGTGTTTGTCGTGGTCGGCGGCCTGGTCGACCTCGCTGCCGAGGCCAAGCGCCTCGAGAAGGAGATCGCCAAGGCCGAGAAGGAGCTCAACGGCGTGACGCGCACGCTCGGCAACCCGGGCTTTGTGGCCAAGGCTGCGCCCGAGGTCATCGAGAAGAAGCGCGCCCAGCAGGCCGAGCTCGAGCAGCGCGTGGCGCAGCTCAAGGCCCAGGCGGCTGACCTCGCTTAAGCGTCACTGACGCAGACAACATCGTGCGTCCGATGGCTCCCTGTCCGCTCCATGCGACAGGGAGCCATCTGTGACAGGGGAGACAGGTCGCTGTCACATCCCGACCATTACCCCTTTGTGACCATTTGTGTTCAAAGGGCGGCAGCGTGGTAGAGTGCCGCCATTGCAAAACCCAACCGAGGAGCCACTATGACCGACCCCAATTGCATCTTCTGCAAGATCGGTGCAGGCGAGATTCCCACCAACAAGCTCTACGAGGACGACGTGTGCATGGTCTTCCGCGACATGGAGCCGCTCATGCCCACCCACGTGCTCATCATCCCCAAGGACCATTACCGCGACATCACCGATGACGTGCCGCCCGCGACGCTTGGCCACTGCTTCAGCGTGGTCAAGAAGATCGCCGCACAGGAGGGCCTGACCAACGGCTTCCGCATCCTGGTCAATACCGGCGACGATGCCAGTCAGTCGGTCAAGCACTTCCACATCCACATCCTCGGCGGCGGCCACATGCCGCGTCCCAACGACCAGGACTGGGGCGCCTCCGCCACCAACGCCAACAAGTTCTATCGCGCCTAGCACGGCGAAGGCCCTCGCAAGCCACTCCGCCATCCGCAAACCCAGCGCGCCACCGATGCTCGCAAACCTGCATGCGTCGGTGGCGCGCAATCGTATACTGGACATATGCAGCCCATGGTTCACATAAGTACGCTCGTCGCAGCGGCCCTCGGTCAGGAGGTGCTCGCCTGTCTGGTGCGCTACCTCTGCTATATCCTTCCGTTTGCCGCCGCGCTTATCGCGGTGCACTTTCTCATGGACATTCCGCGCGAGGTGTTCCGCAAGATGCTGCACGTCGCGGCCTTCACGTCGCCGCCCATGATCATGTGGGCCTCGGGCTCGTGGCTGGTGAGCGTGCTCGTGCTGGTGCTCTTTGGCCTGGTGGTGTGGCCCCTTCTCGCAATCGCCGAGCACGCAGGCTGGTACGCGGACCTCTTCGTGCAGCGCCGTGCCCACGAGGTGCGTCGCAGCCTGCTGGTGATGTTCTGGGGCAACGCGGCAGTCGTGGCGCTCTGCTGGGGACTTTTCGGAAAGCCGGAGGCAGCGGTGGCGTCCATCCTCATGTGGGGCTTCGGTGACGCAGCAGCGGCACTTGTCGGCACCAGGTGGGGCAAGCATCATACGGGACTTCCGCTCGCCGACCCCAAGAAGACCTGGGAGGGCACGGGAGCCATGTTTGCCGTCTCGTGCGTCATCGGATGGGCGGTCCTCCTGGTGGCAGGCACGCCGCTTGTGGGTAGTCTCGCGAGGGCCGCGCTCACCTCCGTCGCCGGTGCCTACGTCGAGCTCATCACCAAGCGCGGCTACGACACCGTCACGGTGCCCCTGGCCAACGCATGCGTGCTGCTGCTCGTCACCTAAGCGAGTGCGACGGCGCGCTTGCGAGAAAGGCAGCGTGCGGGTACCTTGTCGGTGGCGCTTTGTCGCGGTGTGGAGTACTCTAGGCCAGGCAACAGGTGGGGGAGCGTATGCAACATCAACAGGATTTTGGGCAGAGGGTGCGTCGCGTCTTCGACCTTTCGCGCGGCAGGGCCAAGTACACTACCATCCACGAGCGCATCGTCTCGGGCGCGCGCATCGATGGCATCCATCTGTGCCAGCTTGGTGCCGCCATTCTCATCGCCTCCGTCGGTCTCAACACCGACTCGACACCGGCTATTATCGGTGCCATGCTGATCTGTCCGCTCATGGGCTCGGTGCTCGCGATCTCGTGCGCTGTTGCCACCATGGACATGCGTCTGTTCCACCGTGCGCTCTCCGGGCTCGTCCTGCAGACGTGCATCGGCCTGCTCACCTCGACCATCTACTTCCGCCTCTCGCCCCTCTCGACGCAGACCTCCGAGCTGCTCACCAACTCGAGCGCCACCATCTGGGACCTTCTCATCGCGCTCGTCGGTGGCTTTGCCGGCGCGCTCGGCCTCTCACGCAGGCAGGAGCCCGCGACGCTCGTCTCCGGCGTGGCAGTGGCCACGGCCCTCATGCCGCCTTTGTGCTCGGTGGGCTACGGCGCCGCTCACGGCGACCTGATCTTTGCCCTTTCGGCGCTCTATGAGTACCTGATCAACGTGCTGTTCATCGCCTTTGGTGCCACGGTGGTGCTGCTGTGGCTACGCATGCCCCTCGTGGGCGACCTCGACGGCGACGGCAGGGAGGACGAGGAGGAGAAGGAGCGTGCCGCGCGCGAGTCGCACTCCTTCCGCCATCGCCTCGCGCTGGTCCTTCTGATCTTCGCCCTTCCGTGCGGATACTTCTCCGTGCAGGTGGTCAAGAGCTCCATCGTAGAGAAGGGAACCGTCTTTGAGGTGATCGACACCTACGACACCGAGCAGGTCACGCAGGAGCTCGACATCATCTGTCCGGGTCTCACGAGCTACCGCGTGGGTGTGGAGGACAGCTACGACGCCGAAAGCGACATCCTCGAGCAGCGCGTGGTTGCCACGGTGGAGACGAAGGAGGAGCTCAGCGACGCACGCAAGGGTGAGGTGGAAGCCCTCATCCGCCTGCATGTGGCCGACCTCGACGAGGTCTCCTTCGTCGTGGAGGGCGAGCAGGACTAGCGTCGGGTACCGTCCGTCGTCCCACCCAGGCCTTCGTCTCAGGCATGTCTCGCCTCTGTGAACAAAGTGGCAAGGCCCCATCAAACCTGCTAAGGTCACAGATGCTCACGCATCGGGCGTGACGCATTGCACACGCAGGGGGAGTGCATGCATACGGAATTCCTCATGGGCAACGAGGCCATCGCGCTGGGCGCCTTGGCTGCCGGCGTCAACGTGGTGTCTGGCTACCCGGGCACGCCGTCGACCGAGGTTCTCGAGACCGTTGCCCGCCGCAAGACCGATGACGTCTACGTCGAGTGGTCCATCAACGAGAAGGCGGCCATGGAGGTCGCGGCCGGTGCCGCGTACTCCGGTGCCCGTGCCATGGTGACGATGAAGCAGGTGGGCCTCAACGTGGCCTCCGACCCGCTCATGAGCCTCGAGTACATCGGGGTCAAGGGTGGTCTGGTGGTCATGGTGGCTGACGATCCCGGCCCCATCTCGTCCCAGACCGAGCAGGACACGCGTACCTTCGCGCAGTTCTCCAAGCTGCCGATCTTCGACCCGTCGTCGGTGCAGGAGGCCTACGAGATGGTGCAGGAGGCCTTCGAGCTCTCCGAGCGCCTGGGCACGCCGGTCTTCTTCCGCGCCACCACGCGCGTGGACCACGGCTACGAGTCCACGTTGGTCAAGGATACGAGCGAGTGGCTCCGTAACTGCCCTGAGGGTTTTGTCAAGGACCCTGGCCGCTGGGTCATCTTCCCGCGGCTCTCGGTGGTCAACCACGCCAAGATCGAGTCGCGAAACGCCGAGCTCTCTGACGAGTTCAGCGACTACCAGCGCAACTTCGTCGTGCCCGAGGCAGGCGACTGCCGCGCGGCTGACGGACGCCGCGTGGGTGTCGCCACCCATGGCATCAACTACGCCTACGTGCGCGAGAACCTGGACGAGGCCAACCATGTGCGCCTGATGCGCGTGGCCACGCCGTTCCCGTTCCCTGAGCGCAAGGCGGTGGAGTTCCTCGAGAGCCTCGACGAGGTGCTTTGTGTCGAGGAGCTTGACCCCGTGATCGAGCGCGCGCTCATCTCCGTCTGCGGCAAGTACCATCTGGACGTCAGGATCCGTGGCAAGCTGACCGGAGACATCGCGCCGTCCGGCGAGAACAGCGTGGAGAGCGTGGGTGCAGCCATGGCAGCCTTCATGGGCGAGGATGCGCCCGAGGCTCCCGCCCCGACCGATGCCCCGACTCTTCCCGTGCGCCCGCCCGTGCTGTGCGCGGGATGCCCGCACCGTGCGAGCTTCTATGCCGTGAAGTGCGCCATGAAGGGCCGCAAGACCATCTACTGCGGTGACATCGGCTGCTACACGCTGGGCAATGCCGCCCCGCTCGACATGGTCGACACCTGCCTCTGCATGGGCGCTGGCATCAACATCGCCCAGGGCGTCTTCCACGTGGAGCCCGACACCGCCTGCTTCGCCTTTGTCGGTGACTCCACCTTCTTTGCGAGTGGCATCACCGGCACCATCAACGCCTTCTACAACCAGGCCAACATGACGCTGGTCGTGCTGGACAACTCCACGACCGCGATGACCGGTCACCAGCCCCATCCCGGCACCGGCCGCACGATGATGGGCCAGGTGGTGGAGAAGGTCTCCATCGAGGCGATCCTGCGTGCCATCGGCCTGACGTGCGTGGAGACCGTCGACCCGCTCGACCACAAGCTCGCCGTGGAGACGGTCCGTCGCGTGGCCGACGAGCCGGGCGTCAAGGCCATCATCTTCAAGAGCCCGTGCGTGGTGCTCGCAAAGCCGCAGGCACGGAGCGTGGTTGATCCCGACAAGTGCGTGGGCTGCCAGCGCTGCGTCAAGCAGCTCGGGTGTCCGGGCTTGGTGCCGCGCGACGGTAAGGTGGTCATCGACGACTCGCTCTGCACGGGCTGCACGCTCTGCGAGCAGGTCTGTCCCTTTGGAGCCATCAGCGGAGGTGAGCGCCTGTGAGCATCAAGACCAACATCATTCTCTGCGGCGTCGGCGGGCAGGGCACCATCCTGGCCTCCAAGCTCATCGCCAAGGCTGCGATGAGCCGTGGCATTCCCGTCAAGACGGCCGAGACCATCGGCATGGCACAGCGCGGCGGCAGCGTCTTCAGCCATGTGCGCGTGGGCGAGGACATTGCCTCTCCGCTCATGGCACGCGGCACCGCAGACCTCATCATCGCCTTCGAGCCCGCCGAGGCTGTGCGCCAGCTGGCCTTCCTCAAGCCCGGCGGTCGCGTGGTGGTGAGTGCCCGACCGGTGGTGCCCGTGAGCGCCATGACGGGCGGTCCCGCCTACGACTACGAGGGCGTCATGTCATACCTGCGCAAACAGGTAGGGGAGGGACTCGTGGTGGTGGATGCGGACCAGGCGGCAGCAGACCTCGGCAGTGCCAAGTGCCTGAACGTCGTGCTGCTGGGAGCCGCGGCGCGCTCTGGTGCGCTGGGTCTCACCGAGGCAGACCTGCTCGATGCCATCCACGAGCGTCTGCCTGAGAAGCTCTGGGCCCTCAACGAGCGCGCGCTAGCCTACGTGGGCTGATGCGCTCAGGTAGACCTCACGCCATAGCTTGACTCTTCTCGAGCGCCTCCGACCCGCAGCTGCACGGAGGCGCTCGCGTCTGTCACGGCCGTATCACGTGCGGGTTACGGAATGGCCGCGCGAGCCTGGGACCGCTTGGCCTTGGGCTATCATGCTGCACCACAGTGGCTAACATGGGCAGGACTCTCCAGGCCCTCCCCAACGGAAAGGTTTCCCATGCAGATCAACGACACCCAGCTCAAGCAGGTCGACACGCAGATCAAGCGCCTGCTTGCAGCCGACAACTTCTATGGCAAGCGCCTGCGCGAGGCCGGCATCACCGGCGTGTCCTCGGTCGAGGACTTCCAGGCCCTGCCCTTCTCCGAGAAGCAGGACCTGCGCGAGGCCTATCCGCTGGGGCTTTCCGCCGTGCCTCAGAGCGAGATCGTCCGCATCCACAGCTCGTCGGGCACCACGGGCACGCCCGTCATCATCCCCTATACCCAGAAGGACGTGGACGACTGGGCCATCCAGTTCGCGCGCTGCTACGAGTACGCGGGCGTGACGCCTGAGGACCGCGTGCAGATCACGCCGGGCTATGGCCTGTGGACCGCGGGCATCGGCTTCCAGGCCGGCTGCGAGCTGCTGGGCGCCATGGCCATCCCCATGGGTCCGGGCAACACCGAGAAGCAGCTCCAGTTCATGATCGACATGGAGTCCACGGTGCTCACCGCGACGGCGAGCTATGCACTGCTGCTTGCCGAGGAGATCGAGAAGCGCGGCATCAAGGACCAGATTAAGCTCAAGAAGCTCATCACCGGCTCCGAGCGCTCTGGCGAGAAGATCCGCCAGCGCATCATCGACGCGCTCGGCGTCGAGTACTACGACATCTACGGCCTGACCGAGGTCTACGGTCCGGGCATCGGCATCAGCTGCCAGCATAGCCATGGCATGCACGTGTGGAGCGACTACGTCTACCTCGAGATCATCGATCCCGAGACCGGCGAGGTCCTGCCCGACGGCGAGTGGGGCGAGATCGTCCTCACCACGCTGGTCAAGGAGGGGGCGCCGCTCATCCGCTTCCGCACCCACGACCTCTCCCGCATCATCCCGGGCGAGTGCGCCTGCGGCCACAACGAGCATCCGCGCATCGATACCATCACCGGCCGCTCCGACGACATGATGAAGATCCACGGCGTCAACGTCTTCCCGGCCCAGATCGAGGAGATCCTCGCCACCTTCCCCGAGTGCTCGAGCGAGTACCAGATCCGCCTCTCGCACCTCGACGGCCGCGACACCATGCGCATCTACGTGGAGACCAACGGCTCGGTGGACTGGGAGGACCTGCGTCGCCGCGTCGCCCGCCGCGTCAAGCACAAGATCGGGTTCACCCCGCTGGTCAAGATCGTCGAGCTGGGCATGCTCCCGCGCTCCGAGAAGAAGACCAAGCGCGTTTTCGACGAGCGCTACGAGTAACATGCAACCATGGCACGTTTGCTCCGTGGGGCATGCGTGTCACGTGGCATAGACTTCGAGGGCTGGCAGACCAACTCTGAGGTTGGTGTGCCAGCCTTCCCGTTTTCCGATGGGCCGGTCCCTGAAAGCCTGTGTTTGGCGCTCATGCTACGATGGCTAAAGACGGGCATTTGTATGGGGGACAAACATGAATCAGATACTCAAGTGGGCTGTTGCCCTCATGATCGGAGCTTGTGCCATGGTTCTCATCGACGAACTCATGTATCCATCGGGTAGCGACTCGGCGAGCATTTCCCAAACGCCGCAGATCGAGCGCGTCGAATTCATTGGAGATGCCGGCGGCTCGACGACGAATCGGCCGCAGGGCATATTGGAAGACGTGGCACAGTCCGAGCCGAGCGAAGAGGCGCAGGTCACGTCGGGCGATAGCGTGTCCACCGGGACGGTAACCCCGCACCAGCCCGACCAACTCCTCAACGCCGAACTCTGGGGCACGCGCATGAGCCTGCCGTCGGCGGAAGCGGTGGCGGGCTATCTTGCCCCCGACCGCTCACCGTACATCGTGTGCGACCCGCAGTTTGGCATCGAGGGCATCACCGAGTACGCGGTCGACTTCAAGGCTGACTCGCAGCCGCGAGGGACGTACCTCAGCGTTTGCAACCTGGACCTGGACCTGAGCGAGCTCAGCAGCCGATACTCCAATGTGCATCGCGACTACTCTGGGGTGGCGGCTTACGCTGGGTTCCAGGTGACCGATGATGGCTCGAAGGTTGCCATCATGTCCGTCTGGGACACCTACGTCACGGACTCCTCTGGCGCAGAGTCGATCATCCATGCCGTGCGTACGTATCCTGACACCTACCGGGTCAGCCAGCCGTTTGCGGGCGAGGGATCTGGCATTCAGACGATCGTCGACTACGACTGGAAGCAGGGGCATGCCTATCGCGCACTCATCCAATGCAGGCAGACGGACAGGGGAACCTGCGAACTGATCTTCTCCGTCATGGACCTCGAGTCGGGACGCTGGGACAAGCTCGTCTCCTATGACCTCGGCTACGGCAACACGCACATGACGCGAACCGTCTGCTTCCTCGAGGACTATCTGGTGGAAGAGGCCGCCGAGGTGCGGACCATGGAGCTCTGGAACTTCCGTGCCTCAACGGGCGGAGGCGCATGGGTGCCCGCATATTCGGCGACTATGAGGCAGGACTACGAGTATCCCGGTAGCTACAACTACGGTTCAGACGGGGCGCGATTCTGGGCCATCACCAGCGCCATTCCTGACCTCTGCTCGCATCCGGCGAATGGCGAGCAGTTCAGTGTCACCGAGGTGGAGGGTGGTGCTCCGTACTAGATTCCATGACGCGCTGGCTTCCACGGAGCGAATGTGCCATATCGGAGAAGGGACATTGACATGCGCGTTGCGCCGTATTCCCCCGATCACGCTGACGAGATGCGTGCCGTGTGCCTTGCGACGGCGAGCGAGCGTGCGCGCACCGACGAGACCCACGGTCGCTTCACCCTGCTCATGTACTGCGAGCCCTACCTGGAGCACGGTACCTGCTTCATGTTGCTGGGTGACGATGGGAAGGCACACGGCTACACGCTCTGTGCGGAGGACTTCGAGACCTGGAAGCAGGTCTTCGAGCCGTATCGCAGGCAAATCGAGGAGCTCGGTCCCGAGTACGCCGCACGCGTCGCGGGCGAGTACGAGGCCTTTGCGGTCACGGCGGGGGAGTATCCCGCGCACCTGCACATCGACATTGAGGAGGCCTATACGGGCGGCGGCAGCGGTCGCGCACTCATCGAGGCGCTTCTCGAGCATCTCCGCGAGGCGGGTGTGCCTGGCATCGCCTTTGGCGTGGCGGCAAACAACGCACGCGCCGCGGGCTTCTACGAGCACATGGGATTCAGCCGCCTCCCACAGTACGAGGAGGACGGCCTCGTCTTTGGTATGCGCTTCTGATTTGTGCCAGAGCTGCAGCCGCGCAGGGGCTAACGTTCTCCGCGAAGCTCCTTGCGCAGGTTAATGAGCATGTAAGCTGCAACAACCGTGCTGGCCAGCGTTGCCACGGGAAGGTTGAGCCACAGCCCATTGAGCCCGAGGGGCTGCAGGATGACGAGCGCGGCGACGGGGGCCACCAGCACCGAGAAGAGCGAGAAGGCCGACGCCGGCTTTGGTCGCTCGATGGCGGTGTAGAAGGCCTGCGTGGCCATCGGCAGCCAGCGCAGGAAGTAGGCGATCGAGAAGAGGCGGAACGCGGGTCCCGCCATCGTGAGGATGGCGTCGGACGCGTCGGCCATGAACAGCAGCGTGAGCTCGCGCGGGAACAGCAGCATGGCGGTGGCTAGCGCGACCGAGAGCGCCGCGCAGGCGACGAAGATGCGCTTCTCGAGCTTGACCACGCGGTCGACACGCCCTGCTCCCAGGTTGTAGCCGACGGCTGGCTGCAGCGAGTCGCAGGTGCCGTAGAGCAGGGGGAAGATCACGCCGCTCGCGTACATGAGCACGCCGTAGACGGCTACGGCATCCTCGCCACCTTGGGCGAGCAGGGCGGCGTTGAGCAGCACCGAGGTGACGCGTCCGGCAACGTTGTTGAGGAAGGCCGGCATGCCCGCACTGGTGATCTCGCGCACGAGCTCGGGGGAGAGCTGCGGTTTGACGAAGCGCAGTTGGTAGCGGCCAAGGAGGAAGGGCACCATGCCGATCGCCGCGCTCACCCCGAGTGCCAACACGTAGCCGAGTGCGGCGCCAAAGACCCCGAGGCTCGCGTAGCGCACGAAGCTGTACTCGCAGATGGCGCCGAACACCGCCATGAAGACGTTGAGGGCGAGGCTTCCGCGGATCTTGCCGCAGATGCGCAGGAAGTTGTCGATGGCGAACATCATCGAGGTCACCGGTGCGCCAACGGCATAGACGCGCAGGAATATGACGGCATCCTCGGCGAGTTGGCCCGTGGCCCCGAGGGCTGCCATGATAGCGGGCGCCGCCATCCAGAAGGCGGCCCCAAGCGCTGCCCCCAGGATGAAGATGCCCAGCACCGCGCAGGTGAACACGTTGTTTGCGCGCTTTTCCTCCTTGGCGCCGAGCGCGATGGCGATGGGCACCGACGAGCCCACGCCAATGAGGTCGCCCACGGCAAAGACGAGAATCACGAACGGCATGGCAAGGTTGACCGCTGCGAAGGCCGTCGAGCCGAGCAGCTGGCCGACGATGACGCCATCGAGCACGTCGTAGAGGGCCGATGCCAGCATGGAGATGGCGCCGGGCGTGGCAGCCTTGAGAAACAGGTGCGTAGGCGCCGTCGCCAGATACAGCTCGCGCAGCTCATCCTCTTGTGACGGCTCGAACTCAGCCATTACCCGTTGTCTCCTAAAACAAAAGGCCGAAGAGACGGTGCCCGCACGGCGTGTCTTCTCCGGTCTTTGGGACCCTCCGACTATGTCGCCACCCGCTGCGCAGGCGACGTTCTAGGATACCTTGGCACACGTCATGGCAAGCGTCAAGACATCCGCGCTTGGAAAAGCGTGCACTTCTCGAGAACTATTTGGGCGCTTGTTTTGGGAGTCCGAATACCTTGCGAGAAGTGCGCGCTTTTTGCCCGGTGGGAAGTTCCTATCCCGGCAGGTTGATGAGCGCTAGCGCAAGAATGACGAGCGCGAGGGCGACATGGTCGCGCCGCGTGAGCCGCTCGTGCATGACCAGGACGTTTGCGCCATACACGATCAGGACGACTCCCATGCTGAAACCCGTGTACACCACGTAGGCGGGGAGCTCGATAAGCGCGCGAAGCATGAGGTCGGTCGAGAAGAAGTTGAAGAAGCCGAGCATGGTTCCGCAAGCGACGTCGACACCAGCCGGTCGCTCGCGCTCCTTGAGAAGCATCGCGAGGCAGACGGCAAACGCCGTCGCGAAGGTCATGAGGATATAGACCTCCTCGTGCGCGGGGTCGCCGACGGTCTCGAAGACCTTGGGCATGGTGTCAGCGAGGCCTCCGGCGAGGACCATGGGGATGAGGAGCCTACGGGCGGAGGGAGTGGCCGCTTCTGCCGTCGCCTCTCCCTTCGGTGGGATCGCAAGCAACGTGGTCGCCGCGATTGCGACGGCGATGCCGCAGGCGCCGGCGAAGGATGGGTACTCGCCGAACAACGCGATCGAGAGGACCATGGGGATGACGGCGCCCATGCGGGTGAGCGAGGAGGAGACGGTCGCCCCGTTCACGCGCACGTTGTGCTGAAGCAGGGCAAAGGTTGCGACAAAGAGGACGCCCGCAACCAGGCCAAGTGCCCAGGTTTGAGGCGCAACCTGCGCAAAGGCGAGCCCCGCCCGGAGCGCCGAAGCCGCGGAGAGGGCCGTTGCCGCAAGGTAGTTGAAAAGCAAGAGCGCCCACGCGTTGTCGCTGCGCGACCCCGCGAACTTCATGGTGAGCGCGTTGCCCGCGCTTGCGATTGTCGCCAGCAGAAGGAAGAGCATCGCCGAACCCGTTATCCCTGCTGAGGCCGCGCATAGAGCCCCACGAGCTCCACCAGCACGTCCACCAGTCGCTCGAGCTCGGGGACCGGCACAAACTCCCGAACGCCATGGGCGTTGTAGTAGCAGGCGGAGAGGTTGATGCACGGGAATCCCCTGAACGACAGTTGCGAGCCGTCGGTGCCGCCTCGCATGGGCGTGCAGTAGGATTTCACGCCGCAAGCCGCAAAGGCGGCCTTCGCGTTGGCGATGAGGTGCGCGTTCTCGGGCAGGGTCACCACGTCTGCCAGGTTGCGGTACTGCTCGTTGAACTCGACCTCGAGCACCTCGGAGCCAAGCTGGCCGTTGACCAGCTGCACCGCCTCACGCAAGACCTGCATGCGCCGCTCGAGCCTGCGCCGGTCGTGGTCGCGGATGATGTAGTCGGCCAGAGCCTCCTCGCAGGCTCCCTCAAGGCGCTCCAAGAAGTAGAACCCGTCGTAACCCTCGGTGTACTCGGGCCGCTCGTGGGCCGGCAGGAGCTGGTGGAAGCGCATGATGGCCTCCGAGGCATTGATCATGTGGCCCTTGGCGGTGCCCGTGTGCACCGAGATCCCGTGCGCGCGCACGTGCGCCTCGACGGCGTTGAAGGTCTCGAAGCAGATCTCGCCAAGCGGGCCGCCATCGATGGTGTAGCCCCATGGCGCGCCAAATGCCTCGAGATCGAGCAAGGCCGCCCCATGGCCGATCTCCTCGTCAGGCGTAAAGGCAAGGGAGAGGCGCGGGTGGGGGAGCGTGGAATCGCCCTTGAGCCGGGCGAGTAGCTCGAGGCATGCGGCGATGCCCGCCTTGTCGTCCCCGCCCAGAAGCGAGGTTCCATCGGAGGTCACGAGGTCCCATCCCACCATGTGGCCCAGCTGCGGATTGGTGGCGGGGCTGACGGCCACCACGCGCCCGTCGCGTCCGGTGCCGATGACGAGCTCGCCACCCTCGTAGCGGCGCACTTGCGGGTAAACGGGGTCTCCGTAGCTTTGGAAGGCGGTGTCGACGTGGCAGCAGAAGCCTAGGGCTGGAAGGTCCTCGCAACCGGGGCTGGCGGGCCAATGGGCGGTAAGGTACGCGTGCTCGTCGCTGCGCACGTCCTGGGCGCCCAGTGCGCGCAGGTCCTCGGCAAGCACCTCGGTCATGGCCAGCTGGCTGCCGGTGGACGGGACGGAGCCCGACATGAGGGGGTTGGATTGCGAGGGGATCCGGCAGTATTTGATCAGACAGTCGACGACGGCGCTCATCGGTCACTCCCATGCTCTGACGGTTGGCATGCAGCTTGGATTGTAGGCCAGATTGGCGGATGTGCCAGATGCAGGCAGTGCTAGAACTATGTCAGCAGCGGCACCTGTCGCATTTCTTCGTTACATCTTGTACCATTGCGCTGGGGGAGGGAACAAGATGGCAAAATTCAATAGCAAACGTCGCATCCAAAAGGCGCTCTTTGAGTTGCTGAGGGAGCGTTCCATCGACAAGATCACGGTCAGCGAGGTCGTGGACAAGGCGGGTGTGAGCCGGACGAGCTACTACCGCGCGTATGGCTCGCTGCAGAGCGTCGTCGACGATGCGCTCGACGAGCTATTTGGCAAGATCGAGTCTCTGGCACCACAGACCGAGGGCCTGTCGGCCGAGTCCGAGGAGAAGGAGTTCGAGCGCGCAATCTCCGAGGTTCTCACGTTGTATCACGATAACGCCGACCAGCTGCGGATGCTCCTCGACGGCAGTGCCGACAAGACCTTCAGGAACCGTCTCTTCTCCTTCACGCTTGCAGCGTTCCCGATGCACGATGAGGTGCAGGGCGGCATGACGGCTGACACAATGAGGCAGATCTACATGGCTGCTGGTACGACGGCGGTCGTCTGCAGGTGGGTCGAGAGTGGCTGCGAGCTGCCCATATCGGACATGACCGATTTCATCATGCAGAAGCGCCGTGAGGCTCTGGGCAAGTAGGTTGTGACGCTGATTGCGCCTTTAAGGGCGACTGCGCGTGCAATCGGTGTCCCTGCTGGCGGTTTGCGTTACGGTGGACCGAGAATCGTGCAACTTATCCCGTTAGTGTGTAACGCACCATCGCTATCGCATCTCGAGACCTGAGACCAGCCGACAAAAACGCTGGTCAGTTTCGCCTGTCAATGTATCTCGCGGGATGTCGAACGAATCGAGTTACACACTAACGGGAAAAGCTGCACGGTACGACCCCTCTCGCTCCGCAAATGCGGCCGGCGGTTGCCCGCCGGCCTGGTAGCGAGTCGTCTCGGGCCACACCCCTGTTTGAGACTAGTCCCTTTCGAGAAGATCGTGCCAGAGCCGGAAGAGCTGGTCGCGACTGGACGAACCAGCCTCGTCTGCGGAGGCCACGGTGCCCTGGGCGCGCTTGGCCGCCATTCGGGCCAAGGGATCCATCTGGTTGAGCTGCCTCCTGCGTGCAAGCGTGGAGAAGCGTTCGCGCTCGCGGGCAATGTAGCTCGAACGCTCCCTCTCCAGCTCCTGCACCTGCTGGTCGACGGCCTGCTCGCGCTCGCGCATGGACTCGCCTGCCTCGCGGAAGGCCTGCACTGTCTGCTCGCGCTGTTCGCTGATCTCCGCTGCGATGGATTGGCGCTTGTCCTCGGCCTTGGCCACAAAGCGATCCATGTGCGCGTTGACGCTTCTGTTGATGGCGGAGGCGGTGTGTGCGATGCTTGCCAGCGACGATGCGGTGATGGCGGTGTCAGCCGCAATGATTGCCATCAATACCAGCGAGAAGAGTTCGACCATGATGGGGTCTGCCGCGGCGATGAGGCGGGCGGTCGGTCCGTAGAAGACGTAGACCACCAGAAGGCCGCCGAGTCCGAAGAAGATAGATGCGGGCAGGCAGATGCGTCCGTTGAGGTTGAGGGGCATGTTGGAGTAGTCCCACCAATACGCGTGGAAGAGCTTCTCGAGGGTCCAGTGGGTAACGTACTCGAGGATGGCGCTGCCCACCATGACCACGAGAAACACCTGATACCACGCCGGGGTCTCGCCGCGCTCGAGCACGGAGTGCCACAGCAGCATGATGCCCACGATGCCCGTCCCGTAGATGGGGCAGTAGGGGCCGTACAGAAAACCGCGGTTCTGCCACTTGTGCTCCACGATGGTGCAGTAGGTGGATTCCCAGATCCAACCCACGATGCTATACAGAACGAACCAGACAAACAGCTGACATACGAACATGAGGCCCCTTTCGACGCTCAAAGTATGCATGGTTGCGGAGGGTGACAAAAGGGTTAGTGTCGGCATTTGCATTAAAATTAGAAACATACATTGTGTATGACGAGATTCAGTGTGAAGATGGCAACGGCTTTGGCGGCCGCAAACGGGCGGTGGTACGGCGAGCAAGGCCTGTACGCCTCTTTCGTGGGGAGATGTCCGATGAGCGCTGCTTTGGTTTTACAGTCAGACTTCGGGATGGCCGACGGCGCCGTGAGCGCGATGTATGGTGTCGCGCTGGGGGTGTCGCCGAGTCTGCGCGTCTTTGACCTGACGCATGAGATTCCGGTCTATGACATCTGGGAAGCGTCGTATCGCCTCATCCAGACGTTGGCCTATTGGCCTGCGGGAACCGTCTTTGTCAGCGTTGTCGATCCTGGCGTTGGGTCTGACCGGCTGAGCGTGGCGGTCCGTACTTCTGGCGGGCAGTACGTAATCACGCCCGACAACGGGACCCTGACGCACACCAAGCGGATGATGGGCATCGAGGAGGCGCGCGTCATCGACGAGTCGGTCAACCGTCTTGCTGGATCGAGTGCGAGCTACACCTTCCACGGGCGCGACGTCTTCGCCTACACCGGCGCGCGTCTGGCGTCTGGGGTCATCGACTTTGTGCAGGTGGGGCCCGCCATCGACCCCGAGGGCCTCATAGAGCTGCCCGTGATGGAGTCCACCTGCGACGGCGAGAGCGCGACGGGCTCCATCGATGTGCTCGACGTGCGCTTTGGCAGCGTCTGGACCAACATCCCGCGCACGCAGTTCGAGCAGCTGGGCGTGGCATACGGCGACCGCGTGGAGGTCTGCATCTCCGACGGCACACGCACGGTCTACCGCAACCTTCTCACCTATGCGCACAGCTTTGCCGACGTGTACGTGGGCGAGCCCCTGGTGTACGCAAATAGCCTCGACTGCATGGCGGTGGCCATCAACCAGGGCAGCTTTGCCAAGGCGTACGGTATCGGCACGGGCGCCGGCTGGAAGCTCTCACTAACAAAAGTGGCACGCTGACTCCCATGGGGCAAGCGTGCCACTCGCTGGCAGATGGTGTGACGGCTCACTAGCTCCCGCGGAGCAAGTGTGCCAAATGGTTAGATGCCGGACTCGTTAAGGTAACGCTCCTGCTCGGACGTCAGGGTGTCGATGGCCTTGCCCATGAAGGCGAGCTTCTTGCGCGCCACGTCAAAGTCGACCTCGTCGGGGACATCCATGAGCATCTCCTCGAAGTCGCCCTGGTGCTCCACGAGGTACTTGGCAGAGAGCGCCTGGATGGCAAAGGACATGTCCATGATCTCGGCGGGATGGCCGTCGCCACAGGCGAGGTTGACTAGGCGGCCCTCGCCGAGCACGTAGATCCAGTTGCCGTTGGAGAGCTTGTAGCCCACGATGTTCTCGCGCATGTCGCGCTGCTCGACGGCGTTGGCGCGCAGCCAAGCCATGTCGACCTCGCAGTCGAAGTGGCCGGCGTTGCAGCAGATGGCGCCGTCACGCATGTTGAGGAAGTCCTCCTCGTCGATGACCTTCTCGCAGCCGACGTCGAAGCCGTCCATGATGGCCTCGATGGCCTTGACCGGATCGATCTCGGTCACGATGACGCGGGCGCCGAGGCCCTTGGCGCGCATGGCGACGCCCTTGCCGCACCAGCCGTAACCGGCGACGACGGCGATCTTGCCCGCGACGACGAGGTTGGTTGCGCGGTTGATGCCGTTCCAGACGCTCTGGCCGGTGCCGTAGCGGTTGTCAAAGAAGTGCTTCATCTGGGCGTTGTTGACGCGCACCATGGGGAAGCGGAGCTTGCCCTCGCGGTTCATGGCCTCCAGGCGGATGATGCCCGTGGTGGTCTCCTCGCAGCCGCCGATGATGTTGTCGATGAGCTCGGGATACTTGGTGTGGACGCGGTTCACCAGGTCGCCGCCGTCGTCGATGATGATGGTGGGGCCGATGGCCAGCACGTCGTCGATGCAGCGCATGTAGTCCTCGTCGGAGATGGCGTGCCAGGCATGCACCTCGATGCCCTCGGTGACGAGCGCGGCCACGACGTCATCCTGCGTGGAGAGGGGGTTGGAGCCGGTGGCGTACACCTCGGCGCCGCCCGCCTTCAGCACTTCGCAGAGGTAGGCCGTCTTGGCCTCGAGGTGGATGGACAGGGCAACCTTCTGGCCCGCGAAGGGCTTGGTCTCGCCGAACTCCTCCTTGAGCATGGTGAGCAGCGGGCAGTTGCGCCTGACCCACTCGATCTTGCGCAGTCCGCTCTCGGCCAGGTTGATGTCCCTGATCTCGCTTGCCATGGTGGTGTGCTCCAATCCTTGATGCGGCCAACGCCGCGAAATGTAACGTTAACAGTCTAGAGCAAGCGGGAAAATGA
Source organism: uncultured Coriobacteriaceae bacterium (assembly GCA_902790135.1). Lineage (GTDB taxonomy): Bacteria > Actinomycetota > Coriobacteriia > Coriobacteriales > Atopobiaceae > UBA1367. The sequence goes on from CADAQM010000004.1 coordinate 110,787, forward strand.
TGCCACGCGAGCAGAATAGGCACATCGTTTGTGGGGTTGGGACACGCTACACTGAGAATTGCAACGACACGCGACATTTGTCGGGAGGCTATCTGTGGCACGGTCCATCACGCAGGAAGAGCGGCAGATCCTGATGGACAACCCCGAACTCGTCATGTACACGCCGCAACACGCCGGACTCAAGCCGGTGGTGTTCCTGCTGGTCATACCCGTTGCAACCATGATCCTGCTCGCGGCGGCCATCTTTCTGTGGGATCCGCTCCTCGCCTGGGTGGAGAGCGCCCCGACGCTCTCATGCCTGACGTACGTCGCCGTTTGCGCTCTCTCTCCATGGCCCTGCCTGTATGCCAAAAGGGGGTATGACGAGGCGTACGGCTTCGACCGCGAGCTGCGCGGGCTGCTGAACGAGGAGGGCCTGAGCGTTGAGGTGGTGCGTATTACGGACGTCGTGCTGCAAAGGGCCGAGGTCTACGCCGAAGGGGACGACGGCCCGTTCATGTTTGGCATCGCCTTCACGCGCAACGTCTTCGTGCCCGAGGAGGGCTCGCTGATGGCGATTCTCCATGCGGGCAAAGTCGGCCTTGCCGTGCGGCCTGACCCAAGGACGGGTTCATTCATCAGCTGGTATCAGGGTGCCGCACCAACGAAGCAGGAAGTGGCGCTGACGCAGAAGTATGCCGACTCGGCTCCCCTGATGTGATCACCCAAGGTCAGACATGATGGTCTTTTACTGTCCGACCGCCGTGAGGAACTGCTGCTCAAGCTCGTGCGCCTGCCGCCTTCGCGTCTCGTCGTCGATGAGCTTGGAGCGGGCGGTGCTGCCCATGGTGCGGGGGAGCGCGCGTATCCTGAGCTGGCTTTCGATGGACTCGATATCGGCCGGGCTCTCCACATCGAAGTAGCGGCGCGCGAAGGTCATCCACAGGCGATCGAGCGCTTCCGATGACATGCCGCACAGGCGCTCGGCCCCGCCTGGTCTGCGTGCCGCGATGCGCAGCACATGGAAGGTACCCGCGAGGTCGATCTTGGGGCTGCCCATGGAGGCGTCGCCCATGTCGATGAGCAGCAGCTCGTCGTCAGGCATCACCATGATGTTTGCGGGGTGGAAGTCGCCGTGCACAAAGGTGTCGGCCGCGCCAAAGCCGTCCACGAACCGCCGCAGGAGCTCGATGGTGCGCGGCGCGTAGAGACCGCTCTTCTCGGCGACGTCGATCCACCCGTGGAGGATGCCGCGCGCGTCGGGAAGCTGCCCCTCCGCGAAGTGCGTGTCGTGCAGCTGGCTGAGGAGGTGCGCCATACTCGCTGCGTACTCGTCGAGCCGGCCGGGCTCCTCCGTGACCGCCTCGCCAAGGGTTCGTGCGTCCACAAGCTCGTAGACGATACCGTGCTCCCTGCCGACGCGCACCGTCTCGAAGGGGATGGCTGACGGGACGCCGTGGATGAAGGCCTGTCGCGCGGCTGTGCGCTCGCGCTCGATCTTGTCGAGAGGATTCACCTCGGGCGCATAGACCTTGATCACGCGCTCGGCGTCGAGGCGGTAGACCCGGCCGAAGGCACCGGCGCCGATCTGCCTCAAGCCGTCGATGCTCTGCTCGCGCGGCAACCTGGTCACGGGCACGATCTCGGAGATGCCCGTCATATCGAGCACGTCGTACACCTCGGGGGTGACGTTGACGATGCGCACGTCTGCCCCGCGTTTGAGCAGACGCATGATGACGCGCAGACCGGCGCTTGAGAGATAAACGAGGTTGCTGCCGTCAAGGAGCACCTGCTCGGGTGACAGGCTGCCCACTAGGTCGTTGATGTCGTCCTCGATGTCGGGTGCGCTATTGGCGTCGATGCGTCCCTCGAGGTAGAGGGTGAGTGCTCCGTTGTGTTCGTCGTGTCGCAAGGTTGCTCCCCCGCCCGGTCACGTGGATGTCGTGGTTGGCCTCGTTCGTTATGCCAGACCGAGCCTCTCGCAGATACGCGCAATCTCGTGACGCACGCGCTCCTCGTCGATGGTGAGCAGCTCGCGGCCGCGCATGACCACCTTTCCGTCGATGATGACGGTGTCCACCTCCGAGCTGTTTGCGGAGTAGGAGAGGGCGGCCACGGCGTTGTTGAGCGGCGTGAGCGACGGGGCGTCGAGGTCGAGCAGCACGAGGTCAGCCTTCTTGCCCACCTCGATCGAGCCCGTGGGAAGCTCCAGAGCGGCAGCTCCGTTGCGGGTGGCCATGTCGAGCACCTCGTCTGCAGAGATGCACTGCGGCGTGTCGTGCGTGCCCTTGTGGATGAGCGCGAGCAGCGACATCTCGCGGAACATGTTCTGCGCGTTGTTGGAGGCGGCACCATCGGTGCCCAGGCAGACGTTGATGCCCGCCGCCACGAGCTCCGGCACGGGGGCAAAGCCGTTGCCCAGCTTCATGTTGGACGCGGGGTTGGTGACCACACTCACGCCGTTTTCGGCCAGAATCTGACGGTCGGACTCGTTCACGCGGATGCAGTGTGCGGCAATGGTGGGCATCTCGAAGATTCCGGCATCCCGCACGTACTCCACGGGAGTGCAGTGATGCTGCTCCCACATGTTGTCGCTCTCGTTCTGCGACTCGGCGATGTGGATGTGGATGCCCATGCCCTCGCGCTTGGCCACCTCGGCAACACCGCGCAGGTAGTCGGGCCCGCAGGAGTAGGGAGCATGCGGTCCCAGACGGAAGGTCAGGCGGTCGCAGTCGGCAAAGGCGTCGCGCTCCTCGAGCGCCTCGAGGATGCGGCGTTCGGTGAGGTCGTACTCGCCGCCTACCAGGCCGCGGCAGATGACGGCGCGCATGCCCGACTCGCGCACCGCGCGTGTGGTCTGGTGAATGTGCATCTGCTGGTCGTTGAAGCAGGTGGTGCCGGTGCGGATCATCTCCATCTGGCTGAGCAGCGACGCCCAGTACGCGTCCTCGGGCTCGAGCCGGTCCTCGATCGGCTCGATGGTGCCAAAGAGCCAGTCGGGAAACGAGAGGTCATCGGCCACGTTGCGCATCATCGACATGTAGGTGTGCGTGTGGGCGTTGATGAGGCCAGGGATGGTCAAGCGGCGCGTGCCGTCGATGGTCTCGGTGGCAACAAAGCCCCAGGGAGCCTCGTCGATGCCTACGATGTCTGCGCCTTCGACGTAGAGGTCGTGGTGGCCGACGGCATGTCCGTCCTCTGCCGGAAGAATGGCGAGGGTGTTCTTGATGAGGATTCCCATGGAGGCCTCCTGGCTCGATACGAGTCTTTTTGTCCGCACAAATGTAGCACGCGTCTGTCCGAGAGCACCAAGCTCTGCCAAAAGCGCACGTGCGCGCTTTGGTTGATTTGAAATCGAGTGAAATCTGACGCCGTCGATGGGTACAAAGGAATCTGTGAGCATCGGCGGCATATGCGCCGCACGTGAGATTGAAGGGAAGCGACCTTATGAAGCAGTTCAAGACCGAGAGCAAGAAGCTCCTTGACCTGATGATCAACTCCATCTACACCAATCGCGAGATCTTTTTGCGAGAGCTTGTCTCCAACGCGTCCGACGCCATTGACAAGCTCTCGTTTGCTGCGCTGACCGACAGCTCGGTGAGCATCAATCAGGACGACCTCGCCATCCGCGTCGCCTTCGACAAGGATGCGCGCACGATCACCGTCTCCGACAACGGCATCGGCATGAGCGCGGAGGAGCTCGAGGAGAACCTCGGCACCATCGCCCACAGCGGCTCGGAGGCCTTCAAGGCCGAGCATTCCGATGCCCAGGGCGACGCGATGGACATCATCGGCCAGTTTGGCGTCGGCTTCTACTCGAGCTTCATGGTGGCCGAGCGCGTGCGCGTGGTGAGCCGCGCCTTTGGCTCCGACCAGGCCTTTGCCTGGGAGTCCGACGGCATCGAGGGCTACACCGTCGAGCCTGCGGCTGCGGGCGAGCGTGACGGCGAGGGCGACCACGGCACCGACGTCATCCTCTACCTGCGCGCCTCCAGCGAGGCCGAGGACACCGACAAGTTCCTCTCCGAGTGGGGCCTGCGCGACCTCATCAAGCGCTACTCCAACTACGTTCGCCACCCGATCCAGATGATGGTGACCAAGAGCGAGCCGGTGGAGAACCCCGAGGACCTGCCCGAGGATGCCCCGCGCTACGTCGAGCACCAGGAGCTCGAGACCATCAACTCCATGACCCCGATCTGGAAGAAGCGCCAGAGCGAGGTTGAGCAGGACGACTACGACGAGTTCTACAAGTCCACGTTCCACGACTGGAGCGCGCCGGCGCGCACCATCTCCTTCCACGCCGAGGGCTCGATCAGCTACGACGCGCTGCTCTTCATCCCAAGCGAGGCGCCGTTCGACCTCTACAGCAAGGACTACGAGAAGGGCCTTGCCCTCTACAGCTCCAACGTGCTCATCCAGGAGAAGTGCGCCGACCTTCTGCCCGACTACTACAACTTCGTGCGCGGCGTGGTGGACTCGCCGGACGTTACGCTCAACATCAGCCGCGAGACGCTGCAGCAGAACCGCCAGCTGCGCGCCATCGCCAAGCGCGTCGAGCGCAAGATCAAGAGCGAGTTGCAGACGATGCTCGTGGACGACCGCGAGGCCTACGAGAAGTTCTTCGAAAACTTCGGTCGTGGCATCAAGTTTGGTATCTATAACAGCTACGGCATGAACGCCGGCGAGTTGGCCGACCTGCTGCTGTTCTGGAGCGCCAAGGAGGAGAAGTACGTCACGCTGCGCGAGTATGCGCTCGCCATGCCCGAGGGCCTCGACAAGATCCTCTATGCCTCCGGCGACTCGCGCGAGCGCCTGGCCAAGCTGCCTGCCGTGACTGGTGCCGTCAAGCGTGGCTACGACGTGCTGCTGTGCACCGCCGACGTGGACGAGTTCATGATCCAGGCCATGCGCACCTATCACATGGACGCCGTGGCGGGCGACGCCGAGAACGCGGGCGTCGACGCGCGCGACCTCGAGCTGGCCAACGTCTCCACCGCCAATCTCGACCTTGCGACTGACGAGGAGAAGCAGGAGGCCGAGAAGGCTACCAAGGACAACCAGGGCCTCTTTGACGCCATGGCTGCCAAGCTCCAGGACAAGGTCAGCGCCGTCAAGGTGTCGGCCAACCTGACCGATGCGCCTGCGTGCATCGCCACCGAGGGCCCGATCTCGCTCGAGATGGAGCGCGTCATGATGCAGGGCCCCGATGCCGATGCCGCACCGCGTGCCCAGCGCGTGCTGGAGCTCAACGCCTCGCATCCGGTGTTCGACAAGCTGGTGGCGGCCCAGGAGGCTGGAGACGAGGAGAAGCTCGCCCTGTACGCCAGCCTGCTGTACGACCAGGCGCTTCTGGTCGAGGGCCTGCCCGTTGACGACCCGGTGGAGTTTGCAAAGAACGTCTGTGCCCTGATGTAGACCAGAAGGCATAGGCTGCATTGACTGGCGCTCCCGTGGCTTGGTTGTGAACTGCGTCCCAAAACTTGGACGACCAAATAAGTGCTAAGCAGCGAGGGACTGATTCCGGAACTCCTCCGGGGTCAGTCCCTTCAGTTTAACCTGC
>CADAQM010000005.1:0-22216 GCA_902790135.1 uncultured Coriobacteriaceae bacterium
CCGCAGCCAAGCATGACCGGCAAGGGGCTCAGCTTCTTCCAGTGCATGAGGTAGAATGCCGCGCACATGACCGCCATGACGTACGCCGTGCGCACGACCTCAACGGTGGAACCTTCTGGCATGACCGCATTCATCCCCAGCTTGACCATGGTGGAGACGATGAGTGCCAGAGCCATGCACTTGAGCGTCAGGACGATGCTCTGCACCAACGTCGTGTCCTTGTACTTGCGAAAGAGGAACAGCAGCGAGATGGCCACGATGCACGGCACCAGGATGCAGCCGAGCGTCGCCGCAACGGCACCGGGTATACCCGCCAGCTTCATGCCCACGAAGGTGGCACTGTTGATGAGGATGGGGCCAGGCGTGATTTCGTCCAGGGCGAGCAGGTCGACGAACTCGGAGTAGGTCATGAAGCCGGCATTCGTGACCACTTCCTGCTCAACCAGAGGGATGGCCGCATAGGCGCCACCAAAGGCCAGGGCCCCCACCCTCACAAAGGCCACGAAGATACGCAGTATAAGCGTCACGTCGCTCACCTTGCCTCGACCTCCCGCCTGATCAGCAGCGCCTTGACGGCACCCGCCACACCGCATCCGAGGGCGAGCCACATGATGGAGCATCCCGTGATCCGCACATACAGGAAAGCGAGAGCCATGACGACCAAGGGATAGGCAAGGGACTTCTTCGTCGCATCGCGGAAGAGCCCGATGCAGACGTCAAGTAGCATGGCCACGACGCCCATCTGCATGCCACGCATGAAGACGGTGACATAGGGATTGCTCACGATGGCCTGATAGAAGACGGTCACGATCGCCATCACCGCGAAGGGCGGAACGATGACCCCGAGCACTGCGGCAAACGACCCCAGCAGACCCGCAGCCTGGTAGCCCACGATCATCGAGGAGGTGACCGCCATCGGACCGGGACAGCTCTGAACGATGGCGATATAGTCGTTCATCTCGTCCTCGGTGAACCACCTGCGCTTGTTGACGAAATCGTCCCTCATGACGGCGATGATCGCATATCCAGAATTGGCCGTCGCGCTGATGGTGAACGTGGCAAGGAAGAGGGCTGTGAGCCTGCGGAGGAGCCCCTCCCCTCCTTGCGTCATATCTGGCATAGGCCGAATTCTCCTTATGTCGAAGTCTCATCTAGGGAGAGTATACGCGAGGGGGTCGAGCCAACCTAGCATTTCTTATACTGGACGAAACCCGTGCGACCGCCCGTCAGCAACGAGCCGAGCGACCCACCCCCTTGGCTCAAGATGGGACCAAGCTACGAGAGGATGACCGATGAAACGAGCGAGCGGAATTGTCCTTCCCCTGTTCTCGTTGCCCTCGCCCCACGGCATAGGCACCATGGGCAAGGCGGCCAGGGACTTCGTGGACTTCTTAGCCGAGGCAAAGCAGTCGTGGTGGCAGGTGCTTCCCGTTAGCCCTACGAGCTACGGGGATTCCCCCTATCAGAGTCCTTCGGCGTTTGCCGGCAATCCCAACTTCGTGGACCTCGACCTTCTCGTCGCTGACGGCCTTCTCACCAAGGCGGAGATCGATGCTCGGGAGTGGGGCGCGGACCCCTCGCGCGTTGACTATGGGCTCCTGTACGAGAACCGCCTAGACCTGCTGCGTCTCGCCTGCGACCGAGGATGGCAGCGGGACCTAGCCGACGTGCAGGCATTCGCGCGTGAGAACGCCGATTGGCTCGACGACTATGCGCTGTTCATGGCCCTCAAGCAGCATTTCTCCATGGGTGCGTGGTACACATGGCCCGACGAGGACATTCGCCTGCGCAAGCATGACGCATGCCTGCGCTACAGGCGCGAGCTGGCCGCCGACGTGCAGCTGTTCACCTACGTCCAGTACCTGTTCTTCAAGCAGTGGGATGGCCTGCGCTCCTATGCACATGACCAAGGCGTGGGCATATTTGGCGACATGCCCATCTATGTGGCCCTCGACTCTGCCGACGTGTGGGCGCACCCCGAAAACTACCAGCTCGACGAGCGCAACAATCCCGTCCGGGTGGCAGGAGTGCCACCAGACTACTTCAGCAGCGACGGGCAGCTGTGGGGCAATCCCCTCTACGACTACGCACGCATGGCGGACGACGGCTACGCCTGGTGGAAGCGTCGCGTGCAGGCGGCGGGGCACCTGTACGACATGGTTCGCATTGACCACTTCCGTGGGTTTGCACGCTACTGGTCGGTCCCCGCAGGCGCGACGACCGCAAAGGACGGCCAGTGGGTCGACGGACCCGGTATGCAGCTCATAGACGCCCTTCGGAAAGGCAATCCGGACATCAAACTCGTCGCAGAGGATCTCGGCGCGCCGACACCCGACGTCATAGAGCTGCTGGCAGCGTCAGGCCTCCCGGGCATGAAGGTGCTGCAGTTTGCGTTCGACGGGCGCAGAGACAACGAGCACCTGCCTCACGGTATTCCGCAGAATTGCGTGTGCTATACCGGCACGCACGACAACGCTCCACTTGGCGCATGGTTTGCCGAGGAGACCGAGGAATGCATCGGACTCGCCAAGCGCTACATGGGACTCAATGACGAAGAGGGCATGATGTGGGGCATGGTGCGACAGGGCATGTCCAGCGTGGCCACGCTGTTCTTCGCGCAGCTGCAGGATTACCTGGAGCTCGGCTCGGAATCTCGCATAAACACGCCGGGAACGTTCGAAGGAAACTGGAGGTGGCGTCTTGAGGAAGGTCAGCTGACGAGTGACCTGTCCCACCACATCGCTGACATCACCCAGCTGTACGGGCGGTCTCAGGGACGATAGGCTAACGACGCGCGATTCTGTCGCCAAACTAGCAGCCCACACTGACAGGGCTTGGGAGGCGGGTGCATGGAAGCATTCGGACACTTCTACCTCGACAAGGAAAAGGATCTCGTCGTCGAGCTCTTCCGTGAGGGGGACGAGCTGTGCTATGTGCTCAGAACGCCGAACCACGGAACCGGCAACCTCATTGCCAACCTGGCCTCGCTCTGCAACCTGGAGCTTCAGACTGACGTGGATGGCCTCAGGGTGATTCGGGGTACGCTTCCCTGCTACATCGACGGCTCGAACAACACGGTCTACATCTTCCGCCTGCTCGACACGAAGGTTGCCAACATCTATCCGGACGGCAGGATCGAGCGAAAGGCATCCATACCCGCCATCGCCAAGACCCTCATGAGCCAGACCAAAGACTACCGGCAGAATTTCCGCAAGACCCTCGTAAAGACCTACATTCTGCGCGAGTGCAAGTTCCGGACGGACCTGCACACCCACATGAATGCCAACCTCGACCCAGATATCCTCATCGCCCTTGGCATCCACCATCAGATTCGCTACCCGCTCTACTACATCCGAAAGCTCGGGCTTAGGCTGTCGCCCATGCAGGAGCGACTCCTGGCTACTCGGCGGGCCCAGACGGCGATGCAGCTTCGCGACTCCCCACTCAAGGGCAAGTTCCTCAACCGAAGAATCGACGACGAAACGTACCTGAACTTCGCCTCCCTCATACTCGAGAACCTGGAAAACGCTGCATGGAACATCCCCAGAATCCGAGTGTCGCTGGCCATCATGAAGGATGGGCAGGCCGTCTTCACCAACCTTGAGAAGGTCTACCTGTATCGTTACGTCTTCTGCAAGGGAGTGCCCGCCGACGACCCGATTCAGGTCGATGGCATCGAACGCATCTCCGACCATGAGATAGTCCAAGCCCTGACCGCGATGGCAAGGGATCGCGCCAACCCCGCGTTCTCCGCGAACAGCGTCTTCCAAGACAAGCTGCTGTGGATTGCGCGGAGCTATGCCAAATGCGGCATCGACTATGCGGAGATTTCCGACACGACATTGGCGAAGCCCGAGGAGGCACCGCACATGCTGGCCGAAGTCCATGCGGTGATGCCAGCCATCTCACGGGAGACTGGGGTCACGTTGCGGTTCTTGGGGGCGATTCGACGGACTCCACTCACGATCGTGCGCGACAGGATCGCCTCGGATGACTACATGCGCAAGAGCCTCCAGGCGATACGGGCGGTGGCGGGAGACCCGTACGTGGCGGGCAGCGACATCGTCGGGGAGGAGATCAACGACATACGGGACCTAGCGCCGCTGCTGGCGGAGCTCGACCGGATTGCCGCCGACCACCCCACCTTCACGATTCGCATCCATGCCGGAGAGAACGACGGCCTCAGGGACAACGTTGCCAACGCGATCAAATGCGTCCGGGAGGGACTGGCCCCCGGACAGCCGATGCCCCTCGTCCGAATCGGCCACGGACTCTACACCAGAAACCTCACCTCAGCCAAGGGCCGGCGGTTACTGGAAGACCTGAGGGACAGCGGCGCCGTCCTGGAGTTCCAGATCACCTCGAACGTCCGGCTGAACAACCTGAGCCAGCTGGAGCACCATCCCCTGCGCCAATACCTGGCGGCGGGCGTGCCCTGCGTGCAGGGAACGGACGGCGCGGCCGTATACGGGACAGACTCGATCGACGAGCAGCTCGCACTCGAGAAGACGCTCAACCTTTCCCATGCGGAGCTGGTTGCCATGCATCGCGCGGAGGACGAGGTCCGGAGTCGCGGCCTTGCAGCCCTCGACGAGAAGACGCGAGCCTTCGTCAAGGAGGCAGGCTCGGAAGACGTCGAGACCTTCTACACCACGCGGATGAATATGCAGCAACCGCCTGAGGAGACCTTGCTGGATCTCCCGGACACCAAAGACAGCGCCATGCTCTTCTCGGACAGGATCGAGGAGCTACCGACCGACCGGGTGCCCGTGATTCTCATGGGCGGATCCTTCAACAACGATCGTCATGTGACCAAACGTCGCCGCGAGGTGTGCGCCTTGCTGGACGACATCCTCGTCAAGGGAGATCCCAGCAAGATGTTCCTGGTCATAGGTCACAGCCTCTCGGGTTACGAACAATACCTAGCCAAAAAGAACCAGGGGAAGTACGACATCTACGCCTTCGTGCCAGCCCGAATCGGACTCGAGGAGGCAGAGGCCCTCATGCGAGCCGGAGTCCGCATACGCGTCTCCATCGAGCCCAGCCCCATGGGCATCTACAAGAGCGTCGCGTACGAGATCTTCAAGCGTAGGCCATCGGTTCTTGTCGCTCTCGACGGGAACTCCTCCGGTGCGAACATGATCCAGGACGCCAAGAACGGCAAGCGCAAATGCCACATGTTCGTCCTTGACAGGAGGGGCATGCTGCGCGAGAAGGCAAAGAACCTCGAGGGGTACGTGTCCCTGTTCGATGCGGATGACGACCTGGCGAGCCTGGTCTGCGGCGCCGTAGAGACCTGCTATCCGGAGCGCTGGCTCCGACAGTGACCTCTCGTCCCAGCGGCATCGAAACGCACCTTAGGGATGCCGTAAACTCGAATTCAGACACCCGAAAGCCAAGGAGCATCCATGCCGCAACAGGAGACTCCCGCCATGCCCCCTCACATGCTCATTGGAAAGGGTCTCAGGGTAATCGGCGATGGGGCTTTCAGCCGCTGTGCGCAGCTGCGCGGCATCGAGCTTCCCGAGGGACTTGAGCAGATTGGTGAGAGCGGCTTCTCGCACTGCAGCAGCCTGAAGAGCGTTCGCATCCCAGACAGTGTTACGAGAATCGGCATCTTCGCCTTCGCGGAATGCACCTTACTGGAATGCGTGTGAGTCGGCAAGGGGCTACGGGAACTCTACCCACGGGTGTTCAATAATTGCCCCAACCTGAAAGAGATCATCGTCGACCCCGACAACCCATGGCTTGGTTCGCAGGTTTTTGACTGATGCCACGAACCGTGAGTCGTTGGGGACAGCCCCTTCCGTCTCAACGTATCGTCTCCGCGCGGTTTTGCTATGCTCCTATTAGGAGTGCCTAAAGAAGGAGCATGCCACGTTATCTGTCCCAGCAAAATGGAGAAAGCCCTCCTCGTCTAGAATCGTCATCCTGGGGTTTGCGGGTCTCATCGCCTTTGGAACGATTCTCTTGATGTTGCCCATCTCATCACGGAGGGGCACCGTCACCTCGTTTGGGACCGCACTCTTTACCGCAACCTCCGCCACGTGCGTGACGGGTCTCGTCGTGCGGGACACAGCCACCCACTGGTCGGTGTTTGGTCAGGTGGTTATCCTCGCTTTAATCCAGACGGGCGGCCTTGGCATCATCATGGCGGCAGCAGGCTTCTCGCTGCTTTCCGGCAGAAGGATCTCGCTTAAAGAGCGCAGCATGATGCGTGACGCCTTTGCCATCAGGCGCGTGGGCGGCATCGTTCGTCTCGCCAACTTCGTCTTTACCGTAACCTTTGCCGTCGAGCTCATCGGCGCCATCGTCATGGTGCCGTCGTTCTGCGCTGAGTATGGGCTTCGAGGCATCTGGATTGCCTTCTTCCTCTCCATCTCGGCCTTCTGCAATGCGGGTTTCGACATCCTGGGCACGCACGACGCCCTTTTTCCCTCGCTCTCGGCATTTGCCACCAACCCCGTCATCTGCCTCGCCATCTGCTCGCTCATCGTCATCGGTGGCATCGGCTTCGCCACATGGAACGACATCACCACCAATAAGCTGCGTTTCAGACGCTACTCGCTCCAGAGCAAGGTCATTCTGGTGTCGTCGTTCATCCTCATCACCGCTCCCACCCTGTTCTTCTTCCTCTTCGAGTATCAGCGCCTTCCAATGGCTGAGCGCCTCCTTGCCTCGCTCTTCCAATCGATAACCCCAAGGACAGCGGGCTTCAATGTCGAGGACATGTCGGTCATGACCGAGCCAGGCCAGGCACTCACCATCATCCTCATGCTCATCGGCGGCTCTCCGGGCTCTACTGCGGGCGGCATCAAGAACACGACGCTCGTCGTGCTGCTGGCCAACTTCATAGCCATTTGCGCCCGCCGCAGCGAGGCCGATGTCTACGGACGCCGTGTTGAGGACGACGTCATCAAGCAGGCTGGAGCCATCCTGACCATGTACGTGGCACTTTCGCTGCTCGGGGCAACGGTGCTCTGCCTCATCGAGGGGCTTCCCTACCTGGCCTGCCTCTTCGAGTGCGTGTCCGCCATCGGCACGGTAGGCATGACGGTCGGAATCACGCCTCAACTGCACGTTGCCTCGCGCATCATTCTCATTGTCTACATGTTCGTCGGGCGCGTGGGCGGTCTTACGCTCATCTACGCGGCAACCGAGAACCCCAAGAAGAACCCCGCAAGACTCCCACGCGAAAACGTGACCGTCGGATAGGATGAAACCATGAAGTCTGTTTTGCTGATTGGCCTCGGACGCTTTGGCACCAACGTCGCAATGAAACTGAATGAGCTCGACCACGAGGTCATGGCCGTCGACTGCGACGAGGAGCGCGTGGACAACATACTGCCCATCGTCACCAACGCCCAGATTGGGGACAGCACGAACGAGGACTTTCTTGAGACGCTCGGCATCAAGAACTATGACGTGTGCTTTGTTGCCATCGCGCACAACTTCCAGAGCTCGTTGGAGACCACGTCTCTGCTCAAGGAGATGGGTGCCAAACTTGTCGTCGCACGCGCGGAGACCGATATCCAGAAGAAGTTCCTGCTGCGCAACGGCGCTGACGAGGTGGTCTACCCAGAGGCGCAGATGGCCAGATGGGCAGCCATGCGCTACTCGGCTGACCACATCCTCGACTACATCGAGCTCGACGAGGGACATTCGATCGTCGAGGTCTCGATGCCCCACAGCTGGGTGGGCAAGACCCTCGGCCAGATTGACGTGCGCCGTAGGCATGGCGTGAACATCCTTGCCCTCAAGCGCGACGGCCAGATGAACATGGCCATCCACGCGGACACGGTTCTCACCGCAGACTGCACCCTGCTGGTGCTGGGCGAGACGCGCGCCCTGCGACGCACCTTCGACATCTAGCATCCTTTGACGAGACGCCGGGGGCTACCTATGGTGTCGCGCAAGAACGGCACCCATCTCACAGACGCGAGAGGCCAGATCACATGGCAACGCTGGTAGAGCTGAACGACGCGAACTTCGAGGACATCAAGGCGCTCTTTCTGGACGTGTTCACCCGGCCACCCTGGAACGATGACTGGAGCGACGAGGAGCAACTGAACCAATATCTCAAGGACCTGATGGTTGCGAGGACACCACTCGTCTTAGGCCTGGTCGAAGACGACAAGCTCATCGGTATGTCCATCGGTAACGTCAGGCATTGGTACGAGGGCACGGAATACTACGTCGACGAGCTCTGCATCAGGACCGGCGAGCAGGGTAAGGGCTATGGTTCCAAGTTCCTCTCCCTCATCGAGGAGCACCTTGAGGAGCTTGGGATTCGCACGATCTACCTGACGACAGACCGGGACGTCCCCGCATATGGGTTCTATCGATCGCGCGGCTTCAAGGAGGTGCCAGACGACGTCGCCCTCTACAAGACGTTCTGAGGGGGCTGCAGCGCAGCAAGGTCGCGCCAGGGCATCATCAACGTAACTGTTTTGCATTGTCACATTTGCAGGGGCTGGGAGCAAACAGACTTTTGGCGTGATAAAGCGAGACGGTCATCATGGGATACATCCTTCAGATCTGCACAGGTGCCTGGAACGCGTCGAACCACTCGACCGAAAGCATCATCGAGAGAATCAGGTCCATCTCATCCAGAATTCCCGTGGACAGGGTGATCATCGGCTGGAGCATCGACGAGCGGCTCTACCAGCAGGTGGGATCTTTCCTACGTAGCCGTGGCATCCAGATGATTCTCTGGCTGCCATGCTTCTCGGAGATCGGCGGAGTCGCCAATCCAGACGAGACGCTGGACATCTTCGGGAAGAGAATCGTCGTTCCCCTCGCACAGCCCGGCGAGGACTTCGTCTTCTGTTGCCCGTCCTCAGCCCGCAACATTCAAATCGTCGAGTCAATCTACGAAGACCACTTTGCGAACTGCGTCTTCGATGGAGTGTTCCTCGACAGAATCAGGGGACAGTCCTTCGTGGCGGGCGTCCCTGGCGTGCTGAGCTGCGGGTGCGAGCGGTGCCAGAAGGCGTTCTTGGAGAGGGGCGTGGACCTCCGGAGCGTACGCAGACTATACGAGGATAAGGGAGACGTCTTTTTCGACATGCGCTCGTATCCTATGAGCGGTGAGTTCGAGCTCGAGGAGCCGATGGCCCAACGATTCTTCGAGGCCAAGGAGGAGATCGTCGCCGACGCCGTGTCCAAGCTGTGCGGCTACTTCAAGGACAGGGGGCTCATTGTCGGCCTGGATCTGTTTGCACCCCTGGTCAGCAGGTTCGTCGGCCAGAACTACGCGCTGATCACCAAGGGCGCGGACTTCACAAGCCCATGCTCTATCGCAGGACAGAGGCGCCTGCCGGCATCGGGTACGAGCACGCGCTCTTCGAGAAGCATGCTCCGTTGGCTAGGAGGATTGCGGCGCCAATGATGGACAGGACGTTCCTGGACACCCAGCTGGAGGCGGTCGGCCAGGTCTCTTGCGAGCGCTATCCAGGGATTGAGGTCAATTACCTGGCAGACATCGCACGGACGGACGCCGACTACGTCCGCGAATCGTTGGCCGCCGTCAAGGAGTTTGGCTTCGAGGGTGCCGCCCTGTGCTAGAACGTGATGGAAGCGCCAGACGAGCACATTGAGGCTGTCGCAGGGCTGGCGTGAACATCTCATTGATCTCGCAATCAGTTCATTTCGGTGGTAACGAACGAGCCCAATCGCTGCTATTCCCTTGATGCCACACCGTGTAAGTCTCACTTAGGTTTGCATTGTCTCCTCATGCACACGGTGGATGTATTCATTTGCGTGTGCTATACATGGATAGAGCATCATGCAACACATTGCAAACAGAGGTATTCGGTTGCTTTCATAGCCTGTTTCATTGGATCTCCAGCTGAGAACCACTGAAGGCAACGGGGCATCTTAGCCATATTGCAAGCAGGAGACAACATATGAAGCAAATTACGGTCATCACTCCTACCCATAATCGAGCTCATGAACTAAACCGACTATATGAGTCACTGCTAGCACAAGATGACAGCGATTTCGACTGGTTGATTGTGGACGATGGCAGCACGGATGAAACGCAACGCGTCGTGCAGGAATGGATCCGCGACGACAGGCTCTCATTGACGTACGTCCTCAAGCCTAATGGTGGAAAGCATACGGCACTCAACATTGGGGTATCGGAAATCAAAACTCCGTGGACCTTTATCGTAGACAGCGACGATTACCTCACAGAGAACGCCATCTCGCTTATCAAGCAGAAGATTCAGAAGGACGACAGCGCGGAAATCTGCGGGTTGGCCTTCCTACGGCAAAGCAAGGGCGGTGGCTACCTCACCAACAAGCTTGTCCCCGAAAGCGGAATGGTCGACGATTTCTGCCACTGCCGTTATGGGTTGGACATTCAGGGCGACATGGCAGAGGTATGGAAGACGAAGTGCCTGAAGGAGTTCCCCTTCCCCGAATTCGAGAACGAGAAGTTCTGCAGCGAGGATGTGGTCTGGATTGCCATGGCCCAAAAGTACAAGATGCGCTTTTACAACGAGGTCATCTACATCAGTGACTATCTTGAAGGCGGTTTGACCAGATCGCGGCGCAAACAGAACCTGAAGTCGCCCAGAGGGACCATGCATCGGGGCGTTGTGCAGCTCAGAGCCAATCTGCCACTCAAGTACAAATGCCGAGCCATGATGTACTACCAGGTATACGGAAAGGCAGCGGGCTACAAGGCAATACAGCTATTCAAAGAGTCTGAGCACAAGCCGCTGTTTGTTGCTATGTATCCCCTCTCGATGCTCGCATACGTAAAGCTCACATAGCTAACAGGCTCGTTGAGCAGCTGACGGAATCAAGCAGGGAGCAAGAGGAAAGCCCCCCACAGGATTAAGGCGAGGGTCATCATGAAGCAAAGAGTTCTGTTCGTCATGACGAGCATGTATAACGGCGGTGCCGAGAGAAGCCTGGTGAATCTGCTCAACGAGCTGAATCCGAATGACTTTGATGTTGACCTGCTCCTCCTTAAGAAGATGGGAATTCTGCTGCCACAGATTCCCGAATGGGTTAATGTCCTCGAGCCCTCCGATGGCATCCAATTGATGTATACGCCAGAAACGATCAGGGGACACATCGGTGCTAAGGCGCTCCGGCTGGCTGCGAACGCTGTAATCAAAACGCTCGTCAGAAGGGATTGCTATGCGCGAGCTTTCAGATGGAAGTACGTGTACAGCAAGGTGATAGAACCTCTCGACAAAGAGTACGACGTCTCCGTCGCCTATATCACTGGCGAACTGCTCTACTTCATATGCGAGAAGACAAAGGCCCCGAGAAAAGTGCTGTGGGTGCACAATGACTACCTTGCCGAGGACCAGCCCAAGGAATTCGACATGCCCTACATGTCACAGATGGATGCGATCGTAACCATCTCAACGAAATGCGCCGAAGTCCTCGAGACCGTTTTCCCGATATACAGGGATAAGGTGCACGAGATGCACAACATAACTTCGTCAGCCGTCATCAGAAAGCAGAGCGAGGAGCTCTTCCCCGCCGAATACAAAGAGGGTCAATTCACCATTGTCTCAATAGGCAGGCTTGCCGAGCAAAAGGGATTCGATTGGGCGATTCAGGCAGCAAGAATCCTCAAAGACAAAAAGATTGACTTCTCGTGGTTCATTCTGGGTACAGGTGCCTTGGAGAAAAAGCTCAAGGGAATGATTGGTGACCTTGATGTGACAGACGTCATCCACCTGATCGGCGCCAGAGAGAATCCCTATCCGTACATCAAGAACGCCGACATTCTGGTGCAATCTTCCCGCTATGAAGGCAAGTCAATCGTCTTGGATGAGACGAAGATCCTAGGAACACCAATTGTGGTGACGGACTACGAGACGGTTTACGATCAGATTGCTGATGGCAAAGAGGGCGTCATCGTACCTAAGACACCGGAGGGAATCGCTCTCGGCATTCAGGAGATGATGGAAGACCAGGAGAAGCGTAGCCGGATTCACGAGTATCTCTGCTCGCATGAGTACGGGAACCAGGATGAGGTAGTCAAGTACGTCGAGGTATTGACGGGGAACGCTCGTTAGCAGTTGACGTCGAGCCTCTCCGCGAGATAGTCCCTCATGACGCGAACCGCATCGGTCTCGCGCCAGTTCACCTCGTGGACGTGGCCCTCGTCAAACGAGAGCAGTTGCGCATCCTCGATGCCCAGGATGATTGGCGAGTGCGTGGCCACGATGAACTGCGATCCCCCTTTCGCGCCCTTCTCGATGAGCTCCGACAGCTCGAGCTGCCTCCGTGGCGAGAGCGCCGCCTCTGGCTCATCGAGAATGAAGAGGCTGCGACTTGGGGCATACCGCAGGAAGGAGAGGAAGCTCTCCCCGTGCGACTGCGCATGCAGATCCGGCAGTGACACATAGCCACCCGCGTATTCGGTGTTCACGAGCGTTGCCACGTTATAGAGGGTCTCGGCACGCAGGTACTGTCCCCAGCGCGGTCGAGAGAAGCTCCGCACGAGGGTAAGTGCATCATGCAGCTCAGACACGTCATCGTAGCTGCTGTGCATGAAGTTGAGCGTGCCACCCTCCCGATTGAAGCCAGCCGCCACCGCGATTGCCTCCAGCAGCGTAGACTTGCCCGTACCGTTCTCCCCCGCGAAGATGGTCACGTCGTGGGTAAGCTCCAGCGACTCCAATCGCGTAAGCGCGAGGATGCCTCGAAGGTACGAGTCTTTGGGAACCGCCTCCCAGTCAATCTTGACACTGCGTATGAATCGCGAGTTTGGCATGGCGTCTCCTCACGCACAGGATCCTCCACCATGGTAGTGGATACGGGGGACAGGTGCCCGTTTCCCATGCCTTTGGATTACCATGGCTTGGGTATCAGCCAAGACGTGCAGGGAGGACACATGCGAACGCTGCGAACGTCGGTGCGCAGGCTCGTCGAGTTCCTCCTGCGCTCGGGTGACATCAACTCGGAGAGCGATGGACACGGCGGCATCGAGGCCATGCAGGCAGGAAGTAACATTCACCGGATGCTGCAGGCATCAGCTGGTGAGGCCTATCAGGCGGAGGTGTCGCTGGCAGGCTCCATCTTCTTCCCCGCTGGCTCCTTCAACCCTCATGCCGCCCGCCTCGAGATACGCGAAGAGGCCGTGAGCAGCCAAGAGGGCTTCTTCCTCCGCGTCGAAGGAAGGGCTGACGGCATCATCGACGATGGCACACATCCGCTCGTGATCGACGAGATCAAGGGCGTGGCGCGGGACGTATCTGCCATCGACGAGCCAAACGCCGTCCACGAGGCACAGGCGCTCTGCTACGCCTACCTCTATCTCCGCAGCAAAATGGGGCCGTCCGCGCTCTCGACTGCCTTTGACAAGCAAGTAGTGCTCAGGCTCACCTACGCAAGTATGACCACGGGAGAGGTACGGCAGATCGAGCGCGCATACGACATGCCGAGCATCGAGGCCCGCTTCTTCTCGCTCCTCGAAGCTGCTCAGCGCTGGGCCGCATGGCGAGTCAACCATGACGCCTTGCGCGATGAGTCCCTCTCCTCCCTCACGTTTCCCCTCAGTCCACGGGGCAGCCAGCAGGAGATTATGGAGGCCGTTGCCTCAGCCATACACGAGGGCAAGCGCCTGTACGTCCAAGCCCCGACCGGCTCCGGCAAGACGCTCGCGACCCTCTACCCCGCGCTCAGGGCCGTGGGTTCGGGCGAGGCATCGCGAATCGCCTTTCTCACGGCAAAGACCATGACGCGCGGTCCTGTCCTTGAGGCCATTGACCTGCTGAGACAGCAGGACTTTGCCGCAAACGTGCTGGTCGTAACGGCTCGCGACAAGATCTGCCCAATCCGTGCCAATGCGCGTGGAGGGCAGGTGCGCTCCCGCCCCCTGGCATCTCTCTGCAATCCCGTCGAATGTCCGCTCGCCAGAGGACACTACGATTCGGTCAACAACGCCCTCTATGAGGCAATCTCCAGCCATGACCTTCTTGACGCCAGCAGCATCAAAGAGGTTGCTGCGAGCCATCATGTCTGCCCCTATGAGCTCCAGCGCGACGCTGCTCGCTGGGCGGACGTCATCGTCTGCGACTACCATTACGCCTTCGCCCCGTCGGCAGGCCTTCTCGGCGCCGCCGACGAGCCCGAAAGCGGTAACACCGTCTTTCTCGTCGACGAGGCGCACAACCTTGTGGAGCGCATGCGCGAGATGTATAGCGCCGAGCTCACCGTCTCCGAGCTCAAGGAGCTCGAACGGCTCCTGCGCGCGCACGACATACCTGAGCTGAGGAAGGCCCTGCATGCCGTTGTCTCTGCATTTCCCACTTGGAGGATGGCCTTGCCGGAAGGCGCGCACCAGAGCTCCAGGGGACGAGGAAGTCGGCCAAGCTATCAGGCAGTCCGCATAAGCGACGCGTTCGAAGACACCCTTGCGACGCTGGTCGAGCGAATCGACAAAGACCTCGAGCTGCTCTCCCCCTTCGCGGGCAACGCGCAGGAGAACTGGGGCCGTACGGGCAGCCCGAATGGGGCAACGGTAGAGGTCTTTCTCGCCTTGCGAGACACGGGCCTCAGGATTCGCGCTTTCCTCGGAGCGCTGCAGCGCAGCGAGTCGGGCTATGCCACATTCCTCGGCAGGACAGAGAACGGCGGGAGGCGACTCAAGGTCTACTGCGTTGACCCTCACCATGACCTCGACGAGCGCCTCGAGCGGGCAAAGGCCGCCGTCTTCTTCTCGGGGACGCTGCTGCCCATGGAGTATCACCAGAAGCTGCTTGCCGCGCAGGAGAAAGACGCCTCCCTCTACGTCCTGTCCAGCTTCGACAATCACCGCCGTCAGGTTCTGATCGGCTCGGACGTCAGTGCTCGCTTCTCGCAGCGTGGGCCAGAGCTCTATGGTCGCATCGCCACGTACCTGATGGCGCTGACACGCACGCGCCCAGGCAACTACCTCGCCTTTCTCCCCTCCTACGCCATGATGGAGGAGGTCTCAAAGGCCCTGAACCCCCTCGAAGACACCGGGACAACGTTCATCCAGCAACGTCCCAGCATGCGGGAAAACGAACGCGAACAGTTTGTTGCCAAGTTCCGCGAGACGCGCACGGCGGGCAAGAGCCTCCTTGGCCTTTGCGTCTTGGGCGGCATCTTTGGCGAGAGCATCGATCTGCCTGGCGAGTCACTCGTAGGGGTCGTCGTGGTAGGCACGGGCATGCCGAGAGCCACCAGCGAACGTGAGGTAATCAGGGACTACTTCGACGCCAAGATGGGCAAGGGCTTTGCTTACGCCTACACCTATCCCGGTCTGAACAAGGTGCTGCAGGCTGCCGGACGCCTTATCCGCACCGAAAAGGACCACGGCACGGTCCTGCTTCTCGATGACCGCTTCCTCGATAAGGAGCTGCAACGAGCGTTCCCGCGAGAGTGGAAGAACCGGCAGACCTGCACGCTCGAGACCTTGCCCAGCCTTCTCGCGCACTAGCCGTCCCGACAGAGAAGTGCGCGCTTCTCGTCCAAGCTCATCTACTGATGAAACTGCCCGATGGCAGGGTGGGTGGCCACCATAAGGTCGGATTGAGCCTAGTATGGGAGGGAGGAATAGCAATCTGCTTTTCAACCGTTCGGCATTTACTAAGGTATGGAGGGTGTCAAAAACCACCCCCGAACCCGCGCGGGCTACGCGGTCTCAGAGGATGGCGAAGGGCAGAGCGGAAAGGATGTGCCATGGATAAGAAGCTGCGAAAATCGCTGTCAATCGCCCTTGCGATGGCAATGGCGTTAGCGCTTGGCGCCTGCGGAGCAAAGCGCCAAGATGGGGCAGGCGGCACGCAGGTCGAGGTCAGCGACACCAAAGTTGCGGCCGATGTCGAGACGAGCGTATACGAGGGAACCCTTCTGACCGCCCATGACCAGCATGTCGTAATCGCAGGCGAAGAGGGTGACGTCGAGTTCGTCACAAACGACAGCACCCTGTACAGGGCCGGCGAAGAGGGCCAGATGTATCTGGACGACATCGTATCGGTCACCTACCATGTCAAGGACGAGGTCAAGTACGCCGACGAGATCGAGCTTGTCGAGCACATGGAAGAGGCTTTGGAGTACGCCGGCGTGCTGGTGGACTCCGGTGACGATCACATAACCCTCGTGAACAAGGGCCTCTCCGTCACCTTCATGATCGACGAGGACTCCTACATCGTAGGCGACCTGAGCCGTGGCGACGAGATCGAGCTCACGTACCTGGGCAACCTCAGCGAGTATCCGTACGCTAACGTCGTCGCCGTGGTCAAGGAGGTCGAGCTGCCCACGACGAGCACGGTGAGCGGCTTGGTCTCCGAGATCTCCGGCAACAGCGTGCTGGTCGGCATCGACTCGGCGCACGCCTATCGCTTCAACATCACCAACAAGACCACGATCTCCGGCGCCGCCACCAGTCTCACCGTCGGCGACCAGGTCGAAGTCACCTTCGAGGGCAAGATCTCCGACCAGCCCAACGCCATTAGCGTCAAGGTCGTGAAGTCCAACCAGACCCGCGCGTACGTCATCAACGGTACGATCTCCAGCGTGGACAACGGCTCCATCACCCTCGACACGGGCAAGGCAAAGTACGTGTTCTCCATCGGAAAGAACACCAAACTCAATGGAGAGAAACCTGCCAAGGGCTACAAGGCAGAGATTACCTACACGGGCGACCTGAACAACAAGCCTCAGGCGAGCATTGTCTACTGCGTCAAGGACGCAAAGGACACGAAGGACGCGAAGAAGGCGGCTGCAAAGAAAGCCGAAGAGGCGAAGAAGAAGCAGGAAGAGGCCAAGAAGGCCGAGGAGGAAGCGAAGGCCAAGGCAGAAGCCGAGGCAAAGGCCAGAGCAGAGGAGGAAGCGAAGGCCAAGGCAGAAGCCGAGGCAAAGGCCAAGGCAGAGGAGGAAGCCAAGAAGGCTGAGGAGGAAGCGAAGGCCAAGGCAGAAGCCGAGGCAAAGGCCAGAGCAGAGGAGGAAGCCAAGAAGCAGGAAGAGGCCGAGCAGAAGGCCGACGACACCGACTCCCAGACTGAGCCTGAGCCGGGAACCGACACCGAGACGGATACCGACAACGTCGAGCCCACAACGGACGATACTGGCACGGAGACCGGGCCCGAGGAAGGCACCAATCCTGACCAGACAGAAGACACCGACCAGGCAACCGACACCGAGGACACCACCGAGGAAGAGGCTGGTCAGACTAATCCCGACATGGGCATCATCGGGCAGGGAACGATCATCGGTGGTGACGAGAAGGAGAAGACCATCGAAATCGAGCTGAAGGATGGCACGAAGATCACCCTCAAGTTCGACGATGACACGAAGATCGCTGCCGGCTACATCCCCCAGAAGGACGATGTCGTCAAGATCGAGTACGGCAACACGAGCATGATCCTCAAGGACATCCAGCTCGTGAGCAGACCCGAGACTCCCGAGGCTGAGCAGGCAGACGCCGAGCAGGAGACCGAGAACGCCGACTAGGGCTCATCCCCTGTAGAACGCTGCGGACCAGCTCAAAACTGGGCTGGTCCGCAGTTCAACTCCAAACGCAAGGAAAGAGCGGCCCTGTCGGGCCGCTCTTGCTATCGCTCTGTTGCAGTGCCTTTGTTGCCACAGACCTACGCAGCTAGTGCTTCCTACGGATGCGCTCGAACTCCTCAGCCGTGAGAAGCTTCGTGTTCGTCCTCAGGTTCTTGGCCCAATGCTCTGCCTTGGCCAAGGTGTCAAGCCTCATGACGACGTTCTCGTCGTCATCCACGACGTAGTAGGCCTCGCGGCGGCGTGCAGTGACATCGCCCTCGTCGTGATAGATGAAGCCGCCAGCAACACTGTCAAGCTGCTCATCGGTAAGCTCGATGCCCTCGGCGTCCGCCATCTCCTGCAGCTCCCTCATCTTCTTGTCATCGCTCATGATCGCCTCTCTTTTTTGCGGTTTGGGGATACTCCCCCATCCGCAATTGCCCCTCGTTTGCGGTTTGGGGATTACTCCCCTATCCGCAATATGTCTGCCCGTCACTAGTTTATACGCTGAGGTCAGGTCACTGTCTCAGCATTACGTCGACGGGCAGACGAAGCGCCTCGCTAGAGGCTCAACGTGCCAATCTCCTCGACTAGCGCAAAGAGTCGACCGAGGCACCGCTCCATCACCAGCTTGCCATGATCGTTGTCCTGTTCGTTATGGGACACTATGCGACGGACCTGACGCATCCTGCCCATGAGCTCCGCCTTACGTAGGACGTCATCGAGTTTCAAGCCTCGTTTCTCCGCATAGTGTTCCGCCAAGGTCTCCCACAGCTTGGAGCTCGTATCGTAGGAGAAGCCAAGATACTTTTCGGAGATGCCGTGGTCGATCTCGCCAAAGCCCACGTAGGCGTTGTACACCGGACCGAGCTCGAGCACCGGATTGCCATGAGCGAGGGTGTCCATGTCAATGAGCAGGGGCTCGTCGTCCTGCACCATGATGTTGCCAGCGTGGTAGTCGCCATGGATGAGCAGGTCGTCATCCGCAAGGCCAGCCACCAGGGCGTGCATGTGCCGATACAGCGCGTCATCAATGTGGCCATCGAGAAGCGAGAGCTCATCGAGCTGGATGTCGCGCGCGCTGGGCATGGAGTCCACGTTCACATGCGTCTCATGCATCTGCGCCATGATGTCTGCCATCGCCGTGCCCGCACGCTCCGCAGACCACGTGCCCGAAGCGACGAGGTCCGCAAGGGTGTTGGCATTGAGCAGCTCGTAGACGGCGCCATAGCGATCGCCCACGCGCACCACGTCATAGCTGATGGCTGTGGGGATGCCAGCCACAAACGCCGTGCGGGCCAGCACTCGCTCGCGCTCGATGTCGGCGAGCGTCTCGTTGCTCGTGTCAAAGACCACCTTGACGATGGTTTCGGGGTCCAGTCGGTACACCGCAGCCTTGGCTCCACGGCCTATCTCGTCGCATCCCTCGATAGACACGTGACGCAAGGCCTTTCGGACCTTGAACATCTCGGAGAAGCCTGTCATCTCGAGCACCTCGTATACCGCTGAGCACGCATTCTCGATAGAGAGCTGCCGCGTCTGCT
Source organism: uncultured Coriobacteriaceae bacterium (assembly GCA_902790135.1). Taxonomy (GTDB): domain Bacteria; phylum Actinomycetota; class Coriobacteriia; order Coriobacteriales; family Atopobiaceae; genus UBA1367. Next base: position 19,038 of record CADAQM010000005.1, read on the forward strand.
TTGCGAGACGCAGGAACACGCGGAGGCCGGCGCTCGACACGTAGCTCAGGTCCTGAAGATCCAAGATGAGCGACTGACACCCATGGCCTTTGAGGGCCGACTTGACCTCCTGCTCGACATCCTCGGCATTCATAGCATCCAGTCTTCCAACCAAGTGGGCGACCAGTGAGGTGTCGCGCATAGAAAAACGCCCGTTGCTCATTGTCTACTCCTCGTTGAAGACGCTCTTTACAAGCGCATCGTATTCCCCCCATGCATCGGATGCGCTCAACTGCCGCGTCATATCTGCCACGCTTCGGTAATACCAGTGGTGGGCCTCGGGGTCATTCTGGTTGAAGTGGCTCCACACCTTGTCGCCCTCGTGCCTATACATGCGTGCAAAGGAGCGCATGTTTGAGAGCTTGTCTGCGAGCCACAGCACCAGGACGCCGTCATCGGTAGCAGCTGCAAGCTCTTCGAGCGACTCCTCCTTGCGGAGCCGCCACGACTCGGACTTGGGCAGCTCAGGATGCTTGTTCTCGGTCTCCGAGTCCACGAGTGCAGCCACGCGATCGCCAAAGCGCTCACGAATCTCCTCGAGCATCGCACCAGCATCCTCCACCGTGTCATGGAGCAGGGCAGCCGCGAGCACCTCCTCGTCCTTGGTTATGGTCGCAGCGATGGAGGCAACTTCAAAAGGATGAAGCACATAGGGCATGGCATCTCCCTTGCGCATCATCCCAGCATGTGCATCCACTGCAAAGCGAGCCGCATCGTCAAAAAGACTCATTGCACCACCACTTCTCTGAGCAGCCGACTGGAGGTAGTACCCCTCGATCGTCGGCATCATCTCGCAATATCGCAGCCTCCACCAATGATTCCCTCAAACACAGGACGCCCGCAATCATTGCAAGTATGCGTGTTCAAGGTACAAGCATATCTTCATGAAAGGACAGACAAAGCGCAATTATACGGTTATGCACAAATTGTCCCGTGACAATATCGATATCAGAGCGTTCTTCCGCAGCCGCTAATCATGAGAATCCCGAGACCCTCCGCATGGGAAGGTCTCGGGATTCTCAGTCTCAGCCTATGTGCGAGGCACCTGGTTTACTTGGTGCGCTTCTTCCTGGCAGCGCCCGCCGCGGTGGTAGCGATGCCTGCGCCAAGCAGCAGCAGAGGTGTGACGCTTGCCATGTCACCGGTCTTGGGTAGCTTTGGCTTGGCGGGCTTACTCGGCTTGGAGGGCTTGGACGGCTCCGTGGGCTTGCTCGGCTTGGAGGGCTTGCTCGGCTCCGTGGGCTCGTCCGGGTCCGTGGGCTTATCCGGCTTGGAGGGCTTGTCGGGATCGGTGGGCTCGTCTGGCTCCTCGGGCGGGACGTAGGCGTTGGTGATGGTCGTCACCGTGCCCTCGGTCTCCGAGCTCGCCAGGCGGTAGCCGGGGACGGACGCCTCGGTCCAGCGGTACTCAACCTCCTCGCCCTTGTCGTCGTACTTGGGCAGACCCTCTACCGTGGCGGACCACTGGTTGGCTGCGCTGAGGGTCACGCTCTGGCCGTTGGAGAGCGTGACGGTGACACTCTCCGGACGCTTGCCGGCCTCGTCGTTGCCGTCATCCCAGACCTTCCTGACGGTCGCGGAGGTCTTCCCCTCCTCGGGCGGAGTGAACTTGTTGGTGATCGTCGTCACCGTGCCCTCGGCCTTTGTGCTCTCGAGGCTGTAGCCCTCGGGCATCTCGCCCTCGGTCCAGATGTACTCGATCTCCTTGCCCTTCTCGTCGTACTTGGGCAGGCCGTCGACCGTGGCGGTCCACTTGTTCTTCGCGTTCAGCGTGACCTCGGTGCCGTCGGAGAGCTTCACGGTGAGGCTCTCGGGACGCTTGCCGGCCGTGTCGTTGTCGTCGTTCCAGACCTTCTTGACGGTGGCTGAGGTGGTTGGAATGTTCTTGATGATCATTGGAGTGTACGCGTACATGTTGAAGGTCGTAGCCTCGCGGCAAGCGCAACCACGGCCAACGCGTGATCGAAGGCCAGCGAGCGATGCAGACGGTCAGCGACTCGCTGCTTGGCTGGTACACGCTGCCTGACCAACCGGGCGGGACCCCAAAGGACTACTACGTGAGACAACTCTGGGACGGCAAGGGGTCGTTTGACCTCAGCGTTTTCAACCCCGACCAGCTCGCCGAGCTCGCGCGCATGCGGGGCCACGCTGGCGCACGCGCATGCACGCACCGGCGACCGCTTTGCCATCGCAGCGTACCTGGGCAAGTCCGATGAGTTCGACCGGCAGCTCGACAAGTTCGCTCGTGCCTACGCGAAGCAGAACGATGCGGACTATGCCCTTTTCATGCAGGCTAGGGAGCGGGCGAGCTATAGGGGCCACCTGCGTGTATCAATTCACGTCTCGACTTCATCAGGCGTATGAATCGTCGTACTATTGATGGGGCTTGACAGCTATTGCAACCCTTTTGGTGGCCGTCACCTTGGTGTTTGTCGCAAGGCGGTGGCCAAAACGGACACCATCCGGGAGGAGAACGACATGAAGAGCATCAAGGCCATTTCGGGTATCGCCGCACTCGCGCTTGCCATCGCACTTACGGCTTGCGGCGGAAAGGGCACCCTCGAGCAGGTGCTGCTGGACGAGGCCGACGGCATCAAGGTCACTGCCGAGAACGCCAGTGCCGACCAGGAGGCAACCACCACCGGCGCCATCACCGTGGAGGAGGGCGACGGAATCGTCATCAGCCCCTTTACCGAGAAGGGCAGCTTCCACCTCACCATCACCTCGTCCGACGGCGAGGCCATCTACGACGATGACGTCGATGGGAAGGTCTACTTCATGATCGACGCCGAGCCCGGCACCTATGACGTCACGACCAGCGGCAACCGCGTCACCGGATGGATGACAGTCTTCTCGCAGAACAAGGACGATGAGGCTGCCATCAACGACAGCCTCGACGAGACGCTTGCGGAGAACAACATCGAGCTGGAGGAAGACTCCGACGGCGAGTAATTGCAGTTTGGGGATACTCCCCCATCCGCAAATGACAGGCCCCCGACAAGCAGTCTTGTCAGGGGCCTGTGTCTTACGATGCCTGTGGACTACGCGAGGTCCTCGCCGCTAGGAGGAGCGACGTGGCAGGAACGCGCCACGCCGCACTCGCAACGTCTCGGACCCGCTACGCGAGGTCCTCGCCGCTA
>CADAQM010000005.1:22256-164477 GCA_902790135.1 uncultured Coriobacteriaceae bacterium
CCGCTACGCGAGGTCCTCGCCGCTAGGAGGAGCGACGTGGCAGGAACGCGCCACGCCGCACTCGCAACGTCTCGGACCCGCTACGCGAGGTCCTCGCCGTTGCTCTTGATGCACTTCTGATACCAGAAGAAGGAGTCCTTGCGGCTGCGGGAGAGGTCGCCCGTGCCGTCGTCGTACTTGTCCACGTAGATGAAGCCGTAGCGCTTGCGCATCTCGCCGGTGCCGGCGGAGACGACGTCGATCGGGCCCCACCAGGTGTAGCCCATGAGGTCGACGCCGTCGGCCACGGCCTCCCCCATCGCGATGATGTGCTTGCGCAGGTAGTCGATGCGGTACGGATCGTGGACGCTGCCGTCGGGCTCCTTCTCGTCGAAGGCGCCGAGGCCATTCTCCACTACCATCAGCGGCAGGTGATAGCGGTCGTAGATCTCGTTGAGCGTGATGCGCAGGCCGGTCGGATCGATCTGCCAACCCCAGTCGGAAGCCTCGAGGTAGGGGTTCTTGCCGCCCATGGTCATGTTGCCGGCCATCATCTCGGCGCCCTCGTGAGTGGTCACCGTGTTGGACTGGTAGTAGCTGTAGGTGTAGAAGTCGATCTTGCCCTCGGCGAGCAGCTCCTCGTCGCCCGGCTCCATCTTGATCTCGATGCCGTTCTCCTCCCAGAAGCGCTTGGCATAGAACGGATACGCGCCGCGCGCCTGGACGTCGGAGCAGTACCAGTTCATCTTGCGCATCTGCTCGAGGTTGGCCCACTGGTCGGCGGGGTCGCAGGTAAGCGCGTAGGTGAGGATGAAGCAGTCCATGTTGCCCATCATCACGCCGGGATAGTTCTCGTGCACGTACTTGATGAGCTTGGCGGAGGCCAGGAACTGGTGGTGCAGCGCGTTGTAGCGCTCGTTGATGTCGTCCTTGACCTTGTCCATGGTGCCGGTGTAGCCCTGGATGGTGCCGAGCGACAGCGTGCAGCCCATGGCCATGGTGCCAATGTTGATCTCGTTGAAGGTGAGCCAGTACTTCACGAGGTCATGGAAGTTGTCGAGCAGGCACTTGCCGTAGGTGAAGTAGAAGTCCACCAGGTCGCGGCTGGCCCAGCCGTTGTAGTGCTCCACGAGGTAGTACGGCAGCTCGTAGTGGCTGATGGTCACGAGCGGCTCGATGCCGTGCGACTTGCAGCACTCGAAGACCTTGCGGTAGAAGTCGAGGCCGGCCTGCAGCGGCTCCTTCTCGGTGCCCGTGGGGAACAGGCGCGTCCAGTTGACGGACATGCGGAAGACGTTCCAGCCCATCTCGGCGAAGAGGGCGATGTCCTCCTCGTAGTGATGGTAGAAGTCCGTGGCCTCCCAGCTGGGATAGAGCGCGTCGGGGTCGAACTCGGCGTCGATCTGACGCGGGGTGTTGATGTCGCCGCCGCGCATGTGGTCGGGGACGCTCGCGCCCTTGCCGTCAACGTTCCAGGCACCCTCATACTGGTTGGCTGCGGTCGCGCCACCCCACAGGAATCCTTCCTTCATGCGCATAGTGCTTCCTCCTTGCCTTCCTCTTCCCTACTCGATGTTTGCCATCGAGGCATGACTTTCATTAGTATCGCCCACGCCTCGCAATTGCCACCAGCCGCCATCTTTAGACGGGGTCTTCTGTGCGCCGAGCGAAGGGCGCAGGAAGTTGGCAAGACCATGTCACGGTGGACCTCCGCTCCGAAGACCGCTTGAGAGACTAGAGATGTGCGCTTTTACGACAAAAGGGCGGGCCGATGCGACATCGGCCCGCCCTGAAAGCAGCTCTAAACTCGGTATTCCCTATGCGACAGGAGCGTCCCAGCGCGGCACCTCCACCCCAAGCACCCGCTCGAGGGCGCGCAGGATGACCTCGTGGTCAAGCCCTTCCATATAGCCGCTCACCGCGATGGTGGCAACCCAGTCGTCACCCACGCGGATGGGGAAGGCTCCGCAGGCGGGCACCTCGGCAGGGACGTTACCCCAGGCAGAGGCCGCGTCGCCCGCGATCACCGCCTCGAGTTGCAGCCACGGACCGGCATGCCCGGCCTTGCGCGCGGCGGCGCGCTTGCCCTCCGCAAAGAGGAGGTTCTTCTCGCCCTTGTCGTCGGCGACCCACTGGAACACGCACACGCCGTCCGACTCGCGCGTGATGGTCACGCTCAGGCCCTCGCCAAACTCCGGGGCAAGCGCCACCACGGCCGAGCCCAGCTCAAACGCCTCGCGTGCGCCAAAGCGCTCGAAGCGCAACGCCTGCTCCTGCTCAAGGAGCACCTTCATCGCAGCGCGCGCGGACGTCTCGTCCAGCACTGCGGCGTCAGTCTTCTCAGCCATGGTCAGTCCCCTTCCCTCGCCCCTTGGGTGATGCGAATCGCAGCCTATCGACGGTCCTTGCGGCCCTCGTAGGCACCAGACTTCATTGCCGCGATGGTACCACCATCGATGAGCAGGTCGGTACCGGTCACAAACGGAGCGCTCAGCATGAACTCGGCGGCCGCGGCAATCTCGTCGGGCGTGGCCACGCGCTGGCAGGCGCCCGCCTCGATCATGTGCTGGTAGGTGTTGCCGGGAGCGTTGAACTCGTCGTAGGCGACGGGGGTCATGACGATGCCCGGACTGATGGTGTTGACGCGAGCACGGCTGTCGGCCCAGGTGGTTGCCGCTGCGGTACGCACGCGCAGGTGGTTGGCGCGCTTTGCCACGATGTAGGCCTTGCCCGAGCCGGTCACGACGTCAGGCTGGAGCATGGGCAGATCGCGCAGCTCGTCGGTGGGCGTCGTGGCGAGGGTGTTCTCCTCGTCCTCGGTGAAGTGGCCCATCCAACCGGCTTGGCTCGAGACGACGAGGCCCGCGCCGCCACGCGCCATCACGGGACCAAAGGCGTCGAGGGCATAGCTCGTGCCAATGAGGTCGAGGTCGATGATGAACTGCGGCTTTGCCTGGCTGGGGCTCGCACCCGCCGTGTCCACAAACCACTTGACGTCGCCCAGCTCGGCGGCCTTGGCGGCAAACGCGTACACCTCGTCCTTGTTGAGGGCGTTCACGACCATGGTCTCGACGTCGTAGCCGCTGAAGCGCAGGGCCTCGGCCGCGCGGGCGAGGTTCTCCTCGCTCACATCGCCGAGCAGGACCTTTGCGCCAGCCGCCACGCGACGGACGATGGCCAGGCCCATGGCACCGGCACCAAGAAGCGCTGCAACCGGCTTGTTCTCGTTGAAGTCAAGGATCATCTCGGTCTCCCTCCGCTATGCAACTCACGTTGCTTATCTTGAATGTAGTGTTACATGGGACGGCCGTTCACACAATGGACGAGAAAGGCCATGGGGTGTTATATGCCACCCCATGGCCAATAACGTTGCCTATCTCCTACCGACAATGCACGACCCTCTGGTCATCTACAGACTTCCAGAGTGATGCGAAGTGCCTAAAAACCCCGCGCAAATGTCGAGACCACCTTCAAGCGGGGCTCAGCGTCACTCAGAATGTCTTCCGCTGAGTACGGCAGGGTTTCGATGACATCTGACGCAGGGACATTGAGAGGGGGCATGCGCCGGCACGCTCCAGATACGAGTCACTGTACGCAAAGCTCTCCGCCATGCCACGCTCCGCACGGTTGATGACGCCCACGTGAACAAGCTCATCACCCACAACGCGAGCCACCTCGAGTGACAGCATCAGGCTCTCGCCTCCACAAACAGATCCAACCCCAACATCTTCAGAACATGAAGCGCCTTGCCAATCTCGGCCGTCTCTTTGCCGTTCTCGAGGTTAGACAAATACGTGATACCAACCCCAACTCGATCGGCAAGTTCCACTTGCGTGTAACCAAGCTCCCGCCTGCGCGCTCGGATGAGCGAACCGACATCTGCCGTAGTGTGAACCGCAGTCATGCTTCGACCAATCTATGCGTACGCATAAAAACCTACCCTGATAGCGTATCTTGTGCGTACGCATAAAGCAAGTGTGCCTCCCGTGAGTTTACGCGAACGCATAAACTCACGGGAGGCATGAATGTGGGGATAAGCCTGGATGTATTCTCTCTACCGGTTGAAGCCTCGGTGCCCGTACACCGTGATCTTGTCGAGCGCCGCCTCGAGCTGGGCAAACTCCTCCTCGGTGAGCTCCACCTCGGCTGCGCCAAGATTCTCGAGAATGCGACCCTTGTTCTTCGACCCCGGAATGGGCACCACGTTATCGTTCTTGTGGAGCATCCAGGCCATGGAAAGCTGCGCCGGTGTGCAGGCCTTCTGCGCGGCAAAGGACTCGAGCATGTCCACGAGCGGCATGTTGGCCTTGAGGTTGCGCTCCGAGAGCTGTGGCACCCACGTGCGCACGTCGTCTATCTGCTCGAACTGTGACGTGCTCCGCACCTTGCCCGACAAAAGACCGCTCGCGACGGGCGAGAACGCCACCAAGCCGATGCGGTGCTCGGCGCAGTACGGGATGACCTCGCGCTCCACGTCGCGCTCGACCATGGAGTAGATGTTCTGCACTGCGGAAAGCGGGGTCACTACCTGCGCGCGGCTGATGGTGTCGACGCCAACCTGAGAGAGGCCCCAGCCGTCGACTAGGCCCTCGTCAATGAGACGCCCCATCGCCTCGGCCACGTCCTCGATGGGCGTCGAGCCCATGCGGTGCAGATAGTAGAGGTCGACGTGATCGGTCTGCAGGCGCTCCATCGACGCCTCCAGGTGCTTGCGGATCCTGCGATAGGTGCTGCCGATGCCCGCGTCCAAGAAGAGCTTGGTGGCGATGACCACGTCATCACGCACGCCAGAGAGCGCCTTGCCCACGATGCGCTCGTTGTGCCCACGCTGGGATCGGGCGAGGTTGGGTCCGTACACCTCGGCCGTGTCAAAGAACGTGCAACCTGCATCGTAGGCACCTCGAATGGCCTCGATGCTGTACCGCTCGTCAGGAATCGCGCCGTATCCGTGGCTGAAGGCCATGCAGCCCATGCCAACCTCGGACACCTCGATATCACGTAGCTTGCGCGTCTTCATGCCATACCTCCGTCTTTCGACTTTTCTTCAGTCCATTACACCAACACCAGCTCATAGGTCTGGCTACCCAGACCGAGCTCCTCCGCATAGTCGAGCGCAAAGGCGCCATCCAAGCTCTCGATGCGCTCGGTCAGCTCGTCCTTGCCGGGGTCGTCTGAGAGGTAGATCTGATCGAGGCTCGCACGGTCAAGCGCCACCGGGTCGAGCGACGCCATGATGCCGATGTCGCCCATGGCGGGAGCTGCCGCATGCGCGTCACAATCGCAGTCCACCGACAGCTTGTTGATCACATTGACACAGGCCATGGAGGGACCAAGATCGTCAAACACGCCCTTGGCAAACTCCACCACGCGCTCGAGGAACACCTGGCCGCGATCGAAGTTCGCGCCATGCACCTGACGCTTTGCAGGACAGGTTGCCAACCCGATAGCCAGGTTCTTGAACGTGCCGCCAAAGCCTGCCATGCCATGGCCTTTGAAGTGCGCCACACTCACCATGCTGCCGTAGTCGGCATAATGCGACCCCACCTCGGCAGAGCTGAGCTGGCGACCGCCTTCTATGGACAGTTGCATGCCGCCATCCTCGTCCAGAATGTCGACGGGAGCATAGGTGAAACCGTGGTCGGCGGCCACGCGGCGATACCCATCCGCAGTCGAACGCGCATAGTAAAGCACCGTAGTGTCCACGAAGGTGCCGTCGAGCTCCTCGACAAGCGGACGCAACAGCTCGGGATCGAGGTAGTTGGTGTTGCCCTCCTCGCCCATGTGCAGCTTTATTGCCACCTTGCCCGTGGGGGTCCAGTCAAGGGCCTGGAACACCATCAGCAGCCCCTCGGCGCTCAGGTCATCAGTGGCGTACACCTTGCTTCCGCCCGGCGTGCTGCGATCCAGCTTGATTCGACTCTCAACCATACTGGCCTCCCCTTCTGCCTGCCCAGGCTCGTTCGCGTTCTCCTTCTGGGCGGTGTTGTCGCCGGAAGATGCCGGCGCATCGGATGCCCTCCCGCAACCCGCAAGCGTCGTCGCAAGCGCCGCAGCTCCCACCACAAAGGACCTGCGCTCCATGCGCGGACGCCGCTCGACTTGCTGCACGATACGTTTGCCCATGCGATTCTCCCCTCCGGCTGGATGGCGCAAGACTAGAGCCCCAGCTCGTCGATCCAAGCCTCAAGCGTGCGGTCGCAGGTCTGAACGTCGTCGCCGTTGATGGCAAGGCCGCGCGCGATGTCTGCGCCGGGGCAGAGCCGGGCGATGTCGTCCAGCGAGTCGGAGAACCCGCTGCCCCCGTGGGTGATGAGCGGGCAGATGGTCTTGCCGGAGAAGTCGTAGCTCTCCAGGAAGGTGCAGACGGCCATGGGCATGGTGGTCCACCAGTTGGGGTAGGCGAGGATGACCGTGTCGTAGGCGTCCATGTCCTCCACCCGCGCGGTCAGCTCGGGGCGCGCGCCGCTCTCGAACTCCTGCTTGGCGATCCTGATCTTGGCCATGTGGTCGTCGGGGTACTTCTTGACCGTGTCGATGTAGAAGAGGTCGCTGGGCACGAGGGCGTTGAGCTTCCTTGCCACGACCTCGGTGTTGCCCACGGGCAGGTTGCGGATGCTGCCGTGGGAGTAGTTCTGTCCCGCATGGGAGAAATAGGCGATGAGGACCTTGGCCATAGTGACCACCCTTTCTTTGTTCGGCGCTTTGCAGAGCTCTCGAAGCTTGCAAAGCTGTCTTTGTTGCGGCTGAAGGCACAAGTGTCCTCAGCAGGAAGCATCTGCACTATGGATGCCTTTTGCTCGCGAGTTGCTGATTCCTTAAATCCCTCGTGCGACCTCGTAGGCCTCCCAGATGGCGGTCATGATGTTGCCCACCTGACGGCCATCGCCAATCTCATACACGTCCACGCCCGGCGCAGCGAAGTCCGCCGCATGGCTTGCCGCGGGACGGAAGCCCAGGGCGAGCACCACGGTGTCGGCCGCAAGGGTACGCTTCTCGCCGGTGGCCACATCCTCGACCTCGGCACCCTCGTCGGTGATGGCGGCAAGACGCGTGTTGGTGAGAACCGTGGCCCCGTGATACGCAAAGCCGTCGCGCAGATAGTTTGCGTTCATCGAAGGCACGCTCGGGCCAGCGGAGAGGATGTCGGGCAGGGCCTCCACGATCGTCACCTCGCGGCCGTCGCGGCAGTAGTCGAGCGCCATCTCGCAGCCCACGAGACCGCCGCCCACAACCACCACGCGCTGGCCAACCTTGGCATGGCCCGCCTCGGTGAGCGCATCGTTGCAGCTCATGGCACGTGCATGGTCGATGCCGGGGATGGAGCGCGGCATGACGGGCACCGAGCCGGCAGCCACCACGACGGCGTCCGCGCCAAGCTCCGCGACCTTCTCGGGAGTGGCCTCCTCCCCCATGCGCACGTCCACGCCCGCCTGCACGAGCTCGCGCTGGTACCACTCGTTGAGCTCGGACACCTCGCGCTTGAAGCTGTGGAAGCCCGCGGTGCGGAGGTTTCCGCCCAGCACGTCAGACTTCTCGAAGAGGGTCACGTCGTGTCCGCGCATCGCCGCGGTGCGTGCAGCCTCCATGCCGGCAACGCCTCCGCCCACCACCGCAACCTTGCGCGGGGCGAGCGCACGCTGCGGCGCGTAGCTCTCCGGGCGACCCATGAGCGGATTGACCGCGCAGTTCACCACACCGATCTGACCGTAGCGGTGGATGCACGCCTGGTTGCAGCCGATGCAGGGACGGATGGCCTCAGGCAGGCCGGCGACCACCTTGCGCGGCAGGTCAGGGTCGGCTATAGACGGGCGTCCGAGTGCGATGGCGTCGATCTCGCCATCGGCAATGGCCTTCTCGGCGATGTCGACATCGTTCATGCGCGAACCGCAGATGACAGGGATCTTGACGCCCGCCTCGTGGATGGCAGCGGCGAGGTCCACCATGTAGCCGCGCTCGATGTAGCTGGGCGCGCAGGCCCAGTAGTAGGAGTCGAGGGTGCCGGTGTCCACCGAGAGTCCATCGTAACCATAGCTCTCCAGCAGCTTGGCAATCTCCACCGCCTCTGCCAGCGTGCGTCCCGCCTCTTCGGCCTCGTCGAGGCTGTAGCTGGCCTGACCGAGGCCCTTGATGCCCGTGCGCAGGCCGAGGCGGATCGTGACGGGGAAGTCCGGACCGCAGACCTCGGCAATGCGGCGGCGCAGCTCCCGCGGGATGCGCAGGCGGTTCTCGAGGCTGCCACCGTACTCGTCGGTGCGCTGGTTCATGATGGAGAGCGCAAACTCGTCCAGGAGGTGCCCCCAGTGGATGGCGTGAACATCGATGCCCGCAAAGCCCGCCTGCTGCACGAGCTTGGCGGCCTCGACGAAGTTGGCCATCTTGGTCTCGATGTCCTCGGCCGTGAGGGCGCGGGTCTTGCGCGACGGGTCCCACATGATGGTGAGCTCGCTCGGGGCCGAAAGGCCTGCGTTGCGCCCAAGGCCAAAGGCCAGCTGCACGAACATCTTGGTGCCGTAGGCCGCGATGCGCGCGTTTATCTCCCGGCCCGTGCGCACGAAGGCCGCGGGGTTGTCCAGCACGGACGGGGCGAACTTCTCGAAGTCGGTGTCGATGCCCATGCCCCCAGTGTAGATGAGGCCAAAGCCACCCTGGGCACGGCGCACGTAGTAGTCGATGCCCATCTGGGTAAAGCTCCCGTCGGGGGCCACGTCAAAGCCGGGGTCCATCGGCGCCACGGCAAAGCGGTTCTTGATGGTGGTCTTGCCGATGGCGAACGAGCTCGATAGCTGCGGATACGTCTTAGTCACGATCTTCTCCCCCTTTATGCCTGATGTCTTGTCTACGCGCGCTTTGAGTAGAGCCAGCGGCCGTTCACGCGATGCAGGCTCTGTCTCACATTGAGCGGGAAGGTCCCCTCGGCCCCGTAGGCGCGGGCAGTGAGCGCCACCACACCCGTGAGCACGGCCCAGTCGCCGTCAATCGACACGTCCACCTCGCGCACGTCCGAGTGGAAGTACGTGAGCGGACCGCCCACCTCGGCGATGAACTCCTCCTTGGTCTGGGTGTAGCCGCTCATGTGCGTGAAGGTCGTGCCCTCCTCGACGATGTCGCGCATGGCGTCGTGGTCGGCCGACACCATGGCCTGCTGCATAGCCTGATAGGCCTCCAGCACCTCGAGCTGCTCGGGCGTGAAGCCGCTGACGTCAGCCGTCACCACAGCCTTGCCGTCGCGGATGTCGCCGGTACCAAACATGCGTCCTCCCCTGTCCAATAGCCGATTTGCCACTTTGGCATTCCGTCTCTGAGACGAGTATCCGCAGGTGAAAGAGGGTAGACAATGGTCGCTTGAGCACCGTGGGTGACATTTGCCACCCTTCTGACAAAAGCGTGGCAAAACACTGGCGCGGGGCCGCAGTCTGCCATTTATGGCAAACTGCGGAGCAACCATCATTTGCTTGAATCCGAGGAGAGCCATGACCATCAAGGCCGTCATCTGCGACATGGACGGCGTGCTCGTCGACAGCGAGCCCGCCCACCAGGAGCGTGTCCGCCAGTTCTTTGCCGACCACGGCATCGAGGTTTCGACCGAGGAGCTGAACACACTGGTTGGTTGCTCCGGCGGGTTTTTTGAGCAGAAGGCCGTGGAGTGGTGGGCGCGAGCTCCGCACGACGAGACGACCGACGTCATGGCCGTCTACTCGGAGTGGAGAGGTGAGCACGGGCACATCGACTACCGGCCTCTGATCAACCCCGGGGTGCCCGAGACTCTGGAGAGGCTTGCCGCGAAGGGCGTCCGGCTGGCCGTGGCATCGTCTACCTCACACGAGGGCATCCGACAGGAGCTCGAGCCCAGCGACCTGCTGCGGCACTTTGAGGTCGTCGTCAGCGGCGAGGAGTTCAGCGAGAGCAAGCCCAACCCCGAGATCTACATCACCACCATGGCGCGGCTGGGGCTTGAGCCGGACAAGTGCATAGCCGTAGAGGACTCCGACCGCGGCATCGCGGCGGGCGTTGCCGCAGGTCTGCGCGTTGCTGTCATGCGCGAACCGCGCTTTGCCTTCACGCAGCAGGGCGGCAGTTGGTACATCGATCGCTTTGACGAGCTGTTGGACATCGTCTCGGATTAGGCGGAAGATAAAGCAGATCATGCGGTTTGGGGATACTCCCCCATCCGCAAAAGCACGATGAATGCATGGCAAAGACGAGCCTGACATCCAGAAACCGCCAGGCCCGTCCTCTGTTTAATTCACCTTGAACTGTTTAGAGCTTGTCAGCAAAGAACTCCGCCAGCTTCGCCAGGGCGTCATCCACCATGCCGGGCCTCCAGTAGAGGTCGACGTGCGTGGCACCTGCCACGGTGTAGAGCTTCTTGTCCTCGGTGCCAGTCGCTGCAGCAAAGGCGCTCTGGGACATGTAAGCCGTGTCAGCCTTCTCACCAACCACCATGAGCAGCGGCTGGTCGATAAGGTACATGAAGTCGTCCGGATCCCAAGCAAAGAGGTCCATGAGGTCGCGCTGGGCAAAGCGAGAGAGCGCACGGGGATGAGCGTGGGTCTCCACGTAGTACTCATAGCCCTCGCGGTACATGTCGAAGGGCAGCTTGTGGCCAACCTCGGGATCCATGTCGGACATGTTTGCGTTATAGACGAGCTCGCCCGTCTGCACCTCACGCGCACGGATGTCGGCAACGTCGTGCAAACGCTTGAGCACGGAGTCAGCCTGCACCTTCTGGAATCCCTCGCGACGGACCGAGCCGGTGTTGAACATGGAGACAGTGGCAGCCGCACGGAAGCGCTTGTCCATCTGGGCTGCGGAAAGCGCGTAGCCACCGCCACCGCAGATGCCAAGTACAGCCAGACGCAACGCATCCACGCCCGGGAACGTGGACAGGACATCTGCCGCAAGGCGGTAATCCTCGACGCGTAGGTACGGGATGTCACGGTTGCGCGGCTCGCCACCGCTCTCGCCCGTGCTCACGGCATCGAACGCGATGGTGACGAAGCCCTCCTGCGCGAGACGCTGCGCATACAAGCCCGCAGCCTGCTCCTTAACCGCGCCGTTGGGATGGCCCACCACGATTCCCGCATACGAGCCGTCCGCGCGGTAGTCCTCCGGCGTGTAGACGTTGGCGGCCACGGTGATGCCATTGGCGTCGTAGCTGATGGGATGCACGTTCACGGCACCCTCGATGTTGGCCGTCAGCGCGTCGCCGTAGACGAAGCCAAAGGGATTGCCCTGGTAGGGCTGGGGCGTTCTGGACTGATACGTCATGACCTGCTCCCTCGTTCTCGAGTCACCTCTTAATGAGTCACGCTAGCGAAGACCAGTTACTCAAGCCCGTTGTAAATCTCCTGCGGCACGGGCTCGCACCACTCGGCGTGGAAGCCCTCATGCGCCTTGCTGTAGACCACGATGTGACTGAACCAGCTGTCCTTGGCAGCGCCATGCCAATGGCGAACCTCGACGGGGATGGCGATGGCGTCACCGGGCTTCATCTCGATGGCGTCCTTGCCCTCTTCCTGATACCAACCGCGACCACCGGTGCAGATGATGGTCTGCTCGGAGCCGTGGTGGATGTGATAGTCGTTGATGCAACCAGGGGCGAAGGTGACCATCTGGGTCTGCACGTCATTGCCCGTCACCAGGGGAACGAGCCACACGTCGCCCGTGAAGTGGGGATTGTCCAGCTTGGGACCGATGGGCATGGGAAGCGTTGCCTGGTATTCGTCAAAGGTCTGCATGGGTGAATCCTTCCTTTCTGCCGCGTTCACGCGGCGCACCTTGTCGCTACCGTCACTCTACTCCCCGAATGCACTCTGCATGTATGCATTTATCGTAGCCCAGGTTGCATCAAACGCAATCTGAGCAAAATCGTGTGCCCGGAGATGAAGGAGAAGGACCACCCACACGGAGATTGGAATGCTGACGAGATGCCAGCGCCAGAGTAAGGAAACCAAAAGGTATGGGCACTAAGGCCGCATCGATCAATACAGTCCCTCTGGGCCCTGTATAACCGTAATAGCTTTGGGAGTCAAGTGGCCTGCCCCCTTGGACTATCAAAAAACGAGCCAGGCCTCACTGGTCTGGCTCGCCAAGCACTATGCCCTGCGCTGACGTCCCAGCCAGCGCATGAGCGTCACGGGTCGCCCGTCGCACATCACGCGGCTTCCGTCGAGGTCTGTATCCACATCATCGTTGAGTGCATGCACCCACGAGAAGTGCGGGATGTAGGTCCAAGGTCGGCCCTTCTCGTCCTTGAAGAGGCCACTCTGGTCCTCGATCCTCTCAAAGAGCGTCATGTGCACGTTGTCGTTGCCGGCAGCACGCAGGCGGTTGTAGAGCGGCAGCGGCGCGCTCTCGGGCGGCACCAGCGGGTCGTTCTCGGCCTGCACGAACCAGATGGGCAAATGTCGCAGGTTGGCAATGTCGCGCTCGGAGACCCCGCTGTTGCGGTACGCCTCGCAGACCGGAAAGGCCGCAGCAAAGTAGTTGGGATAGGTGAGGATCATCTTAACGGTCATGAACCCACCGTTTGAGCAACCGCCCAGGTAGATGCGGTCGCGGTCGATGTCTGGATGCGCCTCCACAAACTCGTCGACGCATGCCATGAGGGCCTCGGTGTAGCGACTGTTGCAGTCGGTGAGGTTCTCGTGCGTCCGCGGATCCTCGGCGCCGTTGTCGAGCCAGAACGTGGGCGCCTGAGGCGCCAGCACATATGCCGCCCCACCCAGGCGACGCTGGATCTCGGGCGTGGAGAGCGCAACCACCTTGTTGCCGGTATAGGCCACCTTGGGGTCGCTTCCGCCCTCGCCAGCACCATGCAGCCACACAACCAGCGGCAGCCTCTTTGGGAAGGCGTGCTCCCACTCGTCCCCGTAGTGGCCGTCGTAGCGCCGATGGAACGCGCGAGCAGCCTCGAGGTCCGGCGTGAAGAAGCCGTAGCGCAGCGGCTGCGGCGCAAAGTGCGAGACGCCGTGCGCCCAACCGTCGGTCTGGGGGCACAGGTCGCCAGCGCACTCGTCGAAGACCAGCCCCGCCAGTGGCACCTCGCTGGGAATCTCGGCCACCTGTGTCACGCGATAGCGGCACTCCACAAACTCGTTCATGTTGTCGTTCTGCAGCGGCGCCTGCGCCTGTCCCAGGGGATGGAGGGGGCCGTAGGGCATCTCGAGTGCCACATGCGTACCCGCATACTGGCGCCTGCCCTGCTCGTCGCAGGGGTAGGCCGCCGTCACCGGCCGATAGCCGCGCGAGGGGTAGATCTTGGGTCCGCGCCACACGCGCGACGTCATAAAGACCTCGCCGCTATAGTTGTCGATACGCTCAACGTAGACCGAAAAGGTATCCGTGCCCACCTGCTCGGCGCGCACCTCCTGTGGCATGTCCAAGATGAGCTTGGCTATGTAGGGCCCGTTGTCGGTGCATTCGGTATACGTCTGATAGGTGAGCATGGCAATCCTCCCCCCTCTGGGCGTTTGCTAGGAGATTTGTTCGAATGTGACCATAGCAGTTCCGGAGCCACAGGCATCGGCAAGGCCCGACGGGTCGTCAATCTTGCCCACGCGCGCGTAGCCCCAACCACCGTTGGCAAAGGTCTCGTAGAAGAGCACGAGGCAGTCCGAGCCAAACACCATGAGGTCGCCCGACTCGATGGTTCCAGGCACACTCTGCTCTCCGTCGAAAGGCTCGCCGGTGTAGCAGTACTTCTCGTTACCGTGAAGCTCATCCATGGAGAGGGTGAGCGGCAGGCGCGAGAGCAGCCCGCGTCCCGCGGCGGTGTCCTCGATAGTCGCCGTAAAGGGCACGTCGTTAACGATCACGGATATCTGCATGGTGGTCTCCTCCTGCTCTGCTGCATCACTTGCAGAGTCTTTGGGCTTGTCGTCGCTCGTGTCCGTCTGGTCAGGTGCATCCGCCGCCGGCTCCGTGTGGGTGCAACCCGCAGAACCCAGCGCCAGCAGAAGGCCGAGGCCCTGCAAGAACGCGCGCCGGCCAAGTGACGGACTCATGACCGTACGCCTTCCTGCGCGGTAGCTGCGTCAGCAACGTAGGGCTCCTCGAGGCTCAGTTCGAAGGTCACCTGCTCGGGAAGAGCACGGATGGCCTCGTTTGCCTCCTCGTCCAGATGGGCGACGACCATCACGCGGTAGTCCTGCGAGCGCTCCTGCCCGCTGTGGAGAATGGCAAACCAACCGTCCGCAACGCTTACGTCTCCGTCGGTCCACCCCTGCTGCTTCTCAGCCTCGTCGAAGGCGCCCTCCTTGAGCTCGCAGCAGTAGTCGACGCCGGAGTCAGTGCCGCTCACCGTGAGCGGCAGGCGGTTCATGAGGTCACGCGCTGCCTGCGTCTGGTTGAGCGATGCGCGCACCTCCACGTCGCCTGCGCGAATGACGAGACGGGCCACGTTGTGGTCGTCAGGGTCAGTGAGCGCCGCGCCCGCCGCACGCAGACGCTCGAGCAGGCCGGGGGACTTGTTCTCATCCCCTGCCGCCGTGAAGACGCCCATGTCCTCGAGGTGCAACCACCCCAGGAAGGAATGCTGGTAGGTGTAGAGCGCGCCACCGTACACGCCGGTGCTCCCCGAGCTGAGTAGCAGCGCGGCCTTGCGCAGGCGGCGCGGGTAGCCCGGCGCATAGATGCGATCGATGGCGCACTTCAGCTGTCCGGAGAGCCCGTGATAGTACACTGGCGAGGCAAGCACGAGCATATCCGCCTCGTCGAGCGCGGGATAGAGCTGCTGCATGTCGTCCTTCTGCACGCACGTGCGCGGCGCCTTGGTGTGGCAGTACTCACATGCGAGACAGCCGGCGACGTGCATGCGGCACACGTCGAAGACGGTGACGTGGTGACCCGCCTGTTCCGCGCCTTCGCGATAGGCCGCGACCATGGCAGCGGTGTTGCCGCGCGGCCTGGGACTTCCGTTGAGAATGACGATGTTCACAGCTCTGCTCCCCTTGTCTTTACGCCAGGTTCTGCTCGAAGAAGGACTGCAGCTTGTCGAAGGGGATGTAGTCGCCCTCGCCACCGTCGTAGAGATCGCAGTGGTTGGCGCCCGGGATGATCATGAGCTCCTTGTTGTCACCCTTGAGCAGCGCAAACGCGCCTTCGCCAAAGTAGCGGGAGTGGGCGTTCTCGCCGTGGATGATAAGCACGGGGTTGTCGATCTCGCCCGCCATGGAAAGAATCGGCTGGTTGACGAAGGAGATGGTGCCAGTCACGTTCCAACCGTCGTTGGAGTTGCCGGAGCGCTCGTGGTAGCCGCGCGGAGTCTTGTAGTAGGCGTAGTAGTCCTTGACGAACTGCGGCGCGTCCTCGGGCAGCGGGTCCACCACGCCACCGGCGCGCACGTAGGTGCCCGAAGCATAGTCGGCGGTGCGCTGGGCAGCCCATGCCGCACGCTGCTCGTCGCGGGCCTCCTTGCTATCGGCCGCGCCGTAGTAGCCCTCGCGGGCGATGCGGGTCATGTCGTACATGGTGGAGGCGACGGTCGCCTTGATGCGCGGGTCGAGCGCGGCGGCGTTGATGGCCATGCCACCCCAGCCGCAGATGCCGATGATGCCGATGCGCTCGGGGTCGACGTCGTCGCGGCAGCTGAGGTAGTCCACCGCCGCACAGAAGTCCTCGGTGTTGATGTCAGGCGAGGCCATGCGACGGGGCTCCCCACCGCTCTCGCCGGTGAAGGACGGGTCGAAGGCGATAGCGATAAAGCCGCGCTCGGCCATGGTCTGCGCGTACAGGCCCGAGCTCTGCTCCTTGACGGCACCGAAGGGGCCACTCACGGCGATGGAGGCGAGCCTGCCGGTTGCACCCTTGGGCTTGTACAGATCGGCTGCCAGCGTGATGCCGTAGCGGTTGTGGAAGGTGACCTTCTCGTGGTCGACGAGGTCGCTCTTGGGGAAGACCTTGTCCCAAGCCTCGGTGAGCGTGAGCTTTGCGTCCTGCATGGCATGTCCTTTCGTCGTGGTGTGACTACATTATTGGCTACGCACGTATGGATAACAAATGCCTATTGTTGCTGTCTATCCATAGCGTTGTTGCATCGTTTTTGCGGTTTGGGGAGTATCCCCCCATCCGCAATGGTTTAGTGGGCGCATAAAATGTGGGAGCAGACAGCCAAATGCCCGCATACGCAACCCATCGGGAGATCCATCCATGAAGCTCACGATGCTCGGAACCGGAAACGCCATCGTCACCGAGTGCTACAACACCTGCTTCGTCCTCGAGGACGACGGCCAATACCTCATGGTCGACGGAGGTGGCGGCAGTGGAATCCTCACCCAGCTCAAGCATGCCGGACTCAACTGGGCGGACATGCGCCACATCTTCGTTACCCACAAGCACGTGGACCACCTGCTCGGCATCGTCTGGATGATGCGCATGATCTGCCAGTCCATGGGCCACGGCAGCTTTCAGGGCGAGGCATACATCTATTCTCATGCCGAGGTGCTGGAGCTCCTGCGCGACATGGCAGGCAAGCTCCTGCGGGCAGACGACGTGCGCCACATCGATGAGCGTCTGCATCTTGTCGAGCTGACTGACGGCCAGACGCTCGACATCATCGGACACCCGACAACCTTCTTCGACATCGGCTCGACCAAGGCCAAGCAGTTCGGTTTCTCCATGGACCTCGGCAAGGACAAGCACCTCGTCTGCTGTGGCGACGAGCCTCTCTCCGAGGCAGGTCGCCCGTATGCCCGCGGTGCCGAGTGGATGCTTCACGAAGCCTTCTGCCTGTATTCCCAGGCAGACATCTATAAACCCTACGAGAAGCATCATTCCACAGTAAAGGACGCCTGCGAGGTAGCGGAGGAGCTCGGTGTGCGAAACCTCCTGCTCTACCACACCGAGGATCGCAATATCACCAGGCGCAAGGAGCTCTATGCGGCCGAGGGCAAGCCGTACTTCACCGGGACGCTGTGGATTCCTGACGACCTGGAGTCAATCGAGCTGTAGGCGTATCCCGGCCGACCAAGGGGAACCGCCCCCGACGGACGGCCGCCAGCCACTCTGCCTATCCCAGTTGCTCGGCCGCGTCCGCAAGGTGCTTGATGATGGGCAGATGCTGCGGGCACGCACTCTCGCACTGGCCGCAGGCGATGCAGTCGGCGGCAGACCCCGCTCCCGGAGCTCCGATGGCTGCGGCGTACGCAGCGCGCGCCTGCTCGATCTGGCCATTCGCCAGCTTGAGATTCATCGCTGCAATCACGGCGGGGATGTCGATCTGCATGGGACAGCCATCGCAGCAGTAGCGACAGGCCGTGCATCCGATGGCTGACGACTTGCCGAGAAGCACCTGCACCTGGCGGATGACCTCGCGCTCGGCCTCGTCCAGAGGCTTGAAGTCGCGCATGTAGGACACGTTGTCGTCAAGCTGCGCCAGGTTGGACATGCCCGAGAGGACCGTGATGATCCCGTCGAGCGACGCGGCAAAGCGAATCGCCCAGCTCGCGGCCGATGCCTGCGGGTTTGCCTCGCGCAGCAGCTCTGCCACATCGCGCGGAGGGTTGGCAAGCCTGCCGCCCTTGACGGGCTCCATGACCACGATCGACACATCGTGCGCGCGAGCCACCTCGTAATTGGCGCGGGAGGTGATGCTCGTATCCTCCCAGTCGGCGTAGTTGAGCTGCAGTTGCACGAACTCCGCCTCGGGATGGCGCGTGAGCAGCTCGTCCAAGAGCTTTGGCCCACCGTGGAACGAGAAGCCCATGTGGCGCACGAGCCCCTGCTGCTTTAGGTCGCGCACATATCCCCACAGGTTCATGCGCTCGTACTTCTTGTAGTTGCCCTCCATGAGCGAGTGGAGCAGGTAATAATCGATGTAGCCGGCACCGGTGCGCTTGAGCGAGGTCTGGAACTGCTTGCGCGCGGAGCTCTCGGTGGGAGCCATCGGTGCATAGAGTTTAGTGGCAAGCGTGTAGCTCTCACGCGGATGACGATCGACCAGCGCCTTCTTTATGGCCGACTCAGAACCCGCGTAGACGTGTGCGGTGTCGAAGTAGGTGAACCCAGCGTCGAGGAACCGGTCGACCATCTCGCTCGTCTGCGCCACGTCGATGCTGATGCCGCGCTTGGGAAGCCGCATGAGTCCGAATCCCAGCTTGGGCGTGCTCTTGCCAAACCAATCTGCCATGAGGACCTCCCGAATCATGTAACTGAAGCACCGCTTTCCTAGAAGATTGTAGGGGCCAATCGGAGATGTGTGTCAAGGGTGCCGAACGGGCATCCGAACCGACCGTTTGCGATGTCTCTCATTTTGCAACACGTGTTGCTTAATCTACGGCTATAGTTTTAAATAGCAAAAGACCAGCTCAATGGGCATTTTCTATCACGGCGTGACTTATGCCACCCTTTTGCCCAAACCGTTGCATAACTCGGAGGAGACATGCGCACGACACCTGCCAAGGACCTTCGCGTGACCAAGACGCTCGAGGCCATCGACACGACCTTCCGTGCCATGATGCTCGAGGGCGGATACGAGTCCATAACCGTCAAGGACCTCTGCGAGCGAGCGCGCATCAACAAGAAGACCTTCTACCGCTATTACGAGACCCTTGACGACCTGCTCGCCGAGGTGATGGCCGGCTATGCCGCAGCCTGGCGCAAGCGCACAACGCATCTGCACGAGCCTGAAGACCTGGCCGAGATCACCCGTGAGTTCTTCCGTTTTGGCGCCGAGCAGGACGCGCTCTACGACGCCATCACCTGTGATCCTGCTTACGACAAGATCCAGGCTCGCCTGCAGGATGACGCGAGCGGCGAGCGCGTGAAGGAGGTGCCTGAGGGATTTACCCCCGAGCGCTGGCACGTCTACTACGCGTGGCAGACGGCAGGTTCGCTCGCCATGTATCGTGCCTGGGTCGCAGACGGAAAGCGCATGCCCCTTGACGAGGCCATCGAGATGGCCGTCGGCCTTGTCTGCAACGGAGCGAGCAGCCTGTAGCGAAACGAAAAAAGGGGACAGGAAGACGCGCGTCCTCTCTGTCCCCCGTGCCCCTAGATGTCCAAGGCGGCGTGGTAGCCCCAGTACACGGCGTTGGTGATGGTGCCCACACGTGCGGCATCACCGATCACGCGCACGAACGGAGCGGCATCCTGCAGCGCCACAACCGTCGCAGTGCGAGAGCGCTGGCCCAGCGCGCAGATGACCGTGGCGCCGGGCACGAGGACCTCGTCCTCCCCCACCTTGCACGTCACGCCACCGTCGCCCACCGAGAGCGCCTGGTAACCGAGCCGTACGTCGACGCCCAGTTTGTCGATCTGCGCCATGAGCAGGGGACGATGTCGCACGTTGGCGTCGGGCGCCAGGGCGTCGCGCATCTCCACGAGGCTCACGCGCTTGCCCTCCTGGGCCAGGTGCACGGCGCACTCGCAGCCGGCGAGGCCACCACCCATGATCACCACGTCATCGGCAACCTCATCGGCATGCTTGTAGTACTCGTTGACCACGATGACGTTTGGCCCGTCCAATCCAGGGATGGGCGGCATGAGCGGCTCCGATCCCACGGCCACGATGAGCGCGTCAGCACCGAGCTCCTTCACAAGCTCGGGCGTCGCCTCGGTTGAGAGACGAATGTCCACGCCTGCCGCGCGGCAGAACCGCTCATAGGTACCCGTGAGCTCGTACATCTCATGCTTGAAGGGCAGTGCCTGCTCGCTCTTGAGGATGCCGCCGAGCTGGTCCTCCTTCTCGAGCAGCACCACATCGTGTCCCCTGCGGGCTGCCGTCCACGCCGCGTAGAGTCCGCCGGGACCGCCTCCCGCCACCACGACCTTGCGGCGACGCTCGGGTGCCACGGGGATGACCTCGTCACCCTCCATCTCGCGACCGATGATGGGGTTGACCGTGCAGCGGCGCGTGCTCGTGGCGGCACGTTCGGCCATGCAGGTGAAGCAACGCAGGCACCGGACGATGTCCTCGGTGCGGTTCTCCACCACCTTGCGCGGCAGGTACGGGTCAGCGAGCAGAGCGCGGCCCATGTAAACCACGTCGGCCTTTCCGCTGGCGATGATCTCCTCCATCTGTGCGGGGTCGTTGAGGCCACCGATGGTCGCCACTGGCACGCTCACGTGCTTCTTTATCTCGGCAGCAAGGAAGACGTTGCGGCCATGCTCCTCGAACATGGAAGGATGCGTGATGCCGAAGGTCTTCTGGTAGGTGCCAGCGCTCACGTGCAGCAGGTCGATGTAGGGCTCGAGTTGCTTGGCGATGCGCACGCCCTCGTCCACGTCGTAGCCACCCTCGCAGAACTCGGCGCCGCTCAGGCGGAACTCGATCGGGAAGAACGGGCCCACGGCCTCGCGCACCGCCGTAAGCACGCGAATGGCAAAGCGGCACCGGTTCTCCAGGCTACCGCCGTACTCGTCGGTACGGTGGTTGAAGAGGGGGCTCAGAAACTGGTTGATAAGCCAGCCATGTCCTCCGTGGATCATGAGCATCTCGAAGCCGGCACGCTTGGCGAGACCCGCCACATGCCCATAGGACGCAACGATGTCGTCGATCATCTCGTGCGTGAGCGCGCGCACGGGCACGCCATCGGCGCGCAAGCCATCGCAGGGACCCCACTGCGCGAGATCGTGCTGCTTGGACTTGTCGGTCATATAGGTACCCGCGAACTGCCCAGAGTGCGAAAGCTCGAGCGATGGGATGGCCCCGTGCCTGCGGATGGCGTCCGCCGTATAGGTGGCGCAGGCCAGCGAGTTGAGGATGCTCTCGTCCAGATGGTAGGCGTGGCTTCCGTCAGTTGCGGGATGGACCATGAGCTCGGACACCGTAACCGCCGCTGCGCCACCCTTGCCGCGAAGCTCGTAGAACGCCGTGGACTTCGGCCCGATGCAACCATCGTTAGCGATGTCGGTGCCGCCCATGGGTGCCGAGAACATGCGATTGCGGAAGGTGGTTCGACCCAGCGTAATGGGACTGCTCAGATACGGATACTGCCTCTCCATGATGGACCCTCTCCTCTTGGCATCACTTGTCATAGCGGATACCTCAAGGGTACGCCATTCATATGCTAGCGACTATCTGTGTATCGGCAGATGCCTATATCCGCCGTCCTACATCGAGGCGACAGGGGCGTCTGGGCCGACCAAAAGGAACCGTCCCCAACGGTCGGTCCCAGCGATTACGCGAGGTCGAGGCTCGTCACCCAGTCCACGACCTCGTCGTGTGCACCGTCGACAGCCGTGCCTGCGACCGCTTTGCCGTCCACAAACGTTGCGCCCGGCACGCGTGCCTGCAGGTTTGCAGGGACGTTGCCCAGGCCAGACCCTCCGTGCGTGGTGAAGGGAACCACCGTCTTGCCCGAGAGGTCCACCGCGTCAAGGAAGGTGCGCACCACCATGGGCTCGCTCCCCCACCAGATGGGGCAACCAAGAAAGACCGTGTCATAGCCGGACACGTCGGGCAGGTCGCCCGCAAGAGCCGGACGCACGTCGTCGCGCTGCTCGGCAAGCGCCTGGTCGCAGCAGTCGTCGTAGCCCTCCGGATAGGGCTCCACCGGAACGATCTCGTACGTGTCGGCACCAAGCGCTTCTGCGATGTAACCGGCCATCACCTTGGTGTGGCCCACCTCGAGCTACTCGCCGGGGTAGTTCTCGTCGGCACGTGAATAGAACGCCACGAGGATCTTGCCGGACGGGGACGTCTCGACGGTATCGTCAGACGAGCTCTCAGGCGCCTGCTCCTCCTCGGCAACCGGCTCTGTGGTCGGTTCCTCCTCGGGCGCCTCGGCGGTGCCGCCGCAGGCAGCAAGCAGCAGCGTGTTCGCCACACCGCCCAGCGCCAGTGCCTCGCGGCGCGTCATGCTCTGATTGCTCATGTTCCCATCCCCTCACTCGTGCTGGGCAGAAGAGTTAGCGCCCTTCTGCCGAGAAACGTCATCGACAAGAGCCCCGGCCGCCACAAACGGCGCCGCCAGGGCGAGATGCCACGCGAGCTGCACGGCCATGGGCGTCATTGCGTCAGGAAAGCTCGGCTGGCCAAGCAGTTTGCCGCCAACTCCCAGGCGCGCGAAGGCCCAAGCCCCCAGCACCGCAGCCACCGCAGTCAGCGCGCTGCCGACAGCCGACAGACCCGCCGCCCTACCCGCCAGTCCCGCATAGCCGCGCATCACGCGCAGGTGCAGTCCCAGATGGAGTGAGACCAGCATGAGTCCCAGATACGCACAGCAGCCGTGGAGCGGACGCACCACATGGGCCACCGCCGGCATGGCCGCCCACGGCGCCACGGAGCGCGACATGAGCACGCCGGTTGCCGCAGCTCCCACAACGCACGCCGTAAGCGCCATGTCGCTCGCCATCGTGACGCGCGCTCGCAGGCCATGCTGCCTGGCCAGACGTCTAAGCCACCCGCGGTTGAGCGCATGATGCAACACAAAGAGCGCCACAAACGCCAGCCCGGCCGCCTCGTGCAGCGGGTTTCCAACCTTGCCGGGCACCATCTGCAGCAGATAGACGACGGTCATGGCCGCATCCACCGCAGGCCGCATCCACCGCGGCGTGCCTCGCTTTGAACGCTCGCCTGCCATGGCTATCCACACGCCCCAAACTCGACGCCGCCGCGCCCCAGTCGCGCGTACCCCATGCGCTCTCCTCACAATTGTTTACCTGCGCTAATTGTACGATGGGTCACATTGGCAAACCAATGCCCGTCACTTATAGCTTGCATAAGCGACGGGCATGACAAACGGACTCGCACGCGTCGCTAGATGTTGCCCGCGACAAAGTCCTTGACCAGCCCCAAGCTCTCGCGCAAGAGGTTGTTGGGCAGATACCACGGCGTGGAATAGGCAGCGATGCCGCAGGCGTTGGCCAGCCCCGCCTTGCGCGCAAGGCGCACGGCGCGATACACGTGGAAGTTGTTGGTGACGACACCCACGCGCGGCGAGTCGCCCTCCATCAGCGCCATGGAATACGTGACGTTTTGCAGGGTTGTCGTCGAGCGCCCCTCTTGGATGATGCGCTCCGCCGCAACGCCCTGCCGCACGAGGTAGTCCGCCATCCCCTGGGCCTCGGAGCAGGGCTCGTTGGGACCCTGGCCGCCCGAGACGATGCAGCGCGTGTCAGGGTTTTCGCGCAGGTACTCGAGGGCGGCGTCCAAGCGATACTGCAGGACGGGGCTCGGACTACCGTCCCGATAGATCTGCGCACCAAGCACCACCACATAGTCGAGAGCTAGCTCACCCTTGGCTCCCATCCCGCTCAGGATGAGCGCCTGCGTGCCCACGAGCAGCGCCAGGCCTGCAGCAAGCACGGCCAACACCCCGCGGCGCAACAGCATGGGAGCCGCCTGCCACACGCCCGCGTGCAATGCCCCGGCACCCACCAGAAGCGCGGCGCCCAACACGTACCAGACGGCAAAGAAGAGGGTGCCCGAGTTGAGGGTCATGACGGTTACGCCATACCCGATGCACGACAGTCCCATGAGTGCCAGCACGATTGTCACGGATGCCTCCCCTGCTTGCGGCCAGTGACAGCACCTTAGCGGCTGCGGTTGCAGATTATGCGTAGACAAGGCGGGAGGCCAGGCATCCCCGGCTTCCCGCCTTGCATTCAGATAAGGAGAGAGTTCGCGACTACTCGAACTCCGCTGCCACCTCGGTCAGCAGCTGGCGGATGGGCAGCCCCTGCGGGCACTCGCGCTCGCACTTGCCGCACTTGATGCACTCGCTGGGCTTGGCGTGGCCGTCCACGGTATGCACGTTGTTGAAGTACCAGCCCGGATTCCAGCCGCCAAAGACGCGCTTGGTGTTGAGGTCAGCAAAGAGTTCGGGAATCATGATGTGCTTGGGGCAGCCGTCGGTGCAGTAGTGGCACGCGGTGCAGGGTATCATGCCCAGGCTGGCAAAGGCCTCGTGCACGTCGTGTAGAGCCTGGAGCTGCGCCTCACTGAGCGGGGCGGGATCTCCCGCCATCGCATGCAGGTTGTCCTCGACCTGGTCCATGTTGTTCATGCCGCTGAGCACCATGGCCACGTTGGGCTGCGTCGCGCAGAAGCGCAGGGCAAAGCCCGCGTTGGAGAGGCCCTCGGGGTTGGGCGCCGTATCGAGCGCCCTCTGGGCGACCTCGGGCAGGTTGACCAACTGACCGCCCTTGCAGGGCTCCATAACGATGACGGGCACGCCGTGGGCCGTGGCAACCTCGTACACCTCGCGACTGCGAACGCTGGGGCTGTTCCAGTCCTCGTAGTTAATCTGCAGCTGCACGGCCTCGATCTCGGGATGCTCGGTGAGGATGCGCTCGAGCAGCTCGGGGCCGTCGTGGTAACTGATGCCAAAATGGCGTGCGCGACCATCAGCCACAAACTCCTTGGCCGTCTCAAAAACGCCCTGACGCGTGTACATGTCATAGTGTGCCGAGTTCACCGCATGGGCCAGAAGCAAGTCGAAGTACTCCACCCCACAGGCGTCGAGCTCCTCTTGGAAGACCTTGCGGATGGTCTCAGGATTCTTGAAGGTGCCATGCGTGAGCTTGTCCACGAGAAAGAAGCTCTCGCGCGGATGTCGCTTGACGAGGCTCTCGCGCAGCGCGACCTCGCTCTTGCCGCCCAGATAGACGTGGGCGGTGTCAAAGTAGTTGAGTCCCGCCTCCAAGAAGCGATCGAACATCTGGTTGCAGAGCTCATAGTCCGGCTCGCCGCCCACCATAGGCAGGCGCATCGCACCAAAGCCAAAGCGTCCCTTGAACTCGCTGGTAGAAAGTACCATGTCCCTCTCCTCCCCTATGCAGACGGCGGGCTCCCACCCGCCGCCTGCCTCTTAATCAATACATGGACGCGATGGCTTGCGTCATGAGCCATCTGTCGCCTCGCCTGACGAGGTCGATCTCCTGTTGCAGGCGCCAGGTGGAGCGCCCCATGCCAAAGGGCGATGCCTCGACGAGACTCCTCCCCACCAAAGTCGCCCGATCGCCATCCACGTGCACCGGGCACGACTCCTCCACCTCGTCGTAGTAGGCAAGGGTGCCATCCGCCACGCAGCGCAGAAACTCCGCCCTGCCCTGCCGGCGCCCCGTCATGTGCACCAGCACGAACGAGTCGTCGAGAAGCGTACCCAAGCGCTCCACGTCATGCGCAATCATGAAGCGGTACATGCTGTGGTACATCGCATGGATGACCTGAGCATCGTTGCTCGCCTTAATGACACTCACCCCAACTGGAGAATCTCGGCATGTGCGCCCAGGCACATCATGTACCTGGGCCAGTTAGCTCTTAGGACTTGGACCAGTTCTCCTGCAGGTACTGCAGGTCACCGTACCAGTACGCCGCAGTGCAGCCGCCATCGCAAAGAATGTCGGTGCCCGTGATGAAGGTTGCTTCAGGCCCCATAAGAAAGGCGACAAGCGCGCCCATCTCGTCCACGGTACCAGCACGCTTGGCGGGCATGAGGTCGAGCATCTTGCGATAGCCCTCGCCGCGCGGACCGTTGAGCTCGTCAAACGCAAGCGGAGTCATGATGATGCCCGGGCTGATGGAGAACACGCGGGCGCCGCGCTTGCCCCACTCGCAAGCCTGGGCCTGCACGCGCAGCACGTTGCAGCGCTTGGCGTACTGGTAGGCGTGCAGCGTCGTACCGATAGCCTCCTCGGAGAGAAAGTCGAGGTCCAGCAGCTCCTCGGTTGGGGTCATGGCCAGCGCCCAGTTCTGCTCCTGCGTGAGGGCGGGCAAGCGATGGCCGCTCTGGCTGGACACGACGACACCCGACCCGCCGGGGGCGATGACCTTGCCGAACTCCTCGAGCAGCACACTCGAGCCATAGAGGTCCACGCGCAGGATCTCGGCGATGGGCGCCTGGGAGGGGCTCACGCCACCCGCGCAGATGACGTTAGTGATGGGACCAAACTGCCGGCAATGCTCTATAACCGCAAGGATGTCCTCACGCTTGCCGAGGTCACACGCGACGCCCGTCGCCTCGAAGCCATCCTTGGCCAGGTCGCTCGCGATCCGGTCTGCCTTCTCCTGGGTGCGGCTGGTAACCACCAGATGCTTTCCCTGTGCCACGCGACGCGCGACGGCGATGCCGATACCACCGGCTCCGACGAGGGCTACGACATCCTTCTGCTGCACGTTCTCCGTCATTTCTGGCTCCTTTGCCCTTCGATTCCCTTGCCAACGTCTCTTACCTGAAGCCGTACTGTGCGTGAGGCACGTAGGGCTCCTCGAGGTAGGCCATCTCATCAGCCGTGAGCTTGAGGTAAAGCGCGGCAATGGCATCGTCGATGTACTTGGTCTTGCTTGCACCTACGAGTGGGCTTGTGACCACGGGCTTTGACAAGTTCCACGCCTGAGCGATCACGCTGGTAGATACGCCATAGCGTTCAGCCAGCTCCCACACGCGGCGGATGATTTCGGCATCGGCGTTGAGAACATACTCGTTCTGCAGCTTGGCGACACCGTCGGTGCGCTCGTCCTCCGGGCGCTTTGCAAAGACGCCATGCGCGAGCGAGCTGAACGGGGTGCAGGCGATGCCCTGGTCGAGCAGCATCGGATGCATCTCCTTCTCCTCCTCGCGGTAGACCAGGTTGTACATGTCCTGCATGGAGACGAACTTGGCCCAGCCGTGGCTCTCGGCGATCATGTTCATCTTCAGAAACTGCCAGGCGTACATGGCAGAGGCCCCAATGTAGAGCACCTTGCCGGAGCGCACGAGGTCGTTCAGGGCCTCCATCTGCTCCTCCATGGGCGTGTCGTGATCGAGGCGGTGCGGGATGTAGAGGTCGATGTAGTCGGTACCGAGGCGCTTGAGGCTCGCGTCCACCTCGCGGAAGAGCGTCTTGCGCGTGACGCCCTTGGCGTTGGTGCCCTCGTACATGGGGTAGTAGCTCTTGGTGGCGATGACGGCGTCGTCGCGCACGCCCATCTCGGCGATGACCTTGCCGAGGACCTCCTCAGAGACGCCCAGGCTGTAGTAGTTGGCCGTGTCAAAGAAGTTGATGCCCTGGTCCCAGGCGTAGCGGATGACCTTGCGGGCTTCGTCCTCGCCAAAGCGCACGTCGATGCCGCCGTTGCCGGGCTTGCCAAACCACATGCAGCCAAAGCAGATGCGGCTCACGTTGAGGCCGGTGTTTCCAAGTCGTGTGTACTCCATGATCGCTCTCCCTTGCTTGTGACGATGTGCGCTTCTACTCGTGCTTGCCCGTGACCTCCTCGACCACCGCCATGGCATTGAGGCTGCGCGGATAGCCGATGAAGGGCACGTTGTTGCTGACCACCTGGATGAGGAACTCGCGGCCGTTGCCGCACTGCACGTTGGCTGCGGTGTGGCCACGCAGTTGGCTCTCGCAGCCGCCCTGTGCCGCGATGTAGCAGAAGGTGCACATCTCGCGCTCGGCGATGGTCAGACCGCCGCGGGTGTAGTAGTCGCCAAAGCAGTTGTCCACGAGCCAGTGGGCAATCTGCGGATAGTCGGGGTTGCCCTTGTCGTAGTAGCCACGCATATGCTCTCCGATGGCGGCAACATGCGCGCGCTCGCCTCCCTCGCGGCGACTCGGCTCGTCGGGCGTCGTGGTGGCCTGCTCGGGCAGGGGCAGCGCGATGCCACGACCCTCAAAGATCTCGTTCTTTGCCTTGAGGAAGGGGAAGGTGCGGCCGATGCCCAGGTAGGCGGTCGCCTGGTACACGAGCTCCTGGATGGCCGCAGGGTCCACGCCAACGTTGAGGGCGGCGTTGACCATGCCACGGAACTCGTCGATTCCCTGGCAGCCGATACAAGTGGCAAGCCAGCAGAGGAAGCGCTTGCGGTCGTCGAGCAACGGCGTGGCTGCCACCACATCATCAAAGGCGAAGTTGTCAAAACGCTCTATGAACTCCGGGTCGGTGCGCAGGAAGTCGGACACGTAGCCGGGAAACATACGCTCGTGGAAGGCCTGGGCGGCGTCGGTGAGCTGTGCGGTGTAGGACATGCGAGGTTCCTCTCGTGAGTGATGGCGGTGGGATTCGCGCGGCACTGGAGCAGCAATCCGCGCAATGGGGCGCTAGGCCTTGATGGCCTTGCGGGCCCAGGCGACGGCCTTGCCGGTGGAGCGGGCGGAGTCGGCGCCGCGGATGGAGAGGCCGTCGACCACGTGCGCGGCAGGATAGCTGCGGCGAAGGTCGCCTACGCTGCCGCCCAGGCCGCTGCCCTCGTTGGTGCACAGGGGCGCGATGGTCACGCCGTCGAGGTCAAGTGCGTCGAGGAAGGTCTTGACGGCCATGGGCATGGTGCCCCACCAGTTGGGGTAGCCGAGCA
This sequence comes from uncultured Coriobacteriaceae bacterium, assembly GCA_902790135.1. Classification (GTDB taxonomy): domain Bacteria; phylum Actinomycetota; class Coriobacteriia; order Coriobacteriales; family Atopobiaceae; genus UBA1367. Next base: position 50,456 of record CADAQM010000005.1, read on the forward strand.
CGATGGAATCCACGCCCTCCATGCTGGGCAGCGGCCCCTTAATGGCGGGACGCGCCTGCTCGCGCAACTCGCGCTTTGCCTGGTCGGTGGTGGCATAGTAGTCGGTCGGATAGGGCTCGACGGTGTCAATCTTGAAGAGCGTGGCGCCAAGGGCATCTGCGATGGCCTCGGCGAGAATCTCGGTGTTGCCCTTGGGCAGGTCGATGATCCCGCCGTTGCCGTAGTTCTGGCCGGCGCGGGAGTAGTAGGCGACGAGCGTTGACATGTGGTGCTCCTTCCTTCGATCTGTTCGTTGGCAGTATCCTAACTTCATGAATGCTGATGTACAATTCCGTTTAGTTGTACTTTGCATTAGTAGTTCTTATCATTTGAGAAAGGCATCGGCTATGGAGCTGCGACAGGTCCAATACCTCTGCGCGGTTGTGGAAACGGGGTCGTTCACGCGCGCCGCCGAGCGTTGCCTCGTCTCGCAATCGGCTGTATCGCAGCAGGTAAAAGCCCTAGAAGCCGAACTTGGCTACGAGCTGCTGCATAGGCAGGGACGCAGCTTTACCATCACGCCTGCAGGCGAGCTCTTTGCACGGAAGGCCTCAAGCCTTCTCTCCCAGCTGGAGGACCTGCGTTTTGAGGCTGAGGGCGTGGCCAATGGCTGGGCTACCACGCTCTCGGTGGGATACCTCAACCGCTACGAGGGCTGGGAGGTGCAGGCAGCCGTGACCGCCTTCGCGGCGCGCCATCCACACATCCCGGTGCACGCCAAGGCGGGCAGCCACGACACGCTCTACCAGCTCATCCTGCGCCATGATGTGGACGTGCTCTTCTCTGACCGCCGTCGCACTCTCTCTGACGCCTTTGTCAACCGCCACCTGTTTGACGGCTGGTGCTACGTAGAGGTCTCCGAGGCCTCGCCCGTCGCATGGGCAGACAGGCTCGCCGTGTCCGAGCTCAATAACCTCCCCTGTATCCTCATCGCCGGCGAAGATCAGGAGGAGGTCGAGCGCACTTATTACCGTGACGTGCTGGGGTTCCGCTCCGAGCTTCTCTTTGCCCGGTCGCGCGAGGAGGGACGCATGATGGTGGCTGGCAACCGCGGTTTCATGCCCATCGAGATGCGCTCTCAGGGCGGACGATCCGGCTCTGCCATCCGCCGCATACCGCTTGTCGGACAGCAGGGACAACTCAAGAGCGAGTACTACTGCTACTGGCCCAAGGACCGCAGCAATAGGCTCGTCGAGGAGTTTGCCGACATTCTGGCAGGCATGTTCGAGGGCGAGGACGAGCTCTGACACCCGCGGGAAACAGGTACCTGTCCCCTGTTTCCCGCTCCCGCTCTGGTTGCGTTCCTAGCGCTGGCGCACGTATGCCTTGACGAACATGATCCGCTCCCCCTCGCGTTCGGGGCGGATGGTGTAGCGTCCGGCCGCCGCAGGCAGAACGAAGGTCTCCGCATAGTGCACGACAAAGGGCTCGAAGGCACCCGTTGGGCTCTCGATGACGGCCGAGCTGCCGTCCACTAAGTTGAGCATGTTTACGCCGTCCGTCGCATCGTGCTCCGTAACGCCACGCGAGGTGAAGCGCCGCGTCTCGATGAACTCCAGCTCATGCAGGCCCGTGTGCTCCTCGAGGTAGCCGTCACCGTCGTGAACGACCCTAGTGGCATTCACCAAGTTCTCGCGCACCCAGTCGGTGGTGCGGCTCCACTGGATGTTGACAAGGCCGTCGTCGATGTGGATGGGCCGAGGCAGGCCATCCAGGCCCAGACGGTCCCAGTCCCACATCTTGAAGGTGAAGTTGTAAGGTGTGGCCGAAATCTCCAGCACCATGGCATTGGCTGCCGAGCAGTGCAGCGTGCCCGCCGGGATGAGGAAGTGGTCGTGTTTCTTGGCCGGGAAGAGGTTGACGTACTTCTCGGCAGGAAAGCTTGGGCCACCCTCCTGCGCCCAGCGCAGGTCGTGCTCGAAGGCGTCGCGGTCAACTCCGTCCTTGAGGCCGAGGTACACCCCGCCGCCCTCGCCGGCATCGAGGATGTAGTAGCTCTCGTCCTGGGTGTAGGTCATGCCAAAGTGGCTGCGGATGTACTCGGTGAGGGGATGCACTTGCAGCGAGAGGTTCTGGCCACCCATCGTGTCGAGGAAGTCGAAGCGGATGGGAAACACCGCGCCAAAGCGGCAGTACACGGGCATACCGAGAAGCTCGACGGGCCTCCACAGCACCAGGTCCTGCGCGGGGACCTCGATGCGCACGTCACCGATACGCAGGTAGAGACTGTTCTCCTCGGGCACGCCGTCGAAGGACCACGCATAGTTGTCGGCAGTGGGATCAAGCCCACAGACCTCCTTCATCCACTGGCCACCCCAGACGCCCGGATCGAAGTAGGGCACCAGGCGGAAGGGTCCGCGAGCGACTTGCGCCAGGCCATCGCGCACGGCGGCACCGGTTGCCAGCTTCGGTTTGCCCTGGACGTTTGAGTCGAGGAAGAGGTCAACACGGTCGAAGACCTCAATCTTACGCTTGTCGGCGACCCGCCACTCCACGAAGTAGCCGCGCTTGATCTTGCGCAAGGCGTCCTCGTCCTCGTTGTGAGCGCGGAAGTTGGGTAGTCCGGCGCGGTAGCGCAGCTCGATCTCCCAGCGGGCGAGGTCGCAGTACACGAGCGTGTCCCCCTCGGCGACAAGACCTGCTCCCACACCATAGACGAGCGTGCGTCCATGCCCCGTGAGCTGCTCCTTTGCAGCTTCGAGAGCCGCAGGGTCGATGAAGTCCTCGAGCCTGCCGTAGTACATGACGCCACGCACGCGATCGTCGGTGAGATGCGGTCTCATGCGCTCAGTGAGCTCGTCGCCGTCGTAGAAGACGTCGTCCGAGACGATCACGGTATCTGGCTCAACCGCTTCGCGGACGAGCTCGAGAATCTCGTTGCCAACGCCTGGATAGCACTCGACCACCAGCGTGTGGTCGCTCAGCTTGGCAAGCTCAGCAAGCTTGGCAGCCACCGCCTCGGCACCCTCCCAGGCATCGTCATCGTGACCCGCGACGCGTGTCTCGGGATACTTGTCATAGTTCGTCATCATGGCCCTCTAGCGCTTCTCGAAGATAATCTCGTTGCCCGTGCGCTTGACGCGATACCCAAACTCCCGCTGCTCGACGGCTCCGTAATCGTGCCCGGATACGGTAGGCCAGCAGGCTCCCACCCAGAGCTCCTCGTCAGCCGACGTGTTCACGCAGCGATGCGCGACATGTCCGTCTATGTGGTGGAGCGACCCCTCGAACATACGCTCCGCCCACGTCTCGCCCTGCTCGTCCATGAGCAGGAGAAGCCCCTCGCCGCGCAGGCAGAAGTAGTACTCGGTGCAGTCGCGGTCCTCGTGGAAGTGGCCGCGCGTCATGTTGCATTCGCCGTTGGAGTCGATCGGCTTCATGACGGTAAGGCCCCAGAGCAGGTTACCCTTGATCTTGGGCCCCACGTCGTGGACATAGACCTCATACACCACGGGGTCGTCGTCGCGAGGGTTCTCGTAGAGCGCAGCCACCTCGTGGTAGCGCTTGACGGCATGGGTGACACCCTCCCCCTCGGGCACGCCCCTCATCAGGTGGTGGATGATGGATGGGTCAATTACGTTCATGGGACTGTCTCCTTCATGGGTGCGCAGGCGCGCCTAGGGTTCGAAGCCTTGCCAGAGGCCTTGGGCCGTCTGGGGCTTGGACACAAACAGAAAGAGGTCGGGATTCTCGGCAAACTGCTGGTAGATGGGCACGCCTTGCCTGAGTCCGAACTCGACGTAGCTGCGCGGACGGCAAATCTCGAGCTCGGAGGGCTTGTAAGCAGGATTGGCCGCCCATGTGGTCTTGCCGTCTGAGCCCACCTGCGGGAACCAGGCGATGCCCCCGTGGGCGCGCACGTCATCGTAGTCGAAGCCGTAGTCGCGCACGCACCAGGCACCAAAGGTGAGATTTTGAGTCACGTCGCCCACAATGGTGGCATGGGCCCAGTCGGGCGGGACGATGACGACGTCTCCCGGCTCGGCGTAGACCGCAAAGCAGCGGCCGGGGTCACCCTTCGCCGACTGCTGCATGTAGATGAAAGCTGCGCCACTCCAGATCTCGTAGACCTCGCAGGTAGACGCGCCGCACGACGGCGAAACGGCGTGGATGTGGCCCTGGGAGCGGACGGGTTCTTTGCCGAGCAGCCCCCTTGAGTAGGTGACCGCACCGTAGAGCAGATCGCGCTCGACCATGGCCGCCAGGTCATCTTCGCGGCCCACGTCCATGGATATGGCGTAGACCACCTCAGGACCCTCGCAGGAGGGGTCCCTCAGGGATGGGCGGATGGCATCAAGCGTTCTCAGCTCGGGTACGGGGCCAAATACCCCCTCGCCGTAGGCAAAGCCGAGTGGGTCGTACGTGGCAGTGATGTCGAAACCGGGATAGAAGGACATGGCCTGTTCCTGTGTATTGCTGCTAGACAAGTCACATCCTACGCCCAAAGAGGTTGGCGAATTAAGATGTTCCAATTTGGGACAACATCAGCCTTCGAAGCAGGGACATATGACAGCGACCTGTCCCCTTGTCACATGCCCCGCGCCTGCCCTCAAGGCTGCAGCGCTAAAATGGCCTCACCTGCAACAAACACGCGTTGTCCGGGCTGACAACGCGCCATACGCGTCGCGAAGGGACTGCCATGCCTGACGTCACCTCCTATGCCTGGGCCCACAAGACCATGACCTCCATTGTGGGAAACATCGAGACGGTCCTGTTCGGAAAGACGACCGAGGTCAAGCTTGTCGTCGCGGCACTAGCAGCTGGTGGCCACGTGCTTCTCGAGGACGTCCCCGGCACGGGAAAGACGAGCCTCGCCTCGGCGCTCGCCAGCTCGGTGCGCTGCTACTACCGACGCATCCAGTTCACCCCAGACGTGATGCCCTCCGACATCAGCGGCTTCTACATCTACAACCAGAAGACCAACGACTTCGAGTTCAGGCCTGGCGCCGTCATGGCCAACATCGTCCTAGCGGACGAGATCAACCGCGCCAGCCCCAAGACGCAGTCGGCCATGCTCGAAGCCATGGAGGAGGCGCAGGTCACCGTTGACGGAGAGACGCACACCCTCGCAAAGCCATTCTTTGTGATCGCCTCCCAGAACCCCATCGAGCATTACGGAACCTATCCCCTGCCCGAGGCACAGGTCGACCGCTTCATGTGTCGCCTGTCGCTCGGATACCCCAACCGCCAAAGCGAGCTAGCGATCCTCCGCCGCGACAAGGACGCAAAGACGAGGCTCGGCTCCGTTGCCACCGCCGTGGATATCCTCAAGCTCCAGGACATAGTTAGTACCGTCACGGCAAGCGACGACGTGTGCAACTACATCCTCAACATCGTCGAGGCCACACGCAACTCACGCGACCTTCTGCTTGGCTCCTCGCCCCGTGGCGGCCTGGCCACACTCGCACTAGCCCGCGCCTGGGCTCTCTTCCAAGGGCGCAGCCACATAACCGTTGACGACATCAAGTTCCTCGCCCCCTACACGCTGAAGCATCGTCTCATCCTCACGGCAGAGGCCCATGCGAAGGGAAAGACCGTGACTTCGGTCTTCGACAGAATCCTTGACAACACGCCCGTTCCTCTTGGCCCCAAGCGCTAGAGCTGCTGAATACCATGTCAATCTTCAGACGCTCGACCGAAAAGGCGCGGCGCCAGCGCAGGCCACGCAACTGGCGCAGGACCGCCATACGGACCATCAAGATACTCACATTCTCGTTAGTGGTTTTGTTGACCCTCGCCCTGTGAGCCACTGGCGGCAAATTGCCGATGCCACGGATGACGGCGATGCTCGTCACCGCTACCTTCGTCATGTCTTGCGTGTACCTGCTAATCGTGGCTCCCAAGGTGCACATAAGCTTCCTCGACCTGGATGAGCTCATCGAGGAGCGCGCAACGGACGACCCTGACAAGCAGTTGCAGACACTTCTCCACAAACTGCAGAGTATGCGAAATCACGGTGCGGACAAGGATGAGAAGCACGAGAGCATGCTCACGCTCCAAGTCACCCGCCTCGACACGAGCGCCGCCCTCGCCACCGTGGTGAACACCTCGCACCTACCCGTCATGCATGGCGAGCTTGGCTTTGTCCTGACATCCGATGAGGAGGGCGTCGATGCGCTCGCGTCGCAGGGGGTAGTCGCCTCCACGTCTGTGCCATTCTCGCTCCCAGCGCGCAGCAGCCTGCCCAGCGCGACGTCTAGCACCTTCAACCATGTGGGCATCTTCATGTTGCAATCTGACGGCGTGCGCGTGTTTGACCTCTTTGGCATCTTCTCGTGCGTAAGCGGTCCAGCTGGCAAGTGGCGCGTTCGCGTCGTTCCCAACATCTACAGACTGGTGCGCGGCATACCAGAGTCCCACAAGTCTTCGCAGCTGAACGAAGGCATACCCGACACGCCCATGGACGCACTCGATTACGACCGTGTGCGCGACTACAGGCCAGGGGACTCGTTGAGGAAGATCCATTGGAAACTCGTGGCGCACCGCCAGGGGGAGCTCTACACCAAGCTCTTCGAGGACTCCAGAGCCTCCTCTGCAACGCTGCTGATTGATCCCTATGGCCCCGACTTGCTTCCCAGCTCGCTCGACAGCACCCTCCACCTTCACGACACCATGCTCGAAGGCGGATTCTCGCTGATAGAGCATGCGCGCGAGAGCGGCCTCGCGGGACAGTTGCGCTTCGTCAACCGCGCAGGCTCGCTCGTTGAGTCAGGATGGGAGGGTCGGGCATCGCTCGGCTGGTTTGTCGAGGTGGCAAGACGTCCCGAACAGTCAACAAGTGCACGCGAGCAGAGCGTGGCAGCCATTCAATCGCTCGCGAGCAGTTCCGTCGGCTACGCAATCTTCGCCACGAGCAGGCTTTCCGAGTGGAGCGTCCAGGCTCTCATTGCAAGCCATCACCGCGGCACCCCCCTGCTTGTGGTGCACGCAATGCCCCCTCATGGCAAGGCGGAGATTTCGCAGCAAAGGGCTTTCGACGATCGGCTCCGCGAGGCATCGATTGATGTCATCTCGTTGACGGATGGCCCCGAGATCATCCAGAAGGTGGTGTCGTGATGAAGGCCAATCGCCCAAGTAAAACCTACGTCATCAGAGGGCCTTTCTGGCGGGAAGATGCGCGCGCACGCTTGAAGACGCTTCTGCCCGAGCTCGTCCTCTCCATCGTGGCTACGAGCTGCGCGGTCGTCGCAGTGGCGTATCGCGACAGCACATATTTCGCTCAGGTCGTTCTGTTTGCAGCTGTCAGCCAGGTGTTTCTGCAGAGTGTGCTCTATGCCCTGACATATCTTACGAACGAACCAGCCAGAGCAAGCATGTTGGGACTGTTCGGTATAACGCTGCTGGCCATGCTGCCAAGCATGACCGTCTACAGTAGGCCAATCGGGCCATTCACAGAAAACGCCGCGTTCAGCATTTATCTGTTCATGTCCATGGGCATGACGCTGTTCTATTTGACAAGGACGCGGGGGACGCTCATCTACATTCTTATGACCGAGGCGTTCTTGGGGCCAGAAATATTTGATACTGGCTTACCCATGATGTTCGTGCACTTCATCAGCATGGCTGCATATCTTGCTCTTTTCATCGTCAGATCTTCGCCATCACGCATAACCATCAACTACGAAGCGCGCGATCGAAGCACGCCGAATGAAGATGCCACAAGCATGCACCTGTCGCTCACCGCGCAGGCAATGCTTCTCGCTGCAACCGTTTGTGCATTGAGCTTGGCCGCTTCCCTCGGATTTGGCTGGCAGCAGAACTGGGGGCGCGGTGCTGACACGTCGGACTCGTTTACCATGACGGTCGATATCGAGTCTGAGGATGACGTCCGACCTGTCGATGGAACGACTGGCGAGGGCGAACAGGAGGTCATCCCGATAGATGGCCTCGAGGGGTTGCCTGCGGAAGACGCTGGGACATCACCCCAGGCAGATGGTGGGATCGAAGGATCCTTGGGCATCCTCGGAGCGCCTCTTGCTGTCGTCATAGTCCTAGCACTTCTTGGGCTGCCCTTTGCGATTCGCCTCCTCCATCGCAAGCGGATCAGGCTCTCCATCGAGCGAGAGCCGAGTCCCGCCAACCGTGCCGCAAGAATCTACCTCGAAACCCTCGCACGCCTGGAGGCACTGGGAATCGAACGCAGCGAGGACGAGACGCCTCGGGAGTTCCTGATCCTGTATGAGGACGAGCTTACGAAGACTACAGATCCGACAGGACTGGACCCGGACTGCTGGCAGAAGATCACCGACGTGTACGAGAAGGTGCGTTACGCGGAACTCGACGCGACCGAACCAGAGATCGAGACATGCTGGCAGGTCTACGACGCCCTGCCCAAATATGCGCGCAACTCGCTTGGCTGGTTCCGCTATCTCACTGGCCCCTTCTGGCATATGTGACAATCGACCCGGGTGACACACAAACTCCCACGGAGAGAGTGTGTCACCCTCCCGTGCCGGCTAGATGCGAGCTACTCCGCTCTTTTGTGCAGCCTCCATCACGGCGAAGGCCACCACGTCGCTCACGCGCGGGTCGAAGGCCTTCGGCAGAATGTAGTCGGCACTGAGCTCGCGGTCGCTCACCAGCTCCGCAATCGCCTCGGCAGCGGCGATCTTCATCGCGTCGTTGATGTCGGTCGCACGCACATCGAGCGCCCCGCGGAATATGCCCGGGAAGACGAGCACGTTGTTGACCTGGTTGGGGTAGTCCGAGCGACCGGTGGAGACCACAGCCGCACCAGCATCCAGCGCGTCGTCGGGGAAGATCTCCGGTGTGGGATTCGCGCAGGCAAAGATGATGGGGTCGGGAGCCATGGAGCGGACCATGTCGGGCGTCAGCAGCCCCGGCGCCGAGACGCCGATGAACACGTCGGCCCCGCGGACGGCGTCGGCAAGCGTCCCGCGCAGGTGCTCACGGTTGGTGAGACGCGCCATCTCCTGCTTGGCGGGATTGAGCCCCTCGTCACCCTCGCACAGGATGCCACGCCGATCGCACATGATCACGTTCTGCAGCCCCTTGGCCATCAGCAGTCGGGTAATCGCAACACCCGCAGAGCCGGCGCCGCAGGTGACCACGCGCACGTTCTCGAGTCGCTTGCCCACGACCTTGAGCGCATTGGTCAAGCCGGCAAGCACCACCGTGGCGGTGCCGTGCTGGTCGTCGTGGAAGACAGGGATGTCGCAGACCTCCTTGAGGCGCCGCTCGACCTCAAAGCAGCGCGGCGCGGAGATGTCCTCCAGGTTGACGCCGCCAAAGCTGCCCGCAAGTAGCTCGACGGTGCGGACGATCTCGTCCACGTCCTTGCTGCGGACGCACAGGGGAATGGCATCGATGCCGCCGTATGCCTTGAAGAGCGCGGCCTTGCCCTCCATCACGGGCATGCCCGCCTCGGGACCGATGTCGCCCAGGCCGAGGACGGCCGTGCCATCGGTCACCACGGCAACGGTGTTCCAGCGACGCGTCAGCTCGAAGCTCTGCATGGGATCGCGCTGGATGGCCAGGCACGGCTCTGCCACGCCGGGGGTGTATGCCAAGCTCAGGGTATGCGCGTTGCTTACGTCGACCCTGACCTTCGTCTCAATCTTACCGTGGATGCGGCGGTGAAGCGCTAGGGATGCCTTTCCGTAATCCATGCAATTCCTCCTCGCTCGAACGGAACGCAGAAATATCTGCTTTCAATGATACGGCTTTGGCGCTGCAGGGTTGCCCGGTCAGGCATCGTTCGCGACAAAGCTCTCCAGCGACGGTCACATGCGTTGCGTGCCGTACGTCTCCAGGTGCCCGCCACAGTGACCGACCACGATCAGCTGCCTCTCGTCGTCAAAGGCAAAGTGGATGCGTAGATGACCGTGTCTCTTGCCGCCACCCTTTATGTGCGGAGTGATGTCGTAGGTCTTGCCCCGATAGGTTCGCTGGCGCATCCTGACGAGACGGGCGTCCTTGTTGGTCTGCTTGCTCTCGTGGAACGCGATGCCAAAGCCCGACTGCGACTCGAACTCGTCAACATCAACAGAGGCCCCGCCCTCCAGCCCAAAGCGCATGGGCCAAAGGTACTGGTAGAGGGCGGAGAGGCCCTCGAACATCTCGCCGGCATCGCCCTTGAAGTCGCGTGCGGAGTCGACGGCCTCGTCCAGGATGACCATACGGCCTGCGAATGCCTGTTTGGCCAGATCCATCACTCGCTCGGGGTCGCGAAGGTCCTTGCACGCCTCGAGGAAGAGGTCCGCCATGGCCTGGTTTCCCGCAGCCTGCGCCTCGGCACTTCTCGTCTCCGCCTCCAGCTGATTGATACGATAGCGAAGCCGCCCATTGTCGCGGTCCAGCTCGTCCGCCCGTTCCTGCGCCGCCATCGCCTCAAGCTGCGCCTGCTCGAGGTTCCTTCCCTGCAGGAGGTACTCGTCCTCGGAAACACCGCTCGGTGCCTGACCTTGGCGCGCCTTGAGCTCCTCGATCTCGTCATCTGCCGTCGCGAGAAGCTCGTTGAGCAGTGCGACCTCCTCGCGAAACGCCTCGAGCGACTCTTGCGCATCGCTGGCGTCCGTACGTTCGCCCTCGAGCGCCTCACGCTTTCCCTCAGCCTCGCGTAAGCGCTCTACCAGCGACTTTCTCGTCTGCTCAAGACGACCCGTACGCAGCAGCGACGCCTGGTACGCAACGCTCCTGATGCTCAGCACCTCGCCTGCGCGCAGGGAGAACATGCGTGAGACGCCTGCCGAGATGTTCTGGATGATGGCATCGGCGCCCAACTGCTCGAGCGCCTCCGACGTAAAGAAGCGATGGCGCGCGTAGTCGTACTCGGAGGGTTCGTCGAGATCGACCCCTGCCCAGAAGATGCGCAGGCAACCAGGCACCAGACGGTACTTGTATGCGGGCTTGTCAGGGTTGTCGAACACGTATCGATACGACCGCTCGAGCGCCTCGTCGTTCCTGTCCAGCGCATATACGAGCGCGACGCCCGCCAGCAGGCGTGCAAGCCCAAGAGGGTCGACCGGGTAGTCGGGCTCGCTCCCCTTGCGCTCATGGCGTGACACGACCACGATCGGAGCCGTCCGATCGGGGTCGATCAGCTGCTCGACAAACAGGTCGAAGTTGTCCTCGGTGAGCACGTTGGCCGAGGTCCTCAGCGGCACGCCACCGCAGGAGATGCGCAGGCCCGGTGCCAAGATGAGGTCCCTCACGAAGCGCGGGGCGTTGCGCTTGGGGGCCTCGACCTCGTAAATGTAGGTTGGGTCGTCGTAGTAGCGCACGCGCGCGTTGACAGCCCAGCTGTCCGCGCCGAGCCCAGAGATGCCCAGCTCGGTTACCCAAAAGCGGTAGCCAAAGCTCGAGTCGCGCTCCACGTACTCGAGCGCCCAGTGCCTCGGCAGGACATCGCCGCCGTCGGCGAAGGCCGCCTCGGTGCGGAGGTACGAGCTGCCGCAGGCCTTGTGGAAGCCGCCGCGCGCAAAGTCCGAGGACATGAGAGCATCCCGCTCCGGCAGCTGATCCGACAGGTTTGCGAGACCATCTCGCTGGCGCCGCCGCTCCTTGCCCGTCGCCCACTTGAGCAGGACCTGCACCACCGTCTGCCAGGGTTCCGCAGACGGGGCGTCCGACGCCACCTCCAACCTCGTGCGATAGAAGACGCGCGCCGCCTCCAGGGGCACCTTGGACAGGTCGTACGTCGCATTGCGCCAGGTCTTGTCCGTCGTCGGATGGACAGGCTTATGCTCAAGGCTCTCCGTCACAAGACCACCTCACCTACCGTACGCATGGCACACTTTCTCCGCGGGAGTTTGTGTGTCATGACACACAAACTCCCACGGAGAAAGTGTGCCACACGCTAGTGGATGATGTGGGCGGGATTGCGTATCGCGACTTGTGCCTGCTACAAGCCCTCTTCAAGGACCTTCCCACCCTCGACGCGGAATACCTGGTCGCAATCCTCGATGGTGGTCAGGCGATGGGCAATGATGATGAGCGTCTTCTTGCCTTGGATGCTCGTGATCGACTTCATGAGCGCCTCCTCGGTCTCGTTGTCGAGGGCGGAGGTCGCCTCATCAAACACGAGGATGGGGGTGTTGTCGTAGAGCGCCCGCGCAATGCCGAGGCGTTGAATCTGGCCTCCCGAGAGCTTGACTCCAGCCTCGCCCACCTCGGTGTCGAGCCCACCGTCGAGGGCACGCACGAAGTCCGCGAGTTGCGCCATCTCGAGCGCCTCCCATATGCGTGCATCGCCGCCGTCGCTGTCGCCCGTGCCAAAGATGACATTTTCGCGGATGGTGCCCGTAAGCGTGAAGACGTTCTGGGGGATGTAAGCGAACTTCGAGCGCCAGGCTTCGGACGAGGTGTCCACACGCACGCCATCCATGCTGATGGTCCCCCCGTCTGGCTCAAGCAGGCCAAGCAAAACGTCGACAAGCGTGGTCTTTCCCGCACCGGAGGCACCGACGATGCCAATCGAGCTGTTGCGGGGAATCGTCAGGGTCGCATCCTCCAACACGTGCTGCCCACCATTGGGATAGGTGAAGGAGACATGGTCGAGAGCAATCTCCCGTTCAAAGGTCGTCGGCACGCCATCGTCCCTGTCCGCCTCTGCCTGCGAATCGGCCTCTTCGCGCTTGAGCAGGTCGTCGATCTCCTTGACATGCGCGAGCGAGCCCTCGTAGTAATGCATGTTGCTGACCGAGCTCGAGATGCCTCCCACACACGGGAGAATGCTAGATGCAGCGAGCACAAACGCAGAGAGGACCGGAACGAGGCCGGACAGATCTTTGCCTGAAAGCACAAGCATAATCAGATACATGAGCAGGGCAGAGACGGTAAAGGCCTCGATGAGACGCTGCGGGGCTGCCGAGATGGACCGCTCGAGCGTATGCGAGCGTATGGCCTTGTCGAGATCCGACTTGTAGCGATTCTCGAAGTAAGACCCTCGTCCAGCGATCCTTATCGATTTGATTCCGAGAAGCATCTGTATAACAAGGCTGTTGCCATGACCGAGCGCAGAGCGGTACACGGCTCCCAGCCTACGCATCCGCGGACGAATGACATGCAGGATCATCATGTATTGGACGAACAGGACAGCCACGAGTACCAAGGTGATCTGCGGGTGAATGACCAGCACCAACGCAGCCATGATCGAAGTGATGATCAGGCTGGAAAAGAAGCCAAGAATATTGGAAAGCAGCTGGTAGAAGTAGTCGCTGTCAACATTGAGCGTTCGCAGGACGTCCCCCGATTCAATTTCAAGGAAGAAGCTGTACGGACGCGTCAGGTAATAGTGCAGCATTCTCTTTTGCACTCGCTGGCGCACCATGGACGCCATCTTGTTCTGTTCGTAGGTACGCCAAAGCAGAAACGCATTCTTGCCGATGAACACCACTGCCATGACGGCCAAGAGAAAGACGAGGTAACTTCTGCCGTCACGCTCGCCGAGGACAGCCCTCAGGATGCTGCCGACAATCCCCTCGGTCAGCTGTCCCGAATCCATGATGCCTGCGATGAGGGGAATGACGAGGCCGACACTTAGCGACTCGACCAGCCCGCCAACGACCATCATCAGGACAAGCGGAACGAGCGCCCGCCGCTCGCGCCAGGTAAGCACCGAGACGCACCTTTTAACGATATCCCACATCAGAGAATCCTCTCCCATGCTCGAATGACATCCTCAAGGGCAAATTCGAGCGTGCGTAGGCGCGCAGCTTCGGAAAGCCCGGCCCGAAGCTCAGAATCATCCGCCAAGCATTCCATGGCCTCCGCCAACGTATCCTCGTCCCTCAAGGGAACCGGGAGGCCGCTCTCCCCATCATCGATGAGCTCACCTGAATCCGTGCGAACCGTCGAGGTACGGGGCAGGCCCATCGTGACGCTCTTCTTGCACGAGGACGTTGCGTGACAGGAAACCGTCACCGGATCGTGAATGATGCAGCTCTTCTCCCGTACCGACTGCGGGAACATCGCCTTGACCTTACTGGTCTGGAAGACGACGTAGTTCGCATGCCTGCAGCTATAGCCTGCCTTCCAGCGAGAAGCCGAAGGCTGCTGCGAGGGATCGTCCTCACTACCGGAGGCTTCCGGCCTTCCCGCTGGAGCAACGTAGCAAACCTGTGGTAACGCCTCCCCCGGGGCAGACACTCCTGCCCACGCATCCGCGACAATCGATCGCGTGAACGGATAGTCGGGAACCGAGCTTTCGATGGCCCCGTCGGGCGTATGGCTTGCGGCACCCGACCACACCTCGAATCTGATGTCGTCTATCTCCATACGCACGCCGCGCGCCACGGCAAACCCGACACAGACGGACGACGGGTCCTGAACCATTAGAAAGTCGCAGCCTGGGACTTCGATGCGCTGACCGTCACATGCAAGAACGAAGCCCTCATCCGTCTTCTCTGCAGAGAACGTTTTGGGCACGCCGAAAAACGCCTCGCCCCCGTCGCCTGGAAACGCCCTGCTTTCATCGAGGATTCGCGCATTGGATGGCTCAAAGCAGTCCCGATCGACATGTCCGGCAACGATACGTACACCGAGGGTGCGCATCCGCCCAAAACGCCCGAGCAACAGGCTGTTTCTGTGACAGGAACGTTCGTCCGTGCCCGTATCGGAATCTACGAGCATGATCCCGCATCCAGATTGCTGATCCGCTCCTGCGGCAGACTTCGTTGCCGTCACGGTAGCAGAGATTCGGAAGTTCTCAGCAGAGGGATCAACCATCCGATAGCAAAAGATGAAGCCATCCTCGGCGTCGGCAAACTTGCCCGAGTCAGCATCGATTTCAAGAGTCCGGCCAACCTCGAAGCGTCGGGAAGAGCCGGAAGTGACGCGGACCTCGCGCTCGTCTAGACGAGCCGTGCCTTCTGCGCCACCAAGCGATGCGAGATGCCAGTGTGGCATTGACACTACGAGCTCCTCTCGAACGACGACGGCTCTCCGTAAGCCTCTTCGAACGCATCCCGCACAAGCGACGAGACCAGGGCGAAGTCCTCATCCGAAAGGTACATTGAGTCGTTGACGCAAAGGTGCTTGATCTTTCGCTCTCTCGCTACACGGGCTACCGCATATGCCGTTTCGACATCCTTTACGAAGAAGCTGTGGTAATCACTCGAACGGGCAGGGACAAAGGCCCCCTGCGCCAGCTGCCACTCCTTTGCCAGCCAGATATTCACGTCAGTGATGCTGCGGAACCTGTGTGAGCAGGTCTCATGCAAAAGATCCGGCTCCTGCATCCACAACTCCTCGAGCGTATCCTTGAGAAGCGGCAGCGCACAATGGTGAATGACGAACCCCGGGAACTTGGGGCAGGCAAGCAGCACCATGGTCCGCGGCAGATACTTGCCGGCTCTCGCGGTCAACCACTTGGCGCGATGCGCGGCGATGGCGTCCCTGAATGTGAAGTGCTTGTTGATGATCCCGACATCGCGCACCACGCAGAGCTCCGCAGAGTCCGCCTCGTCATAGCAATAGACGTTCAATGCTGCCAGATCGACGGGCATGCCATTGCTGAAGAAGTCCTCTGGCTGCGCCTTTGCTGCAACGAACATGTCGTCATTGAAGTAGACGAAGCGTTCCGACAACCCCTCGATGCGATGCAAGTTGAGTTCGATTGGCCTACTGCTAAATGTGGGCAGATACTCTTCTGGAATGTAGTCCTCATGATTCACGAGGTTGAGCTTGGGATTGTCAACATCAAGCCACTCGGGCACCTGTCCGCAGGTGATTAGGTGTACTTTCCTAACCCATGGGGCGTTTTTCTCGACCGTCCTAAACCAATACCTGAGCAGTCCCCAATCGCGGAAATGGAAGTCCTGGGGCACGTCGACGCGATTCTCGCCCGCATAGGCCGCTCGCCTGGCACGCCATTCGGGATCAAACCCATCGACCCATGTGACCACAAAGTCGATATCGCTTGTCAGGCACTCGATGGATTCCCTGCTCATGACTGGCCTCCGCTCAGGTGCCGTATCCCCAAATCGACACGCTCGAGCGCATCCATGAGGTCGCCCGCGTCCAAGGGCACCGCAACGATGCTGGAGTCCTTGCGGGCGATGGTCTCGCGGCATCCTCCGACATCGGACGTGATGACGGGCGTGCCACATGCCTCCGCCTCGAGATTGACGGTGGGAAAGGTGTCCTCTCGCGTTAGGTTGATGAGCACGTCAGCTGCCGTATAGATTTTCGCAAGCTCAAGAGGTGACCCAACGCGCTCAAGGCCGATAACCGTGGCTGGGAGGCTTTTGATCTGCTTGGCGTTGAGCCCCACCAGCACGATGACATAGCGCGTGGGGTCAAGCTCATGTGCGAGCCTAACGAAGTCTCCCAGGCCCTTGCGTTCGGTCCACGGGCTTGCGACACCGAGAATCATGCAACGGCTTCCGATGCCAAAACGCTCACGGAAGTCACTTGGCGTAGGCCTGAAGATGGTCGCGTCCACGCGATTGTGACGCACTTCAACGGGATATGCGGACAAGAAGGACTCCCGCAGCAAGCCCTCGAGCCAGTGGCTCGGAACCGCCAAGGTCATGCGCTCGGAGGGTATCCTTGTGAAAATCTCCCGCTTGTGGGCATAGTTCCAGGCGCACGAGGCGCGCGAGAACGTCTTGGGATAGGCGCTCAGTTGGGGGCAGTCGTCCCCACAGGTTCCGTTGCGCCACCTGTCGCAGCCCACACAATCAAAGTGCGCGCAGTGACCCGTAAAGGTCCAGCAGTCGTGGAGCGTCCACCTCACCCGCACGTCCTCATGCGCGGCAAGCCACCCAAAGAGCATCTCCACATTGAGGTGATAGCCATGCACGTTGTGCAGGTGCACGACATCTGGCCCCACCTCATCAAGCTTGGCAAGCAGACGCCTGGTCGAGGCCTTTGAGTGGAACCCCGCACGGCCATCGAGACGCGTCTGCAGCACATCGAGGTATAGGCCAGGCCTGCTTCCGTAATTGCATTCATGCTCATTGGACGCCGCGCGACCCCTGCCCCACATCATCCAGCACTCGTCGCCCAACGCCCTTCGCTCGTCGGTGATCTGGCGCATGACGGCACCAGTGGATCCGTTCGGTACGCTGTTTATCGAAACGTAGCGCACGTGGTCAGCCCTTTCGCCACACCATGCGGTCGACGATGCCCGTATAGCTCTGGATGATCCTCACGGTTTTGGCCGACACGTTCTCGTCGCAGTAGTCGGGCACACCTGAGCCGAACGTGTCGTCTTGCTTGAGGGCCACGGCCAAGTCCACCGCCTGGAGCAGACCCTTCTCGTCTATGCCCGAGAGGATGAAGTGCCCTCGCTCGAGCGCCTCAGGTCGCTCGGTGCTCGTACGGATGCACACGGCTGCAAACGGGTGCCCGGCGCGCGCAAAGAAGCTTGACTCCTCGGGAAGCGTCCCGGAGTCGGAGACAACGCAAAAGGCACCCATCTGCAGGCAGTTGTAGTCAAAGAAGCCGAGCGGCTCGTGCATGCGCACCCGCTCGTCGAGCACGAACCCGCGCTCCGCCAGACGCTTGCGGCTGCGCGGGTGACAGCTGTAGAGCACGGGCATGTCATAGGTGGCCGCCATGGCATTGATCGCCGAAAAGAGGCTCTCGAAGTTGGCCTCGGTGTCGATGTTCTCCTCACGATGAGCCGAAAGCAGGATGTAGCGACCCCTCTCGAGCCCAAGACGCTCATGGATGTCGCTCTGCTCGATGCTCGCGAGGTGGGCGCGTAGCACCTCTGGCATCGGGCTTCCCGTCACAAAGGTGCGCTCCTTGGGAAACCCGCACTCGATGAGGTAGCGTCGCGCGTGCTCGGTATAGGGCAAGTTGACGTCCGAGGTGACGTCCACGATACGACGATTGATCTCCTCGGGCAGGCACTCGTCCTTGCAACGGTTGCCTGCCTCCATGTGGAAGATGGGGATGTGCAGCCGCTTGGCGCCGATCACGCTCAGGCAGCTGTTGGTGTCGCCGAGCACGAGCACGGCGTCGGGCATGAGCTGCGCCATGAGGTCAAAGCTTTTGGAGACGATGGCGCCCATGGTCTGCCCAAGGCTCTCCCCCACCACGTCCAGGCAGACGTCAGGCTCATCCAGCCCGAGCTCCTTGAAGAAGATGCCGCTCAGGTTGTAGTCCCAGTTCTGGCCAGTGTGGCACACGAGGGTGTCAAAGCAGCTGCGACAGCGCTTTATCACCTCGGATAGGCGGATGATCTCCGGTCTGGTACCCACGATGACAAGAAGCCTGATGCGCCCGTCATCCTTGAACGAAACGTCGTAACACATGTCAGATCTCCTCGTAAAACGTATCGGGCTGTTCGGGGTCAAAGCATTCGTTTGCCCACATGAGCGTGACGAGCTCCCGCTCGTCCGAGAGGTTCTCGATGCTGTGCACATGCCCAGGGACCATCTCCACGACGGTGGGTTCCTCACCCCGCACGTGGTATTCCGTCACGGGATAGGGCTCACCTGTCGCATCGGAGCCGAGCTTCCTGACCCGTATGAGCGCCTCCCCTGACACCACCAGGAACTTCTCCCATTTGGAGTGATGCCAATGTCTGCCCTTGGTCGCACCGGGGGCAGAGACGTTGACGGAGACCTGTCCGCGGTCGGCTGTTTTGAGCACCTCGACAAAGCTGCCCCGCTCATCCGTCCGAGCATCAAGCGCATACGACAGCTCGTGGGGCTCAAGGTAGCTCTGGAAGGTGCTCAGGAGCTTCTTGGAGAAGGAGCCAGGGCTGACATCGGGCACCAGCAGGCTCGTGCGCGACGCCTTGAAGCCCTCAAGCAGCTCCACGATCCTCCCCAGCGTCACGTGGTTTGTCGGCCCCGCAACGCAGAACGCGCCTTCACGCCGCTCCCGCCCCAGAAGCGCGCGGAGCAGCTCTTCCACGAGGTCATCGATGTAGAGAAGCTCGAGCTCGGTGGACGGGTCGTTAACCACATAGGGCTTGCTGTGCGCGACGGCATCGCAGAAGGTCGCCACTGCGCTGTTGTAGTTGGGGCGGCACCACTTGCCATAAAGGTTGGGCAGACGGTAGACGAGCACGCGCGAGCCATGGGCCTTGCCATGCGCGCGCAGCAGTCGCTCCGCCTCGAGCTTGCTCTTACCGTAGGCACTACCGGCAAATCTGCCCGCAAGTGTCGCCTGCACGAAGCTCGCCAGCATCACGGGACAGCGGTTGTCCGCCGCCTCGAGGCATCTGAGTACGTCCTCCAACCCCTGAACGTTACCCGCGAACTCCACCTGGTCCTTTGGGCGGTTGACGCCCGCGAGATGAAAGACAAAGTCGCATGCCCCGCACCATTGGGCCAACTCGTCTGGCGAGTTGGCCCTGTCGTAGCGATAGAGCTCGAGCGGGAGCAGCGCTCGAACATGCGAGCGACGGTCCTTCCCGTCGCGGATGCACTCGAGTGCCGCACAGAGGTTTTTGCCCACAAACCCATTCGCACCCGTCACTAGAACCCTCACGGTAGAACCTCGTCCTCTCTCGAAGCGTGCTCGCACATTGCGACACCGGCAGTTTGCGGGCGATAGGCCCTCAGCCGACCCGCACTAGTCGGCCCTCTCGGCATCGTCGGTGGTCAGGGCAGACTCCGCGAGCTTTCGGTAGTCCCTCGGACCGGCACCGTTTGACGCCGCGCCAAGCGCATCGTTTTGCGACTGGGCCTTGGGAATGGGAGCATCGGCGTCGTCTGGGTCGAGGCCGGCGTCGACGCGACACATAAGGTCCCGCCACTCGTCGTACATCGTGGCAACGTACGAAATCCCATCAGACTCATAGCCATAGCTGGGACAGGCGGTCTGGTAGATCGTAATGCCCGTCTTGCGGAAGCCCAAGGCCAAGCTTACGAGATCCTTGGTGGCGTAGTCGGTGGAGACCATTTCTGCAAGATCGCCGATTATGCCAGGAAGATCGGCAGGCGACGCCTCCGTGATCTCCTTGGCGATGCCGGAGACCACCTGACGCTGAGATTGTATGCGTGTGAAGTCGCCCCCCGCAAAGCTATGGCGCTCGCGAGCGTAGATGAGCGCGCGCTTGCCCGTAACGCGCTGCGTGCCCTTCATGAAGTGCTCGCCCCCAGCGGTGAAGGCCTCTGGCACGTTTACCCAAATGCCTCCCAGGCGGTCAACGACCTGCACGAGCCCATCAAAGCCAATCTCCATGTAGTGCGAGATGGGAACGCCCGCAAACTCCGAGACGGCATTGACCATGCCGGCGGTCCCCCCGTAGGCCAAGGCAGAGTTGAGCTTGCACGTACCATAGCCCTCGATGTTGACCATCGTGTCACGCGGAATCGAGACGAGGTCCACCACGCCCTCGTCAGGGTCAAGACGGGCAAGGATGATCACGTCGCCGCGAGCACCTTCAACCCCCTCGCGCTCGTCCGATCCCACGAGCAGGACGTAGAAGGCGTTGGGATGCGCCTCTGAGTCCGTGGTGGCACCAGGCGCGGCAAGCGCTTCTACGAGCTTGCGGTACTCGTCGGGATCGGGTCGCATGGAGGTGTCGAGAGAGTGGATCCACAGGGCGAGTGCCGAGACGATTATGACAACCGAGACCGCGAAGATACCGAGGCCGATCCACATCCGACTCACACCAGAGTTGGTGCGCCCGTGATGGGCTCTCCCCAACTTCTCGCCCACGCCCTCGTGCGAACGCGCGGTCCGGGTTTTCGATACGGGAGAGAAGCCCTTGACGATGCGGGCCTCGACAAGAGGCTCATCCGCCCGCAGCGATGACTCGGGCTGACACTCCGAGGGGAAATCCGATGCTCCACCCGCTTTCTCAGGGTCGTCGGGCATGGGAGCAGCATCGTCCGCAATACCGCTCATGATGAGACCCCCTCCTGTGTGCTTCATTGAATCCCTCACCAGTCTGACTAATGTGAGCGATTAATATTGTTATCTAATTTACGCATATAGTATGGTAGGTCAATTTCCCGCAGCGCGGCACCCTTGCACCGTTGTTTCTAACAAACCGGCAATGGGCCAGGCACTGCAAGGCACTACCATATGGTTAGCCGGATAGCTGAATTCGGGCATTTTGGGGGGCTCCATGGCTACCGTCACGTATATCTTCTGTCACGGTCTCAACGGCTGGGGCCAGTACGACGAGCAGTACGTCGAGAAACCCTATTGGGGCGGTGCCTCGGGAGACGTAGCTGCACGTTGGCGCGAGCAAGGCTTGGATGCGTACGCGGCAAGCGTGCACCCGCAGGGCAGCGCCTGGGACCGTGCCTGCGAGCTCTATGCACAGATTGCAGGAACCCTGACTGACTACGGCACCACGCACAGCGAGGAGTGCAGGCACGCCCGCTATGGGCGTGACTTTACGGGAAACCCGCTCATTCCCTCATGGGACAACGACACCCGCCTCGTGCTCATCGGCCATTCCTTCGGCGGCGCGACCGTCCGCCTGTTTGGCGAGCTTCTCGCCCATGGCAGCGAGAAGGAGCGCGCCGCGACAGCACCCGAGACTCTCTCCCCTCTATTCGCTGGTGGCCTCGAGCGGCGCATTCTCGCAATCGTCACCCTCGCGGCGCCAACCAACGGCACGACCGCCTACGACATGACGCGTGACCCTTCCTTTGACACCAAGCACGTGAGGATCCCGCTCAGATACAAGTTCTGGGACTGGATTCTCAAGAGGCACACGAAGATACAGACGGACGACCGCGACCCGCGAGACTGGGCGAGCTTTGACATGATGCTGGACAATGCACAGGCGCTCAACGAGCGCATTGCATTGCTGCCGCACGTCTACTACCTCTCGGTGGCCTGCGATGCGACCAAGCCTGGCAAGGACGGCGCCTACGTGCCCGACCGCGCGCTTCTGGACCCGTTGTTTGTGAAGACCAGCTCAATGATGGGCTGCTACAGCGGCACGACTGCAGCCGGCTGTGTGGTTGACGACGGCTGGCACGCCAACGACGGCCTGGTCAACACCCTTTCTGCCCGCGCACCCCTTGGGGCACCGCAAAAGCCCTTCGACCGTAGCGACATCGAGCGCGGGGTATGGAACGTGATGCCCGACCTGCACGCTGATCATGGCTTCTTCCAAGGGGGCTTCATCAAGAAGCGTAATCCGCAGCCGTTCTTCCAAGACCTTCTCGAGATACTGACGAGCCTCGAGCAATAGGCGGACGGATGGGATCAATGAAACCCGCGTAAAGGCTATCGAGCGTTCCAGCCTGCCACAATCTCACGGGTGCGCCTATCCGCCCTACCGTGGTAATAGCGATCGAGCACCTGCTGGAAGAGATCCTCGCCAGTCTCGTCACCAAAGAGCGTCATGCACGAGCGGAGCTTCTTGGCATCGATCCAACTCACTATGTGCTCGGGATTGGTCTCGTCGAGGTCGAGCAGCGCCTGGGTGATCTCGCGCAAGCGCGGCATGAGGATGGGGTGCGTCACGTAGGCAGCCAACTCTGCCGCCGAAGCGATGCCGTAGTAGGTGGCCATCTGGCTGTTACCGAGGCCTCGTGCTTGAGGAAATATGTACCAGATCCAGTGGCTGCGCTTGCGCCCGGAGCGAATCTCCGCCAGCGCCCGCTCGTACACGCCGCCATCCTGCGCCTGCACGAAGCGCTCGACGCTCGCATCGCCCATGGCTCTCCCCTCCGTCGCGTGACACGCTAAATCCCACGGAACAAGCGTGCCATATGCCGCATGATACTCGCATTAACGTGGGCTTTTATGCCTCATTCAGCATTTCATATTACAAGGCTGAGACGTGTTACAGATTGTGCACATGCTTTCTGACAACACACGGTAGTATCGCGAACGTGCTTCTGAATGGGAGCAGCTGGTCTATCCGAATCACCAGTCAGAAAGGGATCGTATGTTTGCCAAGATTCTCATGATGGTCGTCTTCATCGCAGCCGTGGTTGCGATCGGCCTCAGGACCCGCGGGTCCGCAGGAAGCGTCGAGGGCTTTGTCCTCGGCGGCCGCAACGTTGGACCATGGCTCTCCGCCTTTGCCTACGGCACCAGCTATTTCTCTGCCGTCATCTTCGTGGGCTATGCGGGCCAGTTTGGCTGGAAGTACGGCATCTCCGCAACGTGGATCGGCATTGGCAACGCCTTTGTGGGCAGCCTGCTTGCATGGGTCGTGCTGGGACTGCGCACACGTCGGATGACCCATCGCCTGGGCTCGACCACGATGCCGCAGTTCTTTGGGTCGCGCTATGACAGCGAGGCGCTCCGCGTAGCGTCGGCAGCCATCATCTTCGTGTTCCTCATCCCCTACACCGCTTCGGTCTACAACGGCCTGTCGCGTCTGTTCGAGATGGCCTTTGGCATCGACTACACCGTCTGCATCATCGGCATGGCCATCGTGACCTGCATCTATGTAGTGCTCGGCGGCTACATGGCCACCGTCGTCAACGACTTCGTGCAGGGCATGGTCATGCTCATCGGCATCATCGCCATCATCGCCGCTGTGCTCGTCAATAACGGCGGCTTTCTTGCAGCCATCACCTCTCTGTCGCAAATCCCCGTCGAGGGTTCCGAGATGCAGGGCGCGCTCGCCGGCTTCTTTGGTCCCGACCCGCTGAACCTCCTCGGCGTCGTCATCCTCACGTCGCTGGGCACCTGGGGTCTGCCGCAGATGGTGGGCAAGTTCTATGCCATCAAGAGCGACGAGGCCGTCAAGCAGGGCGCCATCATCTCCACCTTCTTTGCCGTGATCGTTGCTGGTGGCAGTTACTTCCTCGGTGGTTTCGGCCGCCTCTATGCCGACCAGGTCATCTTCAACCCCGAGACCGGCGCGCCCGTGTACGACTCGATCGTGCCCTCCATGCTCTCCACCCTGCCCAACCTGCTCATTGGCCTGGTCATCGTGCTGGTGCTCTCCGCAAGCATGTCCACGCTCTCCTCGCTCGTGCTGACCTCGTCCTCCACCCTCACTATCGACCTGATCAAGGGTCGTCTGGTCAAGGACATGGACGACAAGAAGCAGCTCCTGTGGATGCGCGGCCTGCTCGTGGCCTTCGTGGTGCTCTCCGCCGCCATCGCGCTCTGGCAGTACACCTCGCCCGTCAACTTCATCGCCCAGCTCATGGGCATCTCCTGGGGTGCTCTTGCCGGTGCCTTCCTCGGTCCGTTCATCTGGGGCCTCTACAGCGCACGCGTGTCCCGCATCGCCGTGTGGGCGAGCTTCATCTGCGGCGTTGGCCTGACCACGGCCAACATGTTCATCGGCTTCATCGCGAGTCCCGTCAACTGCGGCGCCATCGCCATGCTGCTCTCGCTGGTGATCGTGCCCGTCATCTCGACCTTCACGCCGGCGGTACCCTTCGAGCTCGACGAGCCCCTCAGCGCCCGCGAGGTCTAATCCGCTAGGTACCAGGTGGCACACTCACTCTGTGGGAGTTTGTGTGCCACCTTTCGTATGGCACACTTTCTCCGTAGCAGGAGTTAGTGTGCCACCTTTCGTATGGCACACTTTCTCCGTAGCAGGAGTTAGTGTGCCATTTTTCTAGAAAGGGCGGTCTTGCTATGAATGCGAACGACAACATCATCGAGAGCCTCCATGCACGCGTGTCGATCCGCGCGTTCACCGATGAGCCCATCACCGCCGAGGAGGAGCGCACCATCCTCGAGGCCGCCTGTCAGGCTCCCACCGCAGGAAACCAGCAGCTCTACACCATCATCGTGGTGCGAGGCGAGGACAAGCGCAAGGCCCTCGTCGAGAGCTGCGACCACCAGCCCTTCATCGCGCGGGCACCGCTCGTGCTCGTATTCTGCGCGGATGTGCGCCGCTGACATCGCGCCTTCACCGCCGCACAGGGCTGCGACCCCCGCGACCCAGGCGTGGGTGATGCCCTGCTCGCGTGCGTCGATGCCTCCATCGCTGCCCAGAACGCCGTTGTCGCCGCACAGGCCCTCGGCATCGGGTCGTGCTACATCGGCGACATCATCGAGAACGCCGAGACCCAGCGCGAGATACTCGCCCTGCCTGACTATGTCATGCCCGCCTGCATGCTCGTGATGGGCCGCCCGACCGAGCAGCAGCTCCATCGCCAAAAGCCAAAGCGCTTTGACCTCGACACGATAGTAAGCGTGGACAGCTACCGAGACGCGCCGGAAGACGAGCTGCTCGAGGCCATAGGCAACAAGCTCAGGGGTGGCGCGGAGTCGATTTCCGCCTTCTGCAACCGGAAGTGGAACAGCGACTTCTCACGAGAGATGACTCGTTCGGCCAAGGTCTGGCTCGACGGGTTCCCCTTCGAGGATGTGGCACACTAACTCCCGCGGAGAGAATGCGCCACTTGCCACTACGCTACAAGGAGCAGCCATGACCCGAATCGTCGCCATCAACGCAAGCCCGCGAATCACCTGGAACACCGCCACCCTCGTACGCGACGCCGCCCGCGGTGCCGAGAGCGCTGGAGCAGAGGTCCAGGTCTTCGACCTGTACCAACTCGACCCCTTCATGGGATGTCGCTCGTGCTTCGCCTGCAAACGCGGAAAGACCGCAGGCCGGTGTGTCTACCCCGACGGGCTCACCCCCGTCATCGACGCCATCCGCGAGGCCGACGGGGTCATCATCGGGACGCCAAACTATCTGGGCGACGTATCCGCAGGCTTGCGCTGTCTCATGGAACGCGTGACCTTCCAGAACCTCACCTACAAGAAGGACCCGCGCTGGTATCGTGAGGCTTCCACACCCGTGCTCTTTATCATGACGAGCAACGCCCCAGACGGCGCATACCAAGAGGGCGGTTTCTACGCGCACATGCTACAGTCCAAGCTCATGTCCATCAGCCATGCCATCGGACCGGCACGTCCCCTCGTGTGCGGCTCCACCCTGCAGGTGAGCGACTACAGCCGCTATGACTGGGACATGTTCGACGCCGAGCAGCGGCGATACCGCCACGAGAACACCTTTCCCCTCGAGCGCGAGATGGCCGAGGAGCTGGGCACGGAGCTCGTCAGCAATCCTTGGGCATAGGAGACACACCAGCTCCACTGAGCTAGTGCACGACACGATAGCGCAGGCGCAGGTAGGAATCGCGCAGGCGGTCACAGGAGACAAGCTCAAGTGAGACGAGCTGGGAGATCTCGTCCACTGACGTGAGCGATGGCCCGTCCATCAGCGTAGGCGTATCGCAACCGCCAGCCATGACCGGCGCCACCACGATGTCGATCGCATCGATGAGCCCAGCACGCAGCAGGGCCGCGTTGAGCGTGCCCCCCGACTGCACCGTCAGGCGCTCGCAGCCGTAGTCACTGCGTAGCTGGCACAGTGCACCCGCAAGCGACGGGTGCTCCTGGTAGATGACGGAGAGGTTCTCCTCCCCCATGCGGCACGCAGGGTGCGCAGGATTGGAAGTCACAATTACCAGCCTGCGGGACTTCGCACAAAGGTAGCGCACGCCCGCCTTGGTGAGATGCGTGTTGTCCACGATGACGAACGAGACCACCGTCCGCTCAGGTAAGGGCAGCTCGTTGGCGCCGACCTTGGCCATCACGCGCCCCGTGTTGAGCGACCAGAGGTCGGTCTGTTGCTCGAGGTCGTAGTACTGCTGCAGGCCCGCCCCCACGCCGGGGACGCGCGGGAGGTCGCGGTCGAAGTCAAGGGCATCGGTGGAGCCGCAGCTGATCTTGCCGTCCACCGACATGAGCATGAAGAGCGTGGTAAAGGGCCTGTCCATGGGCACCTCCAAGTCTGGGTGCGATGGCTACAAGCCTACCTTGGCGCGGTACTCCTCGACCCACTCGCGCGAGGCTTGATCCAGTTCAACGGGCACCTTGTCGTTACCGCCCGGCACCTTGAAGAAGAGCACCTGGGTGCCCGGGTGCGCAATGCACACGTGTGCGAGACCGGGCTCGATGACGCATAGCCCGTCCTCCCCAAGGACGCGGACCTCCCCCGTGGGAATGATGCGCACCGCGAAGGTGCCGCGCACGACGTACGTGAAGTCGGTGTTGAGCTCGTGCACGTGCGGCTGGTCAACCGTAAGCGAGGAGTACCTTGTGACCCCCACCTCCGTTGGATCGGGGAGCTCGCCGATGTGATCGAACTGAGGTTGCGGGCGCCCGAGGTGTCCCGCCAGATAGACGCGACCGGCTGGGCTAAGCGCCTGGTTTACGTCATCGCCTTCTACGAAGTGTACACGTGCGTCTGCAGACATGCTCGCAGCCTCCAATGAGTGACGGTCATGATCTCATGCAAGCAGCGTACCTGATTACTGCACCTTGCCGGCCTGTGATTTAGCCCGTTGGTCAGCCTCTGGCTCATTCACTTAGTAGGAGCAAGTGCACTGCCCACCACCCGCCGCATGGTGCGTCAACTCCCCCGGAGCTGGCGCGTCTGCGTGTACACTTAGCTATGGGAAGGCAATGAGCTGCATGCATAAGAAATGAGGGCGACTATGTGGCATATCATGAGCGACGGGTTCGGCGGCTATCTGGCATGGCAGGAGGGTGACGACGGAGGCGCCCTCGGCGAGGGAATCGTCGACGCAATGATATTTGGCATTGCGGCGCTCTTTGCCTGGCTGGGCTGGGTCATGGGAGATGCCCTCATGCTGCCGCTTGCATGCCTGGTCTTTATCCTTCTGGTGTGCGCAGTCGCGGCAAGCTTTGGCTCGACGGTCGACGAGGGATTTGCTGCATTTGCGGTAATCGCATTGATACCCGTTCTGCTGTACGCCTGGGGATGCATGTGCTGGGGAATGATCTACGTCACCGACCATTCCGATCTGGGCTACCTGGCCTTTCTTGCGTACCTGTTGGCAGGCATGTTCATGCTGACGGCGGCGGCCTTCATTGCCACCGAGGGCGAGATGCCCGTGTTGGGCCTGGTTTTTGCCGGAGCCCAGCTCGTCATATGGTGGGCCGCCATGGGAGCCAGCTCCTACGGCAACGAGGGCGTGGCCGACATCCTCAAGTACACCTTCCGCATACTGGGCCTGGTCTCGGTGGGCTGTCTGGCGCTCTTTGTGCTCGGTGGCCTCGTCGGCATATTGAGGCGGTCAAAGCAGGGCAAGGCAAGCAGCTTCAATGGCGTGGCGCTGGCGTGGGATGCCGCGACCATCGCCATTGGCTTTGTGCCCTTGGTGCTCTTTGGCATGCTGCCGGTAACGAGCGGTATCGCGCTTGCGCTTGTCATGCTGATGGCCTACGCCGTGATTGCCGCGGTCATCTGCAGCAAACGGGAGCACGAGGCGCGCCTTATTGGGCTGGTTGTCGGCTATCTGGCGCTGTTCTTCTGCTACCTGGTCACGCGAGCGGACATGAGCGTGGCGATACCGCTTGATGCAGGGAACGCCGTCCTCGACAGGCTAAACAGCAGTGGGCTGGTGCAGTCGATGGGCTCCATCTTCGAGACGGCTGCGCTCTCACTTGCCGCACTCTTTGAGACGTTGCTGCACTTTGTTCTTTCGCTCCTGTTCCGCATTTTTGACGCGGAGGCCCCCTTCATCAGCATGAACTGCCTCATGTCGGGCCTTCTGGGCTTTGCCGCTCTGTGCATGTTCATCTCCATCGGAATGTCGGTTGCGGCGGCCCTGAAAAAGAAGAACTAGTCGGCGTGTCCCCTGCCATGGGGGGGTTACCCCCTGTGACAGGCCATAGGCGTTCCGGATGCGCCGGGCGTTGTATGGATACAGGGAGACGCGGAGCAGTCTGTGGTAAGCCCTCCCGCGGCGAGCTACATCATACTTGGTGAGACTGCAGCCGCCTACTAGGGCGGCTGCATGTGGCAAAACCAACGAACGTATTTGGTCCGACAGAATCAGATGTGGCAGCCCACCTAGAAGCCTCAAGTATGTCAGTACGAAAACTAGGCTGTTTCAACAGCCCCCAGTAAACGAGCAGGTTCCGTGAGGGACCCGCTTGTTCTCATACCCTAGATTGTGGTCCTACTAACTCCGCACTTTTCTCACTGCAAGTGCACTGATGCTCCCGGAATCAAATGGCCACCCCTATGCGACGCGACGTGCCACCCCACTCGTTGTCGACAGAGCGATAACCAGTGAGGACAGCAATCGCCCGCCCCAACCAGCCCAACCGGGCGAAAAACGGGTGAGAAACGTCCGAATAAGCGGGCAGCGCTACTGCCCCTGCGCCGCGTACCTGGCCTCGGTGGCCTCCTTGGCGGGCCTCCACCAGCCCTCGTTGTCGCGGTACCACTCGATGGTGTCCGCGAGGCCCTCGGCGAAGTCGGTGTGCCTCGGCCTCCAGCCGAGCTCGCGGCGGAGCTTGGAGGAGTCGATGGCGTAGCGGCGGTCGTGGCCGGGGCGGTCGCGCACCCAGTCGAAGTCGTCGGCGGGGCAGCCCATAGCGCGCAGGATGTCGCGCATCACGGTGATGTTGTCGCACTCGCCGTCGGCGCCGACGAGGCAGGTATCGCCGGGGACGCCGCGCGCGAGGATCGCCCAGACGACGGAGCTGTGGTCCTCGGTGTGGATCCAGTCGCGGACGTTCCTCCCGTCGCCGTAGAGCTTGGGGCGGATGCCGGTAAGGACGTTGGTTATCTGCCGGGGGATGAACTTCTCCACGTGCTGGTAGGGGCCGTAGTTGTTGGAGCAGTTGGAGATGGTGACGGGCACGCCGTAGGTGCGGAACCAGGCGCGCGCGAGCAGGTCGGAGCTCGCCTTCGTGGAGCTGTACGGGGAGCCAGAACGACACTTCGGTTTCGGTACGTTCGGCTTACGTCCGGCTTGGATGCTATCATTGTCCATCCGCCGCTCTTGGAAGGAGGATGCCATGGTAGTCAGAATCGGGGACGTCGTGGTCCCCAGCGGCACCAACGTGTGGCCTCACGAACTGGCTACCGCAAAGGCCCTAGCCATGGCAGGCCACGATGTCGAATTCCTTCCTCGAATCGACGGCAAGGAGGTTAAGAGCGCGGACGTGCTTATGGATGGCGTTGTATGGGAAATGAAATCGCCCACCTCAACGAGCGTAAAGTCGCTGCAAAAGGTGCTGCGACGTGCGGGCAAGCAGTCACACAACGTCATCGTTGACACCGCTCGCATGAGGGGCGTATCGGACAGAGCGGTCCAGCGCGAGCTCGCACGTCTTCTGCCTCTCGTCGCCTCCGTGCAGCGACTTCGCCTCGTAACCAAGGCACGAGACGTGTTTGACATCACGTAACAAAGGGGTAGACTATTCAACGAAGAGTACCTACCGCGAGGGCCTTTTTCCTTAGCCGTGCATCATGCGCCATGATGCTCACGCAATCAGGACCACCCGCATGGCGGGTGGTTTGCTCTTAGGGTGTAACCCTAAGGGCCCCGGGCCAGGGACTCAAGTCCCTGGCCCTCACTTCGTGGGTTATAGGACAAAACGTGTTGCCGTACCACCCGTCTTTCCCCAGTTAGAACCTGCTTTCTAGCCCCTTCAAGTTGTCGCCGACCGACTTTGAGGGTGGACAAAACGTGTTGCCGTCCCGCCTGCGTATCAGCAGGTAGACGCCGCTTTTCACGCGGTTTAAGTTGCCCACGTCCGATTGGTCGAGTCGATGGGCGACAAAATGCGAAGAGTCATGTGTCCGAGTTGCGGTGGGAAGGCGAAGAGGTTTGGCAGGACGGCGGCGGGCACGCAGCGTTGGCGCTGCCTCAGCTGCGGGCTCACCTTCGTGAACAAGCTCGACAACTCCGCAAAGAGGCTCGACGAGTTCCTGGGCTGGCTGCTCTCCAAGAAGGCGCAGGCGGACATGGCCGGCGGCGGCAGGACGTTTCGCAGGAGGACCGCCGAGTTCTGGCACCTGTGGCCGCTGCCGCCCGTGACGGGCGAGGTGTGCCGGGTCGTGTTCGTGGACGGCATCTACCTGGGGCGCAAGGCCTGCGTGCTCGTCGCGAGGAGCGAGGAGCACGTCCTCGGCTGGTACGTGGCCAGAAGCGAGAGCTCGTGGGCCTACAAGGCGCTCATGGCCCGCATCGCGCCGCCGGAGGTCGTGGTGACGGACGGGGGGAGCGGCTTTCAGAAGGCAAGGCGCGAGATGTGGCCAAGGACAAGGGTCCAGCGGTGCACCTTCCACGCGTTCGAGCAGGTCAAGAGGTACACGACCACGAGGCCCAGGACCCAGGCGGGAGTCGATCTCTACGCGCTCGCCAAGGAGCTTCTGAAGGTCGAGACCTCCGAGCAGGCGGCGGCATGGCTCGCGGCCTACGCCTCGTGGTGCGCGGCCTACGAAGACTTCCTGAGGGAGGAGACCACAAACGACGAAGGCAGGACGTTCCTCACGCACGAGCGGCTCGTCAAAGCCAGAAACTCCCTCACGGCGCTCGTGAGGCAGAAGACGCTCTTCACCTACGTGGACCCGGAGCTGGTGGGCCGCCTCGGCCCCCTCCCCGCCACCAACAACGCCGTGGAGAGCACAAACGCCCAGCTCAGGAGCATGCTCAGGGAGCATCGCGGGCTGTCGCTCGAACGCAGGATAAAGGCCGTGTACTGGTGGTGCTACATGCACACCGAGTGCCCGCTGCCCGCCGCGCAGCTCATCAAGGTCATGCCCACCGACAAGGACATCGCCAAGGAGATGGGCATGGTCGGCTACGGGGACAGGGCCCGGGTCGGTCCTCAGAGGTGGGGTGACGGGCTGGTCTGGGAGGAGCTGCACAGGCAGACGCCGTGGCAGCGCGACTGGGACTGACCAGCAACACGTTTTGTCCTATAACCCCACTTCGTTCAGGCCCAATAGCCCCTTGACTCGTGGCGTGCCGGTGGAACCGGCACCGCGCGGTTACCTGGATCCCGCGACAGACTCCACATCCAAGCACAACAGCTGCAGCTGTTCCCTCATGCCAGGGATAACCGCTGGAACTGCCAAACCCGCCATAACGCGGGCATTGTCACGTAAGATCCCTGCTTGCGCCTCATCTATCTTGAAATTGTATCGCTGGGTCAGCAACCCCTTTGCATCGTATTTGACGCTAATCTCTGCGACATACTCACCCGCTTGCCAGAAGCAATCCTTCCCAAGCTCATCAATTGCCGCACTGACCGCTTGCTCTGAAAGCACTTCCTCCAAGCTACAGCGTTTCTCGCACGCATGGCCTATCGCCTTCAAAAGCATCTCCATACGATGATGATGATTCACTCCCCCGGTTGCCTCAAATTCGACATTCAGAGGCTCGAGTTTGCCTTCGCAGACCTTGATTGGATGAACTAGGGTGGCGCTGGTGATAGATGCCTGTTGAGGACCCGCAAACATCCAATTCGCGAAAATGGGTTTGAGCTGATTCCACTTAACCTCATATGAGCACCCGCCACCAAGACGCTCTGCCCTAAAGATAATCGACTTTACGACACAGGCTTGCTTTTCGCATTGAATCGAAAAACAAAACCTTGCATACGAACCGAAGCGATCGAAGTTAAGTATCAATGGTTGCACATCGAATGGAATGATGCTAACAATCGGTCGCCGCATCTTATGGTATATGAATTGAACAAGCGGTATTGCTACAGATACCAGAATCGCAGTGACTGACACCAAAATACTTATTCTTTCATATTGTGTCAATTACGCCTCCGCATATCTTCTTGATATCAAGCCGACACTTACGCGTACCATTGCCTCCCGTGGCTCAGCCTCAGCATCTCCGACAAGAAAATGCTGACCGCCAATGCCTGCTCACGCCCAGATGACGAGGTGTATGAATGTGCACCCACCTGCACTCTGCTTAATTCTGCCAGCCTCGTTCATCTCCCACAAGCACTCAAGTGTCCTGTATAGATTGTTAGCAGAGCCTACGCGAAGGGCTCAGTCTCCCATTAGAAACACTATAGCCCTTATTCTTCGTTGTCCTCGTCCGACGCGGATTATTCCTATCTCTACCATCAGTCTTACCCGCAACGCTATCTTCTGTTACACCATTAACAGAGCCTCGCCCTAAGTTACCAGCATCCACTTCTGACTGGCCTCCATGGACGACTCCGCGATCCGCTCCAGGTTATAGACGGCCCCAGCATGCGGGAATGCTTCGCCAAGAGGAGGGGCAGTACGTAGCGGTACCACACTGGACTGCTGGCACCGCGTGGGGTTGCTACTCAGCAATCAAACACCCGCCCACTACCGCCTATGGAAGCTTTCCCATCTCTCCCTCTTCATCCAACGCTCCAGATCAGCAACCATCTCCGCAATGCGTACCCTATGGACTACATATTCCGAGCTGCCGGAAAGCTCGGCGCTCAACTTTTTGAGCATCTCAATTTCTTCCACATACTGAGGCGCAAAGCCATCGTTGCCAAACCCCGAGAACGACATCGGATACACGGGAAGGAACTGCAGCAATCGGACATCCTTTATCTGGGAGAACACCCTGGAATAGATGCTATATCTCACCTGCGCAGGCAAATCCTCCAAAACTATTCTCAACGAGGCAACTCGCTCCAAGTCATCCCATCTAGTGGTGATGTAATAAACGATGAAGTCCAGAAGCGAAAAGTCCTCCCATAGCCACGTATTGTGCTCAGACAGAAGATCCATCACAAGCCATGGAGAAGCAGAGTCGGCCATGTAATCAATGACCTTCCCCATCCATTCGAACGAATCCTGAGGTAGTTTGCTCAAGTAACCCAGTCGTTCAATTGCGTCACCCGCAATATGGCTTTGCCCTGTTGAAGCCACAGCAACCAGCTCTGCGACGATGGACGAGCCCTTTGTGAACAAATACTCAAAGACAGCGCCAGTTTCATCGAACCTAGGATTGTTCATGTTTGCAAAGAAGAACTCCTTCAACGCTGCGGTGTCATCACCTACCATGCGCTGCAAGAGCTCTTGCGCACCCTCTCGGTATCCAAGCGAGTTAAAGAAATGCACAGAGGATGAGGGGTCATCCGAAAGCCAGTGTTCCTTCGCCCGCCAAAACCTCTGCGCAAATCCTGGCTGCATTGAATCGATGCGGTTTATATCATCGACCTTCATCCAAACGGATGACAGCCCCTGACTCGCAAGAATCTCAAAAAGAGTCTGGTCGCTCACATCGCTCTTCGGAATCATGCCGTCAACAGCCGCTACCAGACCCCAGAGACTATGCTGCAGCGTCATGTATCTCACATAAGTATAGCCACAAGCATCAATAACACTCTTTATCGTTGGCGGAGATAGCAGCTGTGGCACCTCGTTTGCACAGAAGTGCTCGAACGCCTTCTCAACAGACTCTTTCTCAAAGTTCTTAGCAATGAACATCATGGCGCGGTCGGTCACGTAATACAGCCTATACTCATCAAGCTGCTCCGCGGCGCGGGCACTTCCGCAGTATGTGACCAGAGCATCAAGATCTGCAATGCTCAGAACCTCCAGCTTCTTGGTGTTGTCCAAGTACCTATCCATAGCACTCGACTCAAAGACATCAAGCGCTGTGGCAAATTCGGATCCCACTTCGATATCAAACAGTTCCTCATAATCCAGACCCAAAGCTGAGCAAGATTCTTGAACGGCATATAAGAGCTTGTCCTCACCCTGGAGCGGCGCCGGATTCTCTTGCAGGCAACGCGCTAGAGAGTCGACATCACCTTTCGCAATCTCTTCACCCAAACCACGTGATGAGAAGCACGCGAAAAGGCTGTTTATCGCAGCTTTCCGGAACTCATGAATATGGCTCAGCGTAACTAAGCCCGAGATTGACAGCTCCCGAAGGCTTCTAAGCGAATCGGAATCTGATACCTGCCACTGCTTGATAGCAAAAGAGTTCGGGTCATCACCGCTCATGACGCTTTCATACTGGACCCTAAGGTAAAGCTCACATAACCTGTGCAGGGCAGTCGATACATTCTGGTTTGAGCCTGCTTGCACCATTTGGAGCAATCGAGATAGCAGGCGGCGCTCGTCCTTAAAGTCATTAGCCATGGATACGACATCGGGAGCCAAAAGCCGTTCGAAAGCCATCTTGTATGAGCTAACTGCATCGCCACCCTTTTCAAACAGTGCGATAAGCAGATCCATGCCAACGAGCCAGCGAGAAGACCCCTTTGTCCCGCAGACTATGGACATGGGCAGGGAAGCTGCACCAATAGCGGCGCGTTGATACTCCTCCCCAGTCGCAATCGACCCGTCCGCCATCTCATCTATTGAACATTGGGCATACTCAAGATCGTAAGGCTCAAGCAGCTGATGCAGCACCCCCATCGCAGACTGTCTTGCGGCGCCATCGCTTTCAGGCAAAGAACGCCAGTAACCACACGCCGCACGCTGTACTTCCTCAATAGTCTCGGTGCATGAGAAGGACCCAAGCAGGATGCTGAGCGAGGCGCAGAGCTCGTCCTGTCTTGCCCCTATCATGACGCGAATGTACTCTTCCAGCGGAATGATACGGTCCACCATGAGCGCCTTGTAAATGCAGTAGTCCCTGAGGTTCTGCTGCTCAAAACGAACGGCACGAGCACCGTCGTTGTTGCTAAGCATGTCAATTATTGACATGCTGGACAGCCTTGTCACGCTGGCGGAGAGCAGTCGGGGCTCGCATACGAACTCCGCGATTCTGTCATACGCCCTGTCTCCAGGCTCAAGATCAGATACACCGTTCAGGCTAAACTCCTCAAGAATCCTCATGTCATTCTCTGTCAGATGCTTTGCCAGACCAGAGAAGAACAGGTCCAGGATGCTGTATGCATTCCTGATGGCGGGATACCCTTGCTCTTTGCTCTGCATGCCGGCCATAATCGCAAGGCGAAGGTTGCCCTTTGCCACGCGCTCGATCTGCTCAATATAGTATGGATTCGTGATGCCAAGGTCTTCTTTCAAAAGAGAGGAAACCTCGGCTTTGCCCAAAGGAGCTATGCTTTGCCACGCAGGCTTCATGTAGCCTCGTATGGCTTCCTCAATCTTGCCTGTAGCGTAATCACGAACAGTGAGCACCAGTCTCAGCTCAGGATTGAGCAAAGCAACCTGAAGCAGGGGCCGCAAGTCTATAAGCTGGTCTACGTCATCGACCAATACAGCTGCACTTCCATACTTCAAAAAGCTGTTAGCATCGACGGAAACGTCGCGGCTAGAGTGCGAGTCGATGACGAACGACTCGCAATGGTATTTCTTGGCATACTTCCGTACCGCTTCCAACGCAATCCGAGTTTTGCCCAGGCCAGATGCGCCGGTTACTAAAGCCACTTGACACTCTTCAACTGTCTTTACGAGAGTATCGAGCTCAGCCCGCCTTCCACGCAAGGCCATTGTATGCGGCGTAGTATACTCACGCCTGTTTTCTGCATCGACAAATGCTTTTAGCGTCAACAAAGACCCGTTGCCAACTGGAACACCAAGATAATCCCACGCCAAGTCCGCGTATTCGGCAATCATGTCTTCGACCATCGTTGATGGGCCGAGTAGTTCCACCTTACCAGGCGCCTTGTTCAGTATCTCCTGTTCCTGCCACGGCTCTAGCCTCCAGCAGCTATGGCAACACACGATCTTGCAGACATCATGTAGATGATGGTCGGAGACACTTCCCAACATCAAGCAATCCTCTACATCCTTACAAATCTTCTGGAAAGAATTGCTCTGGTCGGTAGTAAAGGCAATGAGATACACACCCTCTTCGCCAAAGGAATGCGCATCGGGAACACCCCGCGTTACTTTGTCCGTACCCTTTTGGGAGCCAATCGCCGTTAGTGAGGTAAGCCTAAGCTTACGATAAACATAGGATTCGGCAAGCTTTTGAAAAGCTCCCCCTTCCATCGTCTTTAGCTTGTTCTCGATGTCGTTCTTGCGAGACATCATTCGCTCCATCTCGTGAATCTGTTTTGCAAAGATTCCGGCCATGATGTTTCTCTGCGTTCATGCCGGTGCCGAACAGGAGGAATCAATCGTGCATGCTGCGCAGTAGAATCGCTTGCCCTCTGTCAGTTTATAATTTTGCATTATAATGCAAATCCTGAACGAGTAGAACGAGTGTCCGCAAAACTGACCCAGCATTCAACCCATCTGAATCACACCATCGACGCCTTATCGCGCTTAATCACAGGAGGTCGGATAATGGCATCCACCATGGACGGCGGCCTACCGTCGTTACCTAATGCTACAGACACACCAGAAGCACTGAGACTCAGCCATGCCACAGACATCTCTGAAGCTATATGGAATAGAATGCAAGAGCTTGGCATCAACCAGACTCAACTGGCTGAAATGCTTGGCAAAAGCTGCAGCCAGGTTTCGCGCATGATCAGCGCTGACGGCAATATGACCTTGAAAACCATCTCCGAGCTTGAGCACGTGCTTGGCATAACACTGATCGACGTGCCCCCAAGAACAACGGACGAGCTCACTAATGAGCAGACTATCGAGGTATTCCTTTATCAGATGAAGGAGTATCGCAAGATTGCTGGCGCAGTAAAACTCAGCAGAAAGACTACCAAGCTGGAGTTGGCAGACAGCCCAAACCTGCCGGATAGACCCCTTTCTACCAGCGACTATGCTGCGATGAGCGTCCGACTCATGCTTCAGAGGAAGCACTTCGTATTTGGCAGCGACATCCACGTGCGTGACGTTATCAAGGCGGCGCTCGAGCTATGTCCGCAGCTGCAAGATGAGTTGAACGGTCTATATGCTCATCTGAACCGAATAAAGCAGCACGAATTTGAGACGACGCATTCTGATGGAAAGAAGACCTCCGACTACTACCACAATGCTGAGGAAACGCTGTATGGAGTACTACTGCATTCGGATATCCAGAAGATAGAGCATGTCGCTGACTTCTCACCGGAATTGTTGCTAGCTGCTATAACACCCTTTATCCTGGAGCGCGAGCGAATCCTATGCCACCTAAGTGACCTGCTGGAAAGCTCTGGCTTGCAGGCATACAAAGCAAGAAGAGGACGACGGGCTCAAGTATTGCGTTTCACTAAGTCCACGCCTCAAGAGCTGCGCGTTGAGAAATCACCTTACTGGTCAAACCTTATAGCAAGGGATGGAACCCCGGACGAATTCAAGGACAGGTGGGACAACTACGACAAGAACACAAGAGAGATTATCCTCACATGCTTTGCGTTCGTGCAGCTACTTCGCTGTGAGCCGCGCGACATCACATCACTTGGACATCTAATCCACCCCTCAACAAAGAAGGAATGGGGCGACTTCTCGCAAGCAGCGGGCATATTCTCAGAATACCCAAGCCTTGGCATGTCGGACCACATCGAGCTCTTCAATCTCAAGAGTTGCGCCAAAGTTAAACTCTTCCCCAATGTTGACGAACTCATCGTGATTGATACGCTCCAACTTGTCAGCCTATCGACGTTGGTACTTCGCAAGCATCGCGGGAAGTGGAAGGTGTGGGGGCTGTCTGCATCGTAGCACTTACCGAACATGCCCTCAAGTGCAGTGATGCCCGGCCGTTGGCCGGGCATCACCCATCAAGTCCTATTCACTTGCGCAACACGGCGGAGAACCCTTCCCCGTGCTCCCCTACTGCCCCTGCGCCGCGTACCTGGCTTCGGTGGCCTCCTTGGCGGGCCTCCACCAGCCCTCGTTGTCGCGGTACCACTCGATGGTGGCCGCGAGGCCCTCGGCGAAGTCGGTGTGCCTCGGCCTCCAGCCGAGCTCGCGGCGGAGCTTGGTGGGGTCGATGGCGTAGCGGCGGTCGTGGCCGGGGCGGTCGCGGACCCAGTCGAAGGCGCCCGGCGCCTGGCCCATCGCGCGCAGGATGTCGCGCATGACCGTGATGTTGTCGCGCTCGCCGTCGGCGCCGACGAGGTAGGTCTCGCCGGGGACGCCGCGGGTGAGGATCGCCCACACGGCCGAGCTGTGGTCCGAGGTGTGGATCCAGTCCCTCACGTTCCTGCCGTCGCCGTAGAGCTTCGGGCGGATGCCGCAGAGCACGTTGGTGATCTGGCGCGGGATGAACTTCTCAACGTGCTGGTAGGGGCCGTAGTTGTTGGAGCAGTTGGAGATGGTGACCTCGACGCCGTAGGTGCGGTGCCAGGCGCGGACGAGCATGTCGCTCGCGGCCTTGGTGCTGGAGTACGGGCTCGACGGCCGGTACGGCGTCTCCTCCGTGAAGCGTGCCGGGTCGTCCAGCGCGAGGTCGCCGTAGACCTCGTCGGTGGACACGTGGTGCATCCTCTTGCCGAACCTCCGGCACGCCTCCAGCAGGCAGTACGTGCCGCGGACGTTGGTCTCCACGAAGGGGCTCGGGTCGGCGATGGAGTTGTCGTTGTGGCTCTCGGCCGCGAAGTGCACGACCGCGTCGTGCGCGGGCACCAGCTCGGCCAGCAGCGCCTCGTCGCAGGTGTCGCCCACCACGAGCTCGGCACCCGTGCCCTCGATGTTGACCGGGTTGCCGGCGTAGGTCAGCTTGTCCAGCACTGTGACGCGCACCTCGGGGTGGCGCTCCGCCACGAAGTGCACGAAGTTGGACCCGATGAAGCCGCAGCCGCCGGTGACGATGATGCTCTTGGGCTGGAATAGTTCAGACATGCTATACCTCGCTTCCGGTCAGCGACTTCACGTACTCCACGAGCTCTTCCTCCCAGTCGCGCGGATGGAAGCCCGCAGCCTCAATCTTCGACAGGTCCAGCGCCGAGTGGACGGGCCTCGGTGACACCGGTCCGCGCGCGGACGCATAGTACTCCTCAGTGGTCACGGGCTTCACGCACGCCCCGTTGCCGTTGGCAAGCTCGAACACCCGCCGCGCAATCTCGCACCAACTCGCCACGCGACCAGAGCCCGTCAGGTTGTATGTCTCAAACGGCGCCGGCTCGCTTTCTAGCACGGACCCGTCCCGGTACCCCAGCAGCCACAGGACCCCCTCCGCCATCTGGTCGGCGAAGGTCAGACGTCCCAGTTGGTCGTCCACCACGGTCACGCGCTCGAGCGAGTCCTCCGCGTCCGCGCAGCGTCCTGACAGCGTGGCCATCGTCCTCACGAAGTTGCGCCTGTCGCCGATGACCCAGGAGCTCCGCACGATGTAGTGCGATGGGCACCCGGCCACCGCAAGGTCGCCCGCGGCCTTCGACTGCCCATACACGCCGAGCGGCGAAAGCGCCTCCCCTTCGTCATGCACCTCGCGCGTCCCGTCGAACACATAGTCAGAGCTCACGTGCACGAGCGTCACGCCGTGCTCCGCGCACACCCTCGCAAGCAGCGCCGGCCCCGTGGCGTTCGCGCTCCATGCCGCAACGCGGCTCTCCTCCGTCTCAGCCGCGTCCACCGCCGTGTACGCACCGCAGTTGATGACAGTGCCGTACAGGTCCCAGTCGATCTTGGAATACGCGCCGGCATCGCTAAAGTCGAACTCGTCGATGTCCGTGTACTCGAAGCCCAAGAGCCCGCGAGATTCGGCAGCGGCGCGCACCGCACGCCCCAGCTGCCCGTTGCAGCCGGTCACCAGGGTCCTCTTCGGCCCCATGGGTTTGACGTCAGCAAGCATGGGATGGTGCTTGTCCGCCTCAGACAGCTCGCACTCCCCCAGAGGAATCGGCCACTCGATCGCAAGCTGCGGGTCCGCCAGGTTCACAAACGTATAGCTGCTCTTCAGCTCTGCAGACCAGTGCGCGTTCACCAAGTACGTGTAGAGCGTATCGTCCTCAAGTGCCTGAAACGAGTTGCCCACGCCGCGCGGCGTGTACACCGCAACAGACGGGTCAATGACCGCCGTCACAACGCGCCCAAACGTGGCCGAGCTCTGCCGCAGGTCCACCCACGCGCCGAATACCGAGCCCGTCGTCACCGAGATGAACTTGTCCCACGGCTCCGCGTGAATCCCGCGCGCAACGCCCCTCTTTGCATTGAAACTCACGTTGTTCTGCACCACATGGATGTCGGGTACGCCCAGCGCCGTCATCTTGGCCCGCTGCCAGTTCTCCTTGAACCATCCCCTATTGTCTCCGAGCACGGAAAGATCAAGTATCAGCAGCCCGTCAATCTCGGTCTCGCGCACGGCGAGACTCTTCGCATATTCCATTGTCAAAATCCTCACTCGCTTGCCCGCCAAAGCGGGCGAACAAACAGCGGCCGTGTGGCCGCTTGGTTCCAGTTACCTGTCGAAGTGCCTGTCCGGAGCCACGCGTCCCAGGTAACCAGCAGCATGACGGCGGCAACCAGGTCGATCTTGTCCTCGCCCCACTTCAGGAAGCCATAGAAGTCGTACACCCGCCCGTTCTCCTCGGCCCCGTGGGCCAGCACCATGCGGATGTACCCCACCGCATAGAGTGCCGTCGGGACCATGGCAAATGCCGTGCTCCACAAAGGCAGGGTCTCCACCGGTGCCAAGAAGACGGTGTCTGCAGTGGCCAGCAACGGACAGACCAGATGGAGCCAGAAGTTACCGCCCCGATAGAGCGACTTGAATCCATACTGGGGAGTCAGGAACAAGATCGTCACAAAGAAGGTGACCATCACCACCGTGGCAGCTGTGAGGCGCAGGACCAAAAGCCAGGCAGGCACAGGGGTTCCCGCTGCCCCTAGCAGGGACTTTGCATACCCGAGTGACACCACCGCCGAGAAGAGGTTGGAAAGCACCGTGTAGTACTTGAGGCTGCCGATGCCCCTATGCGAGAGGGACCTGTCATCGCCCGTGCCCAACAGGATGGAAATCCATGCAGCCACCGAGCTCGCGGCAATCACCACGTTGAGGATGACGCTGATCGTTACCACTGCCCGCCCCTTCTCCGCATGGCACATTCTCTCCCCGGGAGTTAGTGTGTCACACTTCAGCGTGTTAGCGCCGCAGACGGCTCAGCAGCTCCTCGCCCGCCTCGCTCATCACGACCGCGCAGAAGATGAGCGCAAAGCCCGTGAGCAGGCGCGGAGTCACAAGCTCGTGATAGACCAGCACGCTGCTCAGCACGCCAAAGGGAGCCTCGAGCGCCGAGAGGATCGACCCCTCCGCTGGGTCGACGCGGGTCATCGCACGGTTGAGCAGCCCGAAGCACATGCACGAGCAGACTATGGCAAGGTAGAGCATCGTGGCGACGTCGGAAACAGTTGGTATGGGCGGCACGTAGGTGCCCTCGAAGAGAAACGATGTCGTGGCAGCACACACTGCCATGACCGCAAACTGCCAGGTGGTGGCCACGAGCGCGTCCACGCCAGCGCCCCACTTGGAGAGAATCACAAACTGCAGCGCGTAGAAGATGCCACACGACAAGGACAGCACGTCCCCG
Organism: uncultured Coriobacteriaceae bacterium; assembly: GCA_902790135.1. GTDB lineage: Bacteria > Actinomycetota > Coriobacteriia > Coriobacteriales > Atopobiaceae > UBA1367. The sequence continues at coordinate 92,489 of CADAQM010000005.1, forward strand.
CGATTGAGCGGGAGTCCGCCGTCTGCAGCCACCAGACCAATGCCGCAGACGCATACCACCGCTGCCAGAACGTGGCGCGCACCCGGCCTGCCCTGTCCAAACGCCCACGAGAGGAAGGGCACCATCACGCAGTAGCATGCCGTGAGAAAGGCGTTCTTGCCCGGCGTGGTCATGGAGAGCCCCAAGGTCTGAGTGGCGTAGGCACCAAAGCCCGTCACGCCTAGAGCCAAGCCCAGCAAGAGGGTGCGTCGGTCGCGCTCGCGCAGCAGCCGCCCACGCACCCACACGACCATGGCCACCATGGCCAAGGCGTTGCGCATAGCCAGCAGATAGAACACGGGCATCTCGTTGACGAGGCCCTTCATGGTGGTAAAGGAAAAGCCCCACATGAGGGCTGCAAAAAGAATGAAGGCCTTGTTGATGAGCGGCCTGTCGAGGAGGCGGACCTCTGCGACATCTTGCGTCATACGCGTCCCTTCCCTCGAAGCTGACCCGCATATCGTATCAGTAGACGCGAGATAAACCGCAGAGGTCCACCGTTTGCCACGCCCTGGTAACGTGCCCAGGGCGGACCCACTCGCTACACGGCGCGGCAGAGGCAGACGAAGGGCTCCTTGCGCTCCGTCTGGACGATGGCCGTGTTGCAGGGGTTCACTTCGGGATCGTCAAAGATGATCTCACCGATGCTCGGCGCCACGATGCGGCCGTTCAGGGGGTTCTTGACGCTCACGACCGGCGTGCTCAGCTCGGCGTCCACGTCCGAGCAGTACTCGAACGCGAGGTCGGTGTCCATCAGGTCGCAGTTGCGCAGCGTGAGGCCGCTCACGTAGCACAGGCCCTGCAGGCTCTGGATGATGCAGTTCTCGAAGGTAACGTTGCGCGCGTTCCACGCAAGGTACTCGCTCACGATGAAGCAGTTGCGCACCACGACGTTCTCGCAGTTCCAGAATGCGTCCTTGGTGATCAGGCGCGAGTCCTCCACCACCAGGTTCGTGCAGCCGTCAAAGCTGTACTTGCCGCTGAGGTGCAGGTTCTTGACGTAGACGTCGCGCGAACCCTGCAAGAAGTAGTCGCCCGTCACCGACACGTCCTCCACGCGCACGCCCTCGCACCACCAGAGCGTCTCGTCGGCGTGCGGCATCTGCACGTGCGAGAGGCGCACGTCGTGGCACTTGCGGATGCCCTTGGGCGCGTCGAAGGAGCAATCAACGAGCTCGACGTCGTTGCTGTACCAGATGCCCGCGCGCGCCACCTCGAGAAACGCGCTGCTCTTGACCGAGACGTGCTCGTCGTACCACAGGGGATAGCGCCAGCCAAAGACGGTGTTGGCGACCTCGATGTCGCGCGACTCCTTGAGCGGAGACTCTCCCTCGTCAAAGCGGCAGTTCTCCACGCGCACCCCGCGCACCTTGAACAGAGCTCGCTCACCCGTAAGATGCTGACCCTTGATGACGTTCATGCTAAAGCTCCCTCTCTAGGCCCCTGATGATCCAATCGCACACGTCGATGGGCTTTTGGGCCTCATGAAGTGCGCACACGAGCTCGCAGCGATGCCTGCGCAAAAGATCGAGACACGCCTTGGTGTCACCGACCCCATCCAGCGCACGGTACTGCTCGATAAACTCACCGGCGCAGCCCGCGTCACGCAGCCCATACTCAACTGACTCAGTCACGTCGCACCTCTCCTTGTCTAGCCCTCGGGCGTCAGTCCGACCTACTTGTAACAACTGTAAGCCCGGGAAAGCGCTATAACAAATTCATATTGCATATCTTTTATCATGCATCAGATTTATGGCTTGCCGAGAAGACCACTCACCCACATGGACTATCCTGTAATGAGTCATTCCCGAGCGTCAGGAGCGTCCATGCGGCCCCACATCATCGTGCACATCCTGCAGTCCATCGACGGCAAGGTGGCAGGCAAGTTCTTCTCGTCGGCATACGACCTGGTGGGAGCATATGGCGCCATCCGCGACGAGCTCGACGCGGAGTGCATCATCTACGGCGCCACCACCGCAGCCGAGGTGCTCTCCGGCGTGCATGCCGGGCGCCCGACGCAGGTTCGCAGGCCCGTGCCGCCCGGAGACTACGTCGCCCGCGAGGCCGACTTTTACTTTGCGGTGGTGGACCCGGAGGGAACGCTGCGCTTTGACGCGCCGGACACCACGCGCGGCAACCTCAAGGGACACGTCGTGCAGCTGCTGCGTGAGGACGTGAACCCCGGTTACCTCTCCTACCTGCGCGGCATCGGCGTGAGCTACGTCCTGGCGGGGCGCGGCAGCTTTGACGCCGAGCTCGCCGCCGAGAAGCTCCTGCAGCTCTTTGGCGTGTCGCGCATCCTGCTCATGGGCGGCGGCTTTGCCAACGGCACCTTTGCCGCAGCGGAATGCGTGGACGAGCTCTCGCTCATCATCGCGCCGGTGGCGGAGGTGGCAAGCGGCCAGCCCTCGCTCTTCGAGACGGTTCGTGGCCTGAGGGCAAATCCGCTCGAGTTCGAGCTTGCCGAGGTGCGCCAGCTGCCCAACTCGGGCCTCTGGCTCCACTACATGCGCTGACGCGCCGCGCAAGCGCCCGCAATCCCCTATCCGAGCACGTAGCGCTCCAGGTAGCGGCCCATGCCGTCCTCGGTCACGCCGTACTCGGTGACGGCGTCGGCCACAGCCTTGGCCGCGTCGCAGCCGTTCTGCATGCAGACGCCCCAGCCGGCCTCACGCAGAAGCGCGATGTCATTGTCCATGTCGCCAAAGGTCATAATCTCGCTCAGGGGAATCCCGTTGCGCTCGGAGTAGCGGCGCAGGGCAACGCCCTTGTTCAGGCCCGGCTTGACAAACTCGACCGTCCCCGGGAAGGTGCGCACGGAGTCCCAGTGAACCGACGGATGCGCGTTGACCACAGCCATGATCTCTTCGTCGAGCTCGGGCTCGTACTGCACCTCGATCTTGCCCGTGTCCTTGAGGGCCATCATCTCGGGCCCAACCACCTCCACGATCGACCCGTTGCGGTAAATGCTCTGCTCAAGCTGCCTGTCAATACGCTTGACCAGCACGTGGTCGTAGGCGTTCTCGTAGACGATGACGTTGCAGTCGAGCGGCCACATGAAGGAGCAGATGTCGTCGATGTACTCCTTGTCCAGCAGCATCATGTGCTCGATGCCCTCGTGGTTGGCATCCCACAGGTCACCGCCGTTCATGCCGATGGCCATGTCAAACTCGAAGTCGAGGCCCCACTGCTTGGCCTTGTCCAGCGAGCGATGATCAAGCGGACGCCCTGAGGCCGTGCCAAAGAGAATCCCACGCTCGTGCAGGGCGTTAATCGCCGCCAGCGTCTTGGGCATCAGCGCGCTGCCCTTGATGTTGATGGTTCCGTCCACGTCGGCAATGACTGCCGTGATCTTCTCAATCATGACGCCCACCCCTCAAACACAGGTTCCCATTAGAGTCATCCTAATACGTGCGCAAACGCAGACTATCGTGTTTAGCTGGCATTTCGGGAGACGGATGGAAGCGCCGCGAGACACATTTATCACAGCTGAGTATCATAAGGCGTTGGCACAGAATCCATGGAGGTCAATCGATCATGCAGGCAGACACGACCACGCAGCACTCGTCCTACGCCAACCTCACGCCCTACGAGTGCGCCATCAAGTACAAGAACCGCGACCTGCTCGTGCGCTATGGCTGCGCCACCGTAGCCGTCATCCTCACGCTCATTGCCTGCTGGCCGTACGTTCTGGGAGAGGCCAGCTGGACCAGACTCCTCGCTGCCATACCCATCGTCTTTGTAGTCGTTGCCGTCGAGTTCCTGCTCATCAGCCGCTGCAGCGCCGACTTCCAGGGTATCGTCACGCACGACTGCGACCCCGTTAAGATGCTCAAGGTGGAAGACCATCTCCTCGGGCGCATCAAGAGGCGCCCACGTAGGATACAGCACCTCCTCATCGCCTCCCAGGCAGCCGCGGTCGCGGGCGACGCCGCGAGGTCGCGCCAGCTGCTTGAGACGGCCACGGCAACAGGCAAGCTCTCCGCCGGCTTGAAACCCATGGCAGGCAACATCCGTATCGGCTATGCCATCCTCGAGAAGGACTGGCCGCAGGTGAGAAGCCTGCGTGACGAGCTTGCCACATACCTGCCCAAGTCACGTGGTTTACTCAAGGCGGGCATCGAGACGATCATGCTCTTTACCGACGAAGCGCTCGCAGTGGCAGAGGGAGACCTTCAGACGGCAGAGAAGCTGCTCGACAAGATAGACGGCACGGTGAAGATGCCCGAGCAGAGGGCAAGCGCTGCCTTCCGCCGAGCCCAGCTCGAGTCACTCAAGGGCAACGACGCGGCAGCCCGCCCGTACTACGAGCGGGCAAGAAACGAAGGAGGCACCTGCTACTTTGCCTACCAGGCAGCCGAGTGGCTGGCAACTCACTAAGCTGACGACAAACGGAGGCGGACGCAACAAGTCTGTGCGTCCACCTCTCACCTACCGCTAGAGTACGCCGACGAGCTCGCCCACAAAGAAGGTGTGGCCTTCCTCGGCATAGAAGGCACCCAGACGCTCACGGATGTCGGGGGCCATGGCGTCCAGGTCGATGGCGTGGGTGTAGATCTTCCTGCAGACCAGCGTGGTGGCAGCCTCCTCGAAGGTCATGCCATGCTCGATCGCCTTGGGAGTGAGGCTCGTGAGAGCGACCTTGTCGCCGTCACGACCGCTCTTGGAACCCAGGATGCCCAGGTCATGTTTGTGCTCGTTGTCAAAGAGCTGCACGGTGAAGTAGTCGTTGTCCAGCAGGAACTGATGCGTGTAGCGCCAGGGGTGCACGTACACCGTCACGGTCGGCAGGCTCCACAGCATGCCAGCCTCTCCCCAACCGATGGTCATCGTGTTCCAGCCATCTTGCTGCGTGCCCGCGGTAACGAGCGCCCAGTCGTCACTCACGCGCCGAACGAACTCAGCCTGTGCATCCAAAAAGCCCTGTGAAACCTTCCCCGACATGTCCTACTCCTCCCAAAGGCTAGCGCCTTGGCTCTCGATCACCTGCTTCATCCAGTAGTAGCTCTTCTTGGGCGTACGGCGCAGGGTGCCCGCGCCCATGTCGTCCATGTCAACATAGATGAAGCCGTAGCGCTTGGCCATCTCGCCGGTGGAGAGCGAAATCAGGTCGAACGGTCCCCACATGGTGTAGCCGAAGCAGTTGACGCCATCCTCGAGGATTGCCTGCATCATGCACTTGAAGTGGTCGCGCAGGTAGTCGATGCGATAGTCATCCTCCACGTAGCCGTTCTCGTCGGCCTCGTCGATGGCACCCATGCCGTTCTCGACGACAAAGACGGGCTTCTCGTAGCGGTCAGCCAGCTCGTTGAGCACGTAGCGCAGGCCCAGCGGGTCAATCGGCCATCCCCATGGCGTGTTCTCGAGGTAGGGATTGCCCTCACCGCCCATGACCTCCTTGGCGCGCGGAGAGTCGGCGGCGATGGTATTGGAGCGGTAGTAGCTGATGCTCACAAAGTCGAGCGGACCTGCCGCGAGCGTCTCCTCGTCACCCTCCTGCCAGCGAAGGTCGATGCCCTTCTCGCGCCAGATCTCCTGCGCATAGGCAGGATAGTGCCCGCGGGCCATGGTGTCGATGTAGTAGTAGGCCTGGCGACGCTTCTGCATCTGGGCAAACACGTCCTCGGGCTTGCAGGTTGCCGGGTAGAACGCGGAGAACGCGAACATGGTGCCGAACATCGAGCCTGGCATCATCTCGTGACCAAGCGCCACGGCGCGGGCGCTGGCGAGGAACATGTTGTGCACCGCGTTGTAGTGCGTGTTGTTGTCAGACTGATGGGTGCCACAGCTGGCATAGCCGCGCACCGCGTTGATCTCGTTGAAGGTGAGCCAGTACTTGACCTTGCCGCCAAAGCGCGCAAAGAGCGCACGGCAATAGCGCATGTAGAGCTCGATGGTCTCGCGGCTCGACCATCCGTCCAACTTCTCGGCCAGCACGACGGGCAGCTCGTCGTGATGGATGGTCACGAGAGGCTGCATCCCCAGCTCAAGGCAGGCATCGATGATCTGCTCGTAGAAGGCTAAGCCCGCCTCGTTGGGCTCCTCCTCGAAGCCAGTGGGAAAGACGCGGCTCCAGCAGATGGAGAAGCGGTACACGTTCATACCCATACCCGCGAGCAGCTCGAGGTCCTCGCGCCAGTGGTGGTAGTGGTCGACGCCCTTGAGCGACGGATAGTACTCGCCGTCGAGCATCTCTGGCACCGCGCCGTCAGGCAGGGGGTCGGCGAAGAAGAAGCTGCTGCGCGCACGACCCGTGGTGCCATCCGGAAGGCGGAAGGTGATACCGCGCGGGTTCTCTTGGTTGCCGTTGGTCTCGAAATCGTGCGTGGAGAGTCCGCGCCCGCCTTGGTCATAGCCTCCCTCACACTGGAAGTCAGCCGTGGCGCCACCCCACAGGAAATCCTTTGACAGCTGCATGCCAATCCCCTTACCTCATATGGCCTTTGCCTCAAGGCAACTGCCTCGATTCTAATGCTTCGCGATCTCGCATAAGCTCGCGCCGATGGTGAGGCGTGAACGGGCGCACCAGGTACGCCATACTTAGGACAAGGCACCCACCACACCACGGAGGAAGACGCATGCCCGATACGACCCGCGTGCTCGTCATGGTTCCCTTCAAGCCGCACCATATGGAGCGACTGCACAACGCAGCCGAAGGCCGGGCCATACTCACCCAAGTGCCTGGGAGGCAGATGGGCACAGATGAGCTGCGCCTGCTGCTTGCCGAGTCGGACGTGGTGATCGGCGAGCCGACACCAGCTCTGCTCGCCGAGGGAACTCCCGTACGCTGGGTGCAGATGACCTGGGCCGGCAGCGACCTCTACACGCAAGGCGGGGTGCCCTTCCCTGCCAATACGCGCCTGACCAACGTGGCGGGCGCCGCGTTTGGGCACATCATCAGCCAGTTCGTGGTCGGACAGATACTCTCCATCGCCCAGGACTTCCCGCTCTACGCGCGCCAGCAGGAGCGCGAGCTGTGGGCATGGTCGGGGCCTGTGACCTCGCTCGAGGAGGCGACGGTGCTCATCTTTGGCGCAGGAGACATCGGCGGCTTCACGGCAAAGCGCCTCACGGGCTTCGACTGCCACTGTGTGGGCGTCTGCCGCGACACCTCTGCCACGCGGCCCCACTTCGAGCGGCTCGTGACGCTCGACGAGGCCGAGGCCGAGCTTCCCCGCGCGAATGTGGTCGTCAACTGCCTGCCCAACACGAACGAAACGGCTCGGTGGATGGACGAGCGCAGGCTCCGTCTCATGCGCGAGGGCTCGATTCTCGTCAATGTGGGGCGAGGCAACTTCATCGACTGCAATGCGCTCGCCCGCGTACTGGCAGAGGGGCATCTGCGCGGTGCAGCCCTCGACGTGTGCGATCCCGAGCCGCTACCGCAAGGCCATCCCCTCTGGCACGAGCCGCGCTGCTTCGTCACGCCCCACACGGCGGGCGGAAGCTTTGGGAAGTGCGCTGCCACCGAGGAACGCATCTGCGACATCTGCTGCGAGAACCTTGCTCGTTGGTTGGACGGCAGGGAGCTCACGCACGTCGTCGTCTGACCCTCCAACCAGGCAGCTCCAAGCATCAGCAATTCAACCATCCAACCGCTTATCCGCACTTCCTATAGGCCGTGCAAGGCATTGTCCCCGCAAACGGCATCAAGCGGTATCATGGGAAGATGAGGGAAACTATTTGATGGCATTGCGAGGCACACGTGGCACGAGCTAGCAGATTCAGGCTGGTCGAGGGTGGCGACAGCAAGCGGGACATGCATCGCGACTTCGAGCGCTATTACCGCGAAAGCTTCTCCATGGTCTATAACTACATTTTCCGCCGCGTGGGCAACCATACGGCCGCCGAGGACATCACCTCCGAGGCGTACCTGCGCGCCGCCCGCTACTTCTCCCGCTTCGATCCCACGCGTGCCAAGTTCTCCACCTGGGTCATCTCGATTGCCAACAACTGCGTCAGTGACTACTTCTCGCGCACGCCCGAAAACGTCCCGATCGAGGACATCGCCGAGGGGGCCTACGCCGAGGAGGCCGAGACCGATCAGATTGGCGACGCCGAGCTCGCTTCGCAGCTACTTGCGACGCTCGACGACGAGGAGCGTCAGCTGGTATACCTCAAGTACTACGAACAGCTACGTAACACCGAAATCGCCCAGATCATGGGCATGAACGCATCGACAATATCAACCAAGCTCTCGCGCGCCATGGCCAAGATGCGCGCAGTAGCTTCTTAGGAGACAGCAAGGAGCAAAGCATGGACATCACCACCAATCTTGACGGCAACACGGGCGCCATTGCGGTCAAGGGCAAGCTCACCGTCGCCACGAGCCCCGAGCTCGAGGATGCCGTACGCCAGCTTGGCACGGGCGCGGTCAACTTTGACATCGACCTCTCCGAGCTCGAGTACATCTCCTCCGCAGGCCTGCGCGTGCTGGTCAGCACCCAGAAGCTTGCCATGCAGCGCGGTGGCTCCATCCGCCTGCTCCACCCGACCGCAGAGGTCACCGAGGTGTTTGAGATGACGGGACTCTCCGAGGTCATGACCATCGTCAGCTAACGACAAGAGTCATCGCACTCAACCGAGACAAGCACTTCTCTCGCGTCAGGCACGCTCTCTTGGGGGTTATCTCGCGTGAGAGGTGTTTGCCATTAGGCACAGGTATATCCGGGGAGACAGCATGGCGGCGGCAGGGCAGGCCAACAAACGGGGCATAGGCAACCCGCTCAGGTGGAGGGGGCTCATGGGCGATGCGTCACGAGGCGCGCGCATCACCTCCATCGTGTTCCTCGTCATCCTGTCTTGCTCCATGGTCGCCACCCAGACCAACTATCTCGTCATCGGAAGCACCCACGTCATCGCCGTACTGGCCCCCATCGCCGCAGGGTCGCTTCTGTTTGGCACCCTGCCCGGCACCATCATCGGGACCATCGCGGGACTCGCCGAGATGCTCCACGCCACGCTGCTGCCTCTCGACGCCTACGAGGCATACTTTGCAGCACCAACCAACTCGGTGCTTCTCTTCGCGCTCATCGGCTTTGTGATGGGCGTGCTCTTTGCCATAGCCGACCGACGCCGTAACGAGCGGGGCGACCTGCAAGGCCTGCTCGTCCTGGCAAGCGCTTGCCTGATTGGGTCGGTGCTGTTCACGTTCGTGTTCTCGGTGTCGGTCAACGCCATCAACGACCTGCTCAACCTCACCGTTCCCAGCAACCTGCTCCACGACTTCACCGGCAACCACGAGGTCGTCTCGCAGATCGTGGCCGACTTCGTCCTGATGATGGCTCTGTCCACCACTGCGGGAGCGCTCGACCGCAGCATCGAATCCCTCAAGGGCGAGCACACCCTGCGCGCCACCTTCCAGGGATGGCTGGCCGTGGTAGTCTCCATGGCCTACCTGGTCACGGCGGCACTGGGCTACACCTTCATCAGCAGCTCTTGCCTGATGAGCGCAAACAACCAGATAAAGGGCCAGATTGACTATCTCACCGGGCAGCTCGAGCGCAGCGACCAGATGCTCGACGGCATCGCACGCCGCTCGCAGCTCTCCGAGAACCGCGTCGAGGAGCTGCACGATAGCACGATAGGCGGCATCGCCACCGGTCTTCCCCTCGGCGTGAACGGCATCTCCGTCATCGCCGAGAACGGCATCATCGTCTCGTCAAGCGAGGAGTCCTTCTTGGGGCAATCCTTTGAGGAGGTAGTCGGCAGTGGCCTTCAGGACGGCTTCGACGAGAGCATCTACGACCGCCCCATGGTGACGCGGTGGTACATGGGCGGCTCAAAGCTCGAATACCTGCGCGCAACCCAAGTGGGTTATGTGCGCGTGAGCAAGACGGGCAACTACCAGGTGATGGCCGCCCTTCCCGCAAGCGAGGTCTTTGCTTGGAGAAGCCGCATGATGATCGCGTTCTCCCTCGTGTTCGTCGCGCTGTTCGCAACCGTGTACGTTCAGGCGATGCTCCTGCTCAAGAACGTCGTGGTGCGCGGCATCGACGAGACCAACGCGACACTCAAGCTCATCACCCAAGGCGACCTCGACCAGCGCGTGAGCGTGAAGGACTCCGTGGAGTTCGTGAGCCTGTCCTCTGGCATCAACGCCACCGTCTCCGCGCTCAAGAACGCCATTGCCGAGGAGGCTGGACGCATCGACCGCGACCTCAGCACGGCGCGCTCCATCCAGGAGAGTGCCCTGCCTCAGACCTTCCCGCCCTTCCCCGAGGTCGACGCCTTTGACATCTACGCCAGCATGTCACCGGCGCGCGAGGTGGGCGGAGACTTCTACGACTTCTTCCTTCTGGACGACCACACGCTCGGCTTCCTCATCGCCGACGTATCCGGCAAGGGCATTCCGGCGTCACTGTTCATGATGGCGGCAAAGACCGAGCTGGCCAACTACATGAGCAGCGACATGGACCTCGCCGAAGCCATCCAGACGGCAAACTGGCACCTCTGCCAGGGCAACGAAGCCGGCATGTTCGTGACCGTGTGGGCTGCCACGCTCGACTACGAGACGGGCGAGCTCACCTACGTCAACGCCGGGCACAACCCGCCGATGCTGCGACACAACGGCAGATGGGACTGGCTCCAGTCGCGCGGAGGGCTCTTCTTGGGCATCTTCGACACGGCCAAGTTCCGTAGCAGCACCCTGAAACTAAGCCGTGGCGACCAGCTGCTGCTGTACACCGATGGTGTCACGGAGGCGTTCAACACCAGGGACGAGCAATACGGAGGCCAGCGGCTCGAGGAGTTTCTCATGAGGCATACCGAGATGCACCCGCATGCGATAACCGATGCGCTGAAGGACGACGTCCACGCATGGGCAAACGGGACTGAGCAGTCCGACGACATCACGATCCTCTCGCTCGAGTACGGGATCGCTCCCGAGGTCAGGGGTTCCATCACGGTCGACGCCACGCTGGACCAACTCGACGACGTGCTTTCCTTCGTCCATGAGGAGCTCGGGAGGCGCCGCTGCCCCATCGTCGCGCAGAACCAGCTTGACGTGGCCATCGAGGAGCTGTTCGTCAACGTCTGCAACTACGCCTACGAGGGCTCTGACAGCCCAGGAACCTGCCGCGTCGAGTATATCTATCGTCCCGACCCCTCCACCATCACCGTCCAGATCACCGACTGGGGCACACCGTTCAACCCGCTTGCCCAGGACGACCCGGACAAGCCCACCTCCATTGTCGACACCATGATCGGCGGTCTGGGCATCTTCATGGCAAAGCAGCTGACCGACGACATGAGCTACGTGCGCGACGGCAACGCGAATGTGGTCGCCATCAGCAAGAGCTGGTAGGACGGGCACCGCATTCGGGCTCCAATAACAGACGAGCGCCCCAGACCATCTGGCCTGGGGCGCTCTTTCGTAACCCGCATCGCATGGATGCGGCGTCTCAACCAATGGGAAGGTCTACGGCCGCTTGAACGGGTCCTCCTCTAGAAAGGGGACGCCTGCCGCAGCCAGCATGTCGAGCTCGTCGTCCGCAAGCTCCATCCCCTGATCACCCTGATCCAGCTCGGCCAGGCAACGCTGCAGGAGATTCTCCTTGAAGGCCTGCTTGCCAACCGAATAGTCCCTCGACAGTACGCGCTCGATCATTTTGTCGTTCATGTCCGTCCCCTTACGCCGGAGTTTCTCGCTTTGCCAGTTAGTACTGCCGGCGCTCGCAGTCTGTCTCAAACTTTTCTCTATTTTATGCGACTCTGCAAAAGTTTTCTCGCCAAGCGTCAATCCGATACCACATCGGCAGAACTCTTGTTATGTCTGGCTAGCATTTTCGCAGGTAGATATATATGCCGACAACCACTCACACACCTTCTTTCGTACAATTCCAAGCTTGTTTGAGACAAAACGGCCGTGGGACTGTATTAAGTTCGAAGTCAAAACGGGCACAAAGGCGCATGCAACTTGAGCGCCAAAACAAAGAGGAGGAACATCCATGAAATTCCAGAACGCATACAAAGGCATTGGCAAAATCTACCTGGCAGAGGTTCTCGAGCTTATCGGGGCAATTCTTTTGGGAATCGGCGTCGCCGCAGGCTTTTTCGGCATGAGAACCGAGGGGCAAGTCGAGGCGGCCGTCACCAGCAGTCTTGCGCTTGGAGCCTTTTTGGCCTTCCTGCCTGGCATTATCCTGCCGATTGTCAGCCTGATCCTCTCGATACTCGGTCTTAGCGAGGCGAGCAAGGACGAGCCCACTCAGCTGCGCACCGCCTTCATCTCCTGCATCGGCGCACTTGCCTTCTCGGCCATCGCTGGCGTCATCGAGAGCGTCGGTGGCGCCCCCAACCTCATGAGCAGCCTCTTCGAGCTTCTCGCCACCTTGGCCTCCCTGTTCGTCACGATTTTCACCATCGGCGGCATCAGCAAGCTCATGACCCGCATCGGTCGCAACGACCTCGTCAGCCGCGGCAACCAGATTCTGTGGCTGCTCGTTGCAGCGCAGCTCGCCGAGCAGGTCGCCCGCATGCTTCCGCAGGGCACCCTCGTCAGCATCCTCGAGCTTGCCGCCATCATCTTCAGCACGGTCATGTGCATCATGTACCTCGGCTTCCTGCGCAACTCTCGCAACGCACTTGCCGCATAACCTGCAGCTCACACAGCCAGCAACGCAATGGGCGGGCGCATCCACAACCGGATGCGCCCGCCCTCTGTTTGCCTGTATCAGTTGCAGGGTTGCGTCGCCTGCCCGATGGATGCCTACTCCAGGCGCTGGCGCCTGACCAAGTCGGCAAAGAGGCCGTCATGGGCAATGAGCTCGTCGTAGCTACCCTCCTCGGCAATGTGGCCATCGTCCACCACGAGGATGCGGTCGCAGTGGCGCACGGTCGACAGGCGATGGGCCACCACTACACGCGTGCACTTGAGCTGGGCGAGAGAGTCTGAGACGTGCTTTTGGGTGACGTTGTCCAAGGCGCTCGTCGCCTCGTCGAGCATCAGGATGCGCCGGTCGCCGCACACGGCCCGGGCAATCATGATGCGCTGGCGCTGACCGCCCGACACGCCACCCGAGCCTTCGCTCAGGATCGTCTGCATGCCCATCGGCATCTGGCGGATGTCGTCCGCGATGCCTGCGATCTCAGCCGCCCGCCACGCATCGTCGATCGTCGAGCTCGGTGCCGCAATCGTGATGTTGGACGCGATGTCGCCCAAGAAGAGGCGACCGTCCTGCATGACCGAGCCGATCGACTGCCTCAGGCTCCTGAGGTCGATCTTGCTGACATCGTAACGACCGTAGAAGATGCTCCCGCGCTCGGGCTTCTCGAAGCCCAGAAGCAGACGGATGATGGTCGACTTGCCACATCCGCTCTTGCCGACGATGGCCACGTACTCGCCTGGGCGGATGTCAAAGGAGAGGTCCCTGAGCACGTAGGGGGACTTGTCGTCGTAGCGGAACGAAATGCCCGACACCGAGATGGCGCCGCTGAGCCTCTCCACACTGGGCTTGTCCTCCCCCACCTCGGGCAGCGTCTCGAGGATGGGTTTGACGACCTCAAGCGTGGGCCCGATCTGGGCAACCTGGCTCACCGTGCTGGAGAGCGACATCAGGGCGCCGGTCACCTGGCCAAAGGCCACACTGAAAGCCATGTAGTCGGCCACGCTCACCTCAGACGTTCCGGCAAGGTAATAGATGACGATCGAGCCCAGCATGCTGATGAAGGCAACGAAGGCCGGCAGCGCGCGCTCGATCGTGGGGCGGTTGTAGGTAGAACGGGCGTAGCCTGCGTACTGGTGGGCCCACTTGGCAAAGGCGCGATCCTCCGCTCCAGCAAGCTTGATCTTCTGGATGCCGTTCAGAAGCGCCGTCACCAGACCCGAGAGACGCGTGGACTCCTGCATCGCCTGATGCTGGCGCTTAGCCGAGATGACGGCCACCAGGACCGACAGCAACGCCTGCAGCACCGCAACCACCAGCGCGGGCACCGCCAGCACAGGGGCATACAGGGCGATCTGGCCGATGTACACCAGCGAGAGCACGCTCGTGAGGCCGGTCCCCAGCACGAGCGAAGTGAGCAGGTCGACGAGCAACGTTACCTGCGAGACGCGGCTCGCCAGGTTGCCCGATGCGTACTCCTTGAAGAAGGAGGTCGGCAGCAGGAGGATGCGCGAGAAGGTGGCCGCCTCGGTCGCGGTCTGGAGCTTTGTGGACACGCGGCCCATCACCAGGGTGCGCGAGATGCCAAACAGGGTGCTCGACAGGGCGACACCCAGAAGAAGCATGCCGATAGGAAGGATGAGATTGGCTTGACCGCTTGGCACGACGGTGCCAAAGGCAATGCTGTTTGCCCAGGCGGGGAGGAGTCCGACCAGGGTGGAGATGGCTGCCACCGCCATGACAAAGAGGTAGTCGCTGCGGTCGAGCACATGCATGATGTAGAGGAAGAGGCTGTTGACGCTCAGCTTCTCCAGCGGGAACGCGCGATAGAAGTAGACGGCTTCCGACTCGATGTGGGAGGCTGTGCTGGCATTGACCTTGCAGCGCCGCCCCGTATTGGGATCGTGATAGAAGTAGCCGCCCGACGTGCGCGGGAGCAGCGCGACGGGCTCGCCCGTGTCAAGGCGCGCCATCATGACGCCGAAGGCGTCGCGATACCAGGCACCCTCGAGTCGCACCGTGCGATGCATGGTGCCCGAAGGACGGCAGAGCCACTCCATGCGCGCCTCGAAGTCGGTCAGGCCATCGGGGGCCGTCCCAGGGGTCACGCCACAATAGCGAAGGCACGTACGCACAGCGCCATCTGCCAGCTCGAGGTCATCCACCCTGAAGCTGGGTGCGTTGCGCATGCCGCCCACACTCGCGGCAAGCTCCGCATACGAGCGCTCAAGCAGCTCGGCATCGAGCTCCTTGCGCATCTCAATCTGCGATTTCAGCCCAAAAAAGGCCATGCGCACCTTCCCTTCGGTGCGGTCCGTACGCAGGGACCGCCCTCTAGTCACTCCTCACAAGCTCGGCATAGGCACCGTCTTTTGCCAACAACTCGTCATGCGTGCCGCGCTCCAGCACCTTGCCCTGGTCGAGCACGATAATCTCGTCACAGTCCCTGATGGTCGAGAGGCGATGCGCCACCACTATGCAGGTGATCTCGCGGTTGCGAATCCGCCTGATGACCTCGGCTTCGGTCTGCGCATCAAGAGCGCTTGTCGCTTCGTCCAGAATGATGACCGTGGGATCCTGCGCCAGCACGCGCGCAATCTCCAGCCGCTGCAGCTGACCACCGGAGAAGTTCTTGCCGCCAGGCAGGATGCGGCTCTCGTAGCCACCCTCGCGCTCTGCGATGACCTGATGGATGTCCGCGTCACGGCAGGCCATGATGACCTCGTAGTCCTCTATGGACTTGTCCCACAGCTTCACGTTCTGGTTCACCGTATCGTCGAAGGTGACGATGTCCTGGTCGACCACGGCAAGCGACCCGCGCAGCACCGAGCGCGGAATCTCCTCCAGCGGGGCGCCGTCAAAGCGGATCTCCCCGCCCCACGGCTTGTAGAGCCCGGAGACGATCTTGGCGATGGTGGACTTCCCACAGCCCGACGACCCCACGAGCGCAACCCATTGCCCTGGCTCGAGATGCAGGTCGAAGTTCTCGATGAGCGGCTTGTCCAGTGGAGAGTAGCCAAAGGTGACCTTGTCCAGATCCACCGCCCCACGCAGCTTCTCGCGACCAAAGGCGGATGCCGCATCGATCTCCTCGTCCAGCGACGATTCCTCGGGGACGTCGCTCTCGTAGCGCATGACGTCCTCGACGCGCTCGACCTGGGTCTGCATCTCCTGCACCGTCTGCCCCAACCCAATGAGCTGGGTCACCGGCGCCATGAAGGACCCCAAGAAGCCCTGGAAGGCCAGAAGCGCGCCAGGCGTGAATCCTCGCGCGACGATGAGCCAGATGCCCACCAGAAGCACTGCGATATTGCTGAGCTGCGAGAGGATCGTAGGCACGGCACCCAGGTACTCGTTGATGGCGGTCATGCGCGCGTTGCCATCGGTGACGTTTGCCTGGTAGCCCGCCCAGCGCTGGAAGTAGCCGGTCTCGGCACCCGCTGCCTTGATGGTCTCGATCATGTCCACGCCTGCGACGGTTGCGGCATACAGCTTGCCGGAGTCGGTGACGACGGAGCGCGCCACGTTTACGCGCTTGTCTGAGATGTAGCGTGCGACCAAGGCGTCAAGCACCACCGTCACGATGCCAACCAGCGTGAGCACCAGGCTGTAGCGCACCATGATGGCCAGATAGAGCACGAGCATGACCGAGTTGATGAGAACGGGCGCCAGCTGCCCGACAAGCGAGAAGGCGATGGTCTCGTTTGCCGCCTGACGCTGCTGGAGGTCGCCCACCATGCGCTGCGAGTAGAAGTTCATCGGCAGGTGCAGCAGGTGACGCATGAAGCGCGAGGACGACACCACGGCCAGCTTTCCCTGGATGTTCACCAGATAGACCGCATTGAGCACGTTGACTATGGTCAAAAGCACCGCGATGAGCGCCATGACCATCGTGAGGGGCACCAGCCACTCGGGATTGTTCCCGGAGAGCACGTGGTCGAGGAAGACGCGGCTGAGCGAGGTGTTGAAGATGCCAAGAAGCGACGAGATGGCTGCGGTCGTCATCACAAAGGCGATGGCAGGCCCCAACCCGGCAAGGTACGCCAGCGAGGACTTGAGGCCCGAGGGCGGCTCTCCACCTCTCTCGAAGGCATCGGTCGGCTCGAAGACCAGCGCGATGCCCGTGAAGGACTTGTTGAAGTCGTCGAGGGTGACCCGCACCTGGCCGCGTGCCGGGTCATTGAGGTAGGCGTACTTGCCCTTTATGCCACGCAGCACCACAAAGTGATTGAAGTTCCAGAAGATGATGCAGGGATAGGGCGAACGCTTTGCCAGGGCATTCACCGAGAAGGACATGCCCTTCGCGGCAAGGCCGTAGCTACGCGCCGCCGCAAGAACGTTGCTCGCCTTGCTGCCGTCGCGCGAGACGCCGCAGTCCGCACGCACCTGCTCGAGGGGAACCCAGCGCCCATAGTAGGCAAGGATCATGGTCAGGCAGGCCGCTCCGCACTCGAGGGCCTCCATCTGCATGACCTGTGGAACCTTGGGCAACCTGCTCACTGCATGTCTCCCAAGACCAGGGAGATCGGTGCGATGCGAGCGGTGGTGATGCTCACCGTCACGGGCACGCCCTCGCCTTCCAGGGAGGCGCCCTCAAGTACGACCAGATAACCCCACTCGCCAGGCATGAGCGCCTCTACGAGGTAGTCATTGGAAAGGAAGCTTTTTGTCTCGGCAGATGACAGGGGAACCTCGCTTATCCGTGCCACACGCGCCTGCTGGTTCCCGACATAGGCGGAATCGCCCTCATGCACCTGGGCCACCTGCTCGCCGTCCAGCATGCAGTACACCTTGCCGTTAAGGCTCGCGCCCGTCGTCGAGACGCTCGCAGAGACCGATCCGAAAATGCCCCATGCCAGAAGGCCCACCGACAGGACAAAGACGGCAAACAGCACCATCCAGACGCCAGGGGTCGTAGCCCGCAGATATCGGTCAAGGTCATCGGGACTGCGCAGACGTTCGACCGCCTGCTTATTGAAGATGGAGGAACCATCGCCAGCCATCGGTCGTCCCCTCCTCGTAGGTTCGAATAGCTGTGCGAGATGCACTGCCCGTATTGCACGAGCATAACGCATCCGCCCGATACAGGCAGGCAGAAGTAGGCGCGAGGGCCTTTGGGCTAGACCACGAGGGCAGTTCTAGACGAGGCCAAGCGAGGCAAGGAAATCGTCAAAGAGACGGGCGGCCGTCGCTGCATTGCTCTTGCGACCGTAGCAGTAGAGCGTGTAGGTGCACGCCTCATGCTTGAACACAAGCGCCTTTGCCACCTGGTCGACGCCCTGCATCCGGTAGGCGAATTCGACTCCCCATGCGGTCTCGCCACAGACCGCAATCTGGTAGAGCTCGCCATCCTCGTAGCCCATGTCCTTGTACGCCTTGCGTGCCTGGGTCTGCACGCGCTTGGTCAGGCTTTTGGTATCGACCAGCTTCGAGAGCAGCGCGTTGGCCTGATGCCACTGCACGGAGATGATGACATGGTGGCGCTTGTCCCAGATGGCCCAGAGGTTCTCGCCGCCGGTGGGAAAGACCTTCTGCCTCTCCGCCTCGTCCATGACGCGGAACCCCTTGGGGTAGGACACGGACAGCCTGTCATTCAGAAGCGCCTTTGCCATGGGTACCCCCTCAGTCGTTTGCTGCAAACCCTGCGAGCTTGGCATTGAGCTTAGGATAGACCCGCTCCCTGAACCAAGGCTCGCTCGACCGCTCGACGGCCTCGTCGAGCCCAAACCAGGCAAGGCCGCTGTTCTCGTCGGCCTTGGCACGCAGGGTCTCGGACGGGTCGGCCTCCACGAGGAAGGTCACGTTGAGATGCAGGTGCGAGCTCACGTAAGCCCCGCGCTTGACGTGGCCGTCCACCGTAAGCACCTCGAGCGAGTAGATGTCCGGCGACACCAGCCGCACATGCGCAAGACCGCTCTCCTCACGCACCTCGCGCAGAGCGACGGCAGCTAGGTCGCGCTCCCCGTCGGCATGTCCACCCAGCCACGACCACGAGTCGTAGATGTTGTGGTAGCACATGAGCACGCTCTGACGGTCTGGCGAGACGATCCACGCCGAGGCCGTCAGATGGCAGACCTCGTTCTCGCGCGTGTAGAGCTCCTGACCGCTCTCGAGAAGAGCCAGCAGGAGGCAGCGGTCACGCGCCTCCTGCTCGTTGAAGGGGACGTAGCGCTCGATCTGTACGTGCAGGTCCATCGAAGCCTCGGTGAGACTAGCTCTCGTAGGCGAGCAGCTCGTCGATGGTGACCAGGCGGTAGCCTTGCGCGACCAGCTCGGGCACCGCGCGCCTGATGGCCTCGACCGTCTGCCAGCGATCGCCACCGCCGTCATGCATGAGGATCACCTGGCCAGGCTGTGCGCTCATGATGGCCGCATAGATGGCATCGGAACCCGGAAGGCGCCAGTCCTCGGTATCGACGTCCCAACCGACCTCGGCGTCCACATAGGGTGCCAGGTTGGCGATGATGTCACCGTAGTAGTTGCCGCCCGGAGCCCTGAAGACGTGCGACGGCTCCTCACCCAGCACCTCCTTGAGGGCCGCATAGCCTTGGGTGATCTCGTAGACCTGCTCGTCGGCAGACATGTAGGTGAGGTTCACGCCCTGGCCGCTGCCGCTTGCGTGGTCCCACGAGTGCGTGCAGACCTGACAGCCCAAATCGGCTTCGCGCTTGACCTGCGCGGCATAGGGAGCCACCTGGTTGCCGATGGTGAAGAAGGTGGCCTTGGCCCCGTTTGCCTCCAGCACGTCCAGGATGGCGTCGGTCGTTTCGGGCCAGGGACCGTCGTCGAAGGTCAGTGCGATGACCTTGTCCTCCCCCACGTTGGCCGTGTAGACGCGGTAGCCCTCGTCCACGGGAGCCTTGGTCTGCTCGGTGATCTGCACGCCCGACACGTCGCCCGTGCGGACGGTGCGTTCGCCTTCCTGGCCCTTCTGGTTGACGTGCAGAGACCCGGTCCAGTAGGCGTCGGCGGTGCGCTCGCTCCCCACGGTCTCGAAGGGGATGGCCTCGGTCGTGACCGTCTCGGTCTCCACCTGGTCAGCGCCGTCTGCAATCTCGACAACCGCATCCTTGTCCAGGGCCGTCGTGGCATCGGTGGTGGCGGTCCCGTTGACCGTGGCGGCAAACGCGTCTCCGCCACCCTCCTGCGCCACGCTCCCGTCAATGGCCATGAGATTGCCCGCCGTAGGCGTGGCATAGCCGGCCTCGATGACGTCGGCAATGGTGGCACCACGGTCGACGGTGACCGTCTGGCCATTGATCGTCACGTCGTAGCGCGGCGGATTGAGAATGAAGTACGCGGCTGCGGCAACGGCTGCGGCAATGAGCAGCGTGACGAGCAGCCCAACAAGGCAGCCGCCACGACGACGCTTGCGCGGCACCCCTCCCGCGGGAATGTACATCGGCTGACCGGATATCGTCTGAACTGGCTGCTGTGCCTGCTGCTTTGGCGCGCTATGCTTTCCTGCCATGACATCTCCCTCATCCTGGCATCTGCTTGACCTGTTACACCTTACCTGAAAAAACACGCGCAGCCTCGAGGTATCAATAATCCCTCAGGGCTGCACGTTTCGCAGATGATCGTATCACCCAGCCTACTCGTCGGACTCCCCGGACTTGCGGGAGAACGCGCCAACCAAAAGGCCCGCGATGTCCGCCTTCTGGTCCTTGCCGGCAGAGACGCCCGAGAGCTTGCCCAGTACCTTGGTGCCCCTGGCGATGAAGTCCTTGGAGAGACTCGACTCGAGCGCGCGCTTCACCCATTCGGTGTCGTCGAGGGTCTTCTCGCCCACATAGATCCGCTCGAAGACGCGCATCGTCGCCTCGCCTATCGCCGCGACGATGCTGCCCGCGATGGCCGCATTGATGACGCTCGCGGCCACATTGATACCTGGCACCGCCTTGAGCGCGCTGATGGCCGCCTTGGCTGCAGTGCTCACGGTTCCCACCTCGAGGATGGTGTTGAGGAGCTTCTTGGAACTGCTGCCCTTGCCGATGCCGTAGAGCGTGGCCAGGGCGTTGACCTCGGCGGTCTCGATGGGTGTGAGGATGAGTGCGTCGGAGATGGGGATGGGCACCGCTCCCACCGTCACGCCAGCGGCTGTGGATGCCGCCACGATGCTGCGTGCCACCGCGCGACGGCGCTTGAGGGTGAAGGCCTCGATATCCGTCTTGACCGCACGGACGCCCTCGGGCATGAGCTCGTCGGTCGCCTCCAGCAGCTCGGGCAGGCCCGAGGGCGGCACGAAGGTAGTGCTGCTGAGCTGGTAGGTGTCAGCCACCACCGGTATGATGGCGCGCACGTTGCGCTTGAGGCGGCGACGGTGGTTGCAGGCCTCGCGGACGATGGCAACGTTCTCCTCGCGCTCCAGCTCGGCGTACGACTTAGTGATGACCACGATGATGGGTACCGAGTACCACACGTCGGTAGCCCGTGCGAGTTCGCTGACCTGCTGGCGAATGAGCTTGCGCGACTTGCCCTCGATGCAATACCAGATCACGTTGATATCGTTGTCGGCGTTTCCGTCAAGCGCGTTGGTCCTAGACCACCGCTTGACCGCCCTGACGCCTGCACGTCGAGCCAGAAAGCCGCCACTCAGGTCACCCGCATCAATGACGCGGTACGGCACCGAGAGGCTCTCATAGACATGCACCTCGTGCGTGAGGCCCCCACCCCTCTCGTTCACGTCTGAGCCCAGAACCTTGCGGATGAGCGTCGACTTGCCCACGCCGCCGCTGCCGATCACAAGCACGTTGCCAAAGCCTGACATGATGCCTCCCCTCGATGCACCATCGCGAGTCCGCCGGTAGTGGTATTCTTCAGACCATTATGCCCCCTGCGGGAGCTTGGGAAGAGAAGGGAGCGACGCGTGGGCGAACGGCAGTATCAGGACATAAACGCAGCTACGATAGACCGTTGGGTGGCCGAGGGATGGCTTTGGGGCCAGCCCGTGAGCCACGAGGAGTACCTGCGCGCCAAACGGGGCGACTGGCAGCTCGTGCTGACGCCGACCAAGCCCGTTCCCACTGCCTGGTATCCCCCGCTCAAGGGTGCCAACGTCCTGGGGCTTGCGGCGGGAGGTGGCCAACAGATGCCCATTCTCACGGCAGTGGGCGCCAACTGCACCGTGCTCGACTACGCGAGCGCGCAGATCGAGAGTGAGCGTGCCGTCGCCGCGCGCGAGGGCTACGACATAACCATCTGCCAGGCCGACATGACCAAGTCGCTTCCCTTTGACGACTCCTCGTTCGACCTGGTCATCAACCCAGTGAGCCTCTGCTACGTGCGCGAGGTGGAGCCCATCTGGCGCGAGGTCTGCCGCGTGCTGCGCCCGGGCGGGGTGCTACTCGCCGGCCTCGACACGGGCATCAACTTTGTCGTGGATGACGAGGAGGAGCGCATCGTGCGCGGCCTGCCCTTCGACCCCATCGCCGAACCCGCGCTCATGACCGTGCTCGAGGAGGAGGACGGTGGAGTGCAGTTCTCCCACACGCCCGGCGAGCTGCTCGGGTCGATGCTTCATGCCGGCCTCGTCATCGACGACCTCTATGACGATGTCAACGAGGAAGGTCGGCTCGGCCGCCTGGGCATTCCGTCGTTTCTCGCCGTGCGTGCCCACAAGGGAGGCGCCGCATGAGCTCGCAGCAGCAAGATGCGCGCGAGGCTGCGCGTGCAGACCTCATCGATGCGATAGAGCAGCTGGGCTATCCCGGGGAGTTCGGCGAGGTGATCGCCAGCCAGCTCGGCGGCGAGTGGTCGCTGCGCCACATGACCTCATACCTGCGTGGAGCAAACCCCCACTCGCCCGAGGAGATCGCTGACGAGATGCTCGCCATCCTGCAGATGCGCGAGCGCTATGTCGAGCAGAAGATCAGCGAGCATGCAAACGCCAGTATCACGGCCTTCTACAACCGCGAGAGGGAAGAGGATGACGAGTTGTAGCCGGCGGTCTAGAGGCCTTCGCGCAGCGTGTCGAGCAGCGGTCCGCCCTCACCGCGACGCCAGTACATCCAGCCGTTGAGGCCCGTCACGAGTGCGCCTTGCATGGCGAGGAAGCGCTCGTACGCCTCGGTCGGGTCGTCGAACATCTCGCCGTTGGTAAGCATGATCTTGCCGCGCGAGGTGACGGTGGCCTTGCCCGGATAGAGCGGATTCGCGCTGGCCAGCACGTCGTCCATCTCCACGAGACCAGCCTCGAAGAGGTCGGAGAAGCTGGCCTGCTCCCCTGCCGCTGCGCGACGGGACGGACGATAGGCCCGGCAGGCCTCCTCGGGCAGGTCAGGGATGGTCCAGAGGCCGAGCGCCTCGTCCACCAGCGTCTGCGTGCGCTCACGGATCTGCTCTGGGCCCCAGGTATCGGCCTCGACAATGGCCTGTGAGATGGCCAGACGGGCATCGCCCTCGGCTCCGAGCACGCGCTCGCGCTTGTCGGCAAAGCTTGCGTCCTGCAGGTCGAAGAGCGCGGTCGTCAGGGTGAGGTTACCCAGGCTGTTGACCGTCTCCTCGAAGGCGCGCTCGGCATCCGCGCCAAGCGCCTCGGCCCAGCCCTCGTCGCTCACGGCATGGACGGGCATCACATGCTCGACCGTCCAGCTGCCCTTGCGCGGCAGGCAGCAGCCTCCCATGCCGCCCTCGAGACGCGCCAGCAGGTAGAACACGCGCGAGAACCCGAAGCAGTCGCGCGTGGCGAGCGCACGGGCAAACTCCGCGTCGGTCGGGAAGCGCCTCGGGGTGCCCGCCTCGTTGAGCAGCATCGCCTGCAGCGCCTCGGCCACGTTGCCTCCCTCGTTGCGCACGGCATCGAGACGGGCAATCAACGAGGCGGTAAAGGGCGCGAGCACGCTGGTCTCGCAGTCGCAGACCGCTCTGCGTAGGAGGTAGCTCTCGATGGTCGCCACCATGTCCAAGAACTCCTCGCGCGACAGCGCCTTGTGGTCGTAGCTGTCAAACAGGGCCAGTAGCAGCGGGTTTATCACCGGCATGTCGAGAAGCGACAGCCGATGCAGGACCTCGGCCACCTCGGCGTCGTCCACCTCGCCGGTGGTCACGCGCGCGTAGTAGCCCGCAAAGCGCTTGACCTTGAGCGAGAGGTTCTTCATGCGGTCGTTGCGGTGATAGCCATTGAACAGCACGTAGCGCTTGAAGGTCTGGTACACGTCCGCCTTGGCCATCGACTCTGGCGCGTAGGCGACGGTGAAGTAGCTGCGGATGAAGTCGTCGAAGGTCCCGCCGTAGGCATCGGCGCCCAGGATCTGCTCGATCGGACGCCAGTAGGTCTGGTACATGTCATACTGCTCGGCCACGGGATAGGCCATGAGGACGAAGTTGCGGATGAGGTCGGCCGAGGAGAGGTCTTTGCCGGTGGAGTTCATCGACTCGAAGATGGCCTGCGGGTTGTCCTGGCCCTGCGAGAGCGCGATGGAGACGACCTCCAGACGCTGCAGGCCTGCCCAGACGGACGCGACATCGCTGAGCGCTGCCACGCGACGCTCGAAGAAGGCGAGGTTCTCCATCAGACGCTCGGATGTGGTCTCCACGGGAACCGAGGAATCCTCGAGATTGTCGATGAGCGAGCGCAGCGCGGGCTGGTCGGTCTTGGAAAGCGTGAGCTTGTAGTGGTCGTCCCCGGTGCGGAAGTGGTTGGTGAGATAGCCCGAGTCCACGATCTCCTCGCGGGTGAAGGGCAGGTCGGTCTGCTCCTTGTCGACGAGGCGCGCCAGGGCGATCAGCAGAAGCGTGATGGTAGTGATGCGCTGCTGGCCATCAATGAGCAGAAGCGGCGTCACGCCCTGCTCGGACATGCTTCCGTCCTGGATGGTCACAATCGAGCCCGTGAAGTGGAAGTTCTCCCGCTGCCGGCCGCAGGCCAGGATGTCATCCCACAGTTGGAGGCACTGCTGCTCGCCCCACGAGTAGGGACGCTGATAGACCGGCACGACGAAGCGCGTGTTCATTTCGGCGATCAGGCCAAGGATGCTGCGAGAGTTTGCGTCCACGAGGACCCCCATCGAACGTGATTGCGATACGTGCGAAGGCACGTCCCCATCATAAAGGACAACTCACGATAAGTTAGCCAAGGCTCCACCAGCAGCCCGATGCACTTTGTCGGTGGTTTGTGGGTGGGGCAGCAATTCGATGCGGTCGTCTTGCGCATCAGAGTCACAAGTGGGTCGCGCCACCCCTGGTCAAGAAACCGAGATGACGCGACCCATAAACTACCCTTCGTAAGCGGAGAGAAGCTGCGAAGAGGTGCTACACGTCCATGGAGAGGTAGCGCTCGCCCGTGTCGGGCAGGATGGCGACGATGGTCTTGCCGTCAAAGTCACCCGTCTCGACCAGGGCGATGGCACCGGCGACCGCGGCACCAGACGAGATGCCCACAAACACGCCCAGCTCCTTGGCAAGGCGCTGCTTGATGGCGATGGCGACATCTGATGCCACCGGCTGAACGCGGTCGACCACCTTGGCGTCATAGGTGTCGGGCACGAAGCCCGCACCAATGCCTTGGATGCGGTGCGCACCTGCGCTGCCACCGGAGAGGACCGGGGACTCGGCAGGCTCGACGGCCACCACGGTCACGTCAGCTTTCTGTTCCTTGAGGTACTTGCCTGTTCCGGACACGGTTCCGCCCGTACCCACGCCAGCAACCAGCGCGTCGACAGCGCCTTCGGTCGCCTCGAAGATCTCGGGACCGGTGGTATCGTAGTGCGCCTTGGGGTTGGCGGGATTGACAAACTGACCAGCCACGATGGCGCCAGGCGTCTCGGCGAGAATCGCATCCGCGCGGGCGACGGCGCCCTTCATTCCCTCGGAACCAGGGGTCAGCACGATCTCGGCACCATAGGCGGCAGCGAGCTTGCGACGCTCGATCGACATGGTCTCTGGCATGACCAAAATCATGCGGTACCCGCGCTCGGCGGCGATCATGGCCAGTCCAACGCCAGTGTTGCCGCTGGTGGGCTCGATGATGGTCCCGCCAGGTTTGAGGGTTCCGTCGGCTTCCGCGGCATCGACCATCGCGCGAGCGATGCGATCCTTCACCGATCCGCCAGGGTTTGCGGCCTCGCGCTTTCCCAGCAGTGTGGCGCGGCCATCCACCAGGGCGGACAGGTCGACGAGCGGGGTGGAGCCGATGAGGTTCTCGATCTTGGTTGCAAAAGACATGGATGCCTCCTAAGGGGTAGCGTGGCACACCCGTGGGCACCTTGCCCACGGGGTTGGGACTGTGTGAGGAGAGAAGCGGCTTTACGCCCGAGCCTTGGCCCGCCTAACGTGTGCGGCGGTGGGCCATAGCAGACCCGGGCACGGCACATGTGCAACAACAGCGGAATATGTTCGCCAAAGACTTCATGGGCAATATCCTACTGAAGTACTAGGGTATGTCAACCCACGTCATGTTACGTCTTGGAGAACGACGGCGCCGAGGCATATCGCACGGCAGGATGGCCTTAGCCCTCGGGCTCCTGGGCCATGAGGCGGTCGCACATCACCTTGTTTGCCGCAAGCTCGGCGGCATCGTCCAGCGGCTCAAGTTCTGCCGCGCCATAGCGGCGCTCCAAGGCGCGGGCAATGAGGTAGTCAGCAACGCCTGGGTTCTTGGGCAACAGCGGCCCGTGCACATAGGTGCCCACCACGTTCTTGTAGAGGCAGCCTTCCTCACCGGTCTTGCCATCGTTTCCAAAGCCATGGAGCACCTTGCCCATCGGCTCGACACCCACACCAAGATGCGTGCGCCCGCCGTGATTCTCAAAGCCCACGATGGGCTGCGGCGAGATGCGGCTCTCGACGGCAATGTTGCCGATGAGGCGCGGCGTCCCGCGGTCGGTGTAAAGGTCGACGAGCGAGAGGCCGCGCACCTCCTCGTCACCCATGAGATAGCTGTGCCCAAGCAGCTGATACCCGCCGCAGACCGCCCCGACCACACCCCCATCCTCGACAAAGGCCGCAAGCTCGCCGCGCACCTCGAGCAGATAGTCGCAGACGATCCGCTGCTCGCGGTCCGACCCGCCACCGACAAAGGCGATGTCCGCATCGACAAACGATGGATGGTCGCTGGTGTGCACCTCCTCCACCTCGCAGGTGATGCCACGCCACTCCATGCGCCGCCTGAGCACCAGGATGTTGCCCGAGTCACCGTAGAGGTTGAGCAGCTCGGGATAGAGATGCACCAGACGCAGGACCCTTCCGCTACCCATGATGCTCCCCCAAGCTCTCAAGCTCATCCTTTGCCGACCAAAGCGCAGAGTAGTTTGTGAGCACGTAGAGCGGGCACTCGGCAGGAAGGTCGCCCACCTGGCACAGGGCCTCGCCCACGCTGTCGGCGATCCTCGCTTCAATGCCCGCATACTTAAGGCGGACCTGCACGTCATTGGCCCTGTGCCCGCCCGCGATCACGCGACACATGCCCTCCCCACCGGTCAGGCGCTCGAAGTCCACGTCCCAGATCCACGAGATGTCCCGGCCGTCGTTGTAGTTGTCATTGACGACAAGAAAGGCTGCCTTGGGACGATCGTCCGCCAGGAGAAGCGAGAGGTTCTGATTGAAGCCCGTGGGGTTCTTTGCCAGGTTGAGCACCACCTCGCGTCTGTCGACGTCAAAGCGCTGCAAGCGGCCGTTGGCGGGATGGTAGCCGTCAAGCGCCTGCTGGAAATGTGCGGCATCCACGCCAGCAAGCGACGCAGCTGCAGCGGCGGCAAGAAGGTTGTACGCCATGTAGACGCCGCCGAAGTCCGCATGGATGCGCCTTGTCCCCTCACCTGGGCGGCTGAAGTCAAACGACACGCCCTCACGGTCCACCGCGACCGCCGTGGCGACAAAGTCGAGTTCGGGGTGAGCAAAGCCGCAGTTGGGACAGGAGAACTTGCCGAGCTGCGCATATGAGCGGTACTCGTAACGCAACTCGGTGCCACACGCCTGGCAGAAGCGCGCCTCGGGCACGCGGTCCGGGGCAAGCCCCAGGTCCTCCCCCATGCCAAAGGTCAGCACCCTGATGCCCGCCTGCGCCGCGCGCACCGCCACACCCATGGAGAGCGGGTCGTCACCGCAGGTCACCAGCGTCGTCGAGGGAGAGGCGGCCAGCGCGGCCACGATGGTGTCCTGCACGTGGTCGATCTCGCCTGCGCGGTCGAGCTGGTCACGAAAGAGGTTGAGCAGCACAAGGTAGGTGGGACGCAGCTGCGGCAGGATGTGAATGGTGGAGAGCTCGTCAGCCTCGAGCACCGCCCAGTCGGCGGCCCCGCTCAACAGAAGCGCCGAAGCCACACCAGCAACCATGTTGGCACCAGCCCGGTTGCAGAGCACGCGCATTCCGGAAGCCTCGAGCGAGGCCGCAATCACATTGTTGGTTGTGGTCTTGCCATTGGTGCCGCAGACGACTATCGATCCCTTGCCTGTCCTCTCCCGCAGATGGGCAATCAGCTGCGGGTCAAGGGCTAGCGCTATACGACCTGGGAGCTGAGAGGCGTTGCGATGCAACACCTTCGTCAGCCCCCAGTGTACGAGCCGCCCCAGACCAGTGGCAGCGGCGCTTATGAGCCTCATAGGCTAGCCGGCAACCTCGACGGTGACATCGCCCTCGGTCTCAACCTCAGCCTCCTTGACCTCGGCCTCCTCGACCTCTGCCTCGGGAAGGTTCTCGGACTCCTCGGCAACCGGCAGCTTGGGCTGGCGCGCCTCGATCTCCTCGGGGGTCAGGACGTCCTCGATGCGCAGGTTGACGCCAGCGATCTCCAGGCCGGTCATGCCGGTGACGGCATCCACCACGGCGTGCTTAACGTCCTCGAAGACCTGCGGCGCATAGGAGCCGTAGGCGATGAAGACGGAGATGTTGACACGCACGGAGCTGTCGGGGGTGACCTCGACGGTCACACCGCGGCGGGCGTCACGCACACCAAAGGCATCCTGCACGAGGTTGAGGAAGCCGCCCTTCATGCCCACGACACCCGGCACGTCACGCATGGCCAGCGCAACGATCTTCTCGATGACGCCATTGGAGAAGGTGAGGGAGTCCTCGGACTCGAAATCCTCATCCTCAAGGTCGAGGCCCTCGGTGACGACCTCGTCCTCGACGGAAACCTGCAGCGGCTCCTCGGTGGTCTGCTCGTCAAGCTTGGTCTCGTCAATACTGCTCATGTGTGCTCCCTTCGTTGACTAACGTGCGTTAGTAAATACAACCTAGTTGGTACCGCGAAACTCTGCGATCACGCGCCGAATGAAGTCGATGATCTTGGGCGTGCCATCAAGATACTGGCCGATGGCGACACCGATCGTCACCATGACCACCACAAAGAGGGTGCGCCAGAAGCCGGCCACAAACATCAGCACGGCCACGATGAGCCCCATGAGACCGCCGAGCAGCGCGTTCTCGTGATTTGGCGCAAACTTGGTCAGATACGCGGCAAGACCCTGCACGGGCTGCTTCTTCTTGCTTGACGTGGAGTCTGGGGCGCCCTTGGACGCAGCGGGCTTCTTACCCTGAGCCACGCTCGGCTGCTCGCCCGCACGCGGCTGCCCATGGTCGACCATCGGCTCGACCTCAGGCTGCACCATCTCGTCCTCGCTCGGCTCTGCGATCGTAAGCTTGACCTTGGCCATCGTCTACGCCACCTCCCCGTCAACGTCAGTCGGCTCGTCCTCATCCATCGCGCTCGTCGGCGCCGGTACGACGCTGCTCAGCGGCACAGTGATGTCAGCGGACTCCTCCGTCTCGGCGAGACGCGCCGCATGCTCGTACACCGACTCGGGCACCTCGAGCGACTCGACGGTCTCCACCACCACGTCCTGGGCAGGCTCGGGCATCTCCGCCTCGACGAACTCGAGGTTCACGTGCTCCACGCGGTCGCCGCAGACCGTGGCGAGTCCCGACGCGAGGTCGTCGTGCAGACGCTTGCCCTCGGTGGTCACATCCACCACGCGACGCGGCCTGATGCGAGCGGCAACCTGGATCTTGCCGCCACGACCAAGGCCAACATGCACCTTCTCGGCAACGAACTTGTCCCCGTCCTCGATGACGTGGGTCGCCTGGGACGAGATGGCCGTCTTGGTCACGGTAATCTGGTCGCCACCCTCGCTGCTGATAACCACTGTCTTGCGCTTGCGCGGTGCGAAGATGGACACGAGCAGCGTGACGACAAGGCCGAAGGCGGTGATGGCGAGCACGATCTGCGACGCGAGGTAGTAGTACGGGTTGGCCATGAGAGCGGCAGCTTCGCTCTGGTAGGGCCCTACCCACGGAAGCGCAAGGGCACACAGGCACAGCACCCCAGCAAGTCCGAACACGAACAGGCAAAACCGCTTGATGCCACCCATAGGCGCCTCCCCGACTCATCGCCCCTGAGCGGGGCGAGCAACGTTTTCCAACAGGATAGCGTAAGAGAGTCGCCTGTGGGTTGCAAGAGGATATCGGCTTAGCTCAGCGTCGCGGGGTCCCCGCCCGCATCGATCACGGCCATCATCTCCGCGAGCGCCTCGTCGTCGGCAATCACGTAGCTCACACCGTCGACCATGGCCGTATCGGAGGGCACGGTTGCCTGGTAAACCGTCGCTCCACCAATCTTGAGTCGCAGCATTAGCGGCACGATGGAGTAGCAACGCATGGTGGTACCCAGAAGGCCGTTCATGCTGCCCAGCACGCTGGGGAGCTTGGTCGGACCAAGCGAGAGCGCCTTGTCCATGATGGCCTTGATGAGGATGCGCTGATCGATCTGGCGCTGGTAGTCGCCCAGATCAAAGCCGTGACGCACGCGTGAGAAGAGCAGGGCGGTATGCCCGTCCATCTCCTGCTCGCCAGCGGGAAGCTCGAGCCCCGTGTAGTCGGGGTCGTAGACCGCCACTGGCACGTTGACCGTCACGCCGCCGAGCGCATCCACAAGCCCCTCGATGCCATCGAACTTGATGACCGCCACATGAGAGATGGGCACTCCCGTGAGCTCGCTCACCTCATGGACCGCGCAGGCGGCCCCGCCAAAGGCATAGGCAGCGTTGATCTTCTGCGTTCCGTAGCCCTCTATTTCCACCATCGTGTCGCGGGGAATCGAAAGCATCGTCAGCTTGCCACCGAGTGGGTCGACGCGTACGAGGATCATCGTATCGGAGCGCGAGACGGTATCGTTCTTTCGCGCGTCGGACCCAAGGGCAAGGACGTAGTAGGGCATGCCCGGCACATGGCCCTTGAGCTCCTGCGAAAGTCCCTCTCGCTCCTCCTTCGGCAGGGAGATCGAGCGGTCGATTGGCGAGAAGACCACAAGGTAGATGGCCACGATGGCCGCAATCGCAAGCAGCAGTGGAGTGAGGCTGCCCCGTCCTCCGCCACGGTTCTGCCTACGCGTGACACGCTCGGCGCGACGGCGGCGGCGCTCAGCCGAACGCACGGGGTCGCTCCCACGGCCACGTTCCTCGCGCACCTTGCGACGCATGGCCATCCCAAGACGGCTCCGCTTGCTCACGACGGCACCACCAGAAGGCTCCTCTTGCCCAGGCGTGGGCCGACGCACGACAGCATGGTTCGAACGCGGGCGGTCCTTCGCGGCTGCCCGGCCCGACGTGGTTGCGCGCGAGCCACGGCCAACCGCGCGCTCCTCCTCGAACTCGTACGCCTCCTGCTCGGCGGCCTTGCGCGCCGCATCAGGGTGAAAGCTCCCCCGGCTCAGCTCATGAGCCTCCTGCTCGGACGCCTTGCGGGCACCGTTCGCCCCATAGCCACCACGACTCAGCCTGTCAAAGTCACTCATGGGAGACCTCCCGGGAACGTGCCTTACGTGCCTATTGTGCCTTACGAGAACTCGGGCTTGAGCCTGCGCCCGGTGAGCAGATCGACGGCGCGCTCGATGTCATACGCCCCCGCAATCAGCTCCTTGACGGTGCGGACCAGAGGCATGTCGATGTCGTACTGCGCGGCCTTGGCAAGCAGCGGGTCTATGGCGTGAGAGCCCTCGACGACGGCCGAATGCTCGCGCTCGTAGTCCGCGACGGTGATGCCCGTCTTGGCAAAGGTCTCGCCGAACATGCCATTGCGCGAGTGAACGGAGTGGCAGGTCACGTCGAGGTCGCCCACGCCGGCAAGGCCCATGCAGGTGCGCTGGTCGCCGCCACTGGCAACCACCAGGCGGCTGATCTCGGCAAGGCCACGGGTCATGAGCAGCGACTGCGTATTGGATCCCAGACCAAGACCGCGAGCCATGCCGCAGGCGATGGCCACCACGTTCTTTGCGGCGCCGCAGATGCTGGTGCCCACCGGGTCCTCCGAGGTATAGAGCCTGAAGAAGGCCCCGGAGACCAGACGCTGGAAGAAGCAGGCCGTGCCCGTCGACTCGCTCGCGACAACGGCGCCAGAGAACTGCTCCTGTGCGAGCTCCTCGGCATGGTTGGGGCCGGACAGCACCGCAACGCGCTCGCTGGAGCCCAGGGCCTCGCCAACGACCTCAAAGAGATAGCGGCCATCGGCGGCAAGGCCCTTGGAGAGCAGCATCACTGGGGCGCCCTCGGGCAAGTACAGGCCCATCTGACTGGCAGCGGAGGCAACGGCAAACGAGGGGGTCGCCACGATGGCGGATGAGGCCTCGTCGCACACCTCGTCGATATTGGAGGATACCTGCGCAGCCGAGATATCGAGCTCGCTCATGTGCAGCGGATTGCGACCAGTGCGCGCAGCCTCCTCGGCCGCCTCCTTCTCGTAGCACCAGAGGCTCACGTCCAAGCCGTTGTCGAGCAGCATGCGCGTCATCGTGGTACCAAAGGTACCTGCACCAATAACCGCAACCTTTCCTGCCATGAGGACTCCCTTCTTATGGCAAAGGGACGGCAGCCGGCTGGCTACCGCCCCGCAAATCAACTTGATCAGACCGGTGCAGCCGTTACTCCTCCTCGAGGGCAGCGGCAATCTCGTCGGTCACGTCCATGGTGTTGTAGACGTTCTGAACGTCCTCGAGCTCGTCGAGACGATCGGCGAGGCGCTGGACCTTCTTGGCGTCGGTCACGCTGACGGTGGTGGGGGTGGTGGGGACGCGGGTGAGCTCAGAACCCTTGACCTCGATGCCCTGCTCCTCAAGACCCTTGGCGACAGCCTGCATGTTGTCGTAGGCAGTCCAAACGATCCACTCCTCGCCGGCGTCCTCGTAGTCGTCTCCGCCAGCCTCGGCAACGGCCATCATGAACTCGTCCTCGTCCACCGCGTTCTCGCGGTCGGCGACCTTCTTGTCCTCGCTCTTGATGATCTTGTCGACGGCGATGGAGCCCTTGCGCTCGAACTGGAACGCGACCGAGCCGGAGGTGCCCAGGCTGCCACCCGCATGGGTGAAGGCGGAGCGCACGTCGGCGGCGGTGCGGTTCTTGTTGTCGGTCAGGCACTCGACGAAGAACGCGACGCCTGCGGGACCGTAGCCCTCGTAGGTGATCTCGGAGTAGACGGCGGCATCGGAACCAGAGCCGAAGGCCTTGTCGATGGCTGCCTTGATCTTGGCGTTGGGCATGGAGACCATGCGGGCGCGCTGGATGGCGGCTGCAAGAGAGGCGTTGTTGTCCGGGTTCGGGTCCCCGCCAACCTTTGCCGCTACGGTGATGTTACGGGAGAGCTTTGAGAACAGCGACGAGCGCTTGGCATCGATGGCTGCCTTCTTGTGCTTGGTGGTTGCCCACTTAGAATGTCCGGACATGCAGGCTCCTTTTCGTCTTGGAACAAACATGCATACGTTAGCACCTGCAAGGCCCTGCATCAAGCGTCTAGCCAAGAGGCCACGCCATCTACGCAGCTCGGACACGAGATGGAGCCGGACTCGGCCCGTGTATCACCAGGACAAAGGCGCAGCTGGCCCGTCCGTTGCCTATAGGATGTCGCGCAGCACCGGTATGCGCTTGAGCAGCGCTGCAGCAGGCAGCGTCACGCCGAAGGCGATGGCGAGCACCACGACTTCGAAGATGACGGGCGGCATCGTCTCGTAGGGCATCCACCACAGGCGTCGGTAGAGCACGACCATGACGATGGGATGCAGCAGGTAGATGGACAGGCTGTGGCTGGAGGCAAAGGCGAGCAGGCGCGGGGGCTCCCTGTGGCCTACCGCCGAGCGCACCGCGACAAAGACCAAGACAGCCCAAAGCGCCACCAGCGGACACTGCGGCACGATGAGCCACTTGGGATAGTAGACCTGCAGGCAAATGATGGCAGCGCACGCGACGGCACAGAATGCCAGCGCACCGAGGCCCACGAGGGCGGTAGT
Source organism: uncultured Coriobacteriaceae bacterium (assembly GCA_902790135.1). Taxonomy (GTDB): domain Bacteria; phylum Actinomycetota; class Coriobacteriia; order Coriobacteriales; family Atopobiaceae; genus UBA1367. The sequence goes on from CADAQM010000005.1 coordinate 126,342, forward strand.
GTGGTCGAGGCGCAGGTACCGGTGCACGTACGAACCCAGCAGGTAGTAGAAGACCGGGAAGCCCACCCACCCTATGTCCACGAGCTCCAGGTGAGTGATGGACCTGAGCGTCGGCACCAAGAGCGTGGGGATGGAGAGCACCAGCAAGGTGTCGCGCTGCATGCGCTGCGAGGTGCCACGCACATACGCGGAGAGGATGGGCGTCAGCAGGTAGAGTCCGATGAGTGAGTAGGGATACCAGAGGTGGTCCCACGACCCCTCGGTCACCAGGTCGGTAAGCCCTTTGCCGATGGCCGCGAGGCTTATCGCCTTCGCACTCACGCAGGCGTACACCGGGCAGAAGATGGCCAGAGTCTCCGCCATGCGCAGGATATAGCGACCGAGCTTGGGCCACCCGAGCTCGCGTTTGGGGTCGAGCAGCAGGGCTCCCGTCACCATGAGAAAGATCGGCACTGCCCAACGTGTGAGCAGCAGCTGGAGCTCGGTCCACGCGAGCACCATAGGCACGCCAAGCTCCGCCACCGGATGGTCGGTGAGGATCTTGTTGAACATGTGCAGCACGACGACCGCCAGCGTGGCCATGCCACGCAGCCAGTCGAAGTAGGTAACTCGCGGCTTGCGCTGCTTCTGAGCAGTGTCTGCCATTACGCCTGACGCCTCCCGAGCACCACCGCGACGATCGCACCCGCCGCGCAGATGACCACCAGCACGGGCAGGACCTTGCTCAAAAGGCCCGCCTCACCGTCAGTCTCCCGCACGATGGTCGTGGAGTCAAAGGTGAGCTGGTAGTCGACCTCATGAGGCACACTCATGGCCGTGGTGTCACCAATCACGTCGAAAGGCTCGTCCAGCGCGAGCACCGGTATCTCGAAGGTGGAGTTGCCCTCCTTATTGATGGGCAGATAGCGTTTGTCCGCCACGAGCATGTAATCGTAGTTGGGACTCGACCACTCGATGGTCGCCACGGCACGCCCGTCCTCCACCACAAGCTGGGTCGGCGTCGTTATGCTGGCCCGACCGCTGCCGCCTTCCATCGACACGTCCACCTGATAGGTGCCATCGTCAAGCGAGACCTCCGTCGCATCCTCGAACGCATCCTTCACAAGCGGTGCCTCCTGCGCATGTGCCGCAGGTGCCACTACCAGCAAGAACACCACTACGAGGACAACGAGACGCACCAACAGCTGCCGGTTCCTGCACCTCTCGCGCTCATACCCCATCATCCGTCGCTCCTCTCTTGCCCGCTTTCGCAAATGAGCAGATTGGTTGGTATGCCACAGACGAGCCGCACCACGCGCTCGGAGCGGGCCGCCAGCTCGGTGCAAGTCCTGCCCACGAGCTCGCGCCATGCACGTTCACGCGCATCGATGGGCACCACGCCTTGCCCGACCTCGCAACAGACCACGACGTGCTTAGCTAGGAGAGCCGTACGCTCGTCCTCCGTGAGCGGACCCTTGCGCAGCAGCTCCTCGAGCGCGAGCAGCACAGGCGCGTCCGAGGACAGCGACTCGCTCATCTGCGCATCGTCATAACCGAGCGAGCGCACGTAGCTGCGCTTTCCCGACGCGATGCCACCCACCACAAGAATCACGCTCTATACCAGCCTTCCCACAAAGACGATGCACGCGAGCATGCAGAGCTCGGCAAGCTGCAGATAGTAGCCCGCAAGGTCTCCGCTCATGCCGCCATACTGGCTTTGTGCGAGCCAGCGCACGTAGGCAAGCGTGCCAACCGCAGCCATCAGAACTGCGATGCCCATAATGGGGTTGATCACCACCAGCACCACTGCAACTGCGACAAGCTCCACGGCCAAGGCCGTACGAACCACACCCAGGTCTGCCGATCCGCGCTCGGACGCAAGCATGCCCGTGTTGCTCGAAGTCTTGAAGCACACCGTGGCAAACCCGCTCAGGCAGCGGCTCACCACCGGCACGCACGCGAGCGCACCCACGAACCGTCCGCTCACCTCACCGGCCAAGGCCACGTAGGCCACCAGATAGCAGCACACCCCGATGATGGCAAAGGCCCCCACGTGTGGGTCCTTGAGAATCTCGCGCTTGCGGGCAGGCTCGGCATGGCTCGACTGCGCGTCGACCACATCCGCTAGACCATCCATGTGGATGCCTCCCGAGACCGCGATGGGTATGAGCGCATAGCCCGCACCAACAAGCAAGGGACCAAAGCCCAGAGCTGCGCACGCCGCCCTCCACAGCAGCACGAGGGCACCTATCACTACGCCGACCAGCGGAAACGCAGCCATCATGTAACGCGTGGTAGAGTCGTTCCACTCGATGCGCGGCATCGGTATCGCCGAGAAGAGCACGAAGGCCGCCGCTATCGACCTGAGCACGTTCATGGCAACCTCCCCTTGAGCACTTGCGGACATCCGCATACCACCTCTGCCACGGTATCGCAACGCGCGGCCAACCGACAGGCAAGCGAGCCCGTGAGCCGTACCCAGATGCGCGTGGCCTCGTAGGGAGAGGGTCCCTCGCAACCCACCTCGTTGCCCACGATCACCACGTGGTCAAAGCGGTCGGCGAGGCCCATGACTTCGTTTTCCAGCCGAGAGAGCACCTCATCGGCATCCGCCATGCTGCCATCGGGTGCAAAGAGTGCGTTGGAGACGAGGTTGCCCAGGTCCTCGAGCAGGGCAACGCCACCTGTTGGCACCTTGAGTGCCGGTGCCACCGTGCCCGAGGGACACTCCACCGTGACGAAGCCCAACCCCTCGCGCTGCGCGCGGTGCCTTGCGATGCGTGCATGCGCCTCAGCCCCCTCGTTTGCCATGGTCGCCAAGTACGAGCGCCTCGAGCCAAGCGAGCAGGCCAGCTTCTCGGCACATGCGGACTTTCCGCTCGCGGCACCACCTGTCACCAGCGCAATCACGGCTATGCCTCGTCCCTGGACGCGTCCGTCGTCGCAGCAAGGCGTGCAAGCTCGGCAAACTTCTCGCGCACGATGGCCACGCCCGCGTCACCGTCATGCAGACGAGTGCAGGCGCTGCAATCCTTGATGCCCGAGGCGGTGTAGGAGAACGCACCGCCACACGCAGGGCCCAGCGCATACAACGGGCAGTAGCAGAAGAGGCAGTTGAAGGACTTCTCGTCTACCCCCTCATGACAGGGAAAGTACGCGCAGTCCACATTGCGAAAGAACGACGAGCTGTTGGGCATCGCCTCGTCAAAACTCATCTGTTCACGCTCCTCTCCCCCGTCATCGGCAAAACCCATGGTAACAAACGCCTCCCGTGCCCTCAGAGCGCCAACCGCGTAAAGCGCGTGGGACGAGAGAGGCGTATAGCCCCTCCGACAAGATGCACGTTCGCCTCATAGCCCTCGCAGCAGCCCACATGCCAGCCAAAGTAGCGATCCCCACCCGAGGGAACCTCATCGCAGAGCTCGGAGAGCGCCGCCATGATCGTGCCGCCATGGGCGACCACGAAAACCCGCTCCTCACCACGCTGGCTCGCCTGTTTGAGCAGATCTGCAAGCGCCGCATTCGTGCGCCTCACATACTCCTCGCGCGACTCGCCACCAGGGCAGCGCGCCACGCATCCGCCGTCAACCCACGCGCGATACGCAGCATCGTCCACCATGTCAGAGGCGCTCCTGCCCTCGAAGTCCCCAAAGTCGTACTCCTCGAGATCTGCGACCTCGACCACGCGAGCCTCAGGGAAGCAGAGCCTGGCCGTCTCAAGTGCACGCTTCAGCGGACTGGCATACACGGTCTCTGCCTGCGCAAAGCTGCCCGCCCGCGCACATTGGGCCACACCCGTCTCGCTGAGTGGCTCGTCGCTTGCGCGTCCCACGTACCGACGCAGCTCGTTTCCCGCCGTCGCGCCATGGCGCATGAGATAGAGCCTCATTGCGGGTCCTCCTCGTAGGGATCGAGCCCGCACGCGGCAAAGGTCGTACCCCCGTAGAGGGCAAGGGCCATGTCGAGCAGCGGTATCAGACACACGGCGCCCGTGCCCTCGCCCAGATGCATGCCCGCATCGATTACGGGACGCAGGCCCATCCGGGCAAACAGAGCTGCCGTCGCGGACTCCGTCGAGAGGTGAGAGGGCAGCATGGCCATTAGGCACTCGGGTCGCAGCCGCCATGCGCAGTAGGCCGCAACCGTGCTGATAAACCCATCGATCACGATAGGCACGCGATACACGGCTCCGCCAAGGAACATCCCACAGAGGCCGGCGATGTCAAACCCACCCAGCTTGGCGAGCACATCGAGCGGGTCATCCACATGGGGCCGGTTGACCTCGAGCGCACGGGCGATGACCGCCTCCTTGCGCGCCAAACCCGCATCGGAGAGCCCAGCACCACGCCCCACCAGCTCCCTTGGGGAGGCATCGAGAAACGCGCAGGCCATGGCCGTCGCCGTGGTGGTGTTGCCGATCCCCATCTCACCGGCCGCCACGAGCGCATAGCCCTCGCTGGCAAGCTCACCCACCAGGTCCACGCCGGCGCGCACGGCGGCGAGCGCCTGCTCCCGCGTCATCGCAGGACCTTGAGCGATGCTTCGCGTACCTGCGGCTATACGACGCTCGCGGATGCCCGAAAGACCTATGGGCTCGAGCATGCCCATGTCCACGGCGATGCAATCCACCCTCGCCGGACCACACATGCGGCAGACCGACGAGATGCCGCACGCTAGGTTGCGTGCCACCACGGCAGTCACTTCGGGACCGCTCTGAGACACACCCTCGGCCACCACGCCGTTGTCTGCGCAGAGCACGGCCACGCAACGACGCGCGATGTCGACCTTCTCGCTTCCCGTGAGCGCCGTGATCTTGACCACATAGTCCTCGAACGCCCCGAGCGACCCTAGGGGCTTTGCAACCGCGTTCCATGCAGCCCGCGCACGGTCTGCTGCGCCTTCGTCAGCGGGCGCCATGACCAAACCCTCTATGTAGTCAGAGCCGGTCGTTGTAGGACCCATGGCCACCCTCTCGCTACTCACGACGATCACCCGAGGCGAGGTAGAGCAGGGCATTGACTATGGACGCCGCCACATTGGAGCCGCCCTTGCGCCCACGGGCCACGATATGCTCCGTGCCTGCGCGCATGATGAGCTCTTTCGACTCGACCACATTGACGAATCCCACCGGCACCCCGACGATCAGTGCAGGCGGTTCCATTGTTCCCTCCTCGAGCAGCTCATAGGTCCTGACCAGCGCCGTCGGGGCGTTGCCCACCGCAAGCACCAGGGGACCCTCGAGCGCTGCCGCGCGCTCCATGCTCACTGCAGAGCGCGTGAGCCCGCGCCGACGGGCCTCGTCGGCCACGTCCGCATCGGCGATAAAGGTGCGTGCGCTACCCCCAAAGCTGCCGAGCACGCGCTTGTTGATGCCCGCGGCCACCATGGAGGTGTCCGTGACCACAGTCGCCCCCGCACGCAAGGCCTCGATGCCCGCCTCCACGGCACGGGACGAGAAACAGAGCGTCTTGGCATACTCGAAGTCCGCGGTAGTGTGGATGACCCGCTTGAGCACGAGCTCCTCCTGCGGACTGAGGTCCGTTGGCCCCAGCTCTAGGCCGATAATCTCAAAGCTGCGCGCCTCGATCTCGGACGGCTTCACGTACGAGAGGCCTTCCAGTCTGCTCATAGTCCCTCCTCGATGATCCGATAGACGAGCTCCATGTCGAGGCTCCCGCGCACGCCAGCCGCCAGGGCGTCGTACTGCCCCTGCTTGTAGGCTGCCATGTCAAGCGCGACGGCTGCGGAGGCATCGAGCCCCTTTGCCTCGAGCAATGCCGCAACCAGCGCTTGGTTGACCTCGGGCCTGTCAAAGACCCCGTGCAGGTAGCAGCCGTAGACGTTGCCCCGTTGGCATCCGTCCGCTCGCCCAGTACCTCCCTGCGCAGAGAGCTCCATCAACGGACTGCCGCCCATGAGCTCGCTTGTGCCCATGTGAATCTCGTATCCGTCCACAGGCTGCGCCGAAAGACCCGCGAGCATCCCGTCTACCTGCATAAACGCGCCTTCAGAACGCACGGTTCGCTTCTCGGAGCCAAAGGTGGTGCGCACGGGCAGAAGCCCCATGCCCGCCAGCTCGCCGCCACCTTCGACGCCAGAGGGGTCCAAGATTCGCTCGCCGAGCATCTGATAACCGCCACAGATGCCCATGACCGGCGTACCGGCATGCGCCAGCTTGAGGATGGCCGCCTCCAGACCACTTGTGCGCAGCCACCGGAGGTCTGCCATTGTGGCCTTGGTGCCAGGCAGAATGACGAGGTCGGGCCTGCCGAGCTCGCGCACGCTGCCCACGTAGCGTACGCCCACGCCTGGTGCCGCCTCCAACGCGATGAAGTCGGTGAAGTTGGAAATCTTGGGCAGATGCACCACGGCCACGTCCACCGCTGCCCCACTCTGACGCGCACCTAGGCGCTCGGAGAGGCTGTCCTCGTCGTCGATGTCCACGTACAGATAGGGCACCACGCCCGCCACCGGCACACCCATCTTGTCGCGCAGCACGTCCAGCCCCGGTTCGAGAATGGTCACGTCTCCACGGAACTTGTTGACCACCGATGCCTTGACCAACGCGCGCTCGTCCTCATCCAGCAGCATCATGGTGCCGATGAGCTGGGCAAACACACCACCGCGATCGATGTCGCCCACCAGCAGCACCGGAGAGGCAGCCATCTTGGCCATGCCCATGTTTACGATGTCGTCCCTCTTGAGGTTGACCTCGGCCGGGCTGCCCGCCCCTTCGATGAGGATGACGTCGTAGTCGGCGGCCAGCTCGCGATATGCGTCCATGATCTGGCCCCTAAGCGTGTGCTTGAAGGAAAAGTAGTCGCGTGCCTGCATGGTGCCGATGGGCTTGCCGCGCACGATCACCTGGCTGCCCGTGTCGGTGGTCGGCTTGAGCAGGATGGGGTTCATGGCGGAGACGGGCTCGATGCCCGCGGCCTCTGCCTGCATCACCTGTGCTCTGCCGATTTCCAAACCCTCGGCCGTGATGGCTGAGTTGAGCGCCATGTTCTGCGACTTGAAAGGCGCCACGCGTACGCCATCCTGCGCCAGCACGCGACAGAGGCCTGCCACCAGCAGGCTCTTGCCCACGCCCGACATCGTGCCCTGCACCATGAGTGCCTTGGCCGCCATCAGAGCACCTCCCTGAGCACTGCCACGAGCAGCGCGTTCTGCTCTGGCGTGCGCACCGCCACGCGGTACCAGCCAGGTCCGAGTCCCACAAAGTTGTCGCACGCCCGCACCATCACCCCTCGTGCGAGAAGTGCCCTGCCCAAGCCCTCAGGTCCAAAAAGGAGCAGGTAGTTGGCATCAGAGGGAACGACGCGCAGGCCAAGGGTCGTGAGGGCGCCAATCAGCCGCTCGCGCTCGACGCGCACGAGCGCACGGCTCCGCTCCAGATAGCTCCCCTCTCCCGCACAAGCCACGCCGGCAACCTGCGCCGGTACCGAGACCGCCCACGGTTGCCCCGTCTGACGAAGCTTCTCCGCAAGCGCATCGTCCGCACAGAGCGCATAGCCCAGCCGGAGCCCCGCCAGGCAGAAAGACTTGGTGAACGCCTTGATGATCACCAGGTGGGGATGGTCTTGGAGCAGGTCGCTGGAGCCAGCCCCCTCGGAAAGGTCGATGAAGCACTCGTCGAGTGCGACCACCGCCCCAACCTCCGCCGCGCGCGCGAGGCAGGCCTCAAGGGTCGTCCGATTGAGGCACCTGCCGGTCGGATTGTTGGGGTTGGCAAGAAACACGAGGTCAACGCCCTGCTCGATGGCTAAAGCAGCATCCTCCCCAAGGACAAAGCCGTCTCGCTCGCGCAGAAGGGCGACGCACGCCTCCACCCCCAGCCGCGCCAGGGCCTGCTCATATCCGCCATAGCAGGGAGCAAACACGAGCGCCCGTTGCGGGTTAACCACCTGGCAGAGGCGCGCGATCGCATCGGTCGCCCCGGCGCAGGGCACCACCCACGCCTCATCTACCTGCTCAAAGTCAGCCAGTGCCCTCACAAGCTCACGTGCATACGGATCGGGGTAGAACTCGCAGGCATCGACCGACGCAAGCAGCGCCTCTCGTGCCGCCTTCGGCATGCCCAAGGGATTCAGGCTTGCGGAAAAGTCAACCACACCCGGATGGGTGTAGATGTCTCCCCCATGCTCGAAGCGCTTCACGCTACCACCTCCCCAGAGCCTTGCGCACCAGAACGCCCAGGGCAATGCAGAGCAAGAGGGTCGCAATCGAGGTCGCCGTGAGCAAGCGGTTGGCGCGCACGATGTCCTCGGGCTCGATGGGACGGGCGGCATCTCCGATCGTGGGCTTGTCGTGCAACACCCCAAAGTAGCTGGCAGGGCCTGCAAGCTGTACGCCGAGCGCACCAGCGCAGGCTGCCTCGGGATGGGCCGAGTTGGGCGACGCATGGCGCAGGCGGTCGCGCAAGAAGACGCGCCAGGCGCCACGACCGTCCAGGCCCACGAGCGGTGCCACCAGGCACATGAGCGCACCCGTCAGGCGCGCCGGCATCCAATTGAGCACGTCATCGAGCCTTGCCGCCGCCGTGCCAAAGAAGCGATAGCGGTCGTTCACGTAGCCGACCATCGAGTCCATCGTGTTGACGGCCTTGTAGAGCACCCCGGCAGGCGCACCGCCAAGAGCCATAAAGAGGAGTGGCGCCACGACCCCATCGGAGGTGTTCTCGGCCACAGTCTCCACGGCCGCTCGCGTCACGCCCGCCTCGTCCAGCGCCGCCGTGTCGCGCCCCACGATCATCGAGACGGCCGTGCGTGCGGCAGCGAGGCCGTCGTTTTGGAGGGCGTCATAGACGCGTCTGGCCTCGATGCGCAGCTGCATGGCCGCAATCATCTGATAGCAGACGAAGCTCTCCACCATAAAGGCAAGCCACGGCGAGACGAGTCCCGCGAGCCAAAGCACCAGCGCTGACGTACCACATGAGAGGCCGACAACCAGAGCAACCAGCACCACTCCCGCTGTGCGCTCGCCCCTGGGCGTGGCGGGAAAGACCGCGCGCAGCATCCGCTCGGCCCAAGCGATGAGCCTGCCGATCAGCCGGATGATGTGCGGCATGCTATAGGGGTCGCCAAAGAGGGCATCCAAGGCAAAACCGCAGATGAGGGCAGCCAGATGGATCATGGGCACCCCGCCTTACCAGCTGATGCATAAGATGCGCAGGCAACCACGAAGCGCCTTGTCGCCTCGGGACATGCCGCAAGGTAGAGGTGCGGATAGCCCGCATAGAGCGTCGGACTTGCCACCACACAGTCCCAGCCACGCGAGCTCTGTGGCTTCTGGGCATAGAAGGCGTCGCCTGGCTGTTCGCTGTCCCAGTAGTGGAACTCGTGGGCTGGCAGGCACTCGCCGGCGTTTGCAAGCAGGCTGTCCCGCCGAGCGGTCAGGGTCACGTAGCCAAATCGCCCTAGTCTGCCGAGACCAAAGCTCGCGCCAGACACGGCGCCTACCATGGGCCACGACACTCCATCTGCATCCTCGAGCGCCTCGTGCAGGTACATGAAGCCCCCGCACTCCGCCACGGTGGGCATGCCCGCCGCAATAGCCTCCCGTATTTCCTCTCGCAGGCTCTCGTTGGCCGAGAGACGTGCCGCATGCAGCTCGGGGTAGCCACCGCCCAAGTAGAGGCCGCTGGTGCCTTCGGGCAGGTGTCGGTCCTCCAGGGGCGAGAAGCGTACCAGCCGTGCGCCAAACCTCTCGAGCAAGGCAAGAGCATCCTCGTAATAGAAGTTGAAGGCCTCGTCGAAGGCCACAGCGATCGTGGTGGCATCCGAGCGGCGTTCAGGCAACTCGCGCGGCTGATAGACCAGATCGGGAGCCTCGTGCGCAAGCGCGAGCAGGCCGTCCACGTCGACGGTTTGCTCGAGCGAGTCGGCAATCAGGTCAACCCGCTGGCTGAGGTCGGCCACCTCTCCCGCTGCAACCAATCCCAGGTGGCGGCTCTTAAGACCCGCACCCGCGAGCTCGGGCACATGGCCCAGAACCCGCACGCCTGTCTCCCGCTCCGCCAGCGCCTTCATCGTGGGGTAGTAGCCCTTTGACACGCGGCTCAGGATGACCCCCGCCACGTGCGAGGGCTCGCGGAAGTGCTTGAAGCCTGCCACCTCGGCGGCTACCGAAAGGGCTCGGCCTCGCCCGTCCACCACGAGCACGGCAGGCGTCTGGGTCGCACGCGCCAGGTCGTATGCCGACGCGTCATGACCCTGTGCGATACCGTCGTAGTAGCCCATGGCGCCCTCGATGACCGTGAGGTCAGCGGAGCGCGCACCTTCGGCAATCAACCCGCACACCAGATTCTCCCCCGCAAAGAAGAGATCAAGGTTGCGCGACGGCACGCCCAGCACGCGCGTGTGCATCATCGGGTCAAGGTAGTCGGGACCACACTTGGCAGCCTGCACCTTCAGACCGCGACGGTCGAGCAGTCGCAGCAGCCCACAGGTGAGCGTGGTCTTTCCCACCCCACTTGCGGTGCCGGCAATCAGTATGCGCGGAGCCGCTACCTGCATTCCTGCCCCTCTTCCGTCGTAGGGCCACACGCCGTGACGAGATACACGGGATTGGCCGCTTGCATCAGGTGGTAGCGCCCCGCCTCGCGCGCCTTGGCAACACTCAGCTGGACGATGTCGACATCGTGCAGGGAGAGCGAGCGCACGCACGCGAGCGCGTCGGAGACAGTCTCTAGCGTGACGGCTGCAATGCAGATGCGCACAGCCGGATTTGCCGTGAGGGCCGCGGATACGATCTCGGCAAGCGCACCTGAGGACCCGCCCGCGAAGACGCGATCGGGTGCGGGCAGCCCTGTGAGCGCATCGGGCGCCTCACCTGCGACGATATGCAGATTGGTGAGTCCATGCTCCTGTCGGTTGGCCTCGATGAGCGCGCAGGCCTGCTCGGTGCGCTCGACGGCAAACACCTGCCCGGCACAGGCAGCGCGCGCCAGTTCGACGCTCACCGACCCAGTGCCCGCGCCCACATCCCACACCGTGTCGTCAGGGCGCACGCGCAGCTTGCACACGGCCAGCTCGCGCACCTCCTCCTTGGTCATCGGGACCTCACCGCGGACAATGGCATCGTCACGCAGGTGCGGCGCTCGCACGCCGGGAATGATGGGCGCGTCGTTGAGCACGAGCATCACGGCTAGGCTCTCAAACGGCCGCCCAGCAAGCTCAAAGGCCGTACCAGCGGTGATGTGCTCATCGGGATACGACAGGCGCTCCCCCACCCACACGCTCACATCACCCAGCCCTCGTTCCACGAGCAGTGCACAGAGCTCGCCGGCGCGCACGGACCCACCCGTGAGCACAAAGGTCTTGGCGTGCGTCTGCACGGCACCAGCCAGGTTGTGCGCGCGGCCGTGGGCTGACACCACATAGGTGTCCTGCCAGGTGCAACGCAGGCGGGAGCAGAGGTACGCGAGCGACGAGATGCCAGGTATGACCTCCACGTCCCATCCCTCGAGCAGCGGATAGAGGCTCGTTGCCCCACTGTAGAAGCCGACGTCTCCACTCATGACCACACTTGCGACGGCCTCCGGCGCCTCGCGCAGCTCCTCAACGATGCGCGCACTGGCGACAAGCGCGACCATGCGTGCATCACGCTCACCAAGCGCCTCGAGCAGGCGTGACGACCCGATGATCAAATCGCTCCGGTCAAGCGCCGAGCGCGCAGCCACCGTGAGCGTGTCCGGGTTGCCCATGCCCATGCCAATGACGTAGACCTTAGAGACCATAGCGATCCTCCAGGAGTTGCTGTGCCTCGGACAAGAGCAGCCCCGGCTCATCCTCTGGCCGCTCGATGACCACCAAGTCGATACCGCGCGCCTGCGCTGCCCGCACTTTCTCGTCAAACCCACCCGCGGGACCTGACTCCTTGGTCACCAGATGGGCGATGTCCAGCTCGTCGATCAGCGCACGGTTCATCTGCTCGGAGAAGGGTCCCTGCATGGCAATCACGTGACTCGTGGGAATGCCCAGCTCGTACGTGCGCTCGAGCGAGGAGACCACTGGCAGCACGCGCACGTAGAGGCGCTCGGCAAAGTCGGGGATGAGCTCGGTGAAGGTGGCGAGGTCCTTGCTGCCCGTGGTGAGCAGGATGTTGCCCTCGGTGCCCGCAAGCAGCTGCGCGGCCTCACGGGCATCGCTAGCGCCCGTCCACGAAACATCACCGCCAGGCACCCCCTCGCGGATCACGCGCACCACATCCACCCCGTGACGCTTGCCCAGGGCGGCCACACTTTGGGAGATGTGCCGCGCGTAGGGATGCGTCGCGTCCACGATGCAGGCAAAGTCGTGCTCTGCCATCAGCCGGTCCTTCTGCTCGTCGGTGAGCGGACCCTCGAGGGCCTGCACACGCGGCCCCTGCGCAATCAGGCTTGCGCCATAGGCAGTCGCGGTACATGCCACAATGTCGCAGCTGCCGCGCATTGCCAGCCACTCGACCAGCCGCCGTCCCTCGGAGGTGCCTCCAAACACGAGCACGTCCATCCTAGGCACCTCCCTCGCCGTAGCCACGAGGGGTCACCATGCGCCCATCGATTGCCCGCGTCTTCGAGTTACCCACAAACACGCAGGTAAACATGTCCACCTGAGCGTCGCGCAGCTCGCCGAGCGTGAGGATGCAATGCTCCTCGCCGCTGCGACCGATGTTACGGACATAACCGCAGACGGTCTCGGGCGAGCGATGGGAAAGCAGGATGTCGCAGGCGCGCCGCAGGTGGTCGGGACGGTGCTTGGAGGCGGGGTTGTAGAGGCTGATGCAGAAGTCCGCCTGTGCTGCTGCAACGAGCCTCCTCTCAATCAGCTCCCAGGGCGTCATGAGATCAGAGAGCGATATGGTGCACCAGTCGTGCATGAGCGGTGCGCCCAGCACGGCCGCACCGCCGTTGGCCGCCGACACGCCAGGAATGACCGCCACATCGACGCCTTCGTACTCCTCCGCCAGCTCCAGTAGCAAGCCCGCCATGCCATAGATGCCCGGATCGCCCGAGCAGACCATAGCCACGCGCCTGCCCTCCTGCGCGCGCTCGAGCGCCAGCCGGCAGCGCTCTGCCTCCTTGCGCATGGGCGTCGCCAGTAGCTCCTTATGGGGATAGTCATTTCGAATCAGGTTGATGTAGGTGGTGTAGCCGACGATGAGGTCGGCCGCATCCAGGGCCCCACGCGCGCGCAGGGTCATGTCGTCCGCGCCTCCCGGACCGAGGCCCACGCAGGTCAACGTCCCAGGCCCAGATCCGAGCGAGCCTGGCAGAGCAAGGTGCGGCTCGGACGCAGCCAGGGCCACCGTCACGCCATTGACACTCCGCTTGGACAGAAGCAGCGACTGGCCACCAGCGCATGCGGCACGCTCGCAGACGTTGTCCACGCCAACCGTATGCAGCACGAACTCTGACGAGGAGAAATCGCCAGACACCGCCTGGAGCTGGTCCGCGCTGTAGAGCTGCAGCTCGCAGCCACACTGGTGAGCAAATGCGCGCAGACCTTGCTCGTCGGCCTTCACGTCTATCGAGGCGATGGCGGAGAGCGCAACGGGTGCCACCCGTGCCTCGTCCAGGCAACGCCGCACGAGCGCCGCGATCTTCTCTGAGGGCGTGCCGCGCTTGCAGCCAATGCCTGCCACCACCGTATGCGGCACCAGGTGCAGCGTGGTCGCGAAGGGCTCCTCCGAATCGTCGTAGGAGATGCATATGCCCAGTTCAAGCCCCTCGGCATCCGCACCCGCCACCAAGCCTGCGGGGAGCGGGCCCGCAAGGGGAAAGGCGCTCGCCATGCCCACCTGCTCGCCCTCGAGCAGCGCCGCCGAGACGAGCTTGGCCGCCTCGCGCTCCACGATGACCAAGCCACGCTCGCGTGCCCACTCGTCCACCGCAAAGACATGGTTGACGTCGGTTGCGGTCGAGACGGCAGCCTGACCGCCACAGATGTCCGCGACCCGGCGCGCAAGCTGGTTGGCGCCACCCACGTGCCCCGAGAGCAGGGGCACCACGATACGCCCCGCCTCGTCCACGCAAACCACCGCAGGGTCGCTTATCTTATCCGCGACATGCGGTGCGATTGCGCGCACGGCGATTCCGGTGGCCGAGACGAACAGCAACGCCTCAGCCTGCGCAAATGCACGCGCAGCCCAGCTGCCAAGATCGTCCAGGACGCAGACGTCATCGCCATCGGCAAGCCGCTCGGGAGCCGACAGCTCCACAAGGCAGCCGTCCTCCACAAGCGCGCACGCGATGTGCCGCATGAGGCAGAGGCCCCTGCGCGTGAATGCGACCGCAGCCACCCTCATGGTTGATCACATCCCTCTACCTGCTGCGATGCCTCCCTGAAGCCATGGGAGAAGCTGGGGTCGTAGAGACGCGAGCGCTCGTAGGTGTCGCCCAGAAAGCTCCCAACGGTCACCAATGCCGTATGCGTAATAGCATGCTCGCGCGCACACTGCGCCAGCGTGCCCACCGTGCAGCGGTAGACAGCCTCGTCGGGCCAGGTCGCACGATACACGATGGCCGCCGGCGTGTCCGGGCTGTAGCCTCCGGCCACGAGCTCCTTCTGCGCGCCTTCGAGCAGGCTCGCCGAGAGAAAGAGCACCATCGTGCAGCCGTGAGAGGCCATGAGGCGCAGCTTCTCGCCTGCAGGCACGGGAGTGCGCCCCTCCATTCGGGTGACGATGAGCGACTGCGAGACCTCTGGCAACGTGTACTCCGCGCGAAGGGCAGCCGCGGCTCCCATGAGCGAGGACACCCCCGGCACCACGTCGTAGGGAATCCCCAGCTCGTCAAGGGCGTCCATCTGCTCGCGATGCGCCCCATAGAGCGATGGGTCACCCGAGTGCAGCCTCACACAGGTCTTGCCCTCCCGCTCGGCCGCACGCATCACTGCCAGGACGTCCTCCAGAGTCATGCGCGCGGAATCATGCAGCTCACATCCTGGCTTGCAGTTGGAGAGCAGCTCCGTGTTGATGAGCGAGCCCGCGTAGATGACCACGTCCGCCTCCTGGAGCAGACGCACGCCGCGCAGCGTGATGAGATCAGCCGCACCAGGGCCGGCTCCCACAAAGTGAATCATTCGATCTCCCCCTCACGTTCGTGGTAGGCCGCGAGAGCTGCGGCACCCGGCGTCCGTCCCAACAGCCCATACTGGTTGGAAAACACCATCGCCTCCACCTGCAACCGACCAGCCGCGCGATAGGCAAGCTTGTCGGCAAGGCTCTTTATAAGAGATTCCATAGTTGCTTCTACCAGACGCTCCTCGGCCAACGCATCGAGCATGGCATCGGCGGTCGGTGCAGCCATGATGCGGACGATAGTCTCGCGCGAGGCTCCCACCAGCGCCGCATGCGCGGCCATCACTTCAGCTCGGCAGTCGGCCACGCGCGAGTGCGTGTTCATGATGCCACCAGCCACTTTGACCATCTTGCCGATATGGCCGACGACCAGCACATCCGCAAATCCGAGAAGCCCCGCCTCGTCAACCACGGCCCCAAGGTAGTTGGAACACTGCACCGCCCGCTCGAGCGAGAGATGCAGCATGGATGAGGCGAAGTCACGCCCGTAGTTGCCAGGGACCACCAGCAGGTGCTTGGCTCCTGTCGAGCGCAGCACCGAGAGCTCGAGCTTGAGCGAGGCAACCAACGCGTCCTCGCTCATGGGTCGCACGATGCCAGAGGTGCCGAGCACCGAAATGCCACCCTCGATGCCCAGACGCGGGTTGAAGGTGCGTGTGGCAAGCTCACCGCCTGCGGGAATGGAGATCTCCACCGCAAGGCCACCCGCATAGCCCGCCGCCTCGGTAGCATCTCGTGCGGCACGGGCGATCATCTCGCGGGGAACCGAGTTGATGGCAGCGGCTCCCACCGGCTGGTCAAGCCCTGCACGGGTCACGCGTCCCACGCCGGCACCCCCGTCGATGGAGATGCCGGGCTTGTCGGTGCACGTCACCCTTGCCCAGACCAGCACGCTGTCGGTCACGTCCGGGTCGTCACCGGCATCCTTGCGCACGGCGCAGCATGCCCAGCCTGGCCCCTCGTCATGCTCCTCCACGTCCACGCCCACTTCGATGCCAGAGGGGGTGGAGATCACGACCGCGGGCACGAGCGCGCGTGAGAGCAGCAGCCCTGCGGCCGCACGCGTGGCGGCAGCAGCGCAGGTACCCGTGGTGTAGCCGCAGCGCAAGCGCTTGCCACCAGCGGATATGTAATGCTCGAGTCGCTGCACCTGACCTCCTAGCGTCTGTCTGCAGGCAGCTCCACGCTGCCCGTGGTCGCGTCGTACACACCGGGTTCCAAGTCGTACAGGGCATCGATGACCTCGGGCACGAAGACCTGCTCGGGCGAACCCTGCATCGTGATGTCGCCGTCCTTCACGCAGACCACCCAGTCGGAGATGCGGCGGGCAAGCGGAAGCTCGTGGAGTGACATCAGGATGCCCAGTCCGCGCGTCGCAACGAGTTGCCTGAGCACGCCCAGAAGCTCGATCTGATAGCGGATGTCGAGGTAGCTGGTGGGCTCGTCGAGCACGAGGAGCCGTGGCTCCTGGCAGATGGCCCGCGCGAGCAGCACCCGCTGGCGCTGCCCGTCCGAGAGCCGCATGAAGTCGTTTGTACGGAACTCCCACACGCCCACGAGCTCCATGGCCGCGCGCACGCGGTCGTGGTCATCGGGCGAGAGGATGCCGAGACGTCCCGTATGGGGCAGCCGACCCGTCTCCACCACATCCTCGCAGGTCATCAGGTCGGTTCGCAGCCGCTCGGTAAGCAGGACGGAGAGCTCCAGCGCCCGCTCGCGATCCGAGAGCTTGTCGAGGCGTCGCCCCGAGAGGTACGCCACGCCACCCAAGGGTGCCAGCTCTCCGGCAACCGTGCGTAGCAGCGTCGACTTGCCCGCACCGTTGGGCCCTATGAGCGTCACGATCTGCCCCGGCGTAACCGACAGATCGACGCCCGCAAGCAGCGGGGACGCCCCGTAGCCGACGGCCAGCTCCTCGGTCTTGAGCATGGGTTGCATGGCCTGTCCCTCCTCGCGTGCCGTCATCGCTAGTCCACCTGCCTTTGCCTGCCAAGCAGGATGGCGATGACCACAGGAGCGCCGAAAAGGGCCGTGACCGCCGAGATGGAGACCTCGGTCGGTGCCAGAGCCGTACGCGCAATGAGATCGCATGCCAGGCAGAAGATGGCTCCTCCCAAGAAGGAGGCGGGTACGACCACCAGAGGCCGCGAGGTCCCCAGCAGGCGCTTGACGATATGCGGTACCGCGATGCCCACGAAGCTGATGGGACCCGCAAACGCGGTAACGCAGGCGGCAAGCAGGCTCGAGAGCGCAATCAACCCCACGCGGAAAGCCCTCACGTTGACACCCACGCTCAGCGCATAGCGCTCCCCCAGCTGGTAGGCCGCCATGGGTTTTGAGAGCGCGAGGGCGAACGCTGCAGCGGGCACGACTACCACCGTCAACGTCGCGACGTCCGTCCAATTGATGCCCGAGAAGCTTCCCTGGGACCAATTGCGCAGGTTGACGATGTTGGCGTCACTCGCAAACGTGATGAGGAAGTCCGTGAGCGCGCTGCAGATGTAGCCCACCATCACACCAGCGACGATGAGCATGCTCGCCGACCTGATGCGCTGCGACACGACCAGCACGAAGACCATGGCTAGCGTTGACCCCACGAATGCGGCCAGCACGAGCATCCATGAGGTGAGGACGCCAGAGCTGCCCACCACGAGGATCATCGTGGCGGCAACCACCAGTTTGGCGCCGCTTGAGACACCCAGGATGTAAGGGCCGGCGATGGGGTTGTTGAAGAAGGTCTGCAGCAGGAGGCCCGACAGCGCGAGGGCGCCGCCAAGAAGCCCCGCCGCTATGAGGCGTGGCAGACGGATGCTCCAGATGACCTGGTAAACGGTGCTAGTGCGGTCGCGCCCCGCAAGGACGTCCAGCAGGTCGGAGAGCGGCACATGCAGGCTGCCAAGACAGAGGTTGAGCGTCGCCGCCACAAGCAGCAATACCGCGAGCAGCGCAAACGTCGCGCACACCCGCGTGCGCCTCACGGCAAGTGGGTCTGCCTGAGCCTCTGTCCCCTGCGAATGCCTCACGTGCGCCCGTCCCCCTACGTCAGCTGGTGCAGGTAGGTGAGCTCGCCTGTCGCACCATGCAAGATCCGATTGAAGTCCAAGATGATGTCCCCGGAGGCCATCATCTGCTGATACATGTTCTGGTCGGTCACCCACACGTTGCCCGACTGCACTGCCTTGAAGTCCGCCAGCAGCTCGTTTCGCGCAAGGAGGGCGTCTAGTGAGGTGATCGAGTCGTCAATCGAGGCGTTGTAGATCACGATGTCGGCGTCCTTCGCCGTGGCGTAGAACTGCTCCATCTGCATGGTCACGCTGCTTGAACCCGCGGTGGCAGGCTCCAGGCCGTTGAAGGCATAGGTGCCTCCCGCCTGCTCGATCATGGCGGTCACGTAGTCGCCCGGGCGGCGCACCACCGCCGCACCGTTGCTGTTGAGGTAGAAATACGCCACAGTCAGGTTCGTGGGTTCGCTGTCTATGGACGCCGCCTGGTCCACCTGCTGCTGGAACTTCTCCTGTGCGAGGTCGTCCAGACCGCACAGCGCCCCGTACAGGCGAATCCACTCGGCACGGCCGAGCGGCTCACTCTCGTAGCTCGAAAGCTCAACGAGCACGGGAATCCCCAGCTCCATGAGCTTGTCTCGCACGTCGGGCGTGTGGTTGATCATGGTGCTCTCGATGGCCAGGCGCACCCCACGTGAGACGAGCAGCTCGTAGTCGGGGGCGCGATACTTGCCGCCATACACCATCTCCCCCGCATCCATCGCCTCGCGTGCCGCGGGGATGCTCCAGTCGTCACGCTCGATGCCCGACACGCTGATCCGGTCGAGTGCCCCAAGCGCATCGAACAGGCACATCGAGTCGCTGGCCACGAGGTAGATGTCGCTCGCAGGCTGCTTGAGCACGATGATGTCATCGGAGAGCCCCTCCGGCGCGTCAGCTCCCTCGGGAACGATGAGGTAGCGATGGCCATCGGAGAGGCACGCCAGCTGATAGCCACCCTCAAAGTAATCGATGGTGAAGCGCCGCGCGTAGGCAAGCTCCATGGAGCCGATGGGCTCCCAGCCGCACCCGATGTCGGTGTTGCGGAAGTCGTCCACCAGCTGGGTGCTGGGGCCTTCCTGGACTGTCGTGCCCTGTTCGGCAGATGCGGGGTCTTCCGTAGAGCGGCCGCAGCCTGCTGCCGGCAGAGCCAGGCAGCAGGCCAGGGTCAGTGCTATGAGGGCGGGCACTCGTCTCATCGTCAAGATGCCTTATGAGGCGTCGGCATCCTCCGCCGGAGAGGCGAAGGTGATGGTGTGGTCATACCAGGTGTCACGACGGTGGCCAAAGGCTGCAACGGGCAGCTCCTCGTCCAAGGCGCTCACCGGAATGTCAAAGGTGTACTTGCCCTCGTCGTTGAGGTAGTAGTCGTATATGTCAGCGTCTTCGGCCGCCGCTGCCTCCTCAGCCGTGCCAAAGTACAGGCGCGAGAAGCCCTCGCCCGGCAGGACGAGCGTCGCGGTGTAGGTGCCATCCGCCACGGTCAGCTCGCACGAGTCCGCACGAAACATACTGGAGTCGGTGTCGACCTCGATTGCGTACGTACCGTCAGCGAGACCCGACTGCTGCTGGCCCGAGCACCCCATCAGAAGGATGCCCATGCCAACGATGAGCAGGACGGCAAAGAACATGCTGGCAAAGCGCTTGCGAATCATGGAGTCCCCCAGGTTTGCTTCAGATGGAATTGTCTACAGGCTGTCGATGGCGTCCTTCACGTGCGCCACGTAGATGTCGTCGATGGTATCCATCTGGCCCAGGCCCTCGATAACGCAGGTGACCTCAAGTCCAGCCTTGGTCATCACCGAGATGAGCGACTCGGGATCCTCGGGATCTGCCATGTCGTTGTTGGCGTGATCGCCAGCGACGACCATGAACGGGCGCAGGATAACCTTCTTGAACCCGGCGTCGGTGACGGCCTTTACCGCATCGTCGAAGGTCGGGGTCGCCTCGACCGTCGTCACAAAGTAGTTGTCATAGCCAAGGTCGATAAAGACCTGCTGCATGGTGGCGTAGATGCCATTGGACTCGGCCTCGGTACCGTGGCCCATGAGGCAGACGGCGGTCTCCTCATCCTCGAGGCGCTCCATGCCGGCCTTGATGGCCTTGGCGACGGCTACCTGATCCTCCTCGGAGGAGAGCAGAGTCTTGCCGAGGGCGACCTTGTCAAACTTGTCCTCGTAGGTTGCCAGCGACTCCTTGACGTCGGTGTACTCGAAGCCATCCATCAGATGGGTCGGCTGAACGATGAGCTCCTTCACGCCATCGGCCACGATCTTGTCCATGGCCTCCTCGAAGTTGTCGATATGACGACCGGTGTCGGACTCGACGTGGTCGATGATGATCTGCGAGGTGAAAGCACGGCGCACGTCGTAGTCGGGGAAGGCCTCACGGATGTCGCTCTCGATGGCGCCGATGGTGATGTGACGGCTGGTGGGAAAGCTCGTGCCAAAGCTGGTGACGAGAATGACCGGCTTGGCGGCAGGTGCCGCGGCTCCGTCGGCAGAGGATGCGCCCGCGGCGCAGCCCGCGAGGGCGGCAAGGGTACCGGTTGCAGCGGTGCCCAAGAAGAGACGACGAGACATGGTTGACTGTGTCATAACGACCTACCCTTCTGGCCTTATGGCCATCGTGAGGGTAGGCAAGGACAGGTGGTATCGCGCCACCAACAGAGCGACTCCCGACAGATATGCCGGCGAGCATTGCGCCTTTAAGTACAGCGACGGCTGATCCGGAGTAGAACCGGAATCCTTTTAGCGAGGCCTTGCAGCTCGGTGACCGTACCCTCGATTCATATGATGCTGTCATAATAGCAGGTCGGTCGCGGGCATTGCCCCGGCCAAGTCGCACACGCCATCCTTCCATGTGTGATACTGGTTTGGTCCGAGCAACTGAGGAAGGGACACACGTTGGACGAGAGAAAGAGGCTGCAGCAGACTGCGCTCAGGTTTGGTTCCGAGGTGGAGCGCATCGTGGGCAGCAACTTCATCGACATGCCCGCGCCGCTCGAGCGCCTGCTGGACGCGCTGGACAGCGAACCGCTGATCAGCGCGTACGTCAATGACTGCGTGGACAAGCACCTGCCCACTGGCTTTGACGCGACGGCCGAGGTGGATCGCGTGACCGACGAGTCCTCGGGTGTCTTTGGGCCCTTCTCCGAGGACCATCGTGGCGCATCCGCCGAGCGTTACCTCATCGTGAGCGAGCTGGTGGAACGAGGCACCAAGTTCCGCAGCCCCGTCTTCCATGGCTACGGCCACGGGTCTGGGCGCCTGCAGGACCAGGCGGAGCACTTCATGGACGAGATGGTGATCGCCCTCATCGACGACGTGAACGCGCATCTGCAAGCCATGGCTGACGCGCTGGGACTTAATGACCTCCTTGACACGCAGGATGCAGCCGACGATGCGCAGGCTGATATCGTTGGCCCCGAGCGAATTGACTATTTGCTGCGCGAGCTGGAGAGCTCGGTGCGCGAGCTACCCCTGGACTTGCGCGAGGACGCATTGCTGCAAGTTGAGGCCCTCTCCGACGAGCTCGCATGCGAGGAGCCAAAGCGCAGCGTGGTGCGCGTGGTGCTGCTCGGGCTCAAGTCAACCGATGCCGGTGCGCACTTTGCGATGGCTGTGGAGCAGCTTGAAGCCTGCCTGAAGGCGGCGGGGATCGCTTAGGCACGACAGTCGGAAGACTTCATCTGAGACCTACGACACGAAAGAGGCCGAAGCGCAGACTCCGGCCTCTCGTCATTTGATTATGTCGGGGATGGTCCTGCCAGCTACGCCGCGGCCTCATCCGTCCATCCCTGTGGAGCATTGGTCTTGTGAGCCCAGACGAGCATCGCCACACCCGCCATCAGCAAAGGCAGGCTTAGCACCTGTCCCATGGTGAGCCAACCCCACGCCAAATAGCCCATCTGCTGGTCGGGCAGGCGCACGAACTCCACCAGAAAGCGGAAGCAACCGTACAGCATGAGGAAGGTGCCGATAAAGGTACCCTTGGGACGCGGTGGCAGGCGACGGCTGAGCGCGTAGAGCACGCAGAAGATGACCAATCCCTCAAGCAGGGCTTCGTAGAGCTGCGAGGGATGGCGAAACACCGCGCCGCCGCCCGCATCATCGAACATGACACCCCAGGGCAGCGATGTCTCCTTGCCCCAAAGCTCGCCGTTGACGAAGTTCGCGCAGCGACCCAGAAACAGGCCGATGGGCGCACCGATGGAGCCGAGGTCAATCAGGGTGAGGGGAGCGAACCCAACCTCCCTGTTTGCCAGGTACGCGCCAACAATCGCACCGACCAGTCCTCCGTGGAAGCTCATGCCGCCCTCGTTGAGCATGATGATGGAGAGCGGATGCGCAAGGTAGTAACCCTTGCCGTAGAAGAGCACGTAGCCGAGGCGAGCACCGATGATGACACCGCAGGCGACTGCCGTCATGATGGTAACGACGTCGTCGGCGGAGACCTCCATGCGCCAGCGTCGGGCGACGCGGTAGATCATCACTCCGGTGGCAAAGAAGCCAAACAGGTACGCAAGGCCATACCAACGGATAGAAAGAGGCCCCACCGACAGGGCGATGGGGTCAATGCTGTGGTACAGGTCGTTGAGCCACATAAGGCTTACCAGGCCATGGCGGGCTGAACCTTGGTCACACCCGGGACGTGCTCCATCAGGATGCGCTCGATGCCTTCGGACATGTCGTAGCTGGAAAGCGGGCATCCAGCGCAGGCGCCCTGCATCTCGAGGGTGACAACGCCGTTCTCGTCGCAGTTGATGAGGGCGACGTCGCCGCCGTCAGCCTGCAGGCTCTGACGGATGACGTTGATGGTCGACTCGAGAAGCTCCATGTTGACAGGGGTGTTGGCTGCCATGATCTATCCTCCGTTCATGCCGCGCGCGGCGGCCGTGTGCATTCGCATATAGCGTCAATCATACCCGTTGAGTGGAAATTGCATGCAGGGAAATGTCCGTCTGCATGGAACTGTGTGGGTCCTTCACGTTATGACCGCGCGTGCCTCACCGTAACCCACAGCCCCTACTCGATCGGACTATGGAGGTGCCCCGAAGTATGGCCTTCCAACCGCTCGATGATCTCGCCCCTCGCCGCGCGCACCACACGTCCCACCGCACGAGCCAGCTCGCCAGCATCAAGGAGGCTGCCATCCACCATCAGCCGACTCACACCACCTGCAACCAACCTGCCCACCTCGGGCGCCGCATCTAACGGACTCGAGGCATAGATGCGACTACGCCCCTGCAGGTCCGTGCGCACGGGGAAGCGCTTACCCTTGACGTCCACCAGCTGCATGTCATCGCGGCGCAGGGCACAGGCCGCACAATTATGAACGCAGCGTCCAGCCACCTGCAGCACGCAGTGCTCGCTCGTCATCACGCGCGTGCGTCCGTACACCACCAAGCCCACGGGCACGGGCGACACCTTTGTCAGTTCCAGCACTTCATCCAGCGTGAGCTCGGGAGAGAGCCAGACCGCCTTTGCCCCCGCGTCAGCCATGGAGAAGAGCGCGCTGGGGTTGTGGATGGGAATGCAGGGCCTGACCTCGGCCAGGGCACCGCGCTCGGCAGCAAGCGCTAGCTCTGACACGCTGCCCACACCCACGGGCTCCCCCGCCCGCATGTGCTGGTCAAGACGCTCGTGGTCAATCTCGCGGCACACCTCGTCAAGCCAAGGTAGGGGCTTCTCGCCGGGCTCCCAGTCCTCGCTCGTCAGCGCATCGCCCATCGCATAGACTCGCGTAGCCCCAGCTTTACGCGCGGCACGGGCGCTGGCAGCGTCGCGCACCAGCGCACAGACTTCCACGCCTGAGCGCACATTACCCGAGCATGCAGCAAGCCGCTCGCCCACCTCGCGCGAGACGAGCACCTGTGAGGGTGCCTTGCCCACCTGGCGCGTTTCGTAGGGCTCGAGCAGCTTGCGCATAAGAGCGCGGCATGCTTCCGCACGCACCTTGTGCACGTCTGAGAACCGCATGCCGCAACCCTCATCAAGCTCGACCTCAAAGGCAACCGGTGTAAAGGCCGAGCCGCCCATGCGACCGACATGCTCGACTAAGTCGTCGCGCGAGACTGCCCGAGACCGCGCAGCCTCGACCACAAAACCGCTGGCAGATGCTTTGGCCACTCCATCAGCAGTAGCCACCTCCACCGAGAAGGGCTCGCCCAGCCGTGCCCTTACACGCACGCAAACCTCACGCTGACGCGGGATGTCCGCACGAGCCACGCGAGCCGCCACGTCGAGCGCCTGCTGGGAGCGAATCACGCGCACCGGGCATCCTGCTGCCATAGGCCGCACCGTGCGGCACGTGAGCGTCTCCCCCACTGCCGCATCGCGGTCGGCGTTGGTCGTCAAGAACTGCGATGGGTCATCCACCGGACGCACCTCGAGAAGATCGCCCTTGCCCACCGGCGCATCCAGTGCCACGTCAACCTCGGCCAAGGTCACCTTGCGCGTACGCTCGCGACCACCGTTGGTCCCGCCACGCCACACGCGTGCGCTGCCCAGGTCGCGCGTCGCCACCACATGTCCCACCAGCTCGCCGCGGTTGTTGGACCGCTCATAGCTCATCATCTCGTTGTCCGACGTGCCATCGAGGTAGGCGTCGGTAAAGTCGCGATTGAAGGCACGACGAAGCAGCCGGTCGCGCTCGGATGCCCCGAGCACGTCCTCGGCACCATCGAGCTCGTCAAGCGCCGAGCGATAGGCGCGCGACACCGCATGCACGTAGTCGGGTCCCTTGAGGCGCCCTTCTACCTTGAGCGACCCGAGGCCAGCCTCGCGCAGCTCTCCAAGCCGATCAATGGTGCGATAGTCCTTGGGGCAGAGCGGTCGGACGTCGGGCGGACTCAGACGTTTGCCCTGACCATCTACCAGCTCGTACGGCAGCCGGCAAGGCTGGGCGCACATCCCGCGGTTGGCAGAGCGGTCACCGCCCATGGAGCTCATCATGCAGATGCCCGAATAACAGAAGCACAGCGCCCCGTGGCCAAAGCCCTCAAGCTCCACGCCCTCCTGGGCGATGCGCGCGATCTCTGACACTGAGAGCTCGCGCGAGAGCGTCACGCGGTCCACCTGCCATCGGTCGCGCGCCCAGGCAACGCCTCGCGAATCGTGCACGTTGGCCTGCGTGGAGATGTGAACCTCCATCTGCGGCCAGCGGCGGCGCACCTCGTCGAGCAAGCCCCAGTCCTGGATGATGAACGCGTCGGCACCAAGCAGCCACGCGCGCCGCACCAGCGCGAGCGCACGAGCCATCTCGTCGGCCTTGATCACGACGTTCACCGTCACATAGACGTGTGCGCCTGCCAGATGTGCGCGCCTGCACGCCGCCTCAAAGCTCTCGTCATCAAAGCTCGTGGCTCCCCTACGGGCATTGAAGCGGTGGCCAAAGCCCAGGTACATGGCATCTGCGCCAGCAGCCAAGGCGGCGTTGAGCTGCTCGGGGCCACCTGCCGGGGCCAGCAGCTCAAGGCGACGCCCGCCCCTCGTGGGGGCGGGCGCACTGTCAGTCTTCGATGCAGTCAACTCTGACACTAGACCAGGCGCACGAACTTGCGCTTGCCGTGCTGGATGACCGTGCCGGCTACCAGCGTGTCGGGACTCACGTTATACGCCTTGGGAGCCACAGCCTCGCCGTTGATCTTGACGCCACCGCCGTCGATGAAGCGGCGCGCCTCTCCCACAGAGCCGGCAAGCTTAGCATCTGCAAGCAGCTTTGCCAGGTAGACCAGACCCTGGTCGTTGACCTGGATGTTGGCGACCGCGTACTCGGGAATGTCCTCGGGAATCTCGGCACGCTTGAACTGGGCGTCAAAGGCTTCCTGGGCCTTCTGGCCGGCACCCTCACCGTGATAGAGGTCAACGATGTTGCGAGCCAGCTCGCGCTTGCGGGCATACGGGTCAGCCGTGCCAGCCTTGAACTCGGCGTCGATGGCGTCGATCTCCTCGATGGTCTTGGTCGAGCACAGACGGAAGTACATGGGCACGATCTCGTCGGCAATGGACATGAGCTTGCCGTACATGTCGTTGGGCGCGTCTGTCAGGCCCACGTAGTTGCCGTAGCTCTTGGACATCTTCTTGTGGCCGTCGAGGCCGACGAGCAGCGGCATGGTGAGCGCCACCTGGGGCTCCATGCCCTCGGCACGCATGAGGTCACGGCCGGCGAGCAGGTTGAAGATCTGGTCGTTGCCGCCCATCTCGACGTCGGACTTGATGACGACGCTGTCGTAGGCCTGCAGCACGGGGTAGATGAACTCGTGCAGCGCGATGGACTGCTGGTTCTCGTAGCGATTGTGGAAGTCCTCGCGCTCGAGGATGCGCGCCACGTTGAACTGGGCCATCAGGTGCAGCATCTTCTGCAGGTCGAGGGGCTTGAGCCAGTCACCGTTGTGCACGATGGTGGTCTTCTCGGGGTCGAGCACCTTGACGGCCTGCTCGACGTAGGTCTTGGCGTTGGCCTCGACCTGCTCCTCCGTCAGCGGGGGGCGGGTGCTGTCACGGCCGGACGGGTCACCGATAAGTGCGGTGCCGTTGCCGATGATCAGGGTCACGTGATGGCCAAGGTCCTGGAACTGCCTCATCTTTCGCAGGGGCACGGCATGGCCAAGGTGCAGATCGGGGCTGGTGGGATCCACGCCCAGCTTGATGTTGAGGGGCTCGCCCTTCTCAAGCTTCTTCTTCAGCTCATCGAGCGGCACGATCTGCTGGGTGCCGGAAGTAATGACCTTGAGTTGCTCGTCGACTGGCAGCAATGCTCTGTCCTCCAATAGTCATGTTGTCCTCGCGAACTCGCCAAATCGAGTCGCGCACGCACCAGCATAGCGCAAGTTGCGTGACAGATTCTCTGCAAGCGCACAACGACAGCTCCGCACCACGGTAAATACGATGGGCTCTCTTTGGAGTCTGCCATTAGCTCGCCCAGTTTCGTTCCGACTCCTATAATGTGAATTTAACTGTCCCTTACGGAGGAGGAACGCATGGGCGTCCGCAAACGCAGGGCTCGTAAAAACGCACGTACCCACATCATCGGGTTTGGCATTGCCGGCATCTTCGGCTTCGTCGCCTTGCTGGTGGCGGCGCTGGCGATGTCGCTCGGCACCCTCATCACCACGTGGCTGCAGGACCTTCCCGACTACAACTCGGCTGACGCCTACCTCGTCAGCGAGCCGACCGAGATCGTCGACGCCAACGGCACGACCATCGCCGAGTACTATCTGCAGAACCGGCGCAGCATCGAGATCGGCGAGGTCAGCGACTATATCCTCAAGGGCATCGTCGACATCGAGGACGAGCGCTTCTATCGTCACAACGGCGTCGACCCGCAGGGCATCGCGCGCGCCGTGGTCGCCCAACTTGCCGGCGGCTCGCAGGGTGCCTCGACCATCACGCAGCAGCTCGTGCGCAACACGATCCTGTCCGATGAGCAGTTCGACTACACGGTCAAGCGTAAGGTCCGCGAGGCATACCTGGCCATCCAGATGGAGAAGATGTACACCAAGGACCAGATCCTGATGATGTACCTCAACACCATCTTCTTCGGACATCAGGCCTACGGCATCCAGGCGGCTGCCATCACCTACTTCAACAAGAACGCGAGCGACCTGAGCCTGGCCGAGGCCGCCACGCTCTGCGGCTTGCCGCAGTCGCCTTCCACTTACGACCCCATCCAGAACCCCGAGGGTGCCCAGTGGCGTCGCGACATGGTTCTCGACAAGATGCTCGAGCATGGTGACATCACGCAGGAGCAGTACGACGAGGCCATCAACACGCCCATGCAGACCAACCCCGGCAGCTTCCTGCAGAACGAGTCCCAAGAGCCCTACTTCACTGACTACGTGAAGCAGCTCTTGCTCGAGGACTTCGACCAGGACACCGTCTTCCAGGGCGGCCTGAAGGTCTACACCACCATCGATCCGAGCTACCAGGATGCCGCCGAGCAGGCCGTGGCCACGCGCCTTTCCGAGCTCGGTAACGAGCGTCTCGACGCAGCCCTGGTCGCCGTCGACCCCGACACCGGCTACATCAAGGCCATGGTCGGCGGTCGCGACTACCAGGAGAGCCAGTTCAACCTGGCCACGCAGGCACGCAGGCAACCGGGCTCCTCGTTCAAGCTCTTCACCCTCGCCGCGGCCATTCGCGAGGGCATGAACCCCAACATCTACCTCAACTGCAACTCGCCCATGACCTTCTCGCCCACCTGGACGGTACAGAACTACGGCAACGAGAGCTATGGCATCCGTACGCTCGCAGACGCCTTCGCCATCTCGTCCAACACGGGCTTCGTCCAGGTCGCCGAGGCCATCGGCGCGGACAAGATCGTTACGACCGCCAAGGACATGGGCATCTCTGTCGACCTTCCCGCTTACTCCTCGCTCACGCTGGGAACCGTCGGCGTCCCGCCCGTGCAGATGGCCGAGGCCTATGCCACGGTTGCGACCGGAGGCATCCATCGTGACGCCATCGCCATCACGCGTATCGAGGACCGCAACGGCAACACCGTCTACGAGCACGAGGACACGGCGACCCGCGTTCTCGACGAGGGAGTCTCCTCCGCCGTGCTCGAAGTCATGAAGCGCGTCTGCACCTGGGGCGGCACCGCCGAGGTCGTGGGTAGCGGCCTTACGGTCAACCAGCCCGTCGCCGGCAAGACCGGCACCACCGAGAACTTCCGCGACCTGTGGTTCTGCGGCATTACCCCGCAGCTGTCCGTCTCCGTCTGGTGCGGCTACCGCGAGGAGGCCGAGGTGTATGTCTGGGGCTCGGTCGCCCACCCCTACAACACTGCCTGCCCGATCTTCACCTACTTCATCAACTCGGTTCTCGAGGGCGTGCCGCGCGAGGAGTTCCCCACCTCCAGCACGCAGCCCACGTACAAGGACAACAGCTCCTGGACCTTCAAGGGTGGCGCGTACAGCGAGTACGACGTCTACAAAGAGGACGAGAAGAAAGAGGGGAAGGAAGACCAGCAGCAGGACGAGAACAGCTACGACACCACCACGACCACAGTCGATACGACGCCTGAGCAGCAGAGCACCGACACCACGACGACCGACACCACCACCGACACGGGCTACGACGACAGCGGCTATACGGATGATGGCGGAACGGGTTCCGAGGATAGCGGCGAGTACGTTGAGGATGGTGGCGACGTCGGAGATGGCTCCGAGGGTGGCTACTAGCCCCTATCCCCGTACCTAAACAAGAGCCCGCTCGTATCCGAAAGGATGCGAGCGGGTTTTCCGTTGGTTGCCGTGTTGCTTGTCAGACGTTGGGTGGCGAACTCTCGCCGCAGGAAACCGGGATGCCATACGTGGATGGCCCCTGCTGCTACCTGTTGGGGGTACTAAGCTTGTTGACCAAGTGCACCAGCTCGTTTGCGCCGGAGTCGGTGCCGCACACGACCAGCACCGTATCATTGCCAGCAACAGAGCCAATGACGTCAGGCAGCGAGGCGGCGTCTACCGCGGCGGCAACGCCCGGCGCGGTACCCGGTTGCGACTTGACCACCACGAGGTTCTGGGCACGCTCGCAAGAGGTAACGAACTCGGAGACCATACGCTGCAGGTGCAGATCCTCGGCAAGCACGTAGATGCCCTCGGAGAGCTTCTTGAGGCCCATGTCCGCAATGTCTCGCGAGACGGTAGCCTGCGTGCAGTTGTAACCGATGTCTTGCAGCTCCTCGACGAGCGACCGCTGCGTGTGGATTGACTTTGCACGAACGATATCGCGGATGGCATCCTGCCTGCTGTTGCGGCGCTTGACCATCGTGTCCCCCTTGGCCCGAAAGAATTGCATAACGCTGTTAATCGAACAACATAAAACAATAGCTTATAGCATGCTTAGTATCTTTACAATTTCGCAAATGTTAAGGGAAATATGCTGTTTTTCGATTCAATCGCCATTTTGTCGGCAGAGAAGCCCCACGAAGACATATCCCGTGCTTTGCATATTCGGTTGGACTGAACGGCTGCGCCTGCCGCCCCGCGCCCTGCGCACATCGACTCGACTGGCCGCTTGGTTGGACCCAATAGCCTCGTAGACGTCAGTGTCAGGTCTTCGTGATCACCAGGTCCTCACCGCAGCAAGCGTGGCTCGGCGCTACTTCTCGAGAATTGCGTCCAAATCCAGTATCCGGGCATAGTATTGCGCTCCAGCCTGAGTCAGATGTCGGCAGTCCTGGCTAATGAGCATGTTGTCATCAGTAAAGACTCTCACTTTCCCATCAACTGTCACAGGACCGAGCAAATCAATGTACCTATCCCCCCAGGTTTCCGCTTCTCTTCGATTCTGCTCTTTCAGTTGCTGGGCAACATCGACTGTCTGCTCGTAATAGCCAGAGAAGAATCGATGCGCATATATGATTCCATTCGACTCGCCATAGCTCTTGTTGCCAACTATGCGCAGCTTATCGCCAATCTCTCTGACACCTTCAGGTACAGTTCCATACCCTGGACCCATGGCGTAAAAGACGATGTCGGCATCCTCAACCCTGTCCAACTCTTGGCCGTGATCGCTTCGTGTATAGAAGCAATAGGAAATGTCGAGCGAGGGATCAAACTCATGGAGTATGTTCGCCCAATCTCTACCAAAACTATTGCCTAGTACCAACACGTGAGTCTTGGCATCTTCGGTGAAGTCCCTATCCCAGTCATAGGGCCTATCACAATACTCGGCATGCATGTTTCTGTGAGCATCATCTCTCGTGATGCCCAATTCGGGAACATCCCTAACCACGCCCGCATTGAGGTAGATTTGCAGGGAGATGCCGCAGGCCACGGCCGCCAATACGGCCGTTATTGCGATTGCCCTTGATTCCATCCTGTTGTCACCGATACACGCTCCCAGCGGTATCTCCGTAAAGCGATAAGACAGGATGGCGGCCGCTGCGGTGATGCCTATACATACGGCAAATGAAAGCAGGCTTTGTCTTGCGAAGCAGGAGTAGAACAGGAAGGCGATAACGACCTGGTGCCAGATGTATATGCTGTAGCTTCTCCTGCCTATTCCTGCGAGCGCCCTGACGGCCGCAGGCGCAACGCTAGGCGCATCCACACCCGATGCTGACCATAGGACGAGAACGGTGCACATCACCGTGCCCACAAGCATGACGCTGCCCGGAATGACCTCGACGTGCGAGCAGATCAGCATCAGTAAGACGACGATGCTGATCCACCCTATCTCTCTTCGCCCCCTCAACGCAGGCTTGTAGAATACCAACAGGCCACCTGCAGTAATCTCAAATAGGCGGAACGGCAGATAGTAGAACTTCCATGCAGGAGGAAACACGGGGAATGCAAATAGCAACAGACTGAGCGCGGTTATCAGCGCCGTTCCAGCTTTGATTCCACTATTGCCCCGAGCTCGATATAGAGCTATGTACACTATTGGGATTGTTATATAAGCCTGCATGAGTACGCCGATATACCATAAATGCATCAGGGGCTTGTAGTGGTTTACAACATCCCAGTAATTCTTTATTGTTATACATTGCAGGACGTTATTCGAGAAAACATTTGAGGCCACAACCGACTCTGCCAGATTCTCATAGTCGTCTGGCAGCATCAGGAAGTACCCGAGGCATACGGCTACAGAAGAAGCGATTACGATGGATGGCCACAGTCGTATCAGTTTGTGTAATACAAATTGTCGATATTCGAACGATCCCTCTTCCAGTCTTCTCTTCAGACTTCCTATCAGAAGGAATCCCCCGACAACAAAAAAGACATCCACTCCCAAGTATCCGTAAGGGAGGACGTTGCCCCCAAAGTGGTAGAGGACGACCGCAACTATTGCCAATCCCTTGATTGCGTCAATCGTCGCGTTTCTCTTCTTCATCCTATCTCCTTTGAACTGTATGGGCACCATCTCATCGAGACGCGTGATGACACCAACACCTCCAACGATTCGCATCGAAGGCTTGGATCCATAACAAATCAGCTCATGCAGGCACCAAGCGACCAGCACAAACAGATTGACGCTGGTCACAAGTGCCAACTCGACCGCCCTGTCAATAGGCGGCGCCCTCAAGTTCAAAGCAAAGCATGATGCACCAGGAAGTGGACCGGGTGCAGTTTCAAGGTGGCCCCGCTACCTCCTCACTGAGCTCCCAGGCTCATACAGAACGGACAGGATGTCGAGACGCGACGTGAGAGCACCTCTACAGCTCGTCGCGACCCACTCTCGAGCCGCTATCTTCTAGGGAGGTTCCCGCACGTCTAGCGTCCGGCACGAGATGGCTACTGCCCCTGCGCCGCGTACTTCTCCTCGGTAGCACGCTTGGCCGGTTTCCACCAGTCCTCGTTGTCGCGATACCACTGGATGGTCTGCGCCAGACCCTCGGCAAAGTCGGTATGGCGCGGAGCCCAACCAAGCTCGCGGCGGAGCTTGGTCGGATCGATTGCGTAGCGGCGGTCATGGCCGGGGCGATCGCGCACCCAGTCGAAGGCGTCCTCGGGCTGGTTCATACCACGCAGGATGTCGCGCATGACGGTGATGTTGTCGCGCTCTCCGTCAGCGCCCACGAGGTAGGTCTCGCCCAGGCGCCCGCGGGTGAGGATTGCCCACACGGCACTCGAATGGTCCTCGGTGTGAATCCAGTCGCGCACGTTCTTTCCGTCGCCATAGAGCTTGGGACGGATGCCCCAGAGCACGTTGGTGATCTGCCTGGGAATGAACTTCTCGATGTGCTGATAGGGCCCGTAGTTGTTGGAGCAGTTGGAGATCGTGACGGGCACGCCAAAGGTGCGGTACCAGGCACGCACGAGCAGGTCGGAGCTGGCCTTGGTCGAGCTGTACGGAGAGCTGGGGTGGTACGGGGTCTCCTCGGTGAAGCGCGCGGGGTCGTCGAGGGCGAGGTCGCCGTAGACCTCGTCGGTGGACACATGGTGCATGCGCACGCCGTAACGGCGACAGACCTCGAGCAGCTCGTAGGTACCACGCACGTTGGTCTGCACGAAGGGCGACGGGTCGGCGATGGAGTTGTCGTTGTGGGACTCCGCAGCGAAGTGCACGATGGCATCGTGGCCCGGCACCAGCTTGTCGAGCAGAGACGCGTCACAGATGTCCCCCACCACGAGCTCGGCGCCCGTGCCCTCGATGTTGGCAGGGTTGCCCGCATAGGTGAGCTTGTCGAGGACGGTCACCTTGACCTCGGGGTGCTCGCGCGCTACGAAATGTACGAAGTTTGAACCGATGAAACCACAGCCACCGGTGACGATGATGCTCTTGGGCTCGAAGGTCTTAGCCATGCGTACTCCCTATACCACCTAGTGTCCGATGTAATCTCTCAGCGCGTCCTTCCAGGGACGCATGGTGTTTCCGATAGTCGCGGCCAAACGCGCGTTGGCAAGTGCCGAAAAGCGCGGGCGATCCGCAGCCTGCGGATTGGCCGCCTTGTACTGCTCTGACGTGCAGCGCTTGACGGTGCACGCGACGCCCGCCAGGGCAAAGACCTCCTCTGCGAGGTCAGCCCATGAGCATATGCCCTCGTTGGTACAGTGCCATACGCCATAGGCGTCGGTAAGGGCGATTCGCAGAATCTCACCCGCAAGATCGTCTGCCGAGGTGGGGTTACCGAGCTGATCGTCCACCACCGTCACCTCGCTGTGCGTGGATGCCAGGCGAAGCATCGTGGCCACGAAGTTCTTTCCCTCACCGTAGAGCCAGGCGGTGCGCACCACGTGCGTCCGCGGGTTTCCGGAGAGGGCAAGCCCCTCCCCCGCGAGCTTTGAGCGTCCATAGGCGCTGATGGGACAGGGGGCATCCGCTTCCGTACGCTCACCCTCCTGCGTTCCAGAAAAGACATAGTCGGTGGATACGTGCACAAGCGTTGTATCGGTTTGTGCACAGGCGCGGGCTAGGTTCATCGGGCCGAGCGCATTTGCATCAAAGGCGCGCCCGAAGTCTGCCTCGCAGCCGTCCACGTTTGTCATGGCCGCGCAATTTATGACCACGTCGTAGCGCTCGTGAGACTCAAACCATGCTGCCACGCTCGCATCGCTCGAGATGTCTATCTCGGCGAGGTCGGCCCAGTCAGCCTCGACGTCCAACCATTCATCAGGGCAGCGACCCTGCTCGAGCCGTGCCTTCAAGGCGCGTCCGAGCTGACCGAGGGATCCTGTTACGAGCAGTCTCACTGTGCGCCTCCGTGATGCTCCGGGGCGATGCGCCCCTCTGCCACCACGCGAAGGTGCGTGCCGTAATCGCTCTTGCCATAGCGGTCCGCACACTCCACGAGACGCTCCTTGGTGATCCAGCCGTTGTCGTAGGCGATCTCCTCTGGGACCGAGACAGGGAGGTTTTGGGCGCGCTCCACGGTACGAACAAACTGCGAAGCTTCGAAGAGGCTCTCCATGGTGCCCGTGTCGAGCCATGCGAAGCCACGTCCGAGGGTGACCACGTCGAGCAGGCCCTCCTCGAGGTACATGCGGTTGAGATCGGTGATCTCGTACTCGCCGCGCGCAGACGGCTTGACGGCGGCGGCCATGGCAGGAACGCCTGAGGGATAGAAGTAGAGGCCCGTGACGGCATAGTTGCTCTTGGGCTCGGCCGGCTTCTCCTCGATCGAGACGGCATTGTAGTTCTCGTCGAACTCGACCACCCCAAAGCGCTCGGGGTCGTCGACGCGATATCCGAAGACGGTCGCGCGGCCCTCGCCTGCCCCCGCAGCCGCACGGCGCAGACGCTTGGAGAGCCCATTGCCGTAGAAGATATTGTCCCCGAGCACCAGCGCGCACGGTTCGTCGCCAATCCACTCGGCTCCGATGGTGAATGCCTGGGCCAGACCGTCGGGGCTGGGCTGCTCCGCATAGGAGAGGTCAAGACCGTAGTCAGAGCCATCGCCCAGCAGCGCCTTGAAGTTGGGGAGATCCGTCGGTGTGGAGATGACCAGGATCTCGCGAATGCCCGCGAGCATGAGGGTGGCCAGCGGATAGTAGACCATCGGCTTGTCGTAAACCGGCAAGAGCTGTTTCGAGGTGACCGTGGTAAGCGGATACAGACGCGTGCCGCTGCCACCAGCAAGAATAATGCCCTTCATGCGCTTGCCCTTCTCTTCTTCTACAAAGCTGATATGCCCCTAATCCGAACCCCCATCTAGCCAGCGCTTGCGGCTGACGAAGTTCCACACCATGACGACCGCCGTGGCAACTACTTTGGTGATCGTCACCATAAGACCCGATGTGCCAAGTATTGTTGTGCCAATCCAAATAATAGCTTCGTTAATCGCAAGACCTACTACGGACAACCCAAGAAACAGAACGAACTCGTGACTTGAACTCATGTCATCGCGATGCGAGAACACGTAGCGCATAGAGGCAAGGTAATTGAAGACTAACGAGATGATGAACGAAATAGCTGCTGCGATAACCGGATCGATGCCAAACACTTGTGACAACAGCATCAATATGCCGTAGTCAATGAGAAAAGCCAGAAAACCGACCACACCAAACTTGAGAATCTGCTCAATAAGCTTTCGCATCTCTCATCATCCTTAAACGCCGAACAAGCAGTACCGTTCATTGTACTCAATTGTTTATTTGAAGAATGACCTGACGTAGTATATATAAGACTGTCTTTGCCGCTATCTGGCACGATAGTCAAACGATTCGCATAGCGTGAGAGGGTTTATTCATGGCAACCGCACAATCAGACAGGCGCCGCAGGTCTAGTTCGGGCTCCACGCGCCGCTCCAACTCGTCCCGCCGTTCCAACAGCTCGAACGGTCGCAAGCCGCTGCAGGGCCGTGACACGGGCTATCGCGTTGGCAGCAGCCGCCGCCAGACCTCATCTCGCAGCATCAATCCGCGCATCATCATCGTCGGTGTCGTGGGTATCCTGCTGATTATCGCCCTCGTCTTTGGCATCACGAGTTGCGTCAAGGGTTGCAGCTCACGCAGCACCAAGAAGGATGAGACCAAGGAGGTGAAGGTCAATCCTGAGGACAAGCGCGTTGCCTACGGCGTGAACGCCGAGCAGACCGATCGTCTCGCCGAGGTGCTCGACCGCAATGAGGCCTTTGCCGACATTGCCAAGAACGCCGACAAGATAACCGATGAGCGCCTGATTGACCTCGCCATCGCCGAGCCCGAGGCCGTCGAGTTTGTGGCTGGAAGCGTCAAGGCGGACGGAAGCACACAGCCCTACGACGCCGCAGTTCCGCAGGGCGAATATCCCAAGCTTTACACCTTCGACCCACGCTGGGGCTATGCAACCTACGCTGATGGCATCATTGGCTCCACGGGCTCTGGCCCTGTCGCACTTTCGATTGCCTCGATGGGTCTGTCGGGCAAGACGACCTACGACCCCGCCACCATTGCCCAGGCAGTGACCTCCGCCAAGTTGGCCAGCGGTACGACAGGCATGGATGACTCCTTCCTCACCAACCACGCCTCCGAGGCCGGCCTAGCCGCCACGAGCGTCGAAGCTTCCTCCGATGGCATCTACATTCCGCTGGCTGAAGACGGTGTGCCGGTGGTCATCAAGCTCAAGAGCGACTCGGGCATCGGGTCGAACAACGCCCACTGGGCCGTAGTCATCAGCCTCAACTCCGACAACTCCATCACCGTGTATGACCCGACCTCGGCAATCGCCACATCGCATACCTGGTCGCTCGGGGCCGTCGCCAGCAAGACTGACACCGCCTACTCCGTGACCGTAGCTGCCGGCAGCGCGGCTGGCAGCGATGCCAACGCCAACGCCGACACCTCTCTCGACGGCACTGGCGAGGACACCGGCGAGGCAACGGGCGACGAGTCCGCATAAGAGACGTCGACAAGCACAGCTACGGGCCTGGAGGCAACTCCAGGCCCGTTTCTTTTCACGGCAGATACTGGTCAGACCATGAGTTTTGGCGCATTGAGCCCGAAGGAACGGGCATCGGCCGCATTTGCGGAGCAGAAGGGTCAGAATCGTGCAAGTTACCCCGTTACTGTGTAATCCATCCGGGACACCTGCCTTCGGCCTGCATCTCCAGGCAAAGCCGACCAGCACTTTTGCCCTCTGGAGCCTGTCAGCTCAGCATGACGACAGCATAGCGTTACACAGTAACGGGATTGCCTGCACGATTCAGCCCTCGCCGTAACGGAAACCGACGAGCACGCATCAGCCTCACCCTGCGCAGCGACAAAAGAAGGGACCCGCGCTCGGCGCGGGTCCCTGAACATGCCGTGTGGCGGTTGCTCCTAGGCGAAGATCTCCTCGGCAGCAGCGCGCAGCTTGGCCTCGATGGCCTCGGCGTCAGCGCGCGTGGCGCCCTTGGCGAACAGGTACGCCTTGATCTTGGGCTCGGTGCCGGACGGACGGAAGATGATCTTGTTGTCGTCCTCGAGCTGGTACTCGATCACGTTTGCGGGCGGCAGGACCTGCGGGGCCTCCTTCTGCAGGCCAGAGACGCGCGGCATCTCGGGGCCGGTGGCGAAGTCGGTCATGCCAACGACCTTCAGGCCGGCAATCTCGGTGAGCGGCTCCTCGCGGAGGCTCTTCATGAGGGCGGCCATCTTGTCGGCACCAGCGGCACCCGGGAACGAGGCGTTGACGATGCCGTTGATGTAATAGCCGTACTTCTGGTACAGGGCGTCCATGGCCTCATAGAGGTCCATGCCCTTGGAGGCGTAGTCAGAAGCCATTTCGACGCACATCTCGACGGCCACGATGGCGTCCTTGTCGCGAGCGTGGGTGCCCACGAGGTAGCCATAGGACTCCTCGAAGCCCATGAGGTAGCGATCCTCCTCGCCAGCGTCCTTGAGCTGGTCGATCTGGTCGCCAATGTACTTGAAGCCGGTGAGGACGCGACGGAGCTCGAAGCCCTTGTCCTTGGCCAGCGCGTCAGGCATGGTGGAGGACACGATGGAGGTGACGGCGACCTTCTCCTTGGGATCCTCGCCGTTGGCCTCGGCCATCTTGATCAGCCAGTCCATAAGCAGGACGCCCATCTCGTTGCCGGAGAGCAGCTTGTACTCGCCGTCGTGCGGGATGGCGGTGCCCATGCGGTCGGCGTCCGGGTCGGTGGCCACGACCAGGTTGGGCTTGACCTCCTCGGCGAGCTTGAG